>LNFB01000287.1 GCA_001464385.1 Deltaproteobacteria bacterium Ga0077550 | reverse complement strand
GTCTCGCGCATCGACGTCGATCGGGGCAAGGCCACCGGCGTGCCCCTGGCCGACGGCACGCGCATCGCCGCCGACGTGGTGATCTCGAACGCCGATTCGGCGTGGACCTACCGGCACCTGGTCGCGCCCGAGGCCCGCAAGCACTGGACCGACGAGCGCGTCGACCGGGCCCGGTACTCGATGAGCCTCTTCGTGTGGTATTTCGGGACCAAGCGCCGCTACGAGGACGTGGCGCACCACACCATCATGCTCGGGCCCCGCTACCGACCGCTGCTCGACGACATCTTCCGCAACAAGCGATTGGCGGAGGACTTCAGCCTGTATCTGCACCGCCCGACCGCGACCGACGCCTCGCTGGCGCCCGATGGGCACGACGGCTTCTACGTGTTGTCGCCGGTGCCGCACCTCGACGCCGACGTCGACTGGACCGTGCAGGCCGAGCCGTACCGGCGCAAGATCGAGGCGTTCCTGTCGTCCACGACCCTGCCCGGGCTCGAGCGCGAGCTCGTCACCTCGCGCATGTTGACGCCGCTCGGCTTCCGCGACGACCTGTTGTCGGTGAAGGGCGCGGCGTTCGGCATGGAGCCGGTGCTGCTGCAGAGCGCGTACTTCCGCCCGCACAACCAGAGCGAGGACGTCGACGGGCTGTACCTCGTCGGGGCCGGGACGCACCCGGGCGCGGGCGTGCCGGGGGTGCTCTCCTCGGCGCGCGTGCTCGACGGACTGTTGCCGGCGTTCGTCCGGCCGCCGTCCACCTCGCCTGCCGCCACCGCGGTCGAGCACACGCACGATGCCGCTTGAGGTGGCCCTCGCCCGTGTCGACTCGGCGCACGCCGACGACGTCGCGTGCCGTCGGATCCTCGCCGCGGGCTCGCGCAGCTTCCTGGCCGCGTCGCGCCTCCTGCCGCCGCGGATGCGGCAGCCGCTCGCGGCGATCTACGCCTTCTGCCGCGTGGCCGACGACGCGATCGACGACGGCGGTGACCCCACCGCGGCGCTCGCCGAGCTCGAGCAGGTCCTCGACCGGGTCTACGCCGCGACGCCGGGGGACGACGCCGTCGAGCGCTCGCTGGCCCGCGTCGTCCACGGGCACGGCATCGCCCGTGCGGTGCTCGACGCGCTGCTCGACGGCTTCGCCGCGGACGCGCGGGGCGATCGCTACGAGACCCTCGACGACGTCCTCAACTATGCGGTGCGGGTCGCGTCCACCGTCGGCGTCGCGGTCACGCTGGTGATGGGCGTCCGCGATCGCGATGTGCTCGCGCGCGCCAGCGATCTGGGCGCGGCGATGCAGCTGACGAACATCGCGCGGGACGTGGGCGAGGACGCGCGGCGCGGCCGGGTCTACCTGCCCGGGTCGTGGTTCGCCGAGGTCGGGCTCGATCGCGACGCCTGGCTCCGCGCGCCGAGCTTCGAGCCCGGCATCGCGACGCTGGTCGAGCGATTGCTCGACGTCGCGGCCCGCTACTACCGGCGCGCCGACGTCGGCATCGGTCGACTCCCCGCGGATTGCCGACCGGCGATCCGCGCGGCGAGCCTCATCTACGAGGACATCGGTCGGGTCGTGCGCGGCCGCGGCTGCGACTCGGTGAGCGTGCGGGCGCGGACCTCCGCGTGGCGCAAGCTGGTGCTCATGCTGCGCGCGCGCTTCGGCGCCGCGGCGGCCGAGCCCAGCGCGCTGCAGGTCGCCCCGATCCCCCTCGCGGGTGCGCTGGTCGACGCCTGCATCGGCGTGCAGGGATGATTCCGTCGCGGCGATGGCCCCGGTTCGCGCGGTGGTTCGCCGCGCGCGCCGAGGCGAGGATGCGCGCGAGCTTCTCGCGGGTCATGGTCGACGGGCTCGAGGCCACCCGCGAGGTCGCTCGCGGCGCGCCGACGCTGTGGATCGCGAACCACACGGCGTGGTGGGATCCGCTGGTCGCGATCGTCGTCAGCCACCGCCTCGGGATCGAGGCCCACGCCATGATGGCGCAGGAGAACCTCGAGCGCGCGCCGTTCTTCGGCCTGGTCGGGGCGTTCGGCGTGCGTCGTGGCCAGCGACGCGACGGCGCCGACGCGACGCGCCACGCCGCGGCGCTGCTCGATCGTCCCGGACGCGCGGTGTGGATCTTCCCCCAGGGCGAGACGCGCCCGGCCCACGAGCCCCTGCGATTCCACGGCGGCGCCGCGTCGATCCACGCCCGGGCGCCGCGCCCCGGCGCATGGTTCGTGCCGGTCGGGCTGCGCTACGTGCTGGGCGACGACCCGCGCCCCGAGCTGTGGATCGCGATCGGTCCGCCGGCGCGCCGCGCCCCCGAGGTCGACGCCACCGCGTGGCTCGAGGGCGAGGTTCAGGCGTGCCTGCGCCGCATCGACGACCGGTCCTCGACGTTCGCGCCACTCTGGCCCGAGCGCAGCTCGGGACGCGACCTGGCGACCGCGATGCTATCCGCGGCCGCCCGCTGGATCGTGCACCGCTTCGGGGCTCGACTCGAGGCGGCCGTCCTCGCCGAGCCGAAGCGTGCGATCGGCCCAGCGGACCTCGCGGCTGCCGAGCACGCGGACGAGCGCCCAGAGCAGGGCGAGATCCGCGAGCCACACGTCGAGCCCGAGACGCCCGCGCAGCGGTAGCCCGCCCGCGCGCGTCGCCATCACCGCGACGGCGCCGCGCGTCGCGAAGGTCGTGCCGAGGATCGCCGCGCCCGCGGCCGCGTCGACGCCCAGCATCGCGAGCCCCGCCAGGACGAGCAGCGGCGCCGCGGCGAGCCACAGCGGGTACGCCAGCAGCCGCAGCGGTCGCTGGGCGCGGACGACCCACAGCCATCGGACGTACCGGTCGACCACCTCGGACACGCTGCGACCGCACGCCAGCGATCGCACCGGGTGCGCCGTGCAGTGCAGCGTCCAGCCGCCCGCGACGACGCGCCGGGCGAGCTCGAAATCCTCGCCGAGGTGCCGGCGCAGCGCGGCGAAGCCCCCGAGCGCGTCGAGTACCTCGCGGCGCAGCGCGAAGCACTTGCCCACGAGCAGCCGCGGGTCGAGCCGCGCGAGCACCCCGAAGGCCTGCCACGAGCCGCCGAGGATCGCCCGCGAGATGCGATCGCCCAGGGTCGTCGCGCGGGTCTCGACCGGGGGCGACCACGCGACGCCGATCGGTCGCCCGCCCGCGGTCGCGCCGAGGGGGGCGATGAGCGCGGCGAGATCGACCGACGCCAGATCGACGTCGGCGTCGATGACCACGACGATGTCCCCGTCGTTGGCCGCCGTCGCCGCGGCGAGCTGCTCGGCCTTGCGGTTGGGCCCGCGCGCCGCGGTGAGCATCGCCTCGGCGTCGATGCCGGCGGCCCGCAGCGTCGCCGCGGCGCGGCATGCCAGCGGCCACGCGGGGTCGTCGGCGCTCGCGACGGCCGCGACCCAGCGCAGGCTCAGCCCGGGCGGGACGCGGGGCACGGTCGACATCGCCTGCGCGACGGCGGGCGCGTCGCCCGTCACCGGTCGCACGAGGAGCACGTGGTGATCGCCCTCCTTCGTGCCGTGCGTCCGCGGACGACGCGAGGCGACGAGCGCCGCGACGAAGGCGTACGACGCCGCCCACGCCAGCAGGATCGCCGTCAGAACCACCGCGCGCCTCGGGTGCGGAACGGCAGCATGAGCTGCGTGGTGGTGCGGGCGAACCGATCGAGATCGACGATCTCGTGGACGCCCCGGACGCGATCGCGATCCCCGACGGCGCCGTCGCCGTTGCCGGCGTCGAACAGCGAGCGGGCGTAGAACGGCGCGTCGACCAGGGTCCGGAGCAGCTGCGCGTCGCCGTCGGTGCGGGTCGTTCGCCGCAGCCCCCAGCGCGTGCGCCCGAGCTCGACGACGCGCGCGGGCGCGATGGTGTCGATCCGTCCCGGGGCGTAGCGCAGGCCGAGGCGCCGCTCCACGCCGGCTTGGTCGGTGACGTCGTACAGCAGCGAGGTGGCGTCGCCGTCGGTGGATCTCGACCACGTCCACCCGCGCAGCGCCTGCTCGAGCGGCTCGATGCCGCGGTTGCTGTCGTGGTAGCCGGCGCCGACGAAGCGCAGCGCGGGGGCCTCGAGCGCGACCTCGACCGTCGATTGCGGCGCGACCGGCCACCACAGGTGGCGCGCCGCCGCGTCGAGCGGATATTGCTCGACGCGCCACGCGCCGACGTCGAGCTCGATGCGCCCACGCAGCGGTCGACCCCACGGCGACGTCCGCTCGTCGATCTCGATGCGGAGGCCGCGGGCGGTGCGGACGATGCGGTTGCGACCCAGCCGCAGCTCGTCGGCGCTGCGCTCGACGTCGGTGCCGCGGTAGTCCGAGAACGCCCAGGCGTTCGTGCGCGGCCCGTGCACGACGACGTTGAAGCCGCAGTGCGCCAGCGGGTCGACGTCGAGGTGGCGGCGACGCGCGCGGAAGTAGGTCGGCGAGAACACCGAGCCGACGAACGCGATCACGGTGACGGCGTGGTCGCTGCGCGCGTCGAAGCCGTCGACGTACCACCAGAGGTAGCCACCGGGGCCGACGTGCGCGTCGAAGCGAGGTCCGCGGCGATCCGCCTCGACGCCCACAGCCCGCCCAGCGTCACCATCGGCAGGCCCGCGCCGGGGTGACTCGCCCCGCCCACCAACCACAGGTTCGGCACGCGTGTCGTGATCGCGGGCCGGCGGAACGCCGCCAGCGCTCCGTGGGTCGCCGCCCCGTAGATCGCCCCCGCGGTCCCCGGGAACCGCTCGGCGAAGTGGGCCGGCGCCGCGGCGATCGCCGGTCGGCTCGGGTGGAGCTCCAGCCCGCAGGCCCGCAGTGACTGCTCCATGGCGGCGCGACATGTGGCCTCTCCCTCGTCGTCGCGGGGCAGACCCGCGGGCGCATTGATCAGGCAGAACAGGCGCTCGTCGCCCTCGGGAATCCCCGACACGCGATCGGGCGCGCACAGGTACACGGTGGGTCGCGTGGGCACGCGGCCGCGCTCGAACAGCGCGGCGAACTCGTCCGCGTAGTCGTCACCGAAGCAGACCGTATGGTAGCCGAGCGGCAGCCCGCGCGGGCGGGCGAGCATCGACCACGTCATCGCCGAGAGCGAGGGCGGTGCGACGACCGGCGCGACGGCGGCACGCACGGCGTCGCCGAGGTGTCCGCCGCACAGGCGGCTCGGATCGCCGTTGAACACGACGTGGCGGCATGCCAGCCGCGTCCCATCGGCCAGGCGCACCGCGGCGACGCGGCGACCCTCGCCCTCGAGCTCGGTGACCGCTTGGCCGGTGACGAGCGTGCCGCCCCGGGCGAGGAACGCCGCTGCGATCGCCCGCGCCAGCACGATCATGCCGCCCTGCACGGCCCACACCCCGCGCTGCTCGACGGCCGCGATGAGGTTCAGGGTCGCAGGCGCCGAGAACGGCGACGAGCCGTAGTAGGTGGCGTACCGGCCGAACAGCTGGCGCAGCCGCGGGTCGGGGAAGAAGTCGCCGAGCGCCTGCCACATCGAGCGGGCGAAGTCGACGCGGGCGAGCCCGAGCAGCCCGCGCGGACCGACGCGGAGCATCATCCGCACGAGGCCGTCGTTGTCGTGGCGCATGAACGGCGCGTCGAGGCGATCGAGCAGCGTCGCGGCGTAGCGGACGAAGCGGCGGTAGCCGTCGGCCGCGGAGGCGCCGGCAAAGGCCTCGATCGCCGCCGCGCTGCGCTCGTCGTCGGCGAACAGATCGAGCCGCGCGCCGTCGGGCCAGGCGTGCCGCGCGAGCAGCTCGAGCCGGTGCAGCTGCACGTGATCCTCGAGGCGCAGGCCCGCGGTCGCGAACAGCTCCTCGAACACCGGGCGCATCGTCAACACCGTCGGGCCGCAGTCGATCTCGTGGCCGTCGACCCGCGCGACGCGGACCTTTCCACCGACCTCGTCGGCGGCTTCGACGAGGGCGACGCGGTGTCCCGTGCCCGCGAGGGCGAGCGCGCTCGCGAGGCCGCCGAGGCCAGCGCCCACGATCACGGCGTCGAAGCTGTCGGTGGCCATGTTGGGGGCAACTGTGACGGATGGACGACGAATGTCCAGCCTCTGTGGCCATGCTTGACAAACATTGAACAGAAGGTAGAACCAGGAGCGGATGTCACGCACGGATCCCCTGGAAACGGCGTTGGAGCGGGCCTTTGGTCGGGTGGTCGGCGCCCAGACGCCGCCGCGGCTGATGGCGGCGATGCACCACGCCGTGTTCCCCGGCGGGGCGCGGATCCGGCCGCGGGTGGCGCTCGCGGTCGCGGCCGCCCACGGGCCGGTGCCGCCGCGCGCCGAGTCCCTGGCCGTCGCGATCGAGTTCGTGCACTGCGCCTCGCTCGTCCACGACGATCTGCCGTGCTTCGACAACGCGCCAGTGCGACGCGGCCGCATGTCGGTGCACGCGAAGTTCGGCGAGTCGCTCGCCGTGCTCGCGGGCGACGGCCTCATCGTCGGTGCGTTCGAGGTGCTCGGCCACGCGATCGTCGAGCAACCGCGGCTCGCGGGCGCGATCGGTGTGCTCGCTGCGGCCGTCGGGGCCAACGGCGGCCTCGTGGCGGGGCAGGGCTGGGAGGACGAGCCGTCGACCGACGTGCAGCGCTACCACCACGCCAAGACCGCGGCGCTGTTCGAGGCGGCGGTGTGCATGGGCGCGATCGCGGCGAAGGTCGACCCCGCGCAGTGGCGGCCGGTCGGCACCGCGCTCGGCGAGGCGTATCAGATCGCCGACGACCTCGGCGATCTCATCTCGACGCCGACGGAGCTCGGCAAGCCCGTCGGACAGGATCTGATCCACGACCGGCCCAACGCGGCGCTCGAGCTCGGGCCCGAGCGGGCGTTCGCGCGACTCGAGGCCACGCTCGCGCGGGCGGTGGACGCCGTGCCGCCGTGCCCGGGACAGGACGAGTTCCGCGAGTGGCTCGGCTCGGCGTGCGCGCGGCTGTTCCCACGACGCCCCGTCGTGCACCACCTCCCGGTGCGCGAGGAAGCGCCGCTGCGTGCCTGAGCTCGACTCACGGGTGGTGCCCGGCGCGCGGCTGCGGGCCGTGAACGCGGCGCCCGTGCGAGCCGACGGTGCCTTCGTCCTGTACTGGATGCGCGCGTCCCGTCGCGTCGACCACAACTTCGCCCTCGATCGCGCGGTCGAGCTGGCCAAGTCGCTCGGGCGGCCGCTGCTGGTGCTCGAGGCCCTGCGCTGCGACTACCGCTGGGCGTCGGACCGCCACCACGCGTTCGTGCTCGCCGGCATGCGCGACAACCACGTCGCGTGCGATCGCTACGGCGTCACGTATCACCCGTACGTCGAGACCGCGCGGGGCGAGGGCCGGGGACTGCTGCGTGCGCTGGGCGAGCACGCCTGCGCGGTGGTCACCGACGATCATCCCAGCTTCCACTACCCCGCGATGCTCGCGGCCGCGTCGGCGCAGCTCGGCGTGCGGCTCGAGGCCGTCGACTCGATCGGCCTGCTGCCGATGTCGCTCGCGCCCAAGGACTTCCCCACTGCGTATGCGTTCCGAGCGTTCCTGCAGCGCGAGATCGCGGAGCACCTCGGCGCGCTGCCCCAAGCCTCGCCGATGGCGGGCTTGGCGATGCCGCGGGCGATCGTGCCGCCGTCGATCCTCGCGCGGTGGCCAGCCGCCGATGCGGCGTTGCTCGCCGGCACCCCGGCTGCACTCGCGGGGCTGCCCATCGATCACGCCGTGTCGCCGTGCGAGCAACGCGGCGGCCCGCGGGCCGGCATCGCGGCGATTCGCGACTTCGTGCGGGACGGCCTCGACGGGTACAGCGAGCGGCGCAACCACCCGGATGACGACGGCGGCAGCAAGCTGTCGGCGTACCTGCACTTCGGGCATGTCAGCGTCCACGCGATCCTGCGCGAGGTCGCGGCGCGCTGCGACTGGAACCCCGGCGACCTCGGACAGCCGCGACGCGGCGCCCGCGAAGGCTTCTGGGGCCTGCCGGCGCCGGTCGAGTCGTTCCTCGACGAGCTCGTGGTCTGGCGCGAGCTCGGCCACAACTTCGCGCACGCCCGCGACGACATCGAAAGCTACGCGTCGCTGCCGGCGTGGGCGCGGGCGACCCTGGCCGAGCACGCGTCGGATCGGCGGCCGTACCTCTACGACCACGACGTGCTCGAGGGCGCGACGACCCACGACGACATCTGGAACGCCGCCCAGCGCCAGCTGGTCGGCGAGGGCCGGATGCACAACTACCTGCGGATGCTGTGGGGCAAGCGCGTGCTCGAGTGGACCGCCGAGCCCGAGGACGCCGCGGCGCGCCTCATCGAGCTCAACAACCGCTGGGCGCTGGACGGCCGCGACCCCAACTCGTACAGCGGGATCTTCTGGGTGTTCGGCCGCTATGATCGCCCGTGGGGTCCCGTGCGACCGATCTTCGGCACCATCCGCTACATGAGCAGCGACGCCACGCGCCGCAAGCTGCGGCTCGGGAAGTACCTCGCTCGCTGGGCCGCGCCGGGCGGAGCGACCTAGCATGCGAGCCGAGTACCTGCTGTTCGATCTCTTCGTCGCGTGCCCGTTGCTCGCGCTGGCGTGGTTGCGACCGCAGTGGGCCCCCGGCTTCTGGCGGCCGGCGCTGCGCTCGGCGCTCCTGGGCGCGGTGCCGTTCGTGCTCTGGGATCTCGAGGTCGTCGGCGATCACTGGTGGTTCCACCCCGATCGCGTGCTCGGCCTCGAGCTCGGTGGCCTGCCGCTCGAGGAGCTCGGCTTCTTCGTCGTCGTGCCCCTGGCGTGCCTGGTGACGTGGGAGCTGGCGCTCTCCGGCGGGCGAGCGAAGCCGACCGGACGAGCCCGGGCCCTGCCGTTCGCCGCGGTCGCAGTGGTGCTCGGGCTCGTCGCCGCGCTGTTCGGTCGCGAGTACACGGCGCTCGGCTGCGTGGGACTCGCCGGCGCGGCGCTGCTCGACGATGCGCTCGGCACTCGCCTGATCGCGATGCGCCAGGCGTGGATCCACGCCGCGGTGGTCCTGGGCCTGACGACCATCTTCAACGGCTACCTCACCGGCCGACCGATCGTGATCTACGACCCGCGCGTGCAGCTCGGCCTGCACGTCGGGCCGATCCCCCTCGAGGACTACGCGTTCGGGCTGGCGCTGACGTGGGTGACGACCGCGCTGTACCAGCACCGGCGCGGACGGACCTTCGCGCCGTCGTGGTTGGCGCGCGCGATCCGGGCCCGCTTCGGCGGCTACGAGCACACGATCGTCGACGTCGACGTCCGCTTGCCCACACGGCTCGAGCAGCGCCGCCGCGTCGCGGTGATCGGGGGCGGGCTCGCGGGGCTCAGCGCCGCCGAGCTGTTGTCGCGGCGCGGCTTCGAGGTCGTGCTCTTCGAGCGCGACACCAAGCTCGGGGGCAAGCTCGCCGGTTGGCGCGAGGCGCTGCCCGACGGCTTCGACGCGCCGATCGAGCACGGCTTCCACGCCTTCTTCCGCCACTACTACAACCTGCTGCGCTGGCTGGGCGAGGTCGGCGTGACCGAGCACCTGCGGCCGATCCCCGACTACGCGATCCTGGCCCGCGACGGGCATCACCTCGGCTTCGCCGCCGCCGACACCACGCCCTTGCTCAACCTCGTCGGCCTCGCCGAGCAGGGCTTCTTCCGCTGGCGCGACGTCCTGCGGCCGAAGACCGGTCGTAGCCTCGAGATGCTGCTGCGCTACGACGCGCGGGTCGAGGACGACGCTCTGGACACGCTCAGCTTCGCGGCGTGGGCCGACGCCGCCGACCTGCCGCCGCGGCTGCGCCTCGCCTTCACGACCTTCGCCCGGGCGTTCTTCGCCGACGAGCGCAGGATCTCGATGGCCGAGCTGGTCAAGAGCTTCCACTTCTACTACCTCAGCCACGACCACGGCCTGGTCTACGACTACCTCGACGGCGCGTACGACGAGGCGTTGGTGGACCCGATCGTCGCCCGTCTCCGGGCTGCGGGCGTCGAGCTCCGCGTGGGCTGCGGCGTCCCGCGGATCGGCGCGGGCCTCGAGATCGACGGCGTGCGCTACGACCACGTGGTCCTGGCCGCCGACGCGGCCGCCAGCGCGAGGATCCTCGCCGCCTCGCCGGCGCTCGTCTCCCACCCGAGCATCGCCGCGGCGCTGCCGAGCATGCGCGCCGGCCAGCGCTACGCGGTGATGCGCGTCTGGCTCGAGCGTGAGCTCGGCGCCGCGCTGCCGCCGTTCGTGATCACCGAGCGCGCGCTCCTGCTCGACGCGATCTCGTTTGCCGATCGCACCGACCCGCGGGCGACCGCGTGGGCCCGCGAGCACGGCGGCACCGTGCTCGAGCTGCACTGCTATGCGGTGCCCGAGGAGGTCCCCGACGCCGAGGTCGAGGCCCAGCTCTGGCGCGAGCTCGAGACCTTCTTGCCGGACATCGCGGGCGTCGTCGTGGCGCACCGCCACCTCCAGCTCCGGGCGGACTTCACCGCGCTGCACCTCGGCATGCGCCGCGCGCGACCCGGGGTCGACAGCGGCGTGGCCGGGCTGTACTTCGCCGGCGACTGGGTGAAGGTGCCGTGCCCGGCGATGCTGATGGAGGCCGCGCACACCTCGGCGTTGTTCGCGGTCGATCGGATCTGCGCCGCCGAGGGCGTGGCCGGTTTCCCGGTGACGTCGGTGCCGCTGCGGGGAGTGCTGGTGGGCGCGTAGCAGGGTGCGGAAGAACGCAGGGCGTTCATATCTTGCACGCTTGCACGTGCAGAGCCACTTCGCGCGCTGATGGAATCGGTGGATCCGCGCTTCTTCGACCAGGCGGACCGCGGCGATCGGATCGCGGCGAACCGCTGCGCGTGCACGTGCGCGGGCGCTGAACCTTGAACAGTCCCGATCCAGGATCACGACCGATCACGGCGCGAGCTTGCGAACGATGACGTCGTAACCGGAGTCGCCGTTCAGCGTAGAGCCGGTGACGACGACGAAGCCATCCGGATCGACCGCGACGCCGCCGCTTTGGTCCCAGCTCATCAGCCCGTTTCCATCGCCCGTTCCGCTCCAGCGATCGAGCCACTGCCGCTCGCCCGTCGCATCGTACTTGATGAGCACGAAATCGTAGTTCGCCTCGGGCTGCGGATGGTTGTCGTCACTGACCGTGAGGTGGACGAATGCGTTGCCGTAGACATCGGTTGCGACTCCCGAAGGAAAGTCGTCACGCTGGTACTCGCCAGTGTACGCATCCGACCAGAGAAGGACGCCGTCGGGGGAGAAGGCGCCGACCCAGGCGTCGCGCAACTCGGCTGGATCGAGCGTTCGGTGGGCGACAAGCACGAGGGTTCCGTCCGCGGCGATCGCAGCGCCGGTGAAGCGGTCTAGCAGCTCGCCGGGTTGGGAGTCCAGCATCAGCTCCCAAGTGGCTGCGCCCCCGAGCACACGGCGCTGCATCCAGGGGGACCGGGTCACGCCAGTGCGCGCACTGCCGAAGACGAGCATGTCCGCCTCAGACAGAGCGACGCCGCGTAGCCCGGACAGGCTGCCGAAGCCCGGCATGTACTCTGGACCGGAGAACTGTTCTTCACCTTCCAGCATCTCCTCCTCGAAGTAGGCGATTCGACCAGGTGCCATACCGCCGAGATCGAGGTATGTCACCAGCGCGATGCGTCCGTCCTTGAGACAGAACGCGTTGCCAGCGGTCGTCGGCGAATCCGGGTCCATGGCTGAGTACCCGGTCTGCCACACTAGATCCCCGTCGTGGGAGTAGCGAGCAAGCCATACTTCCTGCTCCAAATCGCGGCCGGCCACGACGACCCCATCGGCGTCGACATGGACGGACGTCGCCGTGTCGGGCCGCAGTGCCTGGTCTGGATCGGGCTCGGCGACCACAAACCGGAGCACGGCGCCATCCTCGGATACCCACACCAACAACGGGCCGCCCTGCCCATCCGATTTGCCCGTATCCCCGGCGACTACGATGGACGAGTCACGGGCAATCGCGATGGCGCGCCCGTTGTCGCTCCCCGACTGCCAGTCGAACACTGCTTCCCAGAGCACGGTCGCCGGCTCGAATCGGCACGTGTCCGGGCAAGGTACGCCAAAGACCGGCGCACCGTCACACTGCTCGTTGGGTTCCACCAGCCCATTGCCGCAACTCGCCTGCGTGTCTGTGGCGGGTGCTTCAGACGCAGACTGGGAATCGGAATCAGGGGATGAGCTGCAAGCCCCAGGTGGACAGCCAGCCCCGCCCGAGGTGGAGGGCGAGACGCCTGTCGTCTCGGAGGTGGCTGTCGGCTCGGAGCAGCCTGTCGCGGCCACAGCGCACAGGATGAGCGCCGCGACACTGCGGCGGGTGCGGACCTCGGCGAAGCCCACGTCTAGAACTCCAGGCTCTCGGGTGCGATGCCGACCCCCGTCGCCGGCGTGTACGTCGGGGACTCTCGGTCGCTGTCCTCCGCGAAGATCGCGAAGTGGACGTAGACTTGGTTGCTACCGCAGCCAGGATGGTTGTGGCCATTGATGCCGCTCGTGCCGCTGATGCGGAGGATCACCGGTTCGACACCCCACGTGCTGCGAAAAACCACTGCCTTGTTGTCGAAGATGTCCTGGTCGGCAACTAGCTGCGTCGTCGCGTTGCGGAGCGAGATGTCGACGTTCGCGACCTGCACCGCGCCAGCATTGGTCTCGTGACGATTGTCGTACCACCACGCCGCCGCTTTCACTGCCTCGACGTCGTCCGGCATGTTCGCCCCGGACAGGTTCAGATCCCAGTTCTCACCGTGTCCAATGCAGGTCCCGCCGTGATACCAATAGTACGGACCATCCAGCCCGCCGGCCCCGAACATCCTTGCCCTGAGTCGCCCCACGCCCCAGCGATGGTCAGGCGACGCGGTTCGATAGCCGCTTGTCCCTTGTCGATCGCCCATCAACAGCATGGTCGCGTACAGCTGTCCGGGCGAGTCGATCCACGTCGAATCACGCATGTGGTGATCCATGACGTCGAGTGCGGTCGCGCTGACGACCGCGGTTGCGAAGCTCGTCATGCCCGTGGACGAGCTCGAGATGCTGACGGTGCCGTCCGCCATGATCTTTCGCTTGGAGACGAGACGAGACGAGACGAGACGCGACATCGGCAGATCCTCCCAGCTCAGGGTACGCCTTCCCGGCGTTGGCGACAACGCAACTCGCGCGAGCAGTCCCCGCAACCCCCCGACACCCAGCTCGCGGACTGCCAGGGGTCGGCCAGCGCGCCTCCTCGAAGTCCTGTTTGAAGCCTCCTACGCACGCGCGGGACCCCGCCGCTCCACACGCAGGCCTCATCGCGACCGCTCCCGTCGTCTCTCCGTGCTTCATCCGTCGCCTGCCACGAGCCGACTCCCGCAACCATCGTGCCCGTGCCTACGAGCGCTTCGTCGCGCGCAGCCCGAACTTGTCGAGCAGGCGCAGCAGGTACACGCGATCGATCTCCGCCGTGCGCGCGGCCTGGGTGATGTTGCCGCCGTGGCGCAGCATCAGCGCCTCGACGTAGGCCCGCTCGAAGCGATCGATGAGCAGGCCCTTGGCGGTCTTGAACGGCACCGAGGGATCGGCGGGCACCATCGGCTCGGGTCCGTCGGCGTCCGTGGCCGCCGTCGTGTCCGCGAGCGCCGGTCCCGGCTCGCCGGCATCGAGCTCGCCCAGGGCGGCGGCGCGCTCGAGGGTGTTGCGGAGCTCGCGGACGTTGCCCGGCCACGGGCGCGTCGCGAGCTCGGCGATCGTCTCGGCGTCGACGGCGAACGGCATGCCGCCGGCCGCCATCTCGGCGAGGAACGACTCGACGTACAGCGGGATGTCCTCGGGCCGCTCACGCAGCGCGGGCAGCTCGAGGGTCACCACCGCGATGCGGAAGTAGAGGTCCGCGCGGAAGCTGCCGCGGTTGACCTCGCGCCGCAGGTCGCGGTTGGTCGCGGCGACCAGGCGCACGTCGATCGGCCGGCTGCGGGTGCTACCGAGCGGCTGCACCGAGCGGCGCTCGATGACCCCGAGCAGGCGGGTCTGGAGATCGAGCGGGAGCTCGCCGAGCTCGTCGAGGAACAGCGTGCCCCCGGCGGCGGACTCGAACGCGCCCTGCCGCGATCGCTCGGCGCCGGTGAACGCCCCGCGCTCGTGGCCGTACAGCTCGCTCTCGATGAGCGTCGGCGGCAGCGAGGCGCAGTCGACCACCACGAACGGGCCGTCGGCGCGGCGGCTGTGCTCGTGGATCGCCCGCGCGGTGACCTCCTTGCCGGTGCCGGACTCGCCGGTCAACAGCACCGTGGTGTCGGTCGGCGCGACCTTGCCGACCAAGGCGAAGATGCGCCGCATCTTGGCGCTGCGCCCCAGCAGCGGCCCCATCCGCGTGGCCGGCGAGAGCGCGAGGTCCACGGTGTCCGACAGCGGCGTGGTCTTGATCGTCGTCTCGCCGATGCGGATGCTCGCGCCGCCCTCGACGACGACGTCGTACAGGCGCAGCCCGTCCATGAACGTGCCGTTGCTCGAGTCGAGGTCGCGGATGCGGTAGCCACCCGGGACCAGGGCGATCTCGACGTGGTTGCGCGACACCGTCGGATCGGTGAGCACGAGGTCGCAGGCCTCGTGGGTGCCGAGGACCACGCGGTCGCCCTCGAAGTCGCCGCGGAGCTTCTTGTCGGGCCCACGCACGACCTCGACGCGCAGCCGGTGGCGGCGCAGCGCGGTGACGCCGGCGCCGGATTGGATCTGGATCGTGTGGTCCACGTGGAGTTACCAGTGCGTGATGGAGAAGGGCTCGCCCGGGGCGATCGTCACGCGCAGCGACTTGCGGCGCTCGGTGTCGGGATTGTACAGCTCCACCGTGTGCTCGCCGGCCGCGAGCGTGCGATCGATCGGGGTGGTGCCCTCGGGCTTGCCGTCGATCGTCACCCGCGCGTAGGGGACCGGGTTCACCAGCAGGCGGCCACGCGCCACCGCGCGCGGCTTCGGGACGACCGTCGCGGGCGGCGCGGGATCGGGCGTGGAGGCGTGCAACTCGGGTTGCGCCGGCGTCGGCGTCGGCGCGATCGGATCGCGCGCCGCGGTTGGTGTCGGGGCGGCCGCGGTGGGGGCCGGCGCAGCCTCGGTCGTCGTCGGGGGCGTCGCGTCGTCGGGCGTGGCGGGCGGCAGCACGAGCCACGCGATCACGGCGACGGCGACGAGCGGCGCGGCGATCCACGGCGCGAGCCCGCGACGCGTCGGTCGTGGGGTCGGCGTCGGCTCGGGCGGCGCGAGCTGGCGGGTCGGCGCCGCGGGTGCGCGCGCGAGCGCGGCGTCCAAGGACCGCACGCGGCGGGCGGGTGGCCGCGCGGCGCCGACGAGCGCGACCAGCTCGCTCGATCCGTCCGCGATCCCGGCGCGCTCGCGGTACGCCTCGATGCGGGACGCGAGCGCCTCGGCGCTCGGCACTCGATCCCGCGCCGCCGGTTCGGTCGCGGCCTCGATGATCGCGCGCAGCTCGGGATCGAGGGCGTCGAGCGGCCCGTCGCCCACCAGCGCGCGGCGCAGCACCAGGCCGAGCGCGAACACGTCGGCGCGGCCGTCGACCGGGCGCCCGGCGGCCTGCTCGGGGGCGAGGTAGCGCACCGTGCCCTTGATGAAGCCCGGCAGCGTGTCGCTCCCCAGCGCGGCGGCGCGCGCGATGCCGAAGTCGGTGAGCTTCACCGCGCCGTCGCGACCGAGCAGCACGTTGGCCGGGGTCACGTCGCGGTGCACGAGGCCGAGCGGCACACCGGCGGCGTCGCGGGCCCCGTGCACGTAGGCCAGCGCGCCGGCGACCCGCACGACCACGTGAAGCACGGCCGCGATCGGGAGGGCGCGCCCGAGGGCGGCCGCGTCGTCGATGAGGCGCTGCAGCGTGCACCCGTCGACGAGCTCGAGCACGAGGTACGGCGCGCCGTCGTCGTCGGCGCCGAGGTCGAGCACGCCGACGACGTCGGGGTGATGCAGGTGCTGGGCGAGCTCGGCCTCGCGGACGAACGCGGCGCGCACCTCGGCGTGGTCGCGCAGCTCGGGGCGGATCTGCTTGATCACCACCGCGCGGCGGAACTCGCCCGCGCCCACGAGCGTCGCGCGGACCACCTCGGCGACGCCGCCGGAGCCGATGCGCTCGCCGAGCTGGTAGCGGCCCAACTGCGGCGCATCGGTCGGGCCCGGCGCTGTTGCGCTCACCGTCACCATGTTAGCGTAGCCCCACTCGATGCTCGCTCGCGTCCTGTCTGCGGTCCTGGCGTGGGGCATCGCCGAGGCGTCGCCGCAGGAGCGCAGCGGCCGACCTCGGGTGCTGCTCTGGCCCGTGTCGCCCGCGCTCGCCCCGGAGCTGCCGGCGTCGCTCGACCCGCGGTTCGAGCCGGCCGACCGCGCCGCGTTCGAGAGCGCGCTGGCGGGTGCGCAGGCGGACGCGCTCGACGGCATGCGGACGCGCCTCGCCGCGGTCGAGGTCGCCCTCGCGCGCGCCCGTGATCACTACGTCGAGCAGCGTTGGGACGACATGGCCGACGCGCTGGTCCGCATCGAGGGCGACGAGCTCGCGCTGCTCGCCGATCCGCGGCGCTGCGACGTGCTGTGGGAGGTCGAGTTCCGGCTCGGCCTCGTCGGCCGCGGCCGACACACGCCCGAGCAGACCCGGCGCCGCAACCTGCTCGCGCTCGCGCTGGATCCCACACGTCGGCCGGCGCGCGAGGTGTACGGCCCCGAGGTCGTCGCCGAGTTCCTCGACGCCGTCGACGCGCGCGCGGGGCAGGTCTCGGTGCCCGTGCGCATCGAGGTCGCGCCCCCGGACGCGGTGGTCCACGTCGATTGCCAGCCGGTTCGCGGCAGCCACGTCGATCTGCCGCCGGGGCTGCACGTCGTGCACGCCAGGGCCCTGGGCCACACGACGACGGCCGCGCTGTTCGAGGTGCCCGAGCGCGCGAGCGTCGAGGTCGCGCTCGCGCCCGATCCGACCGACGACGCCGCCGCTCGACTCGGTCGGAGCCTCGCCGACGGACCGCTCGTGCTCGAGCTTCCGCCGCACCGCCGCGCGCTGGTCGAGGCCGCCGCGGCGAGGGGCGTCGACGTCGTCGTCGCCGTCGAGTCGGTGGGCGAGGCCGTGGTCGCGCGCGCCCTCGTCGGCGCAGCGCGGGGACCCGCGGTGCGTCGCGCCAGCGTCGAGCTCGCGATCGCGGGGGCGCTCGCGGGCGTGGCCGACGATGGGACGCTGCGATCCTCGGGTGCCGCGATCGCGACGCCGCGTCGCGCTCTCGACGAGCGCAAGGACGCGCGCAAGCCGATCGTGCGGGCATGGTGGCTGTGGACGACGATCGCGATCGTCGTCGGCGCGAGCCTCGGGGTCGGGCTCGGTGTGGGCCTGCGCGATCGATCGAGCGACCGCATCGTCGTGTACGGCCCGCGGTGATCCGACCGCGCGCCGGTCGTGGTCGCTCACTCGGTGCAATCGAGGCTCGCGGCGAAGTGGGCCCCGCCGGGCGCGATCACGTCGAGCTCGTCGCCGTCGTACGTCCACGCGAGCACCCGGCCGCGGCCGAAGGCGAGCTGCACCTCGCCGGCGGTCGGGCACCGCGCGGGGCAGCGATCCACGCCCTGCGCCGAGACCACGATCGTCCCGGCCTCGCGATCGATCCGCGTCTCGCGGGCATCGTCCGCGGGGATGCGATCGAGCCGCGCCTCGAGCTGCATCCCCACGACGCAGCGCTCGGCGTCGATCCGCCAGGACGCGGTCGAGCGGGTCGCGAAGGTCCCGAGGCGGTTCTCCAGCACGAAGTCGTCGCCCGTGGACCACGACGTCGGCAGCGTGGGATCGACCGGATCGTGCAGCGTCACCGTGCCGCGCAGGCGCGGCCGGAACAGGCCCGCGCCGATCTCGAGATCGAGCGGCTGCAGCGTCCACGCGATCGCGCTCGGGCAGCTCCCGCCCGCGCACGGCGACAGCTCGATCGCGACCGTCGCCTGGAGCTCGCCGTCCATGCGCAGCAGGCCGACGCGGCAGTCGGCCAGCTCCGCCTCGATCGTGCCCGCCACGGGATCCGCCACCACCACCGGATCGCAGTCGGCCAGCTCGAGCCCGCGCAGGCGCAGCTCGAGCAGCTCGACGGCCCGCGCGCGCGCCTCGGCCTCGGTCATCGTCGCGAGGGCCGCCTCCCCGGCGAAGACCTCGCCGAGCCGCGCGAGGTTGGCCTTGGCCGACACCGCGTCCGCGCTGCGCGTCGCGACCACGTCGACCAGGGCGAGGTCGTCGCCGTCGTCGTCGCCGGGATCGCAGCTGACGAGGGCGAGGACGAGGCCCAGGGCGAGGCCCGGAGCGAGGTGGTTTCGCGATCGCATGGTGCTCGACGGTGCGGGGGTGCACGCGCCGTTCCAGCGCGCCGCGGGCCCGGATCGCCGCGGCGTCGCGGCGGATCCGGGCGCGCTGGTCCCGGGCCCCTGGACGGCGGTCCATGGTGGCGTGGTCACGGTCAGTCGCACAGGGGCACCTGCTGGGCGGCACACGCGGCGTTGCAGCTCATCGTCACGGCGAGCGCGTCGCCGTCGACCTCGGCGAAGTCGTTCGCGCCGCACGCCGGGGGTGTCGGGAGCACGCCGGTGACCGGATCGGGTTGATCCCAGCACGTCTCGCGGCCGACGACGTGGAGGTACGCCGCGCCCTCGAGGTCGGCGTCGACGAGGGGTTGGTTGACGTCGTGCAGCAACGCGGCGATGTCCTCGATGCTGGTCGGTGCGGCGTCGGCGAAGACGCAGCGCCGGGCCAGCGTGCACAGATCCTCGCCGCCAGCGCTGCCGTAGATCTCGACCGAGACCACGCGGACGGGTGCGAGGTCCTCGGCCGTGCAGTCCTCGCCGCGCAAATCGAGGTGGACCTCGAGCGGCTCGGCGTCGCAGGCCGGGGCCGACCCGCCGAGCGCGACGCCCAGCGCCACGCCTCGCGCGAGGGGAACGATCCGCACCGCCGGAGCTTAGTCGAAACGCAGCGCGGCGAGGCCCTCGACGATCGTCCATGGTCTGCGGTCGCTGTGGGGGCGCAAGTCCGCAGGATCCCGCGCCGCGCCCGTGGGAGCGCGGCGTGCAGTCGGCACGCTCGCCCATGACGCCTGCGCGCCTGCCGATCCCGATCCCCGTGTGCTCGCTCTTGTTCGCGCTCGCCTGCGGCACCGACGGGGGCGACCCCGCGGCCGCCGAGGGCGAGACCGCCGCGGCCCCGGCGACGTCGACCTCCGAGGGCACGACGATCGATCCCGGCGGCACGACCG
>LNFB01000286.1 GCA_001464385.1 Deltaproteobacteria bacterium Ga0077550 | reverse complement strand
CAGCTCGTCGACGACGGCATGCACGTCGTCCACCCCGCGTACGGCAACGAGGTCGCCGAGCAGCCCGCCCTGCGCACGCCGATCCTCGGCGCGAGCCCACCGGGCGCCGTGATCGGCCGCATCGTGGAGTCCGTCCTGGCGACGCACCCGCGCCGGACTCCGAGCAAGGAGCTCCTCGGCCACGCCGACGCGTGGGACGAGGTCTACCGCGGGACACCCGAGGATCGCCTGCCGTGGCAGACGGCGAGCATCGACGACGACCTCGCGGCCCACGTCGATCGCCTCGCGCCCGCGCCCACGGACGTGCTCGACGTCGGTGCCGGGCTCGGGGGCGTCGCGATCGCGTGTGCAGGTCGGGGCCACCGCGTCGTGGCGGTGGACATCTCGGCGGTCGCGATCGAGCGCGCCGCGGCTCGGGCCCCCGCGGGCGCGATCGTGTGGCTGGTCGCCGATGTCACCGAGGCCCGCATCCACGGCAGCTTCGGGCTGGTCGTCGATCGCGGCTGCCTGCACCTGCTCGACGCCGAGGGCCGCCGTCGCTACGCCCACGCCGCAGCGCGGTGGTGTCGACCCGGCGGCGCGCTGCTGCTCAAGGTCCACGACGACGCCGCGGCCGCGTCGCGCGGCACCCATGCGCTGTCGGCCGCGGAGCTCGGCGAGGCGTTCGGTCCGGCGTTCGTGCTGGAGGCCCAGCACGACAGCGACATGCCGGGGCCGGGCGAGCGCGTCGGCGCGCGGCTGTTCGTGCTACGCCGCGTCGGCGATTGACCCCCAAAAACCGCTTGAAATTAATAACAAAGCGAACATAACGTACAAGTGGACATGGTCGACCGGGGAAAGTTGTGGAGCCTACCGCTCGTGTTCGCGGTTGCCGCCCCGAGCTCCTGCGGGGATGACAGCGCGCCGGACGGCGGCGCGGGGACGGGATCCTCCGAAGCGGGGACCTCGAGCGACGGCACCGACGCGACGCCGCCGGGGCCCTCGCGCGTGGACACGAGCGACTCCGGGGCGCCCGCCGGCGGGTTCGGCGAGTTCTGCATCGACGAGGAGAGCCTCGCGGGACCGGCGTGCGGCCCGGTCTCCTGGTCCGTGCCGCTGGGGTTCGATCTCCGCCCGGGCACGGGTTGGCCGGAGGAGCAGGTCGATCTCGCGCCGTGCACCGTCTTCGCGATCGCGCAGGGGGCGGGCATGGACGTCGGTCTGTCGTGCGACCTCGAAGGCTCGCCGTTTCCCCGTACCTTCGCGATCCGCGTCTGGGCTCCGGCGGGCACGGCCATGCCGTGGCGCATGGGCCAGCGCGTCGAGCTCTCGGCGTTCGTCCGCTGGCCTCCGCCGAGCTTCTCATTGAACGACGGCCGGTTCGTCGTCCGCGACCCGGAGACGCACGAGATCCTCGTCGGTGGGGGCAGCGGCACGCTGTACCAGCCGGACGGGATGTTCGCTCCGTTCGCGTTCGAACGCAGGCTCGACGTGTGTGGTCAGGAGCGACTGTCCGGGGACGGCGACAGCTGCTCCTTTCCGCTGTACGAGGCTCCGTACGGGATCAGCATCACTGCGCAGGGCGAGGGGGACGAGCCGACGATCCTCATGGACGCGGGGACGACCGTCATCGAGGGCACGAAGTTCTTCGCCCACGCGGCCCAGATGACATGGAGCTGCATCTGCGCCGACGTGCCCCGTTGGTCGGAGCTCCTCCTGATGGGCACCGCCTTCACGAAGACGGACGCGATCGATCCGCCGGACTGCGAGCTGTTGGGGACGGACTGCGGCCCCGGCGAGCAGTGTCTCCCGGTGCGCGCCGACGCGGGGGCCTGGGATCGCACGGCCTGCGTCGGGACCGGCCCGGTTGGCGAAGGTGAGCCCTGCAGCGCCGATGGGGATTGTGTCGCGGGGACCCGCTGCGTGCCGTCGAGCTCCGGCGAGGCGACGTGCCGGTCCGCGTGCGCCGGCACCATCGACGCGCTGACGTGCCCGGCTGGCCAGTGGTGCAGCCTCGATACCGAAGGCGAGGTCCCGCCGGTGACGTGCATGCCGGATTGCGATCCCCTCGGTGACGATTGCCCGATCGGCGAGGGCTGCTTCATCGACTACGCCGCGTTCGGCTTTCGCTGTGCGGCGCTCGACGAACAACCCGGCCCCGCCGAGGCCTGCAGCGCACAGGGATGCGCGCCGGGGTCGATGTGCATCTGGTACGCCGGAATCCCCAGCGAGGTCTGCGACGAGTACTGCTGCGTCGCGCTGTGCGATCTCGACGAACCGATGTGCCCGGTCGACCTCGCGTGTCAGGCCACCGACGGGTTCGCAGATCCGACGTTGGGGCTATGCCTGCCGCCACCGCCATGAGCGCGTCGCCGTCACGCCGTCACGCCGTCGCGCCGCCGTCGATCGCCAGCACCTGGCCGGTCACGAAGCTCGCCTCGTCCGACAGCAGCCACGCCGCGGCGAAGCCGATGTCGCGCGGCTGGCCGAGCCGCGTGATCGGCTGATCGCCGACGAGCTCGCGCAGGCGCTCGGGGTGCTTCCAGTAGTACTCGCTGAAGTCGGTCTGGATGAGGCCCGGCGCGATGGCGTTGACGCGCACGCCCGCGGGCCCGAACTCCCGCGCCCAGCTGCGCGTGAGCATGATGAGCCCGGCCTTGGTGAAGCTGTAGAGCAGGCCGCCGGCCTGGGGCTTCAGGCCCGAGATCGACACGATGTTGAGGATCGAGCCGTTGCCCCTGGCGATCATGCCCGGCAGCACGCGGTGCACGAGGCGCAGCGCGGCCTTGACGTTGACGTCCACCATCTTGTCGACCGCCTTGTCGAGGGAGGCCGGATCGAGGTCGAGCGACGGTCCTTGCCCGATGTTGGTCGCGCTGTTGTTCACCACGGCGTCGACGGGGCCGAGCTGTTGCTCGACCGTGTCGACGAGGCGCGCGAGATCCTCGGCGCGCCCGACGTTGCACTCGACCGGCAGGACGCGGCCGGGGTGGTGGGCGAGCTCGGCGGCGGTGGCCTCGAGCGCGGCGAGCTTGCGACTCGCGATCGCCACGTTCGCGCCGGCCTCGACCAGCCGCTCCGTGATCGCCTTGCCGATCCCGCGGCCGCCTCCGGTGACGATCGCGACCTTGCCCGCCAACGACAGCTGCAGCGCCATGGCGGCGGTTGTACCACGCCCGCGCCATTGCCCGAGCGGGGTGTCACGCTTCGTAGAGCACGTCGAGGTACGCGCGCATGATGTCGCCGATGGCGCTGCGCACCGGGAGCGTACCGGCCAGCCCGTAGATCGGCGCCATGCCGCCCTTGTCGCCCGGAGTGGCTTGCACGTGCTCGACGGCCTCGCGGAGATCGGCGAGGAATCGCTCGGCGACGCCTGGCTCGGTGTGCCGCAGCGTGACGCACAGGTGCACGGCCGGCGGCAGGTGCAGGCCGTTCAGATTCCAGTGCCGCTTCGTCATCTCGTCGAGCACGCGGTAGACGTCGAGGCCCTCGGTCGCGAACGCGATCACCCACAGCGGATCGCCGAGCACCTTGCAGCCCGGGATCGCGGCGATGCCCTCGCGGATGGTCGTCGCCGTCGCGAGGATCTTGCGGGTCGCCTCGAGGTAGCCGTCCTTGCCCATCGAGACCAGCGCGGCCCAGCACGCGGCCGACAGCGCGCCGGGGCGACTGCCCGCGAACGTCGGCGACAGGTACATGCCGCCGGGCCAGTCGGTCGCGGTGAAGAACTGGTAGCGGCGCAGCGCCGCCGAGCGGTACAGCACCACGCTGGTGCCCTTCGCCGCGTAGCCGTACTTGTGCGTGTCGGCGGAGATCGACGTCACGCCCGGCAGCGAGAAGTCGAACGCGGGCACCGGCGCCCCGAGCTCGCGGGCGAACGGCAGCACGAAGCCGCCGAGGCACGCGTCGGTGTGGAAGCCGATCTTGCGCTCGCGGGCCAGCTCCGAGAGCTCGGTGATCGGATCGATCGTGCCGTGGGGGAACGCCGGGGCGGAGCCGACCAGGCAGATCGTGTTGCGGCCGATCGCGCGGCGCGTCGCGGCCACGTCGGCGCGGAAGTCGGGGCCGACGGGGATGCGCTCGAGCGCGAGGCCGAAGCTCTGCGCGGCCTTGTCGAACGCGACGTGGGCGGTGCTCGGCGCGATCACCTGGGGCTTGGTGATGCCGCGCTCGGCCCGGGCCCAGTCGCGGTAGGTCTTCATCGCGAGCATGATGCTCTCGGTGCCGCCGGACGAGACCACGCCGGCCACCGGGCCCGACCAGATGCCCTTGCCGGTGACGTGCGCGGCGCCGAGCATGTCGGCGGTCATGGCGATGATCTCGGCCTCGTACTTCACCACCGACGGCCAGAGGTCGGCGTGCAGCGGGTTGGTCTGCGAGAACGCGGCGTAGACCTGGGAGAGGAACGCGGTGTGGCCGTCGTCGCCGTGGTAGACGGCGCCCGAAACGAAGCCGTCGTGCCAGCGATCGCGCTCGCGGGCTGCGAGTTGGCGCATGTCGGCGAGCACCGCGTCGCGATCGCGGCCGGATTGCGGCAGCTCGGTCGTGCGCGGCAGCGTGTCCGCGTAGGGCTTGGCCCCGCGGCGGATCTCGACCAGCATCTTGTCGTACTCGGCGGCGATGCGGTCGCCGACGAAGGGCAGGCGCTTGGCCTGCTGGAACACGCGGTCGAGGGCGCGACGCCCGATGCGATCGATCCGACGGCGGAGCAGGGAGGGCATGCCGTGCCGGGGTAGCACGACCGCGGCCGCCTGTCTCGACGCCCGTCAGGCGGTCGGGCCGAGTCGGGCGTGCACGCGGCCGGCGACCTTCCACAGCTCGCGGTGCACGGCGTAGAGCGCGTCGTAGCGGGCGACGTGCTCGGGCCGCGGGAGGAAGCGCGCGGCGATCGGGACCTTCGCGCCGATCTCGTCGACGCGCAGGCGCCCGAGCCCGAGCAGGGCCACGAACGCGGCGCCGCGGGCGTTGCACCGCACCGGGTCGCGGACCTGGGCCACCTCGCGTTGGAGCACGTCGGCGTGGATCTGGCACCACACCGCCGAGTTCGCGCCGCCGCCGATCATGCGGATCGGCTCGAGCCTCCGATCGACGAAGTGCTCGACGGCCTCGAGCAGCCAGCGGGTGTTGAGCGCGACGCCCTCGAGCACCGCGCGGCACAGGTGCGCCCGCGTCGTCCGCAGCGACACGTTGGCGAAGCTGCTGCGCACGTTGGGATCGGCGGTGGGGCAACGCTCGCCGAACAGCCACGGCGTGAACACCACGCCGTCGGCACCCGGGGCGATGCTCGCGGCGGCGGCGTCGATCCGCGCGAGGGCGTCGGGCGGCGGTTCGCGATCGTCGGTGACGTCGCGCGGCCACAGGATCGCGTCGCGCAGCCAGTTCACGCAGGCGCCCGCGGTCTCCTGCGAGTTGGCGGCGAAGTAGCGGCCCGGTAGCGCGGACGGCAGCGACGCGACGTTGCGGAGGATGTCGGTCTTCTTGAACGGCACGTGGCACGACAGCCACGACGACGTGCCGATGTAGAGGTGGGGCTCCCAGTCGCGGACGGCCCCCGAGCCGATCGCCGCGGAGTGCACATCGGGGGTGCCGCCGAACACGCGGACGTCGATCGACAGGCCGAGGTCGCCGGCGGCGCGGGCGGTGAGCGTGCCGATCGCATCGGTGGCGCGCACGAGCTCCGGCAGCCGCCTGCGCTCGAGGCCCGCCATCTCGAGCAGGCGATCGTCGTAGGCGATGCGGTGGATGTCGCGGTTGTCGGTGACCCAGTGCAGCGCGATCGAGTCGACCGTCGCGCACAGCCGGCCGCACAGCCGCGCGTTGAGCCAGTCCTTGGGCTCGAGGAACATGTGCGCCGCCTGGTAGACGCTCGGTCGCTCGTGGCGCAGGAAGTGGATGTGCGCCACCGGCTCCTTGCCGCCGAGCGATGGGATGCCGCCGGTCTTGGAGATCCAGCGCGCGAGCTTGCCCGCGGCGTAGCCCTGCACGCGCAGCACCCCGCCGACGAGCTCGGGGACGTACTTGGCGCCGCGGGTGTCCATCCACAGGATCGCGCGGTGCAGCGGCGTGCCGTCCTTCGCGACCGCGACGGTGCCGGCCCACTGCGAGGTCGCGACGACCGCGATGACGCGCCGCGGATCGTGCCCGTCCGCCCACAGGCGCGCGGTCGCGGCGGTGATCGCCCGCCACCAGTCCTCGGGATCCTGCTCGGCGCCGCCGTCGGGCAATAGGTGCAGCGCGGTGGACTCGGTGACGCAGGCGAGCATCTCGCCGTGCGTGTCGACGAGCGCGACCTTCGGGCCCGACGTGCCGAGATCGATCGCGAGCACGAGCTCGCGCGCGCCGGCCTCCGGGGGCGGCGCAGGCGAGGGCGTGTGCGCGGCGGCCATGTGCCGAGGACTGTAGGACGAATCGGGAACCTCCGTGCGTATGGGCCGTCTACCCGCTACGATGAGGGACGTGAGACGGCTTCTCGGCGTGTGCGTGGTCTTCGGGCTGGCGTTGGCCGGGTGCAGCGGAATCCGTGGCGACGCCGCGAGCGTCGATCCCGATCTGCAGCCCCTGGTCTCGGAGGCCGCGCCGCAGCAGCAGGCCACCCTCGAGCCCGACGAGGTGATCGGCCCGCCCGATGCCCCCGGTGCCGACCTCGTCGGCGCGGACGCGCCCGCGCAGCAGGGCCCGACCCAGCACGTGTCGATGGAGGCCGACCCGGCCGGCAACGACCAGGTCACCGCGCCGCCCAAGCGAGAGAAGATGCCCTCGCTGATGAGCGACCTGCTCTGGGGTCCGCGGGATAATTAGCCTTCTCTTGCGTCGTGCGGGGCGGCCGGCGCAGGCTTGGCCGCGATGAAGGACTTCCACGGGCGCGTCGCGGTCATCACGGGGGCGGGCAGCGGGATCGGGCGGGCGCTGGCGTTCCTGCTGCGCGACGAGGGCTGCGATCTGGCGCTGGTCGACGTGAACGAGGCGCGGCTGCGCGAGGTGCAGGCCGAGATCGGGCCGACGCGCGCGAGCATCCACGTCGCCGACGTCGCCGATCGATCGCGCATGGCGGCGCTGGCCGACGAGGTGATGGCGGCGCACGATCGAGTCGACATCCTCATCAACAACGCGGGAGTTTCGGTCGGGGCCGACCTCGCCGATCACTCGCTCGAGGACTTCGACTGGATCGTCGGGATCAACTTCTGGGGCGTCGTGCACGGCTGCAAGTTCTTCCTGCCCCACCTCACGCGATCCGACGACGCGTACATCGTGAACCTGTCGAGCATGTTCGGGCTCATCGGCATCCCCGGGCAGTCGTCGTACTGCGCGACCAAGTTCGCGGTGCGCGGCTTCTCCGAGGCGATCGCCGCCGAGCTCGCCGACACCCACGTCCGCGTGATGAACGTCCATCCCGGTGGCATCCGCACCAACATCGCCAAGGACTCGCGTGTCCACGGCGGCATGGCGGACCGCCACGAGCGCGTCGTCGACTACTTCGAGCGCCGCGGGATGCCGCCGGAGACGTGCGCCGCAAAGATCGTCGCCGCGATGCGCAAGAACAAGAGCCGCCTGCTCGTCGCGCCCGAGGCGTACGCGACCGACGTGATCAAGCGGCTGTTCCCCGCGCTGCCGCAGCGGTGGATCGGCCGCGTCCGCAAGTCCCTGCTCGGGAAGTGATCGCCCGGCCCCTCGCTACCGCGCGAGCGTCGTGAACACCCGCGCGAACGAGCCGATGCCGATCCGGGCCTGACGCCAGTCGAAGTACTCGTTGGGCGCGTGGTAGCCGTGGTCGGGCAGCGACAGCGGTAGGAAGTGGACCGGGATGCCGAGCTCGCGGGCGATCATCGGGACCGCGCCGATCGAGCCGCCCTCGCGCACGGTGACGGGGCACCGGCCGGTGGTGGCGTGCAGCGCATCGACGATCGCGCGGTGGACCGCGCCGGTCGTCGCGGCGCGGTAGGGCCGGAAGCTGCCGCCGAGCGTCACCTCGACCTCGGGGTTCGCGGCGCGCACGAAGGCGAGCAGCGCCTCGCCGATCGCCATCGGATCCTGATCGGGCACGAGGCGGAAGCTGCACTTCAGCTCCGCTGCGTCGGGCACGATCGTCTTCGTGCCGCGGCCGGTGTAGCCGCCGCCCAGGCCGTGCAGCTCGAAGGTGGGGCGCGTCCAGATCCGCAGCATCATCTCCAGCGGATCCCGCGTGGTGACGTGGTGCAGATCGTGGGCGTGCATGAAGTAGTCGGGGTCGAAGCCCGCGGCCAGGAAGCCGGCGATCTCGTCCTCGTCGGGCGCGGTCACGCCGGCGTGCCAGAAGTCCGACGCGTCGATCGCCGTCGCGAGCTGGCACAGCTCCTTGATCGGGTTGCGGGCGACGCCGCCGACGAGGCCCGAGTGGGCCTCCTTGCCCGCGGTGCGCAGGCGCATCGTCGCGTGCAGGGCTCCGCGCAGGCCGGTCGACACGGCCGGCTGCTCGGCCGTCGGCCAGATCGTGTCGGAGACGATCACCGCGTCGGCCATCAGATCGTCGTGGCGGGCGGTGAGCACGTCGGTGAAGTGCGGGCTGCCGACCTCCTCCTCGCTCTCCCACACGAACGTCACGTCGATCTTGGCGCCGCGATCGATCGCCAGCTTCGCGCCCCGCACCGCGCACAACGCCGGCCCCTTGTCGTCGGTGGCCCCACGGCCGCGGTACAGGAACGTGCGCTCGGGGTGCGGGTCGACCGCGAAGTGAAACGGCTGTCCGCCATCCCACGTCGCCGTGTCCGCGGGCTGCACGTCGATGTGGTTGTAGACGACCACGCGCATGCGCGCGTCGGGGTGTCGCAGGCGACCGATGACCGTCGGCGTGCCGCGGGTCCCCACGAGCTCCGCCGTCGCGCCGACGGACGCGAGGATCTCCCGCGCGGCGTGGCACCCCGCGACGATCTCCCGATCGTCGGACATCCCCGGGCTCACCGTCGGCAGCTCGACCAGGCTCCGCAGGTTGCTGCGGAACCAGGCCTCGCTCTGCAGGACCTCATCGTCGAGCCCGGGGAGATCCGCGGAATTCATGCCGCGAACAGCGTTACCACGGGTCTGGCGGAGGGGGAAGCTTTTGACCAGAGACGGGGGGCGGGCTGGGCGCGGGGGCCGGCGCGGCAGCCTCAGAGGCAGGAGATCGTGACCGTGTGCGCGTGTCCGTCGAAGCTGCTGTCGACGTCCACGCTGCCGGTCTCCTGCAGCGTCGCGAAGTGCTCGGGCGTGAGGGTGAGGGTGTGTCCATGGCCGAGGTTGGCTCCCTGGATGTCGTAGATCACCATCGCCCCTGCCTCGACCTCCTCAAGCGTGACCACGACCGCGTGCATGTGATTGTCGGAGATGAAGATCCCTGGGTCGTCGACGCACCCCATGAACGGCTCGCCCGTGCTGGTGCTCTCGCCGCCGCCCGAGGACGAGGACTCGCCGCCGCCGCTGCTGCTGCTCTCCGTCCCGGGCTCG
>LNFB01000285.1 GCA_001464385.1 Deltaproteobacteria bacterium Ga0077550 | reverse complement strand
CTCGCGTGGACGGAGCTCGGCACCGGCCACGCGGCGGTCGCTCTGCTGCACGAGCGCGGGACCAAGGGCGCGATGGTGATGGCGTATCGGATCAAGCCGGGCATCGACGCGGTGGGCAAGCTCCGGACGCTCATGCTCGGCATCTACGACGGTCCGTCCGTGAAGAGCCTGTTCGATCTCCGCCTGCGCGAGGGGGCCTTCCGCGCCGGGAAGGTGCGCGGCGACCTCTACGCGCTGACGCCGACCGCGAAGGCGATCGCGCAGCCGGGCATGTCCGCGTTCTTCGGCAAGCTCGGCCCCGACCCGAGCCTGCAGGCCGCCTACGTGCAGCGTGGCGACGTCCTCTACCTCGCGATGTCGGCGGGCAAGGGGGCCGACCGCGCGCTGCGACGCGCGCTCGCCGTGCGCCCGGGTGCGGGTGTCGGTGCAAGACCCGAGGCTCGCGCTCTGCTCGACGCCCATCGTTCGGATCACGTCATGCTGGGCGTCGACGTGGCCGCGGTCGCGAAGTGGCTGGTAGCGATCGGCGCGATCGAGCCGCCGGCGTTCCCGATGCCACAGGGCTTGGACGGCGCGCAGCTCAGCTGGCGCAGCGGCGCCGAGCGCCAGCGCGAGGTCGAGGTCGCGGCGTCACCGGCGTTGGTCCAGGCGATCGTGCAGCTCGCGACGAAGTGACGCCGGAGCGCCCGCGTCGGTCGGGGCCCCGGCCGTCCCCGCGTCGAACCGCTCGAGCGCCGGGTTTGGAGGGAAATCGGGCGAGGTTGCGACGGTCGACGGCCTCGTGGCGTCTCCTCCTGGTCCATGACCCGTCGGCTCCGCGTCGCATGCGCTCTTCTCCTCTTTCCCTCGATGTCCTGTGGCGGGAGGGCGGCCGAAGCGGTGCGTCCGGACGTCCCGACGGCGGCGGAGGCGATCGGAGAGATCCCGTGCGATGCGGACAAGAAGGCGACCGCGCCCTTGGTGGTCGACTGGAGTTCGCAGCAACGGCTCGATCTCGGGGTCGCGATGAAGCGAGGGACGGTCGCCCTGCGCTACGCGTGCGACGAGGTGCAGCTGATCTCGGACTGCCGCATCCCGGGCGAGTACGCGTTCGTCGGCGTGTCCCGCAAGGAAGAGGTGGTGAGCGTCTCGTCGTCGGACGAGTTGAAGGCGAGCCTGCCCGTCGGAGCGGTGAAGCTGGCGGCGGAAGTCGGCGGCGAGGGGAAGCTCGACCTGGCCATGGTGCTGGTGGGCAAGGCCTCGTCGGGATGGACGGCGCTCACCCGGGCCGAGCTGCCGTCGGGATGCGAGTCGGCGACGCACGTGGTGCGGGCCGCGACGCTCGGTGCGTTCTCCTTGGCGCGCGGAAGCGAGGGCCGCATGGCGACCGCGGCGGAGGCGTTCGGCGCGGGGGTCGGCGCGAGCTCCCGCAGCGCGAAGAACCTCCTGGTTCGGGACGGAGACCTCGAGTCGTGCCTCGCGTCGACGCGCGACGCGATCACTGCGCCCGAGGGCTGCGATGCGACCATTCGTCTCGAGTTGGAGCCGGTGGTCGAGTCCGCGACCGCGCCCCAGGGGCCGCCTGCGGTGGCCGTGATCGCATGCCCGCAGGGCGCCGCGCCGTCCGAGGGAGGGTGCAAGCCCGTGTCTGGAGCCCACATCTGCAAGCCCGACGACGAGGCGGATTGCACGGCTCAGTGCGACGCCGGAAACCTGGAGAGCTGCTACCACTTGGGGCGGCTGCGCGTCGACTGGACCCCGAGTGGACTCGGCGGTGCGAAGCAGGACGCCGCGCGGCCCTTGCTGAAGCGAGCATGCGACGGTGGCGTGGTCGAGTCGTGCGTGGCGCTGGGCGAGGTGCTGATCGGAGAGGCGAGCGGGGGCGGACTGGCACAGAAGCGATCCGCGATCCAAGCGGCGGGCGCCCTGTGGAGTGCGGCTTGCGATGCTGGCAGCGGCCGTGGCTGTGGGCACCGGGCGTTTCAGTTCTCCGCGGACGGTCCGATGCCCGACGCCGCCGCCCACCTGCCGCTCGCCCAGCGGGCGTGTGATCTGGGCGACGGGCCGGGCTGTGCCTTGCTGGCGAACGCTCGGATCCAAGGGTTCGGCACCTCACAGGACAGGGTCGCCGGCTACGCCGTGCTCGAGCGGGCGTGCCGAGCCGCGAATGCTCAGGCCTGCCGCCGCCTGGCGGTGGTGCGCTACGCGGGCAGCGATCCGTCGATCTCGCCGACGATCTCGGGCCTGCGCGTCGACAAGGCAGAAGGGATCCGGTTCGGACGACGAGCCTGCGGGCTCGAGCCGGACGCCTGCGGCATCGACGGCACGATCGCCCTCGTCGACGCCGCCCTCGCGAAGGCGTTTCGGGCCGACATGTGCCGCGCGGGCCACCAGCCACTGTGTGGCTGATGGCGCAGGGCCGAGGATCCGAACCTCGCGGCGTACATGGTGACGTCTTCAGCCGTGGCGGTAGGCCCAGGTGTGGCCGCCCGAGTCGCCCTCGGACACGAAGACGAAGATGCCGTCGATCGCGTCGTAGACCAGGGCATGGAAGGTCTGGGTGCCCGGCGCGCCGCCCTGCATCGCCGTCGACGTCCACGCGCCGGTGGCGGGATCGAACGCGTAGAACGTGCTGTCGGCCACGCCTCCGCCGATGATGTGGTTCACCGGGTCGTAGTCGTAGCCGGGCTCGACGTGGGGCGATCCGGTGCCAGAGGTCGCGACGAGCTCGACGCTCGAGGCCGCCGGCGTCTCGCGATCGAGGTGCAGCGCGACGACCTGGCCGCCCGTGCCGCGCAGCACGTAGTAGAACGTGTCGTCGGGCGGGAAGTAGGTCATGTGATTGGCGTAGCCCACGTCGATGTCGCCGATCCCGGGGATGTCGTCGGCGCCGATGCTCGCGATCATGGTGCGGCCGACCGGATCGTAGATCGACAGGCCGCTCGGCCCGAACGTGACGAAGTGGCCGGTCGTCGGATCGTACTCGGCGCCGGCGAGGCCGACCGACGCGGTGCTCGGGTCACCGCTGAACTCCCACGCGTCGAGCTCGGGCACGAAGTGGGCGATGGGCCCGCTGATGTCGTTGCCTGCGCCCGAGCAGTAGCCGCCGGTGAACGAGCGCCCCAGCAGGATCATCTCGTCGAGCTCGGGCGCGAAGGCGACGAGATCGTAGGTGTGGGCCGACACCGGCCGCGGGAACGGACCCGACGCGCCCGAGATCCACGCGCCGAGGGCCGCATCGACGTTGTCGGGGGTCATCGCGCTGCACGGTGTGGGCTCGTACAACGAGGTCCACGCCGGGGTGCCCGCGAGATCGAGCGCGTGGATCGAGTCGTTCATCGTCGTCGCGTGACCGCCCCCGAACGACAGCACGCGGTGGCCGTTGGGATCGAACGTCATGCCGCCGTACCCGAACACACCGAGGCACAGGTAGTCCTCTTCGCCGTCGGGTGGCGTGCACGTGAACGGGCCGAGATCCATCACCTCGCCGGGCTGCAGGTCGTCGAACAGCGGGTTCGCGTCGGGCTGTGGCGGATCGTCGGTGTCGACGCCGGTGCTCGCGGTGGTGTCGACGTCGCCGGTCGCGTCTGCGGTGGTGGTCGCGGTGGTGGTCGCGGTCGCGGTGGTCGTCGCGCTGCCCTGCGTCGTCGCTGGGCCGGACTCTGCGTCGGTCGAGGGCTCGGTGTCGAGGCCGGTGTCCCCCGCGGCAGGATTCGCGCCGCAGGCCAGCGCGATCGCGGGGAGCCAGGCCAGTCGTCTCGTCGAGGGCAGCAGGTCGAGGGCGAGCATCGCGACGGGGAACAGCAAGCGGCGGGCCAGCCCGCCGGCGGCGAAACCATGGGATCACGGCCGACATGGTGGCGGGGTTGGCAGTGTGAGGGCGGGGTCCTGCGGCCTCGGATCACTCGTCCTTCGATCAGAAGATGCACGCCCGCCGGCTCTTGGGCGCCGCGCCCCGACCCACCTTCACCCCGCGATCGCGACCGGCCGCTCCACCACGTCGCTCCCCACCGGATCCGGCGCGCCCATCCGCCGCAACCACCGGAAGTGCGATCGCACCGCCGCCCACAGCGACCGCGTGCACGTGTACCGCACCCCGAACTCGGCGCAGCACGCCTCCACGAGCGGCGCCAGCTCGCGGTAGTGCACGTGGCACACCCGCGGAACCAGGTGGTGCACGGCCTGGAAGTTGAGGCCGCCGACGTACCAGGTGAGCGCGCGGTTGTCGGGCGCGAAGTCGACGGTCGTCGCGAGCTGGTGCCTCGCGAAGTCCAGCTCGAGCTTCGCGGTGCCCGTGGTGCCGTGCGGCGGCAGCTGGAGGAACTGCGCCTCTTCGACGCAGTGCGCGAGCTGGAACACCAGCGACAGCACGAAGCCGCAGCTCGCGTACATCACGGCGTAGAAGGCCAGGCCCAGCGGCCAGCCGAGCACGGCGACCGGCAGTACCAGCGCCCACAGCAGGTGGACGACCTTGCCGCCGACGAAGATCGCGAGGTCGATGCCCTTGGGCCGGGCGATCGGGGTGTCGCCGATCGTGCCGCGCAGCAGGTCGCGATAGTCGTCCCACCAGAACCACTTGAGGTTGAGCATCGCGTAGAGCACCGGCATGTACAGGTGCTGCGCGCGGTGGAAGCCGTGGTGCGGCTGGCCCGGGGCCATGCGGGCGAGCGGACGCAGCTCGATGTCCTCGTCGGCGCCGAGCATGTTCGGGTACGTGTGGTGGGCGATGCCGTGCTTGTGGTGCCAGACGTGCGAGCTGGCCCCGAGCAGGTCGAGCACCGCCGCCATCGCGCGGTTCACCGCCGGGTTGCGCGAGTAGGCCCGGTGGCCGCCGTCGTGCTGCACGCTCATGCCCAGGCCCGCCATCGCCAGGCCCGCGAGCAGGCCGCCGGCGAGCACGATCGCGATCGACGTCGTCGCCAGGCCGATCGCGAGCCCGAGGCCGAGCGCCGCGAAGAGCACGATCGTCTTGCGATGGATGGCGCGGAATCCCGCGGCCTCGCGGCCGGGCTCGGCGAGGTGGGCATCGATGCGGCGGCGCAACTCGAGCCAGAACGGGCTGCGGGTGTCGAAGCGAACGCGCGGGTCCTTCACGGGGGTGGAGTCGAGCACCGCGAAGCGGGGACGGGAAGCGCGGAGTTCGGCCGCGACACAACGAAGACAGAGCCGAGGTGCGCGCGTCGCGGGCGTGCGGCTTCTCGCGTTCGGCGTCGTGTCGGCGAGGACGCGGTCAGAGCCGCGCGAGCGCGAGGGTCCGCCGCACCGCAGGTCCGCCGCAGCGCTCGGCGCGGTCGAGCGCGGCGAGGATGCGGTCGGCCGACGCGTGGTGCACCGCCGACACGAGCGGCCCGATCGCGGGGTGCACCTCGTCGAGCTCGCCGACCACGACGCCGCCGATCCGCGCCAGCAGGCCCCACGCGGCCCGGTTGTCGATCGGGCGCAGGACCGTGGTCGCGAACACGTGGCGGTGGCCTTCGGCGAGCAGCCGGAGCACCACGCGCAGGGCCAGCGCGGCCGCGCCGGCGCGCATGCGCACGCCCGGGCGCACCGCGAGCTGATCGAAGTACGCGACGCGCTCGTGCTCGACGCTCGCCGGATCGAGGCCGCGCCAGCGCACCTGCAGCCGGCGACGCCACAGATCCGAGGCGCGCACCGCTGCGTCGCGGGCCGCGATCGCGAAGCCCACCGGTTCGCCGGCGTGCTCGAGGATCTCGACGACGCCGAACTCGATCATCGCGGCGTACTCCGGCTCGCTCGCCCCGAGCAGGAACCCGCCTGCGCCGGGATCCTCGCGCTGCACGCGGAGCGCGTGCTTGATCCCGAGCATCGCGTCGAGGTCGCCCTGCGTCGCCGCTCGCAGGCGCTCGGTCACGCAGTCTCCGAGCGTGGAGGTGCGGGCACGATGCGGGGCCCCCGGAGCTGATCGAGGATCCCGCGCAGGATCGATCGACGCGCCGAGGGATCGTCGCGCGCCTCCCGGCGCAGCAGGTACCACGGCAGCGAGGGATCCGCGTGGTGCGTCGCGTGCTCGTTGAAGCCCAGCAACCACCACGACACGATCGCCGGCGCGGCGAGGGAGCGCACGTTGGCCCCCGTGGGTCGACCGTACCCGGTGTCGTAGTGATAGATGTAGACGAGCAGCGAGTAGACCCACGCGAACGCGAGCATCGGCCAGCCGAACAGGCGCGCCCAGACGTCGGCGCCCGCCGTCGCGGCGACGCCGAGGTGCAGGGCGACCGCGGCGGCCAGGGCCGCGATCGCGGTCCAGCGATCGCGCTCGCGCCAGCCCGCGAACGCCGGCGACACCCGCCGCGCGGTCGACAGCGGCAGCACCAGGAACAGCACCACCGACACCAGCGAGTGGACGAAGAACCCGCCGGCGAACACGGCGACGTACCACAGCACGCGGCAACGAAATCGCGTCAGCGCGCCGGCGTCCGCCGCGATCACGAAGGTGTCGAGCGCGGAGGTGCGCTCGTCGAGGCGATTGCACGCGTGGTGGAAGCGATGGATCTTCCGATAGACCCCCAGCGGCAGGAGCAGGGGCAGCAGCGCGAGCTGACCGAGGACGTCGTTGCGGAGGGGTCGACCGGGCAGCAGCTTGCGATGCACCGCCTCGTGCCCGACGAAGTACACGCGATGCAGCCAGCAGCCCTGCGCCAGCGCGATCCCGACGCGCAGCGTCCACTGCGACGGGTCGATTGCGAGGGATGCCCAGCCGAGGCCGATCGAGATGCCGACGGTCTCGAGCAGTAGACGGGCCGTGCGGCTGGCGTGGAGCGCCTCGGGGCGGGAGGTCACGGCCTCGCATCCTACCGCGGAGCTCGGGCGCGATCGTGTTCGTCCGACCGCTCGCAACCCCGCCCGCTCGCCCGAGGTGGGGGCGACGGGCAACACGAGCCGCGCGTTCGACTGCCGGCCCTGTCGTTCGGATCGCACGATGGGCAGCGTCCGCGCGATCCTGTTCCTCGCCCGTCGCTGGCGGACGTCGCCTCGACCTTGGTACCCTCGAAGCGCGTGCGCATTGGCCTGAGTCTGTCGCTGTCGTTGGTCGCCTGTGCCGGTGGCCAGGGCAGTCGCGCGGACGACACCGAGGACACCGAGTCGTCGGTCGGTGACTCGAGCAGCACCGCGGTCACCGACCCGACCGCGCCGAGCACCACGCTCTCCGACGCGGAGACGCAGGGCACGGTGTCGAGCCTGACCAACGCGGACGACGGAGAGGGTGGCGGGCCGGTCGAGTGCGGCAACGGGACGCTCGAGTTCGGCGAGGAGTGCGACGACGGGAACGTCGAGGACGCCGACGGCTGCAACGCCGACTGCACGCCCTCGGGCTCGGTGCTGTGGGAGCAGACCGTCGGCAGCGGGCTCGGTGCCGTCGACGACGGCTTCGACGTGGCCGCCGACGACGAGGGCAACTTCACGGTGGTGGGCTACGCTGCGGTCGCGGGCGGCACCGTCGACGGCTGGATCCGCCGCTACAGCCCCATGGGCGGCGCGTACTGGACGCTCGCGCACGCGGGCGCGGGCGCGGGCGACGACACGCTGTGGGGCGTCGAGATCGCCGACGACGACAGCGTGTACGTGGCCGGTCGCGAGAGCGCGGCGGACATGACCAACAACGGGCTGCTGCGCAAGGTCGACACGTTCGGCGCCGATCTCTGGGTCAGCTCGTTCGACGCGCCGTCGTCCAACGGCGACACCGTCGTGCAGGCGCTCGCCCTCGATGGCGAGGGCGCGGTGATCGTGGCCGGCTACTACGGCACCGACGCCGCGGGTTCGGAGCTCATGCTGCGCAAGTACATGCCGGACGGCACCGCGGTGTGGACCCGCAGCTACGGCGGTGCGGCGGGCGGCAACGATGCGGCCTACGGCGTCGCCGCGACCACCGGTGGTGACCTCTACGTCGTCGGCTACGAGAGCGTCGTCGCCGAGGGCACCAACATGTGGCTCGGCAAGTACGACACCGACGGCAACCTCCTGTGGTCGCGCGGGGCCAACGGCACGGCCAGCCTCGACGATTACTTCATCGGCGTCGTGGTCGACGGGGACGACAACGCGTACGTCTGCGGCTACGCCGGCGACGTGAACTTCCCGTGGCAGATCGTCCTTCGCCGCTACGACGCCGACGGCAACATCGACTGGACCGAGCACTACCTCGGCGAGACGATGGAGGGCGCGCACTGCTCCGGCCTCGCGCGTGCCCCGAGCGGCGACCTGGTGCTCGCGGGCGGCGAGATCCAGGCGACGGTCCGTGCCGCGCTGGTGCGCCGCTACTCGGCCGAGGGCGCGCTTCGGTGGTCGCGCACCTATCCCGGCGGCGCGGCCGGCCCCGACTACGGGCGCGGCGTCCACGTGGGCGACGACGAGACCATCTACGTCGCCGGGAGCCTCGACGTCGGCGCCGACCTCCGCGACCTCTGGGTCGCGCGCCTCAGCCCGTGACGGCCGACCGGCCGAATGCGGCGTGGGCGATTGCGCTGGTCATCGCCGCGCGACCCGGACTAGCCTCGCTGGATGGATTGGATGCGGTCGATCGCGGCGGCCGGGCTCGTGTCGGTGGGATGCTTCTCACCCACGGACGAGGACGCCGGGGGCGAGTACATGGACGAGGACTTCCCGCCGTGGACCTGCGACACCGAGGGCACGACGACCGGCTGCGGCTCGAGCACCGGCGACTCGTCGGCGGCGCAGTGCCAGGGCCCCGCGGATTGTCCGTCCGGCGTGTGCGCGGCCGACTTCGCGGGCGACATCGGCCGCTTCGAGTGCCAGGCGGCGTGCATCGAGCCGCTCGACGATGCGCGGTGGTGCATCGATGCCAGCGCGTGCTGCGATGCGCAGGCGATCTGCGATCGCGGCTACTGCATCGCGCCCGAGGGCGCGGACACGACCGGGCTCGACACCACCGGCGCCGACACGGGCACGACGGACACCGGCACGGCTGACACCGGCACGACCGGCGACGCCGGCACGACCGGCGCCTGAGGCCCGACACGAAGGCGGCGGGGCTGCGTCTCGCAACCCCGCCGCGGTGGGCAACCTCGGGTCTGTTCCGGTTCCGATGTGGCGGGCGCGTGGTGGCGCCCGACAAGTGGTGACGTCACGGCGTGGGGTGACACCGCGATGGGTTGCGTGACGATGGTGCCCATCGCGATGGGGGTCGACGGGTCGCCGTCGGCCCTCGAGGGGCGAGGTTCCGCCCCTTACACGCGGTCTTCTGGACCGCTCCCGAGTCGCAGAGCGAGGGGACGTACGGCGGGCACACGCTCGGCTGGTGCCCGTCACGCCGCAGGATCGCGGCGGTCCCCGATGGTTCTAGGAGGTCCCCCCTCTCCGCGAGGTGCTCCCCGCGGGCAAAGTTGACGAACGGCCCGATGTCGATGCTCGGGAAGTGCGTTGGTTCTGCTTCATGCGACGACCTCCTGTGCCGGGGACCGAAGGATTGCCACTGTCGATCATAGCATCGAAGAACCGGGTGCCCAACCATCTGCGTGCCGATGACGTGACGGCGACGTGCTGGCGACGTGCGGCCGAGCTGGATCCCCGGGGCCTCGTTGACGGGCCGAAGCGGCTGGGGTAGGGGCCTAATCGTGGGCGTGAACGAGGACGCGAGGGGCGAGGGCGCAGGGATTCCCGACACGGCGTGGGTGGCGGCCCACCCCGAGCGCTACGGACTCGAGCTGTCCGCGCGCGGCGCGACCGAGGGTGGTGCGCGCCTCGGCGGCGTCGCGCTGGCCGAGATCGCCCAGGCCGCGGGCACGCCGACCTACGTCTACGACGCCGAGGGCATCCGTCAGCGTCTGGCGCGCGTGCGGTCCGCGTTGGGCTCCGGCAAGGGCGGCGTGCCCGATCCGCTGGTCTGCTTCGCGGTGAAGGCGAACTCGGCGCTGGCGGTGCTGCGCGTCCTCGCGCGGGAGGGCGCGGGCGCCGACATCGTCTCGGGCGGCGAGCTGCGCCGCGCACTCGAGGCCGGCATCTCGCCGCAGCGCATCCTCTTCTCCGGGGTCGGCAAGACGGACGACGAGATCGACGCCGCGATCGCGGCGGGGATCCGTTCGATCAACGTCGAGTCGTCGGAGGAACTCCAGCGGATCATGGCGCGCGCGGGCGCGGCCAACAAGAGCGTGCCGGTGAGCCTGCGCCTCAACCCCGACGTCGATCCCGAGACGCACCCCTACCTCGCGACCGGCCTGCGCCAGTCGAAGTTCGGCATCCCGATGGTCCAGGCGATGGAGCTGGCGATGCGGGCCCATCGCCACCCGAACCTGCGGCTGGTCGGGCTGGCGTGCCACATCGGCTCGCAGATCGTCGATGCCGCGCCGTACCGCGAGAGCGTGATGCACATGCGGCGGACGATCGGCGCCCTGCGTGACGCCGGCGTCGCGCTCGCGCAGCTCGATCTCGGCGGCGGGCTCGGGGTCGCGTACCGCCCCGGCGAGGCGGAGATCGACGTCGCTGCCTGGGGCCGCGCGGTGCGGATCGAGACGGATGACCTCGGCCTGCAGATCGTCGTCGAGCCCGGCCGTTGGCTGGTGGCCGAGTGCGGCGTGCTGCTCACGCGGGTGATCGGGCGCAAGCGTGGCGAGGGCAACGCGTTCATCATCGTCGACGCTGCGATGAACGATCTGCTGCGGCCCGCGCTGTACGAGGCCTATCACCCGATCGTGCCCGCGCGCAGCGTCGATCCCGAGGCGCCGCTCACGATCGTCGACGTGGTCGGCCCGGTCTGCGAGTCGGGCGACTTCCTCGCGCTCGGCCGCGCGATGCCGGCGGTCGAGCCCGGCGAGCTGCTGATGGTCCTCGACGCCGGCGCCTACGGCATGGTGATGGCGAGCACGTACAACACCCGGCCGCTGCCCGCCGAGGTGCTGGTCGACGAGGGGCGCTTCGCGGTGACCCGGCCGCGCCGCAGCATCGACGCCCTGCTCGGCGACGAGGCGATTCCGGCATGGCTGCGATGAGCCGCCCGCGGCGGCGCCGGTAGGCCCGCGCTACTCGGCCCAGGCCGGCGTCACGTAGAGCTCGCCGCCCTTCATCACCAGCGTCGGACGCAGCACCGTCGCGATGTCGGCGAGCGGATCGGCCTCGACCACCACAAGATCGGCGAGCATGCCGGGGGCGATGCGGCCGACGTCGCGGCGGCCGAGGAGCGCGGCGGCCGTGGCGGTGCCCGCGGTGAGGGCGGCCATCGGCGTCATCCCGGCGCGGACCATCTCGACGAACTCGCCGCCGTTGGTCCCGTGCGCGAAGACCCCCGCGTCGCTGCCGAGGGCGATCGTCACCCCGCTGCGCACGGCCAGCGCGAAGCTGTCGCGCATCTTCGGGGCGATCGCGCGGGCCTTCGCCGCCGACTCGGCCGAGATGGTGCCGGCCTCGGCCATCGCCTCGACCGCGCGGGCGGCCGACAGCGTCGGCACCAGCACGGTGCCCGCCCGCTTCATCATGGCGAGGGTCGGCGCGTCGAGGACGCTGCCGTGCTCGATGCTGTGCACGCCCGCGCGCACCGCCGCGCGGATCCCCGCGTTTCCGTGGGCGTGCGCGGCGACCTTGCGATCGGCCCGCGTCGCCTCCTGGACCGCGGCGACCAGCTCGGCGTCGGTCATCTGCGGGTTGCCGACGCCGTCGCCCTGCGAGAGCACGCCCCCGGTCGCGCAGACCTTGATCACGTCGGCGCCGTGCTTGATCTGGAGGCGCACCGCCTTGCGCACCTCGTCCGGCCCGTCGGCGGTGCCGAACTCGGGGCCGGTGCGCTCGGCGAAGACGTCCGGGTGCAGGCCGTTGCCGCCGTCACAGTGACCTCCGGTGATGCCGACGGCGAAGTTCGCGACGACCATGCGCGGGCCCGGGACGTCGCCGCGGACGATCGCGTCGCGCAGGGATCGATCGGCGAACGAGCCGCCGACGTTGCGGACGGTGGTGAAGCCGGCCTCGAGCGTGCGCCGGGCGTTCGCCGCGGCCTGCAGCGCGACGTCGGCCTCGCTGCTGCGCACGCGCTCGGCCACCGCCGCGTCGTGGTTGCGTTGCGGCGACGCGCCGAGGTGGACGTGCGCGTCGATGAAGCCCGGCAGCAGCGTGCGCCCGGCCAGATCGATGCTGCGCGCGCCGGCGGGGATCGGCATGTCTGCGCCGATGTCCGCGATGCGATCGCCGATGATCACGACGTCGGATCGCGGCGCGGCGCCGGTGCCGTCGATGATCCGGGCGTTGCGAAACACGATCGTCCTCGGCGCAGGCGGGTCGCCGATGCGGGGCGACGTCGGGCTCGGGATCGCGGCGAGCCCGACCACTGCTGCGTCCTCGGTGTCCGCCGTCGCATCGGCGGGCGGCGGGACGGATCCGCCGCGGGGCTGCGCGCAGCCGAGCACCAAGGTGGCGAGCAGGACCGTCGATCGCACGGCCGCACGATACGCGATGTGCCGCGTCAGCGGCGGTCGCGGCGGCGGGCGATGCGGCTCGGGCCGAGGTTGCCAGCGTCCTGGCGCGCGAGCAGGCGACGGGCCCCCTCGCGCATCGTCGCGCCCTGCGACAGGCTGAAGCCGACCTCCTGCCCACGGCGGCAGCTGCACATGATGTTGTCGGCCCGCGAGGCGTGGCGCAGGCCGAACAGGTGGCCGAGCTCGTGGGCGAAGGTCGTGGTCGGAGCCTCGCGCGTCACCACGAGGTACTCGCGACCGCGCAGCCCGGGCGCCAAGCCGCGGTAGCGCCAGTGCAGGCCGCGGACGCGACGGGCGCGGCGGCCCTGCTCGTCGAGGGCCTCGATCGCGAACACGTGGACGGTGCCGTCGTGCGGCGCGTGACCGGCGAGGGCGCGACGGGTCTTCCAGTGGGTGACCTCGCTCCAGCCAGCGGGCATCCGCCGCACGGCGACGACGTCGACCTCGATGCCGAACGGCGACAGCTCCTCGTTGGCGCGGGTCACCCACTCCTGGACCACGCGGTTGGAGGCGACCGAGGCGCCGCTGTCGGTGGCCAGGTGGAACGTCACCGGGATGCGCATCGCGGCCGCGGCCCGGGGGCGGACCCACTCCTGCGTGTCGCGGCGCAGGTCGGGGACCTTGCGACCGCCGCCGGCCCACGCCGAGGACGACGCCAACATCAGGACCGCTCCCATCAGGAAGCCGAGCGTCGAACTAAAGCGCGCGGCCGAGCGATGCACGATGAACTCCCATCTTCGAGTGTGCCAGGCGTACGAACACAAGCAAGTTCCCAGATCGGCCCGACGCGGCGCTTCGGTGGCACGGTTCGGCCGCATGCAGCGCGGTCGGCTCCATACTCGCGGAGGGTTGGGCGCACGCGAGGTTCGGCGAGCGGGTGGTGCGAGGCGCCGCGTCGGGCTAGCCTGGGCGTCACGATGCTGGAGCTGTTCCGAAATGCCGCGGGGACCCGTGCGGATGTCGACTTCTTGCCCGCCCCCGACGCGCGCGCGTGGCTGGCGGAGGGCCTCGGCGAGTGGAGCGCACGACTCGGTGCGTCGACCGACGAGCCCGCGGGCAAGCCGCGATGGTTGACCAAGCCGCCGGTCGAGAAGCCGCAGGATCTCGACGCGCTCTTCGAGCACATCTGCATGGTCCAGGCCGAGGTCGGTCAGCGCGACGTCGAGTTCGCGCTGGTCGAGCTCGAGCCCGGCGGCGCGGCGAAGCAGCTCCCCGGCTTCACGCCCATGGGCGATCCAGAGGGCCAGCTGCTGCACACGTTCTCGCGCGGTGGTGACCTCGCGATCGTGGTGGTGCCCGCGCTGATGCGGGTGCCGGCGCTCGTGCACGCCAGCGTCGCCCGCGAGCTGGCGCGCATCGCGATCCACCGCGCCGGTGGTCATCTGGCCGAGCCCGCCGACATGGAGGCCGACTGCGAGCTCGCGGCGGTCGCCCTGGGGATGGGCATCTGGGTGGCGAACGGCGCGTACGTCTACGAGAAGGCCTGCTGCGGGGGCGGCTGCGGCATCGATCTGAAGCAGGTGCGCGCGGGCCTCTCGATGCCCGAGGCGGTCTTCGCCCTCGCGCTCGACGCCCGTCGCCGGCAGCTCGCCCCGAAGCTCGCGACCAAGCACCTGGAGACGACGCAGCGGGCCGCGTTCAAGGCGGCGGTCGCCTGTGTGGCCAAGACCCCGGACCTGCTCGTGCTCGCCGAGCCGCCGGCCGACTCGGGCCGGGCCGGCCACGCGCTGCCGGCCCGATCCGGCGGAGTGTGACGCGCGTGCTTGCACGGACCGCCCCGATCTCCCCATGGTTTCCAGGTGGGTCCCGTGTCGTCACTGCTCTTCGCCCTCGCGGTCCTCGAGCCGAGTGAGCCCCGCGAGATCGCGTGGCCCGGGCCCGACGGCGCCGCGCTGCCCGAGGCCGGCGGCACGATCGCCGTCGAGCGCTGCGACGGCACGCGCACGGTCGTGCGCACCGAGCCGACCGGCTGCGCGCGGTGGAAGATCGAGTGGAGCGTGGGCGGCAAGATCTGGGGCGTGAGCTCCGCGAGCGGCCAGGCGGCGGTCGTGAAGGAGCGCGAGCGCCTCCTCGGTTACGCGCGGCAGAGCGCGCGCCTTTTCGACGTGCCGTTGGACGCGCGGTGGAGCTCGCCGACCGCGCCGCTGTGCGACGCGTGCGATCCGATGAAGTCCGACGAGCCCGCCGGCGTGCCGGCGCCCGAGACCCCCGGCCCCGACGCCGCGACGCAGACGGCGTGGCTCGACGCCCGCGTGGCGCTCTCGCGGTTCGAGACCAACGTGCTCGACGTCCACGCCCAGCGCGTCCGCGACATCGCGCGGCTCGCCCACGAGCCGGCGACCGCGCGCCTCGCCAAGGCCTACGCGAAGCAGCTCGACGCGGCGGTCGTCGACGCGGTGCACCTGCAGCTGGCCCTCGACAATGCCGCGGTGTTCCGCTCGATCTCCGAGATCACCCACGTGCAGCGCTCGATCGAGTCGCGAGCCAAGGCGCTCGAGGCCGCGGCCGCGGCCCTCACCGCGGTGGTCGCCAAGGCGGCGGCCAAGGTCCACGCCGGCCGCTACGCCGACGAGTCGATCACCGACGTCAACCGCCCGCAGCTCGTCGTCGCGTTCAACGGCGACAAGGTCACCGCGACGCTGGTCGTGGGCGAGGCCGAGTCGCAGTGGTTCGAGGGCAACGTCGCCCTCGACGGCGCGATCGTCGGTCGGTCCCTGGTCGCGCCCGAGGGCACCGCGCTCACCTGCAACGGCCACACGCTCGAGTGCGGGTACGTCTGGGCGCCCGCGATGCTGCGCTTCGCCGATCGCGAGGCCCCGCGGGGCAAGCAGCACCTCGTCGAGCTGTGGTTCCAGCAGTCGAAGTGGGTCCACGCCAAGCCCTTCGCCCGCTGACGCGGACGCCAGGACCGCTACGGCACCACGACGCGCAGCAGCGTGTAGTGGAAGTTCTCGTACACGGTCTCGACGTCGCGGCGCAGATCGACCGGCAGGTGGCTCGCGAGGCGGTTCGCGTGCTGCACGGTGGTCACGAACCACAGCGTGACGCCCTTGCCGCGTGACTCCTCGACCAGCTCGCCGAGCGAGCTGCGGTCGGGGTCCTTCATCACCCACAGATCGCCCTTCGCGAAGAAGGTCTCGCCGCGGTAGTAGAACCACCAGCTCACGAGGCGATCGTTGGGGCCGCGGCCGTCGAAGTACGCCCGCATCGCCGAGCGCTGCGACCAGCTCTCGGAGGCGCCGGGGATGTAGCGCCCGATGATCCAGCTGCGCGTCAGCACGCCGGCGAGCACGAACGCGACCAGGCAGTAGCGCCGGGGGACCAGCGGCCAGGCGAGCAGGGCGAGCGCGAACGGAGCGCAGGTCGCCGCGAGGGTGCCGACGTCCGGCGCGCCTTCGGTCCACATGCCGGTGTACAGGTACGTCGTCAGGTGGGCGAGCCACGTCGGCGTGTGCATCGCGTCGCGGATGACGACGGCCACGATCGCCAGCCCGGCCACGACGGTGCCCCACGTGACCAGGGTGCGATCGCGGGCCTCGGCCGCGCGATCGAGCCAGAGCGCCACGACCAGCGCCGCGGGCGGCAGGCACGGCAGGATGTAGTGGTAGTACTTGGTCGTGCTGTAGCTGATCGCGAACAACGACACCGCCAGCCACAGGGTCGCGAAGCGCTGCAGCTCGACGCCGGTGTCGGTGCTCGGCCGCGCGAACGAGCGAACGCCGAAGATCGCGGCGACCGGCACCAGGCCCGACCACGGCAGGCCCGCGAGGCCCAGGGTCTCGACGTAGTACGCGAAGCCGCCGACGGCCTGCTTCTGCTCGCCGGTCGCGAAGCGGCGCAGGTTGTTGTCGATGATGAGCTCGCTGACCCAGCGCTCGCCGCGGTAGAGCGCCATCGCGTGGTGCCACGGGAAGCACGCGAGCACGAACAGCAGGATCCCCGTGGGCAGGCCGCAGCGCAGGAGCAGATCCCAGCGCCCGGAGGCGGCGAGGTGCACCAGCACGATCACGCCGATGATGCCGGGCCCGATGAAGCCCTTGGCCATCAGCGACAGGCCGGCGCACACGTAGAGGATGCCCATCAGCGCCTGGCTGCGCCTAGTCCATCGCAGGCTGCGCACGACGACGACCGCGAGCAGCACCCAGTACAGCGCCATCTGCTGCTGGATCGCGCGCAGGCCCTCGGCGCGCCGGGCGATCTTGCCGAAGTACCGCCATGTCAGCGGATCGAACGCGTGCTGGTGGATCACGGCCAGCGGCGCGACGACGCCGACCGCGAGCACGACCAGGAACAGCAGGTACGCGCGATCCCACGGCACGCGTCGCCAGCGGCTGCCGCGGGTCCGAAGCGCGCGCTCGGGCTGCAGCCACGCCAGCGCCCACGCGCACGCGGCCGCCACGACCGGCGCGACGAAGATCATGTCGGTCAGCGCCTGCCGGGTGACGATCGCGTACTGCGGCATCGTGGCGACGATCGCCCCCGCGAGCACGCCGGCGCGCGGCGAGGCGAGCCGCCACGCGGTCGCGCCGAGCACCAATGCCGCGCCCCAGCCGGCGAGCATGCTCGGCAGTCGCAGCGCGAGCTCGGGCAGGGGCGAGCGCACGAGCTCCGACGGATCGGCCGAGGTGCCGACGCCGAGGATCTTCATCGCGAGCGCCATCAGCCAGAACGACAGCACCGGCTTGCTGGCGAAGCTCTTCTCGGCCTCGCCGTCGGGGCCGCCGTTGCCGGGCTGCCACCACAGATCCATCGGGTCGCTGCGCACGACGATCTGCCGCGCGACCTCGCCGTAGTGCGTCTCCCACGGATCCCACGGACCGGCCGCGGCGATCGTCCCCAGATCGATCCCGACGACGACGACGGCGACGAGCAGGGCCCACAGCAGCGGTGAGGCCAGGGCCCTCTGCAAGGCGGACTCCGAGGGTCCAGGCGTGGTCCGCGGCGAGCTCAAATCGCGTCCGCTTTATAGCAGTCTGCCCGCGTCCGTGGGCGTGGGCGTGGCGTGCCCGCCGGCGGACGCCGCGGCGGTGTACGCTGCTCGGGCCGTGAAGCCCTCCGTCTCGATCCTGACCCCCGACCGCCGCAGGGAGTCGCCCGTCGCGATGGACGCCTCGTGGGTGCGCGCCGCGGCCACGCGCCTGGCGGGGCTCGTCGTGCGCACGCCCGTGCTGCGGATCCCCGCCCTCGACGCGATGGCGGGCTGCGAGCTGTGGCTGAAGGCCGAGAACCTCCAGCGCATCGGGGCCTTCAAGGCCCGCGGGGCGCTGCACGCGGTCGGGCACCTCGATCCGAGCCGACGCGCGGCCGGCCTCATCACTTACAGCTCGGGCAACCACGCCCAGGCCGTCGCCCTCGCGGCGCGGCACTTCGGCGTGCGCGCGACGATCGCGATGCCGACGGACGCGCCCCCGATCAAGGTCGCCGGGGTGCGGGAGCTGGGGGCCGAGGTCGTGCTCGCCGGGACCACCTCGGCGGAGCGCCGCGCCGCCGCGCTGGAGATCGAGGCCCGCACCGGCGGGGTGATCGTCCCGCCGTTCGACGACGCGCACGTGATCGCGGGGCAGGGCACCGCGACGCTCGAGCTCGTCGACGAGGTCCGCGTGCGCACCGAGGGCGGCACGCTCGACGCGATCGTGGTGCCGACCGGCGGCGGTGGACTCGTCGCTGGCGCTGCGCTGGTGTGCGGCGACGGGCCGACCGCGGTCTACAGCGTCGAGCCCCACGGCTGCGACGCGATGGCGCAGAGCCTCGAGGCGGGCGTCCGCGTCTCCGTCGAGCCGGGGCCGACGCTGGCCGACGGCCTCAAGCCGGTGCAGGTGGGCGAGCTGAACTTCGCGATCGCGAAGCGGTACCTCGCCGGGGCGCTGCGCGTCGACGATCGCGAGCTCGCCGACGCGCTGGTCGCCCTGCTCGTGCACGGCAAGGTGCTCGTCGAGCCCTCCGGGGCCGCGGGCCTCGCTGCGGCGCTGCGCGGCCTGCCGGGCGCGCCGCGACGCGTCGGCGTGATCCTGTCGGGCGGCAACGTCGAGCCGTCGTTGGTGGCGGGGTTGCTGACGCGGGGTGCCTCCGCATGAGTGGATTCGCGAGGGGGCGGTCCGCGTGGCTCGGCGTCGCCGTTGCGCTGGCGTGCTCACCCAAGCCCGAGGCCACCACCGGCGAGCCCGCGCCGGCGTCTGCCGTGGTGATGACGCCCGCGCCTGCGCCCGCGGGCGTGCCCGAGCCGGAGTCGATCGCGTTCGCCGATCGCACGAGCCTCGCGTACGTGCTGCTCGTGCCGGGCGACGAGGTCACGGCGCCGACCCGCGAGGAGCTCGTCGCCCTGGTCCGCAAGCAGCTCGGGGCCGATCCCGACGAGCCCGAGGTCGAGGTGCTGGTGCAGTTCATCGGCATGGATCCGGCGGTGGCGTCCGCCAGCGACCCGCGGATGCGCGGCCGCGACGGCCCGCACGATCTGTTGGGCCTGCACATCGAGGCGCTCGACGCCGACGGCGTGCGTGCGGCGGTGACCACCGCGGCCCTCGAGGATCCGGTGCTCGTGCGCGAGCTGTCGGGCCCAGAGCGCGCGTCGCTGCCGACGCGGCACGCCGCGATCCTGCTGCGCGGGGACTACCGCAACGAGCGGGCGATCCGCGGCCTGCGATTGCTGCAGACGCTGGTGCGGCTGCTCGCGGCCGATCGCGGCGCGCTGGTCCACGACCCCGACACCGGCGAGACGATGGGCGTCGAGGCGTTCACGCGGCGGCGCCTGCAGGCGGGCCTGGGCAACATCGCCGATCAGGTGGCGGTGGTGCCGTTCCCCGATCTGCGCCACGGCCAGCCGTGGATCCGGCTCGCGACCCGCGGGATGCGTCGCTTCGGCAGCCCCGATCTCGAGCTCGACGGGCTGCCGCTCGACGAGAAGGTCCTGCAGCAGGCGACGTTCCTGCTGCACGGGTTGGCGTACCAGATGGTGCGGCTGGCCGAGCTCGATCCATCGGGGTATCCGCTCGAGCTCACCGACGACGTCGAGGTCTCGCACACCGACATCACGCGGGCGTACTCGCGGCAGCAGGGGTTGGTGCCGCGGTGCGACACGTGCGTCGGGCACGTCAGCGTGGGGCTGCGCAAGCGCGAGGCGGAGGCGCACGATCCCCAGGCGCACCTGGTGGTCCGTGTGGTGGCGCCGCGGACCGAGTCGGGTGGGTCGGATCAGCAGGCGTGGGTGGCCCAGGCCTTGGCGAAGGTCCTCGGGCCGCGCTGATGCTGGGAGGTGCGGGATGCCGATCGCGATCGTCGACGTGGACTACGCAAATCCGCAGCCCGGGGCGGCCGCGACTGCCGCGTGCGTGGTGGCCGAGCGGTGGACCGACGGCGTGCCGATCGAGACCCACGCGGCGCCGATCAAGACCGTGCAGCCCTACGCGCCGGGTCGGTTCTTCGAGCGCGAGCTGCCGTGCATCCTGGCCGTGTTGCCGCGGGTCGGCGCGCCGATCGACGTGGTCGTGATCGACGGCTACGTGTCCCTCGATGGGGCGGGTGCGCCGGGGCTCGGCGCGCACCTGCACGCGGCGCTGCAGGGGCGGTATCCGGTGGTCGGCGTGGCGAAGTCGCAGTTCGGCGACGGGAGCTTCGCGACGCCGGTGCTGCGCGGGGCGAGCCGGCAGCCGCTGTGGATCACGGCGATCGGGATGGATGTGGAGGAGGCCGCGCGGTGTGTGGTGTCGATGCACGGGCCGTATCGGATCCCGACGCTGCTGACGTGGGTGGATCGGCTGGCGGCGGGCGATCCACCGGCTTGGCCGGGGTAGACGGGTTAGAGATCCGCGGCCGCGACCACCGTGCCGCGCAGCCGATCGATCCGCTCGCGCAGCTCCGCGACCTCTGGCGCGTACGGACGCGCGAGCACGAACGCCTCGTACGCCGCCGCGGCGCGCTCGTGATCGCCGAGGCGCTCGTGGGCGAGGCCGATCAGGTACTGGTACTCGCCCTCGTGGTA
>LNFB01000284.1 GCA_001464385.1 Deltaproteobacteria bacterium Ga0077550 | reverse complement strand
GACCTCAGCCCGATGCGCGTCGCGTATCAGGAGGGGTATCAGACGATGAGCGGGGAGATCGAGATCCACCTCGAGGGGTGGGGGGACGCGATCACGTACGCGTTCTAGCGGCTACCTCGCAGGTCCGAGCATCTTGCGCCGCTTCTCTTCGGTCAGCCGCTTGCGCTCGGCCTTGCGGCGCTTGCGGGCCTCCGACTTGCTCTCGCCGATCTGCTGCTCGCGGACGTTGATCGAGCCGAACCACACCCGGCCGGTGACGCGGATGCGGGCCGCACCGCCGATCGGTGTGCCAGACACCGCTTCGTCCTGATCGACCTCACCGAACAGCGCGCTGCACTCGACGTCGACCGGCAGACCCGGGGGCACGATGAGCTCGAGCTCGGCCATCACCACGTCGACCGCGAAGTGCGTCGTGCCCGGCGCGAGCCGGGCCTCGCGGAGATCGAGGCGCACCGACGCGAACACGGCGCGGACCTCGTTCTCGCGGGCGGGCGTCCACGGCCCGACGCGCTTGGTCTCGGCGAAGTAGGCCCCGATGCGGGCGGCGGGCGCCACCTGATCGATCGGGACGAGCGCGACCGAGGTCGTGGTCGCCGGGGCCATCGCGCCGGGCTCGACCACGGCGACGGGCGCCGCGAGATCGTCGACGAGCACCGCGACGTCGGCGGTCGTCGCGGCCTGCTCGAGGGCGTCGAGGCGGCGATCGAGCTCGTCCGCGTCGAGGAGATCGTGGGCATAGCCCTCGCCCAACCGCTCTCGCGCGGCCACGCGCGCCCGCTCCAGCGCGACCAGGTTGTTGGACTCCGTCCCCATGCCGAAACCAACCGATCCCACAATCTCGCGCCGAGCGCCAGTGTTCCCGTCGCCGTGGCGGCCCTTTGGGGGCCGCGCGCGCGGCGTCCCCGGTGGCGCTGCTGTGGTAGCTTCCGGCCCGCATGAAGATCTTCGTGACGGGTGCGACGGGGTTCATCGGTGGGCGACTCGCACGCGAGCTCGTCGGCGCCGGACACCAGGTGCGCGCCCTGGTCCGCGACCCCGCGAAGGCCCGCGCGCTGGAGCAGGCCGGCGTCGAGCTGTGCCCCGGCGACATCCGTGATCGCGAGAGCGTGCGCCGGGCGATGCAGGGCAGCGACGCCCTCTACCACGTCGCCGCGTGGTACCGCGTCGGCAGCCCGGACGTCGCCGAGGCCCGCGAGATCAACGTCGATGGCACGCGCAACGTGCTCGAGACCATGCGGCAGCTCGGGATCCCCAAGGGCGTCTACACCAGCTCGATCGCGATCTTCTCCGACACCCACGGCCACACCGTCGACGAGGACACGGTCTTTCGCGGGCCCTACAACAGCGTCTACGAGCAGACCAAGGCCGTCGCGCACTACGACGTCGCGCTACCGATGATGGCCGACGGCCTGCCGCTGGTCGTCGTGATGCCGGGGGTCGTGTACGGGCCCGGGGACCACAGCCCGATCCGCGACTCGTTCGTGATGTTCCTGCAGCGCAAGCTCCCCGTGCTGCCGCGTGGCACCGTGTACTGCTGGGGGCACGTCGACGACACCGTGCGCGCGCACGTGCTGGCGATGGAGCGCGGGCGCGTCGGCCAGGCGTACATCACCGCGGGCCCGATCTGCGAGTTCGCCCGCGTGTTCGAGATCGCCGCGGCGAAGACCTCGATCCCGGCGCCGCGCATGCGCCTGGGCGGTGACACGCTGCGGCGCCTCGCCAAGGTCACCGGGGCCATCGAGCACATGGTGCCGTGGTTGCCCGCGTCGTACCGGGCCGAGTCGCTGCGCAGCGTCGCCGGCACCACGTCGATCGCCAGCAGCGAGAAGGCCGAGCGCGAGCTGCAGTGGCACGCGCGGGGACTCGAGGTGGGGCTCGTCGAGACGCTCGAGTACGAGATGCGCGCCCTCGGTTTGTCGCCTCGGTGAAACCGCTTCAGGCGCCGCTGTCGCGCGCGGCGGCGTCGAAGATCCCGTGGGCCATCAGGCTCCCGCTGCCCTCGGCGCGCTGGCGGTAGATCCGGCCGCGGGCGGCTCGGATCCCGGGGTCGTCGGGCGCGGCGAGGGCGGCGGACTCGACGAGCGTGCACGCCAGCGCCAGCTCGCCGGCCTCGGCCAGGGCGAGCGCTCGATCACACAGGACGTGCGCGCCGCCGGCCAGCGCGGCGAGCTCCCGCGCCAGCGCCCGCTCGGGCGGCGGCTCGAGGTGCGCAGGGTTGCCGTCGTACCAGCCGCCGTACAGTCGCCACAGGTTGCGCACGATGAACTGCGGCTCGTCGTAGACCGGCCGCAGGTAGGGCCGCGACAGCAGGTGCGCGGGCGCGACGACGCCGGCGACGACGTCGTCCAGCCGCGCGCCTTGGTTCATCAGCGCAAGCGTCTGGGCGTGAAGGCTCTCGAGCAGCTCGGCGGTCTCCGACAGCGCGACGACGGTTCGCGCCTCGCCGAGGATGGGTGGGCCGTGGCCCGGGCACAGCACCTCGGGGCGCAGCGCTGCCATGTCGCGCAGGGCCTTCGCCCACTCGAGGGGGTAGCGCTGGACCTTCTGCGGGTTGCCGCAGTTGGGCGCGGCCCAGATGAAGAGATCGCCGCACGCGAGCACGCGGCGCGACGGCTCCCACACGAAGGCGTGGTCGTCGGTCTCGCCGCGCGCGTGGGTGATCTCGAGCCGCACGTCGCCGAGCTCGAGCGCGTGGCGATCGGCGAAGGTGCGGTCGGGATAGCGGAACTCGGTGGGGAACAGCGGGGCCGGCAGCCGGAACTGCCGCATGTTGATGTGGCCGTTGTAGCCCGCGGTCATGCGGTAGCGATCGAAGCGTCGTGCGACCGCCTCGTGCGCGAGGACGAAGGGGGCCGGCCAGCCGTGCTCGGCAGCCTCCTGCTCGTAGGTGCCGAAGCCGAACACGTGGTCGACGTGGCCGTGGGTGTAGATCGCCGCATGGACCGGCGCGCGGCTCCAGCTGCGCAGCGCCCCGTGGACCCGCGGGGCGAGCAGCGGGCTACCGACATCGACGAGCACCAAGCCCTCGGGGGTGTCGATCGCGGTGACGTTGGCGAAGCTCCCGACGAAGGCGACCCCCGGCGCGACCTCGTCGATGCCGACGAACCCGCCGACCAGGGCGTCGGCGTGGCGCATCACGTGGTCGGCGGGGTCGATCCCGTTCCACATCCGCTCGGCGAGGTCGAGGACTGCACCCATGCGTCGATGCTACCGCGGCGTTCGACGCCGCGCGATTGGGCGAACTGCCCGACGCCGTGCAGTCTGCCCAATTCGCGCTTCCCCGGCGGAATCGGATTGGCGCTCCCGCGACGTAGGCCCATGCTGGATCGGTGCGACGCGCCGTGCTCGGGCTCCTGTTCGCGACGATGGCCTGCAGCGGGACCGACGACGTCCGACCGCGGCTCGAGATCCTCGTCGACGATCGCGGCATTCCGCACATCTACGGTGCGACGGACGACGACACCTTCTACGGCGCGGGCTACCAGATGGCGAGCGACCGGCTGTTCCACATGGAGATGATGCGGCGTCGCGCGCAGGGACGCGCCGCCGAGGTGCTCGGTGCGGACGCGGTCGCCGACGACGAGCTCGCGCGGGTCTTCGACTGGCCCGGGTGGGCGCGCCGCCACGACGCGAAGATGGCGGAGCAGAACGGTGACACGCACGCGCTGCTCGAGGCGTGGTGCCGCGGCGTGAACGCCCGCATCGCGGAGGTCCACGCCGGCGACGTCGCGGTGCCCCACGGCTTCGGGCCCGACGCGTTCGACTTCCTGCCCGAGCCGTGGACGCCGGTCGACATCCTCGGCATCGCGACGATGACCGGCTTCGGCAACGACCTGTCGTTCGATCGCGAGATCTTCGCGACCATCGCCTACAAGCTCGCCGCGAACGCGATGGAGGCCGTCGAGCTGCTGCGCCCGATCCGGCCGGTGTTCACGATGGGGCCGTTGTCGATGGCGACCGCCGCGTCGCCGCCGTCGCCCCCGTCGGCCGGCGTGGCGCTGCAGGCGTTCACACCCGAGGCGCTCGCCGCGACGATGCAGGGCCTACGCCGCGTGGCGGCGCTGCGCGGGTTGGGCAGCAACAACTGGGCGGTCTCCGGCGAGCACACCGTCGACGGCCGGCCGCTCATCGCCGGCGATCCGCACCAGAATTTCGATCCGCCGGGGGTGTTCTACGCACAGCACCTCAACAGCAAGGACGCCGGCGGGACGATCGACGCGGCGGGCTTCTCGTTCGTGGGGACGCCGGGCATCTCGGTGGGGCAGACCGATCGCATCGTGTGGACCCCGACGACGGCGTTCGCCGATGTGATGGATGTGTGGACGGTCGCCGTGCCCGACGCCGATCACGTCTCGATCGGGGGGCGCGACGTCCCGGTCGACCACCGCCGCGAGCTCATCGTCGTCCGCGGGTCCGGGGACGCCGTCGGACGAGGGGCGACGCAGGCGTTGGACCTCGTCGACGTGCCGGGGTACGGCGTGTTGCTGCCGACCGAGCTCATTCCTCTGCCGCTGGGCGAGGCGGGCGATCGCCTCCTGCTGGGCTGGACCGGCTTCGAGGCCAACGCGTTCCCCAGCCTGCTCGACTTCAACCGCGCCGAGTCGATCGACGAGTTCGACGCCGCGGTCGACGGTTGGAACGGCAACTTCAACTTCGTCGCGGCGGACGAAGGCGGCATCACCTATCGCGTCGGCACCAAGGTGCCGGCGCGCGACCTGTCCGGCGGACGCGCGCCGCACCTCGTGCAGGACGGCGACGACGCCGGATCGCTGTGGACGGCCGCACGGCTGCCCGCCGATCGGCTCCCGCACGGTCGGGGTGGGGCGCGGGGATTCATCGTCACCGCCAACAACGACCCGTTCGGGTTCGCGGCCAACGGTCGCATCGACGACGACCCGTGGTACTTCGGCGCGTACTTCGATCCCGGCTGGCGCGCCGGCCGGATCGAAGAGCGCCTCGGCGCGCTGGTCGAGGGCGGTGGCGTCGACGCCGACGCGATGCAGGCGCTGCAGCACGAGGTCCACAGCGCGCTGGCGGACGACCTCGTACCCCTGCTCGCCGCGGCGCACGGGCGCATCGACGGTGATGCAGCGCTGGGCGAGTTCGGCGGGCGCCCGGATCTCGACACGTTGGTCGAGCTGCTCGTGGGCTGGGATCGGGCGATGACCCGCGACTCGGCCGCGGCGCTCGTGATGCACGCCTACGCCTACTTCATCGCCCGCCGCGTGCTCGCGGACGACCTGCCCCTGCTGTTCTACTCCGCGCTCGAGCTGCAGCCGTCGTTCCTCATCAAGGTCGCCGCGATGGCGCTGCGCGGGGACTATGCCCGCGGCCAAGAGGTGATGGCCGAGGGCCGCGACTGGCTGCTGCTCGCGGCGCTCGACGACGTCGCCGCGCTGCTGAAGACGCGCTACGGCACCGTCGATCCCGCGGCGTATCGCCTGTCGGACGCGCGGTTCACCTCGCTCGACGGCGCGACGGGCACCGGGATCGATCGGGGATTGGTCGCCACCGACGGCGGCGAGAGCTCGATCAATGTCGCCGCCGACAGCACGTTCTTCGGCCCGGGCGGCGAGGTGCTCGAGCGGTGGGTGTCGCCGCACGGGCCGATCTTCCGCCACGTCGGCTCGTTCGACGACGATGGCACGCCTCGGCTGCGGTTCTCGTTCCCGCTGGGAAATGTCGCGGATCCGGACAGTCCCCATTGGGAGGACATGCAGGACGACTGGCTGAACGGCGGCGCCCAGACCATGTTGGTCGCCCGGGACGAGATCGAAGACGCCGTCGAACGGCGGTACACGCTGCTGGACGCCCCGGATTCGCCTTAGGCACGCAGGCGGCCCCAGGGGCCTCGACAGCGCTGCGCGGCTGTGTTCATACTCCGGCCCTTCGTATCTCCACCGGAGTCGTGTTGCCGATGTCTCGTTCAAGGTCTTTCGTTCGTTCCCCATTCGTCGCCCTATGGATCCTCCCCGCCGCGATCGCGATCGCCTGTGGCGACAAGAGCGAGGGCGAGGCCAATGACTCCGCCGGCGAAGAGATGCAGCCCGAGAGCTCGGGTGGTGGCGGCTCGGACACCGACGGCAACAGCGGGTCGGGCAACGGCGAATCGCCGGCCACGACCGACCCCGCGACCGAGGACTCCGGTCCGTCGGACACCTCGGGCGCCGCGGACACGACCGGCGGACCGGTCGGTTTCATCATGCCGCCCGACGGCGGTGGCGTGGCCGTCGAGTGCGACGTCTGGGCCCAGGACTGCCCGCCGGGCGAGAAGTGCATGCCGTGGGCGAACGACGGCGGCAGCGCGTGGAACGCTACGCGTTGCTCACCCGTCGACGACAACCCCGGTCAGGTCGGCGACGATTGCATGGTCGAGGGCAGCGGCGTCAGCGGCATCGACTCCTGTGACATCGACATGATGTGCTACTACGTCGACGCCGAGACCAACCTCGGTCAGTGCGTGTCGTTCTGCCAGGGCTCCGAGGCCAACCCGGTGTGCGACCCGGGCTTCGTGTGCACCATCGCGAACGACGGCGTGCTCACGCTGTGCCGGCCCGAGTGCGATCCGCTGCTCCAGGACTGCGTCGACATCGCGGCGTGTCTGCCCGCCGCGGGCAGCCAGTTCTTCACCTGCATCATCGACGCCTCCGGCGAGGCGGGGGCCCCGGGCGACGCGTGCGAGTTCATCAACGCGTGCGACCCTGGCCTGTTCTGCGCCAACGCCGAGGCAGTGCCCGACTGCGCCGGCGCCAACGGATGCTGCGCCGAGTTCTGCGATCTCACGGCCGGCGACCCGAACTCGTTCTGCTCGCTCGGCGCGGGCATGGAGTGCGTGCCGTGGTACGCCGAGGGCGAGGCCCCGCCCGGCTACGACCACGTCGGCGCGTGCTCCTTGCCGTTGTGAGCGGATCGGCGGACCATCGCACTCGCGATGTCTTGGTTCCGTCCGAAGAAGCCGCCTGCGCCTGGGAACTCCGCGTCCGACGGGGTCGCGTCGCTCCCAGCTCCGTCGATCGCCGCGCTCCCCGAGGGGCGCGACGACGACGGACAGGACGATGACGATGACGACGACGCCGGCTCCCCTCCGCTGCCCGAGCCGGTGACGCCTCGGCCGACCGCTCCCGCGCGGCCTGTGGAGGCGTCGCGTCCGATCGAGGCGCCGCCATTCGACACGTCGGGGGCCACGCGCCTGGGCGACGACACCCACGTCACCGGCGGCGTGGTCACGGCCTCGGACCTCTGGGTCGCCGGCCGCATCGAGGGTGACATCTCGTCGGGCGCGACGGTGGTCGTCGCCGCCGACGGCACGGTGGTCGGCAACGTCGGTGCGGTCAGCGTGCGGATCGAGCCCGGCGGCGCCATCCACGGGATGATCACCGCCGACAACGTGAGCGTCGGCGGCGTGGTCCAGGGTCCGATCCGCGCCGCGGCACGCCTCGCGATCGCGACCTCGGGTCGGGTGGTGGGCGATGTCAGCGCGACGTCGATCCAGATCGACGACGGCGCGACGCTGCAGGGCCGCTGCACGATGGCGCGCACGCGCTGAGCTCCCACGGCTGCCGGCGCTCGGGGTCCGAGCAGCGCTGGCCGGAGCCCGTCAGCACGTCGGGTTGCAGCACAGGACCGAGCGCGCGACGCCCATGCACGGGAACGCCAGCGCGTCGGTGTGGCTGCCGTCGAGCCCGTCGTAGAACGTGTCCGGATCGAGGTGGTAGAGCAGACCGTCCGCGGCGAAGTCGACCCACTCGCCGTCGGCGAGGGTGCCCGCGCCGTCGGTCCAGTCGACGCACCGACCGCCGGGGCCCGGTGCGGACGGCACGCCCTCGACCGACTCGACGGTCGTGCGGTGGATCCAGGCGGTGATGTTCACCATGCTCGCGAGCTCGCCGGCCTGGTCGGCGGCGAGGACCTCCTCGTAGTCGCACAGGTGATCGGCGCCGATGCCCGTGCACATCGCCGCGCCGGCCGCCAGGCCGGTCTGGCCCGAGAAGCTCCAGGGCACGGCGACGTTGTCGACCTTGCCGGCGACGATGGGGCCGCACGTGCCGCTCTCGGAGGAGCCGACGGCGGTCGTGTCGCCGCAGTCGGTGGTGCACGCGTCGTCGGAGCCGGACGCCGCGGAGGTCGTCACGGAGGCCGCGTCGGTGCCGGTGGGATCGCTGCCGGTGCACATGCACACGCCCGGCGTTCCGTCGAGGTTGCAGCTCGCGGCGCCCGGGCTGCCGTCGGTGCAGTTGCAGGCGTACGCCATCCCCGGGGTGCACGACGCGTCGGGATCCCCATCGGCATCGGCCGAGCAGGCGACGGCGAACAGACCCAACAGCGGCACGAGCAGGCGGCGCATCTCGAGTCGCGACGATAGCACGACGGCGGCGGTCGCGGCTCGATCCGCGACGAAGCCGGGGATCAGGCGCGCTGCGCCGCGCCGCGCATCGTCTGCAGGTGCTCGGCGTGCAGGCGCAGCAAACGGGCCTCGTCGGCGTCGGAGAGCTCGTCGCACGCGGCGTTGAGCGCCGTCAACGCGGCCGACGCGACCACGCTGACGAGCAGCGGATCCGCGTCGGCCGCGAGCGCGCGGCGGACGACCGGATGCCGGGCGTCGAGGACGACCTCGGCCCCGCGGCGCGCGACGACGTGCGCACCATCGAGCTCGTCGATGCCGAGCACGTCGAGGTGCACCTCGGTGAGGACGTGCATGTCGCGTCGATGCAGCAGGCGGAGCTCGGCGAGGACGCGGTTGCGGAGGATCGCCGCGGGCGTCGGCGTCGGCGGCTCGGCGACCTGCGGCGTGGTGTCCTGCGGCCCCGCGTCCTGCGCGATGGCGTCGTGCGCCGTGGGAGCCTCCTGCGGCGGCGCGGAGAGTCGCGGGTCGGTGATGACGGTCGGTGCCGTCGTCACCGGCGTCGTCGCCGGGGCGTCGTCGACCTCGGCCGTGCCGCCGCGCAGCAGCGAGGCGAGCTCCTCGGGCTGGGTCTTGATCGCCATGCGCAGCGAGATGCCGCGGCCCGACGCCAGGGGGAGCAACGGCGCCTCCTCGAGGTCGCGGTACAGCCGACGCATCTCGTGGCTCGGCCACTTGCGGTCGGCCCGTCGGATCTCGTGCAGGCGCAGCAGGAGCCCGCGCAGGAGCGTGCAGCGGGGGTCGTCGACGGGCGCGAACGCGGGGCGCATCGACGTGACCAGCGTGGTGTAGAGCTTCCCGGCGGCGGCCTTGAGCCGGTCCTGCCGCACGCGGCTGAGCTCGCAGCCGCTGAAGTCGTCGGCGATCGTGACGCCATGGCCCGTCACCGCGCCGGCGCAGGGGAACATCGTCGAGCCCGCCCACGTCGAGACCGCGCGGCCGTCGATTCCGAGGTCGATCCCGGTGGTCGCGTCGACGCTGCTCGAGAGCCACAGCGCGCCCTCGAGGCCCCGCCCGTTGATCGGCTCGACGGCGAACGCGTCGGCCGGCACGGTCGGCAACGGGGCGCACGCGGCCAGGCGGGTGTCGAACGCCGCGCGCCGCTCGGCCGCGGGCTCGCCATCCTCGAGGGTCCCGAACAGGTGGCGCAGCAGCCCGTACTCGGTCTCGTCGCGGACCCAGACGAGGAGCCGATCGAGGTGGAGCCCCGGGCGGCGGACGATCATGAGCGAGCGGTGCTCGTCATGGGCCGCGCGGAGATCGAGCAGCGTCCGCGGGGTGCCGTCGGCGGCGGCGAACAGGGGCAACAGCGCGGTCTGGGCCACGCCCGCACGATCGAGCGAGACCTGCTCGGGCCCCGCGAACGGGAGGAGCTCGCGCAGCAGGTGCTGCACCCAGCGCCGCGCGAGGCCATCCGCGTCGCCGAGGCCGGCGGTGCAGAGCGCGGCGACGATCATCGGTCGGTGGGCGTGGAGGATCTCCACCACGCGGTCGAGCTCGCGCGGCGTCAGGCCCTCGAAGGCGAGCTCCTCGCCGAAACCGTCGCCGTCCAGGATCGCGATCCACGGCGTGCCCGGTGTCGCGTCGACGCGGGCGATCGGACGGCGGCTGTTCGTGATCGTGATCGCGCTGGCGCCGGAGTCCGGGGCGCGGCGCGGCACACCGAGCGCGCCGCGGATGCCGTCGAGCTCGACGACGATCGAGAGCTCGGCGAGCGGCTCGCGCGCCTCGAAGGCGCGGCGGATCTTGGCGGCGCCGAGCTCGGCGGTCCGGTCGCGCATCGCCCGGGCGCCGACGAGTGCGGTCATGGCCCGCAGCCGGGGGCCGTCGAGCGCGGCCACCTCGGCGAACCCCGGCGGGGCGTCGGTCGCGTCGCAGACGTAGCCGAAGCTCCCCGATCGCGCGAGCTCGTCGAGGACCGCGGCGAACGGGAGCATCGATCCCCCCACGGTGGGCAGCGCCGGGAGCTCGACGAGGTCGTCGAGGCGCTGGGCGGCGGCGACGGGGAGCAGGCTCCACGTCGAGGGTCGCTGGGGCCCCGCGAGCAGGGCGGCGCGGATCGTCTCGAGCTCGAGGACGCGCGCCCGCGACGTCGCGCCCTCGAGCAGGGTCTCGAGGTGGGTCGGCGCGTGGCGATCCCCGAGCTCGAGGAGCTCGACGTACCGCCGCGCGCGGAGCTCCGGCGCGGTGTCCTGCCCCAGGGCGATCCACGCGGCGACGAACGCCGGGCCGGGGAACGCCAGGGCGAGCACGTCGAGCAGGATCTCGGCGCGACGGGTGTCCGGGGCGCTCGCGTGGGCGACGAGCGATCCGATCACGCGGTCGACCGCGCTCGCGCACGCCCGCTTCACCGCCTCCTCGGCGCCCTTGCGCAGCGCATCGACCCCGGAGGCGAGCCACCGATCGCCGAGGTCGACGATCATCTCGATCCCGCGCAGCGCCGCGGGGAAGGGCATGGTGGTCACCGCGCGGCCCTCGACGAACACGCGCACCTGCGGGTCGACGCCGCGGGCGTCGAGCGTCGCGTGCACACCGACGACGCACGGGCGACCGACCTCCGTGAACTCGATCGGCCCCACCGCGCACGGTGCCGTGATGTGCATCGGCGTCGGCGCGCGCGCGGTCAGCTCTTGGCGTGCGAGCCACTGCTCGTACTCGCGGCCGACGCGGCGGACGTTGTCCTTGCCGTAGAGCGCCTCGAGCAGCGTGACGCGGAGCTCGCCGACCCGGACGACGAACGCCGGTGGCTCGCGCAGCACGGGCCGCGCGAGGGTGACGACGCGGACGAAGCCCTCGTCGCGGAACGCGGCGTCGATGCGCGTCAGGTCGACCGGCGCCCCCGCGGCGTCGGCGAACATCGGCAGGTGGGCGAAGGGGTGGGCGTCGGGGCCCGTGAACGCGTCCGTGCCCAGCGCCCACGGCTCGCCCCGCGCCGCGCGGAGCTCGGTGATGCTCGACGCGGCCAGGCCGAGCGGGCGCAGCCAGCCGTCGGCATGGGTCCCGCCGAGGACGGCGAGCAGGTACCGGAGCAGATCCTCGCCGACGACAGGCGCGACCTCGGGGCCCGCGCGCAGCCGCACGCAGGTGTCGCGGACCACCGCGGCGAAGGCGGTCATCGTCGCGTGCAAGGCCGCGGTGAACGTCGTGTCGCGGACGACGTCGACGAAGAGCTCGTCGGGGCGGAACGCCGCCGAGACCACGACGTGGACGGAGCTCAGCTCCGCGACGAGCGGCAGCTCCACGAGGAGGCGATCGTCCACGACGAAGCGGATCCACGACGGGCCGGCGTTGGGCACCCAGCCGATCACGCCGGCGCCGTCGGGGCCCTCGAACCTCCGCACCACGTCGTAGGTCGTGTGCGCCGGCAGGGCGACGGCGTGCACCCGCGATGCGAAGGCGTCGCGGTTCTGCCGGGCGAGCAGCGCCCGGCGCAGCGGCTCGGCGCACGACTGCGCGCGGGGGCCGAACGTGGCGCGCAGGAGCGCCTCGGCGTGGCCGCGGGCGAACAGCACGTCCTCGAACCCCTCGGGCACGACGGCGGGGTCGACGTCCGCGTAGCGTATCGCGGGCGCAGCGAGCACCGCGGCGGTGCTGCGGGCGTTGCCCGCCAGATCGAACCACAGCGGCACGTCGAGGTAGTCGCGCAGCGGCTCGGCCCCCGCGTCGACCCCCGGCGCCCTGAGGTAGGCCGCGAGCCGCAGGCACAGGACCTCGCGCAGCGGGCCGCCGAGGATGCCGAGCTCATGGCCGCGCTGTCGGCACGCGGCCGCGAGCGCCACGTCGCGGGCGGCGTGCACGGCGGTGAGCAGCGCGTCGTAGTCGGCGTCGCGCACCACGTCGGTCATCGACGCGTCGGTGCGCAGGTACGAGACGTCGACGACGCCCTGCAGGCCGAGCAGGGAGCGGTCGTCGAACACGTGGCTGCGCACCCACACGTGGTGGCGGACGAGCTCGAGGCGGCCGCGCTCGCCGGCGGGGGACAGGCCGATCTCGCCGATGGTCCGGCCGTGCAGGACGACCGGGTGCAGGGACTCGATCGCGGGGTCGGCGGGCGTGCGCGGCAGGAGCTTGCCCCCGAGACGGATCGGGATGCCCGCCCAGCCGCAGTGCTCGCGCAGCAGCGCCTGCTCGCGGGTCTTGCCCTGCGAGGCGACGAAGAACCGCTTGATGAGGCCGAGGCTGAACCGCTGGTGGACGACGACGCGGATGCCGGGGGCTGCGTCGAGCAGGGGCGCGACGCGATCGGGCGCGTCGTTGCGCTGCTCGAGCAGGACCCCGGGCTCACACGGGGCGCCGCCGCACTCGACCCGCACCCACAGCGGATCGGTGGCCATGGCCGCGTTGAGCCCGAGCGCCAGCTCGCGCACGCCCGCGCTCGGCGTCTCCTCGGCGAACACCAGCAGATAGAGATCCTCGAGCTCGGCGGTCGTGAACGGCAGTGCGTCGCTCGAGAGGCACACGTCGTCGGCGTCGATGTCGACGTCGATCCGGGTCGCGCCGCGGCGCGCGAGCGCCTGCACGAGCAGCAGCACGTAGCGGAACGGATCGGCGAGCTGGAACTCGCGCAGCTTGGCCCGCGCGCGCGCCGGGTCGAGGGTGAAGGCCCCCGTCCCGCTGGCCTCACCGCCCGCGCGGAGTCGGGCGATCAGATCGTCGTCGGCCATCGCTGCTCCACGAGGTGCTCGACCAGCGCGGTGTCCATCGCCGCGTCGAGGTCGCGGCCGAGGCGGAACGCCTTGGTGCAGAGGTAGGCCGCCATCGCGGGTTCGCGCTCGGCGAGGGCGACGAAGGCCGCGACGCTGGGGTGGCCGAGGTTGACCAACAGGGCGTGTCGACGCGCGAACAGCCCGGGCGCGAGGTGGTCGAGCTCGCCCACCGAGGAGAGCTCGCCGGGGCGGGCCTGGGTCACCGCGATGCGCTCGGCGATCGACGACTCCGGATCGCCGAACTCCGCCGGCACGATGTCGCGCACCTTCGCGCCGACGATCCGCAGGGTCGCGTGGAGGTGCTCGCGCAGCCGCGGCCACGCGCGTGGCGTCTCGGCGGGATCGAGGACGCGGGGCAGGCACCACCGGGCGCCGACGCGCTCGGCGGTCGATCCCGGTGAGAGGGCCTGCAGCAGCGCGACGCGGGCGTCGTCGGGCCGGCCGAGCACGACGGTGTTGCCCCGCTGTTCGAGCGCGTCGGTCAGCCGGCTGCGACCGGCCGCGAACAGGAAGACGTCGTCCTTGGGCGCGCGGCGCAGGGCGTCGATCCCGAGGGGCGCACCGCCCGGGGAGCTCGCCACGGGCCGGGACCCGAGGCCCGGCGGCAGGCCACGCGCGAGGTGCCACAGCGCCGCGTGCACGAGGTAGTGGGAGGCCGGGCCCGTCGCGGCGCGGTCGAGCGCGTCGAACACCGCCTGGGCGAGGCGCGTGCGCGCGATGGTCAGCGTGTCGCTCAGCACCGCGTGGTAGCCCGCGTCCTCGATCACCGCGTCGCGGGTGAGCGTGTGCTCGAGGCGCGGCGACGAGGCCTTGAACGCGAGGCCGTCGAGGGGATCGCCCGGCTTCGCCTCGGTGGTCTCGAGCAGGGTCAGCCCGTTGTTGTAGAACCCGCGGAACGTGGCGCGGTCGCTGCGGTGACCGACGACGATCCGACCGACGCCGTCGCTGGCCTCGACCTGACACGGCGCGTCCTCGAGGGTGAAGGGCGCGCGGATCGGCGCGCCTGCGAACCGCACCTCGGCCTCGAGGTGGCGGCACCAGAAGCGCAGCGATGCCTCGACGCGGGCGCGGACCTCCGCGAACGCGGCTGCGTCGCCGCGCTTGATCACACGGATCTTCGTGCCGTCGACGGGCTCGCGCAACGCGAGCAGCTCGAACGTGCGGTCGGCCCGGAACAGCACGCGCCAGCACTGGCCATCGCGCGCGGTGTCGATGCACACCGCGTCGGGGTCGAGGGCGAACACCGAGACGAAGCCGATGCCGAACTTGCCGATCTTCGTGCGGTCGCCGTCCTTCGACGACGAGAACAGCCGCGTCAGCTTCTTCTCGATCACCTCGCGCGTCATGCCCTCGCCCCAGTCGTCGACGTGGACGGTGACGAGGCCCGCGTCGGGCCCCTCGGTCGCGTGGCGGACGTCGACGTCGATTTCGGCGCTGCCGGCGTCGACGGCGTTCTGGACCAGCTCGCGCACGAAGGCGTAGGGGTCGGCGAACTGGTGGACCAGCTCGTCGAGGGCCGCGCGGGCCGAGGGCGTCGATGTGGCCATCGTGCCGCCGGATCATGCCAAACAACGCCGAGAGGGGTGGACGAACGACGTTGCGTGGGGCCGGAATTTGCCGGAATAGCCCCCCGAACAACCTGGTACGGTCGGCCATGTCGAAATCCGGCAAGACAATCGTGGCCGTCGCGCTGGTCGGCGCGGCGGCGGTGGGTCTGTACTCCGTCGGCTCCGCGTTGCTCGGCGAGGACGGCGAGGCCGCGGGGGCCAAGCACGCGGTGAACCAGGTCTGGATCGAGCGGCTGCCCGTCGATGCCCGCGATCAGATCAACCACTTCGTGCTCGTCCGCCACCCGCAGGGCAAGGTGGGCGCGGTCGGCAAGTCCTCGCAGTGGCGCCACCACATCGAGCTGTTCCTGTGGGGGCTCGAGGGCGAGCGCCTCTCGGTGTTCCTGCCGCAGGAGCAGCACAAGGCCCAGCTCAACGTGCGCACGTGGGAGTGTGCGGGCGAGGCACCCGAGCCGTTCGAGCTGTGCCTCGAGCTGAAGAACAAGCGCGGCGCGGTGACGATGTACAGCCGCAAGGACTGGATCATCGAGCCCAAGGACGTCGCCGGCTCGCTCGCCGAGATCGTCGAGGACGCGCCCGCGCTCGCCGGCGTGTTCACGGCCGACGACGCGCTCGCGGTGGAGCCGACCGAGCAGCAGCTCGAGGGCGCCGAGCACTGGGCCGACGTCGAGCTGCTCCCGTCGCTGTAGTTCGACGCCCTGGGCGTCCCTCGAGCGACCGCGCCGGCCGGCACGGTCGCTCGAGTCGTTCTCGCTACTTGGTGGGCTCGGCCTTGGCGGGCTCGACCTTGGCGGGCTCGGCCTTGGCCGGATCGGCGGTGGGCTCGGCCTTGGCCGGGTCGGCGGAGGGCTCGACCTTGGCGGGCTCGGCCTTGGCGGGCTCGGCCTTCTTCGTCTCGGGGGCCTTGGCCTTGTCCTTGTCGGTCGCGGAAGCCTCTGCCTTGCTCGGCTCGCAGCCGAGGGTCGGGAGCGCGGCGATGAGGATGGCGGCGAAGATCGTTCGTGTCATGGGGGGAACCTCCACGAACAACTCTGGGCCGCGCGACGGTGCGCCGCCGTCATCGCCTCTCGATGCGATGGTCACCGTTCGTGGGATCGGACCTAGCCGATCCTCACCGAACCTCCATGGAACATCAGCTCGCGCCGCTGCGCATCAGCACGGCGGGCACGGTGCGGACGAGGATCTGCAGGTCGAGCCACAGCGACCACCGATCGATGTACTCGAGGTCGAGTTCCATCCACCGCGTGAAGTCCACCGCGTTGCGGCCCGAGACCTGCCACATGCCGGTGATGCCCGGCCGCACCGACAGGCGGCGGCGTTGCCAGCCCTCGTACTGCGCGACCTCGGCGGGGAGCGGCGGCCGCGGGCCGACGAGGCTCATGTCGCCGAACAGCACGTTGAAGAGCTGCGGCAGCTCGTCGATGCTGGTCTTGCGGATGAACCGACCGACCTTGGTGATGCGCGGGTCGTGGGTGATCTTGAAGACCGGCCCGTCCATCTCGTTGAGGTGCATCAGATCGGCCAGGCGCTTCTCGGCGTCCGTGCACATCGATCGGAACTTGTACATCACGAACTTCCGCCCGTTGCGCCCGGCGCGGACCTGCTTGAAGAGCACGGGCCCGGTGGACTCGGCCCGGATCGCGATCGCGGCGACGAGCATCACCGGCGCGAACACGAGGATCGCGACGGCGGAGACGAGGACATCGAGGATGCGCTTGGCCGCGAGGTGTCCGTGGCTGGTGGGCACGCGCGACATGCCGAGCATCGGCATGTCGAAGCCGGTGACGTTGGCGATCTCGAGCTTGCCGCTGCCCTGGACCATGCCGTCCATCATCAACAGCACGTCGACGCCGCGCAGGTCGCAGGCCGCGAGCGCCGCCTCGAAGGCCGCGCCCGAGCGGCTCGAGGTCGCGAACACGACCTCGTCGACGACCTCGGTGTCGAGCAGGCGCTCGAGGTCGGCGAGCGTCCCGCGGCGGGGCTCGGCCGCCGCCTCGCACTCCTCGCCCGCCACGCAGAGGTGACCGAGGAAGCGGTTGTTCCACGCGGCGCGATCGCTGGCGGAGCGGGCGAAGGCCACGGCCGCGGGCCCGCAGCCGACCACGAGCACGCGGTGATCGTCGACGCGCTTGGTCCGGCGGATCGCGGCCATGGTGACCATGCGCCCGAGGCCGAGGACCGCGAGCTGCACGGCGCCGAGCAGGAAGACGAAGGAGCGGGAGAGGAAATCCCAGTTGAGCCAGAACGAGCAGACCACCAGCATCAGCAGCCCGAGGCCAACGGCGCGCAGGTATCGCCAGGACGATCGCCAGGACGTCGTGCGAAAGTCGTGGGTGCGGCACGTCCAGAAGGCCATGGCCCACGCGGGCAGCATGACCACGAGGACGTGGGTGTACGTCTGCGCGCCGGCCTCCGTCTGGAACTCCCCGAGGAGCCCCGGGAAGATCGCGCCGAGCTGGGTCCGCAGCTCGAGCGCGAGGTAGAACGCGAGCGCGGAGAACGCGACGTCGAGCGTGAGCAGGACCTGGCGGAAGAGGGCGGTTTGGTGGCGTGTCATCGCGCGGGCAGGGGGGTCTGGTTCACGCTGCGTGCCATGGATGAGGCCCAGAATGCTTGGCCTATCCCTGTATCACGTGTGGCCAACGATGTAGCCATGGCTACCGTAGCGGCACCCGGTCGACGGACGTCGACGCCGATGTGACGTCTCGGCGCGCGGGCCGGGCGACGGCTCTACGGGGGTCGAGGGTCCGCGTCTGACGGCGCGGTCCGGGGCTTCGCGTCAGGCCGCGCGCGCGGGCTCGGCCGCGGCGATCGCCCACGTCGCGGTCACGAGTTCGCGCAGCGGGTGCGGTCCGATCTCGGCGGCCGGGTCGAGACCCGACTCTTCGATCAGCGCGTCGATCATCGTGACGCCTGCACGGGTGCTCGCGGGAACGAGCGAGGGGAGCTCGACCCCGCGGGCACGTGCGTGGTGCTCGATGAGGCTGCGGACCAGGGCGCGGCTCGTGGCGTCCCCGTTGAGGGCGATGCAGAGCAGCGCCGGGCCGGGATCCGAGAACTCCGCGAGCTCGACCGGATCGGCCCACAGCTGATCGCCCTCGCGGGTGCGCAGCGCGACCGGCGGGACACCGAGGGCGCCCGCGCGCGGCTTGCGTCGTCGCCACGGGAACCGGGCGAGGACGCGCTGGAGCTTGGTTTCGTCGAGCTGGGGCATCGCGGGCCGAACGGGCTGACGGATGCTATCAGGCCCCGCTCCCGTCCGCACGCTCGATTGGGGACACACCGGGATCGACCGTGAGATCGATCCCCACGAGGTCCTGCTCGGCGGCGATGCCCTTCAGCGCGGCGCGGAAGCGTCGGGTGCTCGCGCGCTCGAGCACGGCGCCCAGCGGCGCGGCGACCTCGGCCGTCATCACCAACTCGGAGGCGCGCGCCTGGGCCTGCAGTCGCGCCGCGACGTTCACCGTGGTGCCGAAGAAGTCGAGGCGATCGTTGGCGCGCACGGCGAGGCACGGGCCCTCGTGGATCCCGAGCTTCACGCCGATGCCGAGTTCGCCGTGATCGCGCCGCGCTGCAGCGGCCATCGCGATCGCGGCGGCGACGGCGTGATCGGTCCGCGAGAACGAGGCCATCACCGCGTCGCCCATCGTCTTCACGACCGCGCCGTCGTGCGCCGCGACGATCGCCTCCATCGAACGGAAGTGCTCCTGCACGATCGCGAAGGCCCGCGCATCGCCGACGCGCTCGTACAGCGCGGTCGATCCGGTGAGATCGCTGAACAGCAGCGCGAGTCGGCCGACGGTGAGCTCGAGGCCCGCCGCCGGGGCCTCGGTCGCGAACAGCTCCATGAATTCCGGCAGCGACGCCACCGCGGCGCCGAGCACCGCGTCGCTGGACCAGGTGCCGCGCTCGATGACCACGGTGCACGGCGCGTCGAGCTCGGACTCGAGGACGATCGCGGTCGTGCCGTCGACCGACTGCCCGCGAGCCTCGAGCGTGATCCCCTCGGCGGCGATCCGCACGTGCAGCTCGGCGGGAACGTCCTCGTCGGTGCGCTCGGCGGGGCGCTGCGGCCCGAGCGTTCGGACCAAGAGCCCGCCGTTGCGCAGCGGCACCGATTGCTCGCGTCGGCCCCGGGCCTCGACGCCGAGCTGCGCGACGACGTGCGGGCGCAGGGTCGGGCTCGCCGCGCAGAACACCGCGGGGGTCACGGCCCGCACGGCGGAGTGGCAGCGGAACACCGCCTCGACGCTCCGCCCGAAGTCCACGTCGTAGGCGATGTTGCACGCCTCGCAGTGGACCTGGCGGGTGACGCCCTCGAGCGTGTTCGCGACCGCGGCGGCGACCCGGCAGACCGGGCAGTTCACCTGCCAGTCGAGATCGACGAGGCCGGCCCGCGTGGCGTGGAGGAAGGCGCGCAGCACCTCGCGCCGCGGTAGGCCCCACGTGCGGGCGAGGGCGAAGGGCTGCATCTGTGCGACGTCCTCGTCGGGGCGCTCGCCGACCCAGGAGATGACGCGATCGATCGACGGGCCGCTCACCGTCGCGCGCAGGCGCTCGGCGCGGCGCTGGTACTCGGCGCGATCGATCGGCGTCGTGCTGCCGCTGGTCATCGCCGAGGTCGGACCGCCGAGGAGCGCACTGGCCTGGACCACGGCGGGCGCGCCGTCGTCGACCGGTGTGGCCGCGCCGCGGAGGATCTCGCCGATCGCGTCGAGGTAGGCGGAGGCCCGCTTGCGCAGCTGCGCCACGACCAGCGGCTGGATCAACGTCATGTACCAGTGCGGCGCGTCCCCCCACAGTCGCGCGCGCGCGCGCGATCCGTTCGGCGTCGGCTCGACGTCGATGTGCACGCCGCCCGATCCGAGCGGGCCCTTGATGAACCGCCGCGTGCCGTGGAGCATGCGGCCCTCGATCCACTCGTAGGGCGGCTCGATCCACTCGACCTTGAGGCCGTTCTGCAGCGCGCGGCCGATGTGCTCGCGCCGGCCATCGACGAGCTCCCAGCGATACGCGGGCAAGCCGAGGCCCATCGCGCGATCGAAGCGGCCCGTGTCGCCGAGCAACGCCCAGACCAGCGCGGCCGGTGCCGGGTATTCGCGCTCGATGGTGACGGTCGTCTCGGACATCGCGGCGTGGGCGCGTGCGCGGCCAAGGGGCGCGGCAGGATCGTGCCACAGCCCGCCCTCGTGATCGGCGTTCAGCCGCGCAACGCGGCTGCGGCGGTCACCAGGGCGTTCGCCGCCCGCTCGACGTCGGCGTGCGTCGTCATCCGACCCAGCGACAGGCGCAGCGCACCGGCGGCCTCGGACGCAGGGACGCCCATCGCACCGAGCACCCCCGACGCGGCGTGGTCGTCGGCGTGGCAGGCCGAGCCGGTCGATGCCGCGACGTCCGGGGCGGCCGCGAGCACGGCCGAGCCGGCCGCGCCGGGGATTCGCACGTGCAGCGTGTTGGGCAGCGTCGCCACGCCGGCGCCGCTGCGGACGATTCCGGGGATCCCGGCGTGCAGCCGCGCCCACAGCTCCTCGCGCAGCGCGATCTGGCGGGCGCGCTCGGCCGCGCCGGTGCGGATCGCGAGCGAACACGCGGCCCCGAGGGCGACCGCGAGCGCGACGGGCTCGGTGCCCGATCGCAGGCCGCGCTCCTGGCCGCCGCCGAAGGTGGTCGCGTGCAGCGGTACGCCGCGTCGCACGACGAGCGCGCCGATCCCCGCCGGTGCGCAGAACTTGTGGCCGACGATCGTGAGCAGGTCGACGCCGAGCGCGGCGACGTCGACGTCGATCTTGCCGACGGCCTGGGCGGCGTCGCAGTGCACGAGCACCTCGGGGCTCGCGTGGCGGGCCAACCCCGCGAGCTGGGCGACCGGCTGGACCACGCCGGTCTCGTTCTGCGCGAGCATCACCGAGAGCAGGCCGACCGGCGCCGCCAATACGTCCGCGGCGCGCTCGAGATCGACGCGACCCTGCCCGTCGACCGCGAGCACACCGAGCTCGACGCCGCCGCGGTGACGGACGGCGGCTTCGACCGCGGGGTGCTCGACCGCGGAGATCACCACGCGTGGGTGCGCGAGTCGGGTGCCGAGGAGCGCGAGGTTGTCGGCCTCGGTGCCGCCGCTGGTGAACACGACCGCGTCGGGCTCGGCGCCGACGAGCTGCGCCACCGCGGCGCGGGCGTGGGCCAGCGCCGTCGCAGCGCGACGTCCGAAGGTGTGGCTCGACGACGGGTTGCCCCACTCGGCCCCGAGCCACGGGAGCATCGCGTCGCGGACCTCGGGGTGGACGGGCGTCGTCGCGTTGTGATCGAGGTAGACGGGCTCGGTCGTCACCCGGCGGACGGTAGCAGCAGGGCCGGCGCCGAGTCCTCGCCCGCGCGCATCAGGGCATGTGGGCCGCGACCGTGGGCTGGATCATCGCCACCCACGGCTCGAGCCACCAGCCCGAGACGAGGACGATCGCCGCGATCGCGGCGAGCACCGCCCGCTCGCGCCCGAGGAGCTCCGGGAAACCCGCGAGGTGCGGGGTCTTCCACGGCCCGAGGCACGCGCGGGTGAAGCTCCACCACAGCAGCGCCGAGGCGAGGTTCACCGCGCCGAGCATCGCCATCGCGATCGCCGGGTGGGCATCGAAGGCGCCGTGGCCCGAGAGGTGCTCGGCGACGAAACCCAGCGTCCCGGGGAAGCCGGCGTACGCCAGGGCGATCACCAACAGGAGCCCCGACAGCACGGGCGCGGTGCGGACGATGCCGCCGAGCGCCGCGAAGTCGGTGCTGCCGACCCGCGAGTGGATCATGTCGGCCACCAGCAGCAGGCCGGTGCCGGCGATCGAGAGGCTGCACGCGTTGAGCAGGCCGGCGGTCGGGCCCATCGGATCGACCGACGCGATCCCGACCAGCATGCCGCCGGCGATCGCGAGCTGGAAGTACGCGAGCGACGAGCGCAGGCTGCCCTGCGCGAACCCGACGAACACGCAGTAGAACATGCTGGCGACGGCGAAGGTCGACAGGAGGATGGTGTGCTGGCCGAAGGCGTCGCCGAGCAACTCGACGCCGATGCGCAGGAACAGGTACTGCCCGAACGGCACCAGCGTCAGGGGGATCGACGCGAGCGCGGGCGAGTCCTCGAGCAGGTGGACCATCCACCCGTGGAACGGCACCAGCGGCAGTCGCATCGCGATCGCCAGCAGGATCGGCACGAACAGCAGCGTCTCGAGGTGGCCCGGCACGCCTTGGGCCGCGATGACCTCGAAGTCGAAGGTGATCTCCGGACCGGCGGTGCCGAGCGCGAGGACCACCGCGAGCACGAGCATCCCCGAGACCAGCATCGGTCGGACGTAGGTCACCGTCTCGACGCGCGGCGAGCCGGGCGGGCCGGCATATTGCAGCAGCAGCGCCCCGGGCACGATCGCCACCAGCGAGAGCAGGGCCATCACGAAGAGGTTGACGCTGACGACCGCGAGCATGCCGAGGGCGTGCAGCACCAGGACGGTGACCAGGCCTTCGCGTCGCGTCCGCGGGCCGACGGCGACGAGCAGGAGCGTCACGACCGCGGCCTGCAGGAACACGAGCACGACGCTGATCCCGTCGACGCCGAGGTGATAGCCGATGCCGAGGAACTCGGTGCCGAGGCGCTCGACGAACTGCATCCCCGGCACGTCGCTGTCGAAGCGACGGACGACCGCGATCGCGAGGGCGAGGGTGGTCGCCGCGCCGCCGCGGGCGAAGATGCGGGCCCAGGTCCCGTCCTCGATGCGGTACACCACGAACGCCGTGATCGCGGGGACGATCCACAGCGCCGACAGCCACGGGAACGCCGCGCCGTCGGAGCTGTCGGTCACGGTGAAGCGGCGCGCGACGGTCAGCTCGGCGCCGAACGACTCGAGCGCGACCAGGCCGGCGACCACGAGGCCGGCGAGGACGAAGGCGCGGGTACGGTCGCGGAAGCGATCGTCGAAGCGCTTGAGGATCGCGCCGAGCCGGAGCAGGGGTGTCACCGCCAGCTTCACCTGCCAGGCGTCGAGGTCGAAGCGATGCAGGGCGCGCTCGCGCAGGCGCGCGGCGAGGCCGAAGGGGTTGCGGCTCTCGGGTCGACGGAACCCCACCCACGCGATCATCACCACCGACGCGACCGCGGCGGCCGCGAGCCACACGTCGCGGATGCCACCGAGGGGACCCTGGGTGCCCAGCGGTCCGTACCACCACGCGAGGTCCGACAGCCCGAGCAGGCTCCACGCGGCGACGACGAGGGCGGCGCCGATGAGGCCAGTGTGCAGGGCGCGGCCCCGCCGCACGCCGTCGTCGTTGGCGGCGCTGCGGTGCTGGGCGGCGCGCGTGCGGACGATGATCGACGGCGCGAACAGGAACTGCACCGCGCGCAGGCCCGCGTGCAGCACCATCAAGACGACGACGACGTTCCACGCCCCGGCGCCGCAGGCCGCGAACATGCCGCCGAGCTGGGCGATGGTCGCGTAGATGATCGAGCTCTTGGCGTCGGGCTGAGCGGCACCGACCGCGGTGGCGTACACGAGGGTCGCGCCGCCGACGAGCACCATCGCGAGCATGGTCACGTCCGACTGCGCGACGATCGGGCTGGCGCGCAGCATCAGGTAGACGCCGGCGTGGGCCATCACTGCGCCGTAGAACAACCCCGTCGAGGTGGTGGGGCCCTCGACGGCGTGGGCCATCCAGCTCGAGAACGGCAGCTGCGCCGACTTGCTCATGGCGGCGAGCCATAGCGCGAGGCCCATCACCGTGGCCATGCCAGGGTCGAGGCCGCCGGCCTGGTCCAGCATCGGGCCCCAGGTGTCGCCGCCGAACTCGTGGGTCGCGAACATCGCCGCGGTGAGCAGGCCGAAGTCGCCCAGGCGGTTGGTGAAGAACGCCCGGGCGCCGGCGCGGACCGGGGCGGCGCGCTCGTGGAAGAACCCGATGAGGAGCGCCGAGCACAGCCCGACCCACTCCCAGCCGAGGAACAGCAGCGTGAAGCCGTCGCCCATGACCAGCACGAGCATGCCGGTGATGAACAGGTTGCTGAGCATGAAGTAGCGCTGGAACCCCGGATCGCGGTGGAGGTACGCCACCGAGAACCACGAGACCACGAACGACAGCACCGTGGTCATCGCCATCATGATCGCCGACAGCGGATCGATCCAGAACGCGACGTCGATCTCGTGGCCGGGGACGAACAGCCACCGCGCGAGCATGAGGCGCTGCGGCGCGGGGTCGCCGATCACGACGACGAGGGCGGACAGCGCCGCGACCGCGCAGATCACCGAGATCGAGATCGACGCGACGGCGATGGTCCGCTCGCGCAGGCGGATGCCGACGGCGAGCGAGAGGCCGAACCAGATGGCCAGCGCCAGCGGCAGCAGCGGGATCGCGAGGACCACCGCGCGCATGAATTCACTGTGCATCGCGCACCCTCTCCCGGACGTCGAGGCGCGGCGGCGGGACCACGCGTGCCGGGGGCAGGAGGTCGCTGTGGCCCGCGTACCAGGCGGTCGAGTTGAGGACCACCGGCAGGGCCTGACCCCGCGAGTGCCACGGCACGAGCCCCGTGCCCGGGACGTAGATCGTGGTCGAGCCATCGTCGGGATCGACGAGCGTCACGTGGACCCACGCGTTCTCGACGAGGGTCCGGATCACCGGCTGGCGCTCGAGGATGCCGGCCACGATCTCGGGCGTCGTCTCGAGCACGAGCAGCAACCGGACCGGCTCGTGGATCTCGACCATCTGCTGGGGGAGCCCCGTGCGTAGGTCGCTGCTGCCGCCGTCCATCACGCCGATGAGCCCCACCACGTTGTGCGGCAATTTCGTGCCCGCGCCATGGCGCTGCACGTCGACCCGCGAGAAGTAGTACTCGAGGTTGATGCCGGCGCCGACCGGCCCGAGGGCGAACAGTAGCCGCTCGAGGATGCGGCCCTCGGCGTCGATCGTCGGGTCGTACGAGACGAGGAACATCCGTCGGTCGAAGAACACGCCGCGCGTGAGCTCGCGCCGACCGAACACCGCCGCCGCGTTGGTGACGTGGTTGAGCTCGGGCCGGGCCTGGCTGGGATCGAGGGCGCGCGTCTCGACGTGGCGCAGGGCCTCGTCCGGGGACGCGTGCGGCGGGGCGTGCTCGAACTTGCGACAGCGCTCGTGGGCCGACATGCGACGCGCCTGCTCGAGCGCGGCGACGAGGGTGGCGAAGTCCGCGGCGTGCGTGGCGGGCAGTCGCGCCTCGTCGAACCACGTGATGGTCTCGTTGCAGGTCTGGTGCTCGCCGGCGAGGAACCAGGTGTCGTCGGGGATGTCGATGCCCATGCCGCGCAGGCCCGCGCGGACCGCCGGCGAGTTCGCCATCAGACAGAACAGTCGGGCGTTGGGGCCGCCGTGTCGGCCACCGCAGGCGCCGCAGTCGTAGGCGGACAGGTGCGGGTTGTTGACGCTGCCCGAGCCGTGTCCGAGCACCACGACGATGCGGGCGAAGTTGCGGACCAGCCCGGTGTTCTGCAGCGTGCCGCTGATGCGCTCGACCTGCTCGCGCAGGGTGAACCCGGCGATCGCGTGCTGACCGTCGCAGATCTCGTCGGTCACGAACGACGTCGGGTGCTCGGGCATGAGCACGCGGTGGATCGGCCGGCGCAGGCGGTCGAACTGCCGCGGGAAGACCAGCTCGCCGATGAGCCACAGCCACGCGAAGAAGCCCACCGCGTAGGCGCCGATCAGCGACGCCCAGCCGTGGCCGAGGATCTGCCGCCAGTGGCCCCGCCACCGCCGCATCGCGACGCGGCCGCGATCGAACCTCCGGGCCCGCGCGACGTCCTCGGTCGGGACCTCGAGCACCCGGTGCATCGGCTGGACGCCCAGCGGGCACAGGGCGCTGAACTCGTCGTCGTTGCGGCCGAGGAACGCGATCGGCACCCCGAAGAAGCCGCCGGCGCCGAACGTCTCGCAGCGCGGCTCGGCCTCCTCGAGGTGGCGACGGAAGCCCTCTTCGCGGTCGTCGATGCAGGTGATGCTCTGGAACACGTGCCGACCGACGAACGGTCGCCGGTAGTTGCGGTTGTCGTGGAGCGCCTCGAGGACCTGGTCGCGGTAGTGGCTCTCGTAGGCCTCCTGCCAGATCGGGAGGCGGACCTCGGGGCCGAACTCGTCGACGGTGGCCAGCAGCCCGGCGATGCGCAGGATGGGCGTGCAGCGTAGCTCCTCGCCGTGGATGTGCAGCGCTCGGGTGATGCGCAGCAGCTGCCACGCGCGGGTGACCTCGGGGCTGTCGTCCTCGCGGAGCTCGCGTTGGAGCAGCGCGGCGACCTCGGTGTTCCGCGCCGCGCCGCGCTGCAGCAGCACCTGGTGGGCGCGTCGCGCCGCGCTGCCGCGGAGCCGGCCCTCGAACAGACCCAGTCGGATCGCCGCCTCCTCGCGGTGGCGTCGGAGGTGCTCGATCATCTCGCTGGCGTCGCACCCCCACGTCGCCCGGCACAGCGCGCGCAGCTCGGACCACTCGCCGAGCAGGCGGATGGCGAGGAAGTCGATGAGCGCGACGGGCGGGAGCTCGGGCCGGTACTCGGGGTGGGTGACGCGCCAATGGACCATGCCGGCCCAGTTGGGCAGGTGCTGCAGCACGCGCGACACATAGGCGTCGTAGCGCTCGACCGGGACGCCGAGCCCCTCGAGCGCGAGCAGGGCGGCGGCGAACGGATCCTCGGGGAGGATCAGCGCAGCGGGCAGGCCGGCGAGGTAGCGGCGGCCCGGCCGGTTCCACGTCCGCCAGCCCTCGTACAGGCCGGTGCGATGCAGCTCGCGGCGCTCGATCGCGAGGCCCTCGTCGAGGTGACTGGCGACGTCGCGGATCATCCACCGATCGACCGCCGTCGACACATCGACGCCGGTCAGCGCCAGCGCGAGATCGCGGTGGGATCGCTCGCCGAGGCTGTCGAGCGTCTGGTCGACCTCGAGCAGGGGATCCGAGGTCTCGGCGCGACCGAGCTGGCGGACGACGTCCAGGCACGCCGGCCACCGGAGGTCATCCCCGGGCTCGGTGAGCGCGAGGTCCTCGGAGAACCTCCAGCGGATCCGCTGGATCGGCTCCGGTCCGAGATCGTTCAGCAGGCTCGCGCGGAGGATCTTGGCCCGGTCGGCGAAGGGGTCGCCGACGACGGTGTCCCGCTCGACGGGGACCTTGCGCCGCAGGGTGGCCTCGTCCAGATCGCGATCGTTGATGCGACCGCGGGCATAGGCGGCGCGGAACTCGTCCTCGGCGAGGTAGCTCTTCGCCCCGGTCACCTTGGGCGAGCGCGCGAGCGCGTCGTGGAAGGACAGGTGCTCGAACGCGTGGAGCGTGTTGTGGTGGATGAACGTCTCGATCGGCCCCTGCGAGGGCAGGTAGTGCGCGCCGTGCTCGAGGGCGTGCTCCAGCGCCCTGCGAGGATCCTCGGGGTGGGGATCCTCGACCGGGTGCAGCCGGCTGCGGTCCTCTGCGGTGCTCACGCCTTCTTCCACTTCGCACAATGGGGATGCGTCGACGCGCACGTGTGAGCGTCGAGTCCGCGGAGCTCGAGTGTACGTCGCTCCCACTCGTCGGCGATGAGGTGCAGTCGGTTCTGGGTGGTGTGGTCGACGACGCTGCAGCCCGAGAAGTCGACGACGACGCGCTCGACGTCGGGCTCGAGGCGCGACAAGGCGGAGATGAGGCCGCGGAGGTTGGTGAACACGGCCGCTCCACTGACCGCCAGCGTCACGACCGCGCCGTCGCGGCGGTACGCGATCCGGGAGCGGAACAGCGAGCCCACCGAGGCGCCGCGGACGAGGTCGACCACGAGCATGAGCGCGAGCCCGGAGAACACCCCGACCAGCAGATCGTCGGCGAGGGTGATCACCATCGTGGCCACGAAGACCAGGAGTTGTTCGCGACCCACGTGCCACGCGTGTCCGAACTCGGCGGGCGACGCCAGCCGGGTCCCCGTGAACACCAGCATCGCCGCGAGCGCGGCGAGCGGGATCTGCTGGAGGACGCCCGGGAGCAGCACGACGAACGCGAGCAGGAACAGCCCGTGGAAGAAGTTGGCGAAGGGGCTCGTCGCGCCGTTGTCGATGTTCGCCTTGCTGCGGACGATCTCGGAGATCATCGGGAGCCCGCCGATCACCGAGGCGATCGTGTTGCCGACGCCCGTCGCGAGCAGGTCGCGATCCATGTTCGAGGCGCGCTTGGCCGGGTCGAGCGCATCGACCGCGCTCGCGCTGAGCAGCGACTCGATGCTGCCGACCAGGGTGAACAGCACGACGTACTTGATCGACGCCGCGGTGGCGATCTGCGAGAAGTCCGGGAACGTCACCGCCGAGATCAGGCTCGCCGGGAGCCGCACCAGCAGGCGCGCGTCGACGTGGTGGATGCTCCCGAACCACTCGTAGTCGTGCGGGGTCTCGAACTCGAACAGCATCGCCAGCGGGATCGCGAGCATCATGACGATGAGCGGCGCTGGCACGCGCTTCAGCGCCTTGTACGGGAGCTTCGGCAGGCCGAACAGGACGACGAGCGCGAGGCCGCCGATGAGCAGGACCTCGGGGTCGAGGCGCCCGATGCTCTGGGGGATCTCGGCCAACAGCTCGAGCGGGGCCCTCGACTCCGGCGTCACGCCCATCACGGTGTGCGACTGCTTCGAGATGATGATGACGCCGATCGCGGCGAGCATGCCGTGGACGACGGCCGGCGGCATGATGGCGCCGATGAAGCCGAGTCGGGCGACCGCCAGGCCGATCTGGATCACCCCGGCCATGACGCCGACGGCGAGGGCGCGTTGGTAGCCGGCCTCGACGTCGCCCGCGCCGAGCTCGGTCACCGCGCCGATGACGATCACGATGAGCCCCGCGGCCGGGCCTTTGATCGTCAGTCGCGCGCTGCCGAGGAAGCTCGTGACGAGGCCGCCGACCATCGCGGTGAAGAGGCCCGCGATCGGCGGGAACCCGCTCGCCATCGCGATGCCGAGGGACAGCGGCAGCGCGATGAGGAACACGAGGAACCCCGACGTGACGTCCGCGCGCAGGTTGTAGCCGCAGAAAGGACCGTTGGAGCCGCCGGTGGAGCGAGGGGTCGGGGATGCCATGCGAGGACTCGGACCACGCGGCAGGGCCGGTGGACATCGCCTGGCCTTAGCAAGCGGCAGGCCGGCGCGCATGCGGTTGATCCGACGCCACAAAACCGGGCTCGACGCGGCGAATGGGCCGACCCGGCCCGTATCGCTTCGACTCCCGTGTGTCAGGCTGACTCGTCGTCGTCCGCGTCGTCGTCCGGCTGTGTCGTTCGCGCCTCGGGCCTGCGTTCGCCGCGCGCGATGGCGCCGTAGCGCTCGAGCTTGCGGTAGAGCGTCTTGCGTCCCAGGCCGAGGACCTTCGCGGCCAGCGTCTTGTTCTCGCCGACTGCCTCGAGCACGCGCAGGATGTAGCGCTGCTCGACCACGTCGAGCGTCACCAGCTCGCTGGGGTTGTGCGAGACCACGAGGACGTCGCTGCGCGCGTAGCTGCGGATGCGCTCGGGGACGTCCTGCAGCTGCAGCGCGACGCCGTCCGACAGCGTGACCGCCCGTTCGATCGCGTTGCGGAGCTCGCGGACGTTTCCGGGCCACGGGTAGTCGAGCAGGCGCTGCGCGAGGTCCGGCGCGATCGTTCGGACGTCCTTGCCCGCCGTCTGGGCGAAGCGCTGCAAGAAGTGCTGCGCGAGCAGGAGGATGTCTCGACCGCGCGCGCGCAGCGGCGGGACCTCGAGGTCGAGGACGCTGAGGCGGAAGAAGAGATCCTCGCGGAAGGCCCCGGCCTCGACCTGGGCCTCGAGATCGCGGTTGGTCGCGGCGATGATCCGGGCATCGAACGGCACGTCGTGGTCGTCGCCGACGGCACGGATCACCCGCTCTTCGAGGGCGCGCAGCAGCTTGGGCTGTAGGTCCAGCGGCAGCTCGCCGATCTCGTCGAGCAGCAGTGTCCCGCCCTGGGCCCGGAGGATGAGTCCCTGGCGGCGCTCGGTGGCGCCTGTGAAGGCCCCGCGCGCGTGGCCGAACAGCTCGGCCTCGACCAACGACGGCGGCAGCGCGGCGACGTTGACCGCGACCCACGGGCCTGCGGCGCGCGAGGACTGCTGGTGGATCGCGCGGGCGACCAACTCCTTGCCCGCGCCGCTCTCGCCGCGCAGCAGCACCGGCGCCTCGGAGGCCGCGACCTTGGTGATGCGCTCGAGCATGCGTCGGGTCGGGACGCTCTCGCCGATGATGCCGGTGGCACCCTGCTCGGCCACCCGCTCGCGCAGGACTCGGACCTCGCGGCGCAGCGCCCGCGTGGCTGCGGCGCGCTGGATCGTGAAGCGCAGCGCGTCGAGCTCGACCGGCTTGGTCACGAAGTCGTAGGCGCCCGCCCGCATGGCCGCGACCGCGGTGTCGATGCTGCCGAAGGCGGTGATGACGATGACCGGCAGCTCGTGGTCGCGCTCGGCGATCCGCTGACACAGGGCGATCCCGCCGGGACCGCCGAGGTTGAGATCGGTGAGGACGACGTCGAAATCGAAGGCCTGCACCCGCGCGAGGGCGTCGGCCTCGTTCGTGACCGTCGCGACGGAGAAGCCGACCAGGGTATCGGCCAACAGCTCGCAGAACCTCGGATCGTCGTCGACGGCGAGGACGCGGACCGGAGCGTGATCACGCGTCGGCATCGACGGGCAGACATATCACGAACCGGGTGCCGCCGCCGTCGTCGGGCAGCACGTCGATCCAACCCTCGTGCTCGTGGACGATGCCGGCGGCGATCGACAGGCCGAGGCCGGTGCCGGCGCCGCGGGGCTTGGTCGTGAAGAACGCCTCGAAGAGGTGGGGCAGCGCCGCGGGGTCGATGCCGGGGCCTCGGTCGGCCACGGTGACGCACACGTAGGGGCCTGGCCCGCGCCCGCGACCGTCGGGCGGCGTGCGCTCGGCCATGGTGAGGTCCACGGTGACCCGCGTGTCCGGCGGCGCGACGTCGAGCGCGTTGATGACGAGGTTGGTGATCGCCTGCTGCAGCAGCAGCAGGTTGCCGCGCACCCACTGGCCCTCGGCGCGTGTCCCGACGACCAGCTCGATCCGTCGCTCGCGGGCGAAGCTGTCGAGCAGGCCGAGGACGTGCTCGACCATCGCGTCGGCGGAGAACCGACGGTTGGCCTCGCGGGAGCCGCGGGCGAAGTCGAGGAAGCTGCGGACCACGGCGGTGATGCGATCGGTCTGCTCGGCGGCGATGCGGGCGTTCTCGACGATCGCGGCGCCGTTGACCTGTTCGCGCGCGATGAGCTTGGTCCGCGCGGCGATGACGTTGAGCGGCGTGCCGATCTCGTGGGCGAGGCGGGCCATCAGCGCGCCGATCGTCGCGAGGCGATCGGCGTGGCGCAGCTCGTGGGTCAGGCGCTCGCGCTCGGCGGCCGCTCGAGATCCGCGCGCGCGGGTGTCCTCGAGATCGGCGGCCATGTCGTTGAGCGCGGAGGTCAGCTCGGTCAGCTCGTCGTGTCCGGTCGCGGCCACGGCCTTCGTGGTCTCGCCGCGGCCGACCTGCCGCGCCAGCGCGATGAGTCGGCCGACGCGCTGGCCGACGAGCAGCCAGCCGATGCCGATCGCCATGCCGGCCGCGCAGGTGCCGATGACGAGGATCGTGAGCGACAGCTGGCGGCGGCTGCGGGCGCGTAGCTCGTCACGGACCGCGAGCGAGCGGCGCAGCTCGAGGACGGACCGACGGGCGTTCGACGTGGTGACCGGCAGGTAGGCGTAGATCGCGACGGGCTCCGCGTCGACGGGCCAGCGCAGGACCTCCTCGCGCTCGTTCGCGGAGCACGCCTGCGCCGCGGCCGTCAGCGCGGCCTGCTCGAGCCCCGCGTCGATCCGCGCCGGATCGAGCCAGCGCAGCTTCACCGTCTGCTCGCGGGCGTACGCGGCCTCGAGGATGGCCGTGACCTGGGCGTCGCCGCCGCGCGACCACGCATCCTCGACGAGCGGCTGCAGGGCGCGCCCCATGAGGACGAGCGTCTCGGTGAGATCGCCGTCGATGATCTCGAACTCGTTGTCGAGCTCGCGCTCGGACATGACCATGAGGACGCCGATCGTCCACAGGGTCAGCGCGAGCGTGATCTTCAGCGCGATGCGCATGGATGATCCGGGGCCCTCGCGCCGGCGTCGGCCCGATGGGCCGGTCTCACGCTACTGGAGGAACTCGAAGTTCCACAGGATGTACTTCCAGTCCTGATCGACGCTGCGCTTCTCGCCGAATGGGTACTCCATCCGCGCGATGAAGACGACGTCCTGGCGCGGGAACATGAACTGGACGATCTCGCGCTGCGGGGCGCCGCCGTCACCGTCGAGGACGTGGAGCTTGGCGTAGATGCCGGACTTCTTCTGGAACTCGTGCTGATAGGTGATCTCGTCCACGCCCATGCCGGCCTGCTTGAACTGGTTCTCGAACCAGGACACGGCGCGCTCGTCGAGCGGGCGGGTCTTGCGGGTGACATAGAAGGTGACCGCGATCTCCTCGACACCGGTGGCCTCCTCGGCGTCGTCGTCGGCGAACTCGTCGCCGCCGTCCTCGTCGCCGCCGCCGCCGAAGGCGTCGCCGCTGGTCGAGCGGCAGGTCACCACCGGGATCCAGCCGTGATCACCCTCGGGGGTGTGCGAGGCCTCGCCGCACGACTTGAACACGTACAGGGTGTCGGGGATCTCGAACTTGACGCCCAGCGTCGGGATCGTGATGACGCTGCCGTCCTTCTTGCCCGCGGTGGGGTTGTCGATCCACGCGGCGGCGTCCGACTGGTCGCGGCCCGTCTTCTTGCAGCTCGCGGCCGAGGCCAGCAAGACGGCGCAGACGAGGCCCCGGGAGACGAGGCCGCGAGCAGGGAGGGAACGCAGGCGCGGAGACACCGGGCTGGACACGGGCATGGCGGGGGGACGTTACCAAAACGGGCCGCGCGCTCAAAGCCCGTGCGGGATCAGGTGCGGCGTGACGCCCCGCGCCGCGCCTGCCGTTGGCACCAACCTTGCTGTTTGCATGCTCCAACGCCATGCCTCTGGCACCTGCACTCGTCCACCCCATCGACTTCGAGCCCGCCAACGATGCCACCTCGGGACCGGTGCGCGCCGGGGCCCTGCGACCCGGCCGCGAGGCCGAGGCCGTGGGGGGGCCGACACATGAAGCGTCCGCCGACGCGCCCGCACTGGTGCGCCTGCTGCAGTTCTTGATGGATGCGCCGACGGCCGACGCCGTCCTGCACCGCGCGACGGTCAGCCTCGGGCTGCTCGCCGAGGTCGCGTGGGCCGAGCTCGACGGCGGTGAGCCGGCGGATCTGCAGGCCCTGTTCGCCGCGCGCGATGGGGTGGCGCACCGCATCGACGTCGCGCTCGCCGACGGAGACGACGCCCGCGCGCGCGCGGCCGTCGTCGGAATGCTGACGTTGGTCGAACAGATCCACCGCCGGCAGGACGAGATCGAGCGGCTGCGCGCCGAGGCGACCACGGATCCGTTGACGGGCCTGTGGAACCGCCGTGGCTTCGAGCCGCTCCTCGACCAGGCGCTGGCCCGGGCCGCCCGCACCGGCGAGTCGATCGCGGTCGTGCTCGTCGACGTCGACCGGTTCAAGCAGGTCAACGACGAGTTCGGGCACGGGGCCGGCGACGAGGCGCTCGTCGCCGTCGCGGCCGCGATGCAGGGCGGAATCCGGCCCACGGACGTCGCCGCGCGCACCGGCGGCGACGAGTTCGCGATCCTCCTGTCCGGGGCCGACGCGCAGGGCGCGATGTTGGTGTGCGAGCGCATCCGTCGTTCGCTGCGGCGCGCGAGCGGCCCGAGTCGGGGCGTCACGCTGTCGTTCGGCGTCGCCGATCTGGCCTCGATCGCACGACCCACGGCCGGCCCATCGGTCCGCACCGCCTGGTTGGCGGCGGCCGACGCCGCGCTCTACGACGCGAAGGCAGCGGGGCGCGACGGCGTGTCGTGCTACGGCGACGCGCCGCGGTTCGTCGACGACGACGCCACCCGGCCGATCCAGGTCCGCGCGTCGTGAGGTCGCGGTCGCGCCGTCAGCCCGGCTCGAGCAGGCTCGGCAGGTAGTCGGCCGGCGGCTGCAGGCCCATCAGCTCGAGACAGGTCGCCGCGATGTTGCCCAGGCTGCCGACGGCGTCGTGACGCACGCGCAGCGCAGGCGCGCGTCCGTCGACGATCGCGAACGGCACCGGGTTCAGCGAGTGGCTCGTGCGCGGCCGCGTCGTGCCGTCCTTCTCGACGTCCAGCATCTGATCGGCGTTGCCGTGATCGGCGGTGACGACCAGCACGCCTCCCTGCCGGGCAATCGCCTGCCACAGGCGGCCCAGGCACAGATCGACCGCCTCGACGGCCATCCGCGCCGACTCGAGCACGCCGGTGTGCCCGACCATGTCGCCGTTGGCGAAGTTCACCCGCGCGAAGTCGTAGGGCTGCCGCGCCATCTCGGCGACGAGGGCGTCGGTGATCTCGGCCGCCTGCATCCACGGGCGCTGCTCGAACGGCAGGGTGTCGGACGGGATCTCGATGTATTGTTCGAGCCGGTCGTCGAACTTGCCCGAGCGGTTGCCGTTCCAGAAGTACGTCACGTGCCCGTACTTCTGCGTCTCGCTGATCGCGAGCTGGCGCTTGCCCGCCGCGGCGAGCAGCTCGCCCATCGTGCGATCGATCGCCGGCGGCGCGACGAGGAACCGCGCCGGGATGTGCTCGTCGCCGTCGTACTGCATCATCCCGAAGAACGCGACCTGGGGCCGCGGACCGCGGTCGAAGCCGTCGAACACCTCGCGCTCGAAGGCGCGGCTGATCTCGATCGCCCGGTCGCCGCGGAAGTTGAACAGCACCACCGCCGCGCCGTCGTGGATCGGTCCGAGCGGGCCATCGCCCCCGTCGATGACAAAGCCCTCGAGGTACTGGTCGTCGATGTCGCGCTCGGCGTACATCGTCTCGACCGCCTGCCGGGCGGAGGCGAACCTGCGGCCGAGCCCGCGCACGTGGACGTCCCAGCCGCGGGCGACCATCGGCCACTCGGCCTCGTAGCGATCCATCGTGATGCGCATGCGACCGCCGCCGCTGGCGATGCGGGCGTCGCAGCCCGACGCCCGCACCTCGGCGAGGACGGCCTCGAGTCGGTCGATGAAGCCGAGCGCCGAGCGGCCGGGGACGTCGCGGCCGTCGAGCAGGGCGTGGACGCGGATGCGGGGCACGCCGTCGTGCGCGGCGCGGCGGACCAGCGCGATCAGGTGATCGATGTGGCTGTGGACGTTGCCGTCCGAGAGCAGGCCGAGCAGGTGCAGCGGCTGGCCGCCGACGCGGACCGCTTCGAGCAGCTCGCGCCAGCGCGGGCCCTCGAACAGCGCGCCCGAGTCGATCGCCGCGGCGACGAGCTTGGCGCCCTGATCGAAGATCCGTCCGGCGCCCAGCGCGTTGTGGCCGACCTCGGAGTTGCCCATGTCGGCGTCGCTGGGCATGCCGACGCCGCGGCCGTGGGCGACGAGCGTCCGGTACGACGGCAGCGCGCGCAGGCGATCGAGGTTCGGCGTGCGGGCGAGCGCGACCGCGTCACCGGGATCGCGCTTGCCCACGCCGACGCCGTCCATCACGACGCAGAGGACCGGGCCAGAGGGAGCGACGCGTGTGGCGTGGGGGAGCAGCTCGGGCATGGCGCGGCGGATCAGAACATGAAGTGATACCCGACGGTGAGCTCGAGCATCAGGTCGAACGGATTGACGTCGGGCGGCGCGTCGGGCACCGCGGGGTCCGGGCGCGCGACGACCTGCGCCCGCGAGAAGTACTTCTGCACCGCCGCGCCGATCGTGATCGACGAGTTGTTGCGGATCGGGATCCCGAGGTGGCCGCCGCCGCGGATCATCGCGGTGGTGTCGTTGGTCTCCTCTTCGTCGTTGACCGTCGGCCCGAGCGGGCGCACGAGGCTCGAGATGCCGAGGCCGGCCTCGACACCGAGCTCGGCGAACACGGGACCCATCACGATCTGGAACGACGGGCCCGCGGCGAAGTCGGTGTGGCCGAGCGCGGCCCAGCGCCGCGCCGTGCCGCCGCCGTCGACCGCCACGCTGTAGCGCTCGAGGTAGCGGGTGTGGCCGAGCTGGACGCCCGCGCCGATGCGCAGGGGGCCGAGGCGCAGGGCGTGGACGCGGAACTGCAGGCCCGCCCCGAACCCGACCCGCTGGATCGCCGCGGCGCCCCCGGCGAACAGGATGCCGAGGCGCGGGGCGGCGGCGACGCTGAACACCGGACCGCGGGCCCGGCCGATCGCATCGTTGCCACGCGCCGCGGGGGACGCCGCGAGCAGGCCAGCGATGAGCCACGGACCGAGCACGGCGCGCACCATAGCAGCGACCGCGGCCCTCGGCACCACGGTCGGTCCCTGGGCCGCGCACGCGGTCGATTTGTGCCCGGTCTTTTGCGATGCTCGCGCCATGACGCGAAGGCCCTGCGACTCCGAGGGTGACGATGGTGCGCCGATCGTGCCCGCCTGCGCGCTGACGCGGCGCGGCTTCGTCGGCGCCACTGCGGGCCTCGTGCTCGCCGGCTGCGGCCCGGCGGCCATGCCGGCGCAGAGGGTGCCCGCGGTGAAGGACGGCATCCTCGAGTTCGAGGTGGGGAAGATCGCCGAGCTCGCGACACCGGGTGGCATGGTCGCGGTGCAACCCGAGGGGTCGCGGAAGCCCCTCATCATCATGCGCCTCGAGGGCGGCCAGTTCCGAGTGCTGTCGTCGAGGTGCCCGCACCTCGGCTGCACGGTGCGGTGGGACAACGAGGAGCAGGCGCTGCGCTGCCCGTGCCACAACTCGCGCTTCTCGGACGACGGCAAGGTCGTGCGCGGACCCGCGAAGCAGCCGCTGCGCGAGTACGCCAGTCAGCTCGCGGGCACCACGCTGCAGATCGCGGTCCGTGACGACTGATGCCCACCGCCGGCCGTCACTGCATGATCGAGCTGTGGGAGTGCCCCGCGGCCATCCTCGACGACCCCGCAGCGGTGCGCGCCGCGATGATGGCCGCGGTGGCGATCGCCAACTGCGAGCTGCTCTCGGAGTGCGCCCACCGCTTCGAGCCCCACGGGTTCACGATCGTCGGGCTGCTCGCCGAGTCGCACATCTCGGTGCACACGTGGCCCGAGCACGGCTACGCTGCGGCCGACGTGTTCACCTGCGGCGCCCGCGGTGAGCCCGAGGCCGCGTGCGTCGAGCTGGCGCGCGCGCTCCAGGCCGGTCGCTACGAGCTGCGCACGGTCTTGCGTGGCGTACCCGGCGGCCTCGCGCACGCGACCGCGGAGCGATCGGGATGAGCGTTCAGGGCGGGTTGGTCCGCGTCGAGCTGCGCCGCGACGTCGGCCGCGTGGGTCCGCACCTCGGGCCGTGGTTGCGCCGCAATCAGATCGCGCGATTCCTCGGCGCGCCCGATCCCCACCTGCTCGCGCAGGTCGTCGATCACCGCGGCGAGCCGGTCGGCTGGGGCCTGGTGTCGGCGGTCTCGAGCCTCACGGTGCGCATGCTGTCGTACGGCGCCGCACGGCCGCCCGAGGACTGGTTGCCGCGTCGGCTCGCCAGCGCGTTCGCGGCCCGCGAGGCGTTCGGCCTCGACGCCGCGGGCACGACCGGCTATCGCCTGGTGAACAGCGAGGGCGACGGCATCCCGGGCCTCGTCGTCGATCGCTACGGTGAGGCGCTCGTCGTGCAGATGGGCACCGCGCCGATCGCCGCGCGCGAGGAGGAGCTCGGCGCCTGGCTCGCCGGTCAGTGGGCCGGTCCGATCCACTACGTCGTGCCCGAGGGCGCCGCACGCTTCGAGGGCATGAGCGCGACGGCCCGCGACGGGAGCGGCGGCACGCTGCAGTTCCGCGAGGACGGCCTCGTGTTCGAGGTGCCGGCGCCGCCGGCCCAGAAGACCGGCGCGTACTTCGATCAGCGCGACAACCGTCGCCTGGTCGCCGCGCTGGCCGCCGCGCACGGCGGCACGCTGCTCGATCTCGGCTGCCACGTCGGCGGCTTCGCCCTGCACGCGGCGCGCAGCGGCGTCGACGTGGTCGCGCTCGACCGATCGACGACGGCGCTCGAGCACGCGCGCGGCAACGCGGCGGCGAACGGCATCGATCGCATCACCTGGGTGGAGGCCGACATGTTCGCGCCGCTGGCCGATCCAGCGCTCGCGGGGCCGTTCGGCGCCATCGTGTTCGATCCGCCGAAGCTCGCGGCGCGGCGCGACGACGTCGACCATGCGGTCGGCGCGATGGCCCGCGTCGTCGGGGAACTCGCGCGTCGCCTCGCGCCGCGCGGGCACCTGGTGTTGTGCAGCTGCAGCCACCACGTCGGCCGCGAGCACCTCGACCGGGCGCTCTTGCAGACCGGCCTTTCCTTCACGCGGACGCTCGCCCTCGGCGCCGGCGCCGATCATCCGGTCGCCCTCGGGCACCGCGAAGGCGAGTACCTCCGCGTGAACGTGTATCAAGCCCGCTGACGCTCAGGCGGTCGCGGCTGCGATGTGCTCCTCGCGGATCGAGATGCGATAGACGCTGTTCTCGGTCTCGACGTAGAGCACGTTCGACTCGGAGGTCGCGAGCACGCGGCGCACCGCGGTGGTCACCATGCGGCGGCCGTTCGGGTCGCGGAAGATGACCATCCCCCGGCCCACGACGGGCTCCGAGAGGAGGTAGCCTTCGTAGATGCGCCCGACGGTCGACGTGAGACCAGTCTGGTCCCGCGACGTCCGGATCTTCGTGGCGACGACGGAGAGCACCCGAGGGCAAGCTTATCCCCGAGGGTGGAGGGGCGCCACAGGTCGCCGTGCCCGCGGCCGCGCCCGGCGCTCAGCGGGACTGGCCAAATGGCCGATCCACCTCGGCCACGGCCGCATCGGGCACCCAGCCCTCGATCCCGCCCGCGAGCCGCACCAACACCCACCCCGGGGTGCGATCGACGATCCCGCGGCGAGCGCCCACGTCGAGTTGCGGTGGGCGCCTGGTCCGTCGCGCGCGTCGGTGCTCGCCGCGATCGCGATCGCCGGCGGCGCCGTGCGATCGGCGCGAAGGGCCAGCGCGTGCAGGCTGCCGGTGATGGCCCACACCGCCGCGAGGAGCCACACCGCCACGCTCGCCCACCGCGTCGCGCGACCCGACGCGCGACGCACTGCGTCGGCGATCCGCAGGGTGAACGCAGTGACGCCGCAGACGAGCGCGAGCCAGCCGATGCCCGGGGAGCGCAGGGCCTCGACCAGGAGATCCCACCAGGTCTGCGGGCGATCGATGAGCGCCCCGGTGGTCGCCGCCGCGAGCTCGGCCCGGCGACGGACGACCCCGAGGTTGGCCCGCGCGGATTCGGCGAGCTCGGTGGTCGGGTTGCCGCGGAAGTCGAGGGCCTGCCGCAGGTGCAGCGTCGCGCGGCCGAGATCCCCGGCGTGGGCGTGGGCGGTGCCGAGGTTGTACGACAGCAGGCTGCTCGGCTTGCCGAGCAGGGCCCCGGCGCGCTCGTAGGCGGACGCGGCCGCGGCCCAGTGCCCCGCGGCGGCCGCGGCGTTGCCCTCGGCGAACGCGTCGTCCACCGCGTCGGCGCGGACCGTGCCCGTCCACGTGGCGATCACCGCGGCGACGACCAGCGCGAGGCTGCGGCCGCGCGTCACGTCCGATCCCCCGCCTTGGCCGAGGCCTCGCGGCCGAGCGACGAGCTGTCGAGCAGCGCGACGGCGTCCTCGAGCATGTCGCGGCGCTCCTCGACGGTGCCGCGCTGCGCAGCGAAGCGCGCCGCATCGCAGCGCTCGAGCAGACCCTCGAGGCGACGCAGCTCGGCGGGCGGCGTCCCGCTGGCCTCGACGAGGCGCATGAGCTCGGGGCGCGGGAGGCCGACACCCTGCGGCCCGACGCGACCGACCGCGAGATCGTGCAGCAACGTCGCGAGCGCGGCGTGGAACCCCTCGCCGGTGTCGACCGATTCGCGCGCGGCCTCGAGCCGGTCGCGTCGACGGCGTTGCTGCGCGGCGCGGCGCTTGGCGGCGTCGTCGGGGCCGTAGCGCCGCCACAGCGCCGAGGCTGTCCACGCGGTGGCGGCCAACGTCGGCAGCGCGACCATGCCCCAGCCCCATCGCGAGGGCGTGAGCCACGGCGTCGGCACGGGATCGCGCGGCAGCGTCGGCGTGTCGAGGATCGGCTGCAGCGCGGCGTCGCTGGCGTCCTCGGCCGCGGGGGCGTCGGTTGCGGGGCTCGGAGCCGGCGTGGCCGCCGTGCCGGTGACCTCGATCGTGAGCGGCTCGGCGCGGGACACCGCGTAGCGCTCGGCGATTGGATCGAAGAAGTCGAGGGTGAGGGCGGGGATCTGCAGCGGTCCGGGCGTCTCGGGGATCACGAGGAAGGCGTACGTGCGCCGCCCGGTGACGCGCGCCTGGGCGCTCATCTCGGACTCGATCTTCGGCTCGTAGCGCCGCGCGCCGGGGAACTCGGGCCACGCGCCCGGATCGACGAGCGCGACGTTGCCCTCGCCGGCGATCTCGACCGTCCACGTGAACGGCTGCCCGACCTCGACGCTCGTACGATCGACTTTGGCGGTGATCGTGAAGTTGCCGACGTTGTTCGGCGAGAAACCCGGCGGCTGCCCCTTCGCCGGGAGCGGCGCGACCTCGACGCTCACCGCGGGGCCGCGGTCGCGACGACGCCGACCGATCGTGATCTCGGGCGAGCCGATCACCAGCGTCCCGGCCTTCTGCGGGAACAGGGCCCGACGCATGCCCGGGCGGACGCGGTAGGGCACGCCGGCGACCTCCTCGACCACGGCTTCGCCCTCGGGGAGATCGTACGTGTAGAAGTCGGCGAAGTTCGGCGGCGTGCGCAGCGTGACCGACGACAGCAGCGAGCGCTCGTAGACGTCGAGGCGGTACTCGATCTGCTCGCCGACGTAGGCCTTGGCCTTGCTCGTCGCCGACCAGACGAACACGTCGCCGCGGGCCTCGGTGGGCTTGCCGATCGTCGGCGCGGCCGCGGTGGCGGTCGTGGCCGCGGCATCGCCCTCGACGACGACCTCGACCACGTTGGAGGTCACCTTCGTGCCGCCGTCGTCGACGGTGAAGGACAGCTTGTGGGTGCCGGGCTTCAGGGCGATCGCCGACACCGCGATCGAGCTGTGCGAGGTGCGACTCGTCGCGCCGCGGCCGAACGACAGCTGGAAGCCGCTGCCCGACGAGAAGCTCGAGACCACCTCGAACGCGTCGGCGAGGCCGGAGGGCAGCTCCGGATCCGGCACGGGGCCGCCGCCGGCGCGCGTGACCTCGAGCTCGAGATCGAGGGAATCTCCGACCTTCAGCGAAGTCGCGCTGACGCGGAGCTCGGCGCCGAGTCCCGCGGCGTGGGC
>LNFB01000283.1 GCA_001464385.1 Deltaproteobacteria bacterium Ga0077550 | reverse complement strand
GTCGTCGAGGTCGTCCTGCGTGACCTCGACCAGGCTGAGCGCGCACGGGTTGCCGCGTCGCTGGCCGAGGACTCGGGCGACGCGCCGGCGCGCGACGAGGCGCACGAAGCTCTCGAGGGTGCGACCGCGATCCGGGTCCCAGCGGCGCAGCTCCCTCCCGTCCTGCGCGAACAGGACGACGAGCACGTCCTGGACCAGATCGAGGACGTCCTGGCGCGGGTCCCGGGCGAGCGGGTTCGCGTGGCGTGCCATCACGAAGGCGACCTCGCGGTGGATCGCGTCGAGCAGCCGCGCCGCCAGCCTGCGCTGCGCAGCGCGATCGCCGGTGAGCGCGCCGCCGACGAGGGCGAGGTCTTCTTGCGTCGTCATCGTGCGATGGCCTGACACCCGGCGATCTCCCAGCCAATGGTCAACATGTTCGACTTGCGTGGGACGTGCCACCGACGTTCGGCGTCAAGTCGCCCACGCCCGCGGTAGAGTCGCGAGCCCGCGGTTGGATCACTGGATTTCGACGCTGAGGGCACCGGCCATTCGGCCGCGGACCCTCGCGTCCGATCGACTTGGGGTGAGAGCCGCGACATGATGGCAGGATGGTGGTCTTCCACTGCGCATCGTGTCACCGGCCGTTGAGCCGTCCCGTGCGCGCAGTTCCGGACCCGCGCCTGCTCGCGACACCCGGCCGAGTCACGCGCACTCCGCCGGCGACATGGACGAGCGGGCCCGAGGCGGGGGACGTCTGCATCCATCCGCACGATCTCGTGGTCGGCAACGTCGAGCCCACCTCCTTCGGTTGCTGCGGCTATGCGCCGCGCGGCAACGAAGCGAACCTGCGCTGCGCCTGTGGTGCGCCCGCCGGGGTCTTCAGCGACGAATGCTCGGTGGACTTCGAGCTCACGCTGCGTCGGCCGCGTGTCGAAGTCGAGCCCGAGGAAGCGTGGGATTTTTCTCCGGAGCGGCTCGGCGCCGCACTGAGCGGCATCGCCGACGACGCCACCGTCTCCGAGGACATGCGGTGGGGCGTCGACGACGGACCCGCCACTGCGGCGCGCGATCTCAGGATCTCGATCGATCGGCAGGCCGGCGGCATCGCCGTGACCTTCCGGATCGACGCGACACCCTTGGTCGTCGCAATGCCCCGCCTCGTGCTCGCCAGGGCCATCGCCTTCGCGGCGCTCCCCGTGGGCAACGCGGAGCTCGTCGTCTGCAGCTGTCGGAGCGCCCCCCGGGGCAACGCGATCCTCGAGGAGTTCGCGCTCGTCGCGTCCGGCGACCGCGTGCTGCTCCAGCACGAAGCTGGGCCGGTGCGACAGCGCTACGAGGTGATGGGAGAATGGCTCGCGCTCGAGTGGCGAGATGCGGTCGAACGACTCTGAGCGTTCACCGCGAACCTGCGCCCTCACATCGGCAGCAGACACGCGCCGACGATCCCCTGCCCGACGCACCCCTCGGGTCCCTCCCCCGGCGTCGTCGTCGCGCTCGTCGTCGTCGCGTCCGACGGCGAGCCGGAGGATCCGCCCGTGCCCGGCGCTGGCGAGGTCGGGTCGTCTTCGGTGGGATCGACAGCCGGCCCGCAGGCGAGCAGCCCGAGCAGAACCCACCCTGCGGATCTGCCCATCGCCATCGCCATCGCCATCGCCACATCGAGGCTAGCACCCCGGCCGTCACATCTCCCGCGGCCGCCCTCTGCCGTCTTGGGCCCGCCCGAGGGCGTCCCCGAGAGGAATCCCAACATGCGCGCCATCTCCCCCGTCCTCTGCCTCGTGGCCACCCTGACCACCGGCCTCGTCCTCGCGCCGCAGGGTGCCAGCGCAGCCGCGCCCCAGGTGGCGCCGACGAATCTTCCCGAGGTCCAGCCGACCAAGCCGGTCGCGATCAAGCGGATCACCAAGCTCGAGGCGAAGAACGGCGCCGCCGTGCCGGGCGAGCGTCGGAACGTCGAGGCGACGCTGACCTCGGGCCAGAGCCCGCTCGCCGGCAAGACGGTCCGCTTCAAGGTCCGCGGCAAGGAGGGCGGACCGAACATCAGCATCGTCCTCGGGACCGCCGTGACGAACGCCCAGGGCAAGGCGACGCTCGAGTGGGAGGTCCCCGAGCTCGCGCAGGCCGGGTACACGCTGGCGGCGACGTTCGCCGGGGACGACGACACGCGCGCCGCGTCGGACGAGGCGAACTTCGCGATCTTCAAGGCGATGACGACGTTCGACGTCGCCTACAACTACGGTGCCCTCGACGCCCACGGCGGGCCGCACTTCGGCACACTGCTGATCGCGCTGCGCCGCGACTCGGACGACGAGGCGCTCACCAAGACGTTCAAGGTGACGATCAACGAAGGCCTGCCGACCCAGGCGATCAAGGACTACACGACGACGAACGGCTTCGTCACGGTGCTCCTGCCGAGCGACACGAACACCTGGAAGGTGAAGCTCCAGTTCTTCGGCGACGCGGCGAACCAGGCCACGCAGCACGACAAGACGTATAGTCACTGACCCCGCCGCTGCGCCATCGCCCGCTCGAACCGCGCCACCGTCGACGCGATCAACGGCCGATACAACCGCCGCAACAACCAGCCCGGGACCCACTGCCCGCGCTCCTCGAGGGCGACGCGCGCCCGCGGATGGACCATGAACCTCAGGCCGAACGGCCGGTACGCCGCGTCGCTGCGCCAGAACTCGATCCGATCGAGGTGCTTCACGTTCTTGTAGCCGTAGTGCCGCGGCGCCACGAGCCGCAGCGGCGCGCCGTGTTCGATCGGCAGCGGCGCGCCGTCGAGGCGATCGGCCAGGAGCACGTCGTCGGCGAGCAGATCCTCGAGCGGTAGGCTGGTGCGCGCGCCGTCCTGGGCACGCAGCACCACGAACGTCGCGTCCTGCGCCGGGCCGACCCGCGGCACGACGATGCGGCGGAAGAACTCCGCGAAGCGGACGCCGCTCCACTCGAGCCCGCGCCGCGTCCACGTCGTCACGCAGTGGAAATCGGAGACCTGCGTCACCCGCTCGAGGCCCGCCATCGCGTCGTCGAGCTCGAGCGGCGTGTCGACGTCACCCGAGACGCGCAGCCGCGGCGCATCGGTCGACGCGGGGAATCGCTCGGCGAACGGCGTGAGCCCGAAGCGCGGGAAGTCGGGGCGCTCGCGCTGTCCGGGAGGGAGCTCGGTCATGGTGGAGAGACGGGTCGGTCGAGCGCGATGCTACCCACGCCCATCGTCGCGTCATGCCGGTGGTCGGCACGCCCCGATGATCGCCGCGCTCCCGCACGCGCCGGGCTCCATGCCCGCCTCGAACCACGGGGTGCACACCGTGCCGGGCAGCAGCGCCGCGCACGGGTCCGGACCCGACGCGTCGCAGAACGGCGCGCAGCACCCGGGGCCCTCGCAACCCGGCACCGAGCCGTCCATCGCGCAGAACAGGCCGGCATCGCAGACGTTGATGAACTCGCACGGCTCGCCGAGCGCCCCGGCGTCGCCCGACGCGTCCGGCGCACAGGCGAACGTCTCGCCGATCGGATAGCACGCCTCGCCGGGCCCGCAGTCCTGAGCGACGGGATCGCACGCACCCACGCAGAGGTTCAGCGTGCCGTAGGCGTTGATCGTGCAGGATTCGCACGGGTCCGCGCACATGGGTCGCGCCTCGGTGCCCTGGCACATCGCCACGCACTCGCCCGTGTTCGTCTCGGGATCGACGTTCCAGCAGATCGCACCGCGCTCGCAGTCATCGATGCCACTGAGGGGCGAGCCGACCACCGTGCACGGCTCGCCGGGGGCCCGCGGATCGCCGTCGAGCGGCGTGCAGTGCACCGCGTTGAACTCCCCGTCGCCGTTGGGGGAGTACGGCATGCACTTCTCCCCGCGCGGGCAGTCCTGCGCCCAGACATCGCACGGGCCGCCCGCCGTCCCGCCGTCGGGAGCGGGGACGATGGATCCCTCGTCCGCGTCGGGTGCGGTCGTGTCGCCCGGATCGGGCGCCGTCGTGGACGTCGTCGACATCGGCGCGTCGCTCCCCGTCTCGCTGCCGGTGATCGATGCGCTCGATGCCGTCGTACCGGTGGCGTCCGAGGGAGAAGCGACCCCCGGACCGCACCCGACCAGCAACGCGCCGACGAGCGCGCGCCTCATGGCGTCACCGTGCATGCGCCGATGATCCCCGTGCCGATGCACGCCGCCGGCTGCTGCCCCTCCTCGTACCACGGCACGCAGGTGGTGCCGGGCAGCAGCAGGTCGCACGTGTCCGCCGCAGCGTCGCAGAACGGCGCGCAGCAACCACCTGCGTTCTCACAGCCGGGGACCATCTCTGCGCTCGCACAGAAATTCCCCGCGTCGCAGGTGTTGACGTACTCGCACGGATCGCCGACGAGCCCCGCGTCGCCCGACACATCGGAGACACACACGAAGGTGTTGTGGACCGCCTGACAGGCCTTTCCCGGACCACAGTCCTGTGCGATCGGATCGCACTGCGGGAAGCAGAGGTTGAACGGGTCGGCGGCGCCGATCGGGCACGCGTCGCAGGCATCGGGGCACTGAGGGTCCAGCTCGCTGCCCCGGCAGAACGCGACGCACTCCCCGATGTTGGTCTCGGGGTCGACGGACCAGCACATCGCCCCGAACTCGCAGTCGTCGATGCCGCTCACGGCAGACTCGACCACCGTGCACGGCTCACCCACCGGCTTCGCGTCGTCGTCGATCGGAACGCAGCGCGTCGCGTTCCACGACCCCTCGCCGACCGCCCACGGCATGCACTTCTCGCCGCGCGGGCAGTTCTGCTCCCACGGGTTGCACTCGTACATCGGCCCGCCGTCGGAGGACGCGATGAACGCCGAGCCGGTCGTGTCCTCGGTCGCGGTCGTCGTCGTGGACCCCGTCGTATCTCCGATCGTCGCGCTCAGCCCCGTCGGTTCCGGCGACGGGTCGGGGCTCGCACCCGAGCTCGACGCGTTCGAGGTCGCTCCGCCCTCGCCGACCTCGCCCGCCGGAGCGCACCCGAGCAACCCGATCAACGCCCATCCAATCCACCGTCCCATGCATTCACCCCCCAATCGAAAGAGTGCGCGCCTCATGGCGCCACGACGCATATGCCGATGATCGACGTGCCGATGCACGCCGCCGGCTGCTCTCCGTCCTCGTACCACGGCACGCACGTCGTGCCCGGCAGCAGCGCATCGCAGGTGTCCTCCGCAGCAGCGTCGCAGAACGGCGCGCAGCACCCATTCGCGCCCGCGCAGCCGGGCACCACCTGTGCGGCCGCGCAGAAAGTCCCCGCGTCGCAGACGTTGACGTGCTCGCACGGATCGCCGATGAGGCCCTGTTCTCCGGAGGCATCGGGGAGGCATACGAAGTTCGAGGCGTAGGGCTGGCAGGTGTGACCGTCGGCGCAGTCCTGCGCGATCGGATCGCACTGCGGCAGGCAGAGGATGAGCACGGTATCGTCGTTGATCGCGCACGCGTCGCAGGCGGCCTCACACAACGGGTTCTCCTCGCTGCCCTGGCACAGCGAGACGCACTCGCCCATGTTGGTCTCCGGGTCGACGCCCCAGCACATCGCGCCGGGTACACAGTCGTCGATGCCGCTCGTCGGCGAGTCGACCACGGTGCACGGCTCGCCGACCTCCCGCGGATCGGGGGCGACCGGGGTGCAGCGCGCCGAGTTCCACGACCCACTGCCGTCGCCGGACCACGGCATGCACTTCTCGTCCGGCGGACAGTCCTGGGCCCAGATGTCGCAGAAATCGGGCGTGAACATGTCCGGGACGATGAGGAACGTACTGCCCGCGTCGTCCTCGTCCGTGCCCGTGTCCACGTCCCGTGGTGTCCGAGGCCGAGCCGCCCAGCGGCGGGGCCACCACCGGGCCGCACCCCGCCGCCCCGACGAGCATCCACGTCGCCGTTCTGTACATCACATTCCGAACATGCCACGCTTCGCATTCCTGGCAAAGCTAATTCTCGGGGCCTGCGTCCTTGTCGGCGGCTGCAGATCCAGGCGACCGTAGTGCCGTGGGTTCTCCGTTCCCGGCCCGAGGCGTGCTCGCCTCGGCCCTGCTCGCCGGATTCGGTGCCTGCCACGCGGGGGCGCCCGCGGGATCGGACGCGGCCACCACCACCACGGGCACGACGGGCGGCGGCGCGCCAGAGGGCGGCGGCACGACGGGCGACGAGCTGCCGCCGGACGCCGGCTTCGAGGTCGGCGTGTCGGGCCTGCGTCGGCTCTCGATCGTCGAGTACCAGCAGACGATCGCCGATCTGCTGGGGATCGACGTCCCGTCGGCGAAGGAGCTGCTGCCGCAGGACACGCTGACGCCGTTCGACAACGACTTCACGCTGCAGACCGCGTCCGAACCGCTGATCAAGGGCATGGAGCTGCTCGCCGGCGATCTCGCAGCGACCGTCGTCGAGACCGAGGCGCTGCGCGCCGCGATCGTGCCGTGCACGCCCTCGGGCCCCGACGACGCGGTGTGCTTCCGCGAGTTCCTGCGCAGCTTCGGACGCCGCGCGCTGCGACGACCCTTGAGCGACGCGGAGCTCGACACCTACGGCGCGCTGCTCGACTACGCGGTCGAGGCCGACGACTTTTGGTTCGGCGTGCAAGCCGGACTGCGCCTGTTCCTGCAGCACCCCGAGTTCGTCTATCGCGTCGAGATCGGCGAGCCCGTCCCCGACGAGCCCGAGCTGCGACGCCTCGACGACTTCGAGCTGTCGGCCCGACTGTCGTACTTCCTCGTCGGCACCACGCCACCCGACTGGTTGCTCGACACCGCCGTGGCCGGTGGCCTCGCCGACGACCAAGGGGTCCGCGACGCGGCGCAGATGCTGCTCGGCGACGCACGGGCCCGCGCCCGCATCGATCGCTTCCACGCGCTGTGGCTGAAGTACGAGCAGCTCAGCTCCGAGGGCATCTACGGCCAGATGCGCGACGAGTCCGATGCCCTGGTCGAGCGCGTCGTGTTCGACGAGCGCGGCGCGTGGACCGACGTGCTCGAGTCGACCGAGACGTGGTTGACGCCCGAGCTCGCGGAGCACTACGGCCTGCCCGCCCCCGCGGGCGCCGCGGGCTGGGTGCCCTACGGCGATTCGGGGCGCATGGGCCTGCTGTCGCACGGCACCTTCTTGTCGGTGGGCTCCAAGTTCGGGGACACGAGCCCGACGCAGCGCGGCCTCTTGGTCCGCACGTTCCTGTTCTGCCAGGAGATCCCCAAGCCACCGCCGGATCTGATGGTGAACATCGACGCGCCACCGGCGGGCGCCGACCCCGACGCGTGCAAGTACGATCGCTACTACATGTCCCGCGAGCCGGCGTGCAAGTCGTGCCACGCGCTGATGGATCCGATCGGCTTCGGACTCGAGGCCTACGACGCCAGCGGCGCGGTCCGTCAGACCGAGCTCGGGCGCCCCGAGTGCACCATCGACGGTGACGGCGAGTTCGTCGGCCTCGCCTCGGGCGACACGACCTTCAACGGCCCCGCCGAGCTCGCGCGGATCGCCGTCGACTCGGGCCAGGTCGAGGCCTGCGTGGCCAAGCAGCTGTATCGCTTCGCCGTCGGTCGCACCGAGCTCGACGAGCACGACGAGGCGCTGCTCGAGCGGCTGGTCGCCGAGGCCGGCGGCGCCGGGGCCTTCGACATGCTCGGCTTCGTCGAGCAGTACGTCGCCTCGGATGCGTTCCGCTACCGCCGCGAGGAGGGCCCGTGACCACACATTCGAGGGAAGGGACCGCCGGTCCCTCCCCCCGTTCGCACATCACAGCCCGAGCATGCGCAGCAGGGGCCCGATGATCGGCAGCGACTTGAGCACCGCCATGAACCCGGTCGACGGCGTCGACACCCTCGCCATCGCCACCGGCGCTGCACCGGCGCCGAACGACGGCGCGCCGAACGACGGGCTCGCCACCACCGACTCCGCGCCCTCCGGGCCCTTGTAGTCCCAGTCGCCGAGCGCCTCCTGCAGGTCGTTCAGCGTCTCGCGGTAGCCGTCGACGAGCGAGCGGAGCTGCGTGCGCTTGAGCTCGTCGCGGGTGGACGAGAACGCCTGCTCGACCCGCTGCGCGCGCGGCTGCAGGCGCGCGATCGCCTGCTGCACCGCCGCGCGTGCGGCCTCGTTCTGCTGCGGCGACATGAAGTTCTCCGCGGCGAGGTCCTTGAGCGGCCGGAGCACGAGGTCCGAGGTGCCCTGCTGCGCCTCTTCCTGATCGGCGATCGCCGACCACGCGTGGATCTCCATCGCGTCCGCGGGCCGATCGAGCGCCATGATCCCCGGGCGATCCTGGCCGGCGCCGTGCGTGAGGATCCGGATCGCCTCGTCGAAGGCGCGCTGCGTCAGCTGCTGCATCCGGCCGTCACGCCGCGTCGAGTTCAGCTCCCAGATGCGGATCATCTCGCGCACGCCGCGGGCACGGATGCGCACGTCGGCGCTGTCGAAGAACTCGGTCGCGTTGTTCACGTCGAGCGCCTTCGACATCCCGCCGCCGCGACCCTCGCGGTTGGCGGCGTCCTCGAGGATGGCCGCCGTCGAGGCCTCCATCATCGCCTGATGGTTCGGCGACCACTTCTGGTAGAGCTGGCCGAACTGGATCATGACCGGGTCGGTCGGGCTGATGCTGCCCATCCGCTGGCCCCACGCGGCCTGACCGCGCATCCACTGATCCATCGTGAGTCCCTCACCCGCGACCAGCCCCTCGACCGCGGCGCCGGTCTGGATCTGGGCGCTGATCTTCGCGAACGACTCGAGCGAGACGCCCTCCATCTTCTCGCCCGACACGTTGGGCTGGTTCGCCATCATCTGGCGCTGCTGCACCTGGGCCAGGTACGTGTGGAACTTCGCCGCGAGCTGCGGATCGTTCTGCATGATCTGGTACCAGTCGTTGTAGACCGTCGCCCAGGCGTTCTCCGTGAGCCCCTTCGACCGCAGGAACTGCTGGAAGGGCGCGCGGTAGCCGGGCTCGCCGTGCTCCGTCTTGAGCACGCTCATCCGGTTCATGATCTCCGCGCAGTCGGCGAGGGAGTATCCGTTTCGCTTGGTTTCGAGGGGGTCCATGGCCCGGGCCTGAGCAAGCACCGTGCCGCGAATTCTCCTGCATTCTCGAGCAACTTTGTGACATCGTCCGTGCCCAACTTGGGCACGAACGCCGCCATCGAGAGCAAATCAGCGGGGGAGTGGCACGAACTCGATCTCGTCGCCGGGCACGGTCGCGAAGCGGCGCTCCTGCCACGCGCGCTTGGCTGCGTCGATGCGCGCCGTGGTGCTCGCGACGAAGTTCCACCAGATGTGGTGTGGACCGCCGAGCGGCGCGCCGCCGAGCACGGCGACGCGGGCCTCGCCGCGCAAGGTCGGGGTGCTCGCGGGATGCAGCACCGCGAGCGTGCCGGTCGGCAGCGACAGGCCATCGCACGACAGCTCGCCCGACGCGACGTAGATCGCCCGCTCGGCCGCATCGACGTCGAGCGTGAGTTCGGAGTCGGCGCGCAGCGCCACGTCGACGTACACCGTCGGTGACGCGACGCGCACCGGCGACTCGAGGCCGAACGCGGCGCCCGCGATGACGCGCACCGTCGCGCCGCCGCGCTGTGCGACGGGCAGCGCGTCCGCGTCCCAGTGGGCGAAGCTGGGCGCGTCGTCCTCGTGCTCGGGCGGCAGCGCGACCCAGGCCTGCAGGCCGTGCACGCGCTGGCCCCGTTGCCGCACCTCCGGCGACGTGCGCTCGGAGTGCACGATGCCGCAGCCCGCCGACATCCAGTTGACCTCGTGCGGCCGGATCGTCTGCACGCTCCCGAGGCTGTCGCGGTGCACCATCTCGCCCTCGTAGAGGTACGTCACCGTCGCGAGCCCGATGTGCGGATGCGGCGGCACGTCGACGCCGCGCCCCGGTGCGAGCTCGATGGGCCCCATGTGATCGAGGAACACGAAGGGCCCGACGAACCGACGCTGCGGCGCGGGCAGGACCCGACCGACGGGCATCCCGCCGAGGTCGCGGGCCCGGGCGTGGATCAACAGCGCGATCGAGGGCGGCAACGCGGCGGGATCGGTCACGGGGAGCGAGCGTAGCGCAGGCGTGGGGTGGATCGGCGGGCTGCGGCGCGTGCTACCGTGAATCCGTGACCTTCGCGCGGGGGCTGCACCACACCTACGCGGAGTACCTCGAGGTCGAGGCGCGCAGCGACGTGCGCCACGAGTACCTCGACGGCGAGATCTACGCGATGGCCGGCGGCACGCCGGAGCACGCGATCCTGGCGGGCCGTGTCGGCGCGCTGCTGTCCGCGCAGCTCGAGCGCGAGTGTCGGTTGGCGAGCTCCGACATGAAGGTCGCGATCGTGGCGACCGGGCTCACGACCTACCCCGACCTCTCGATCGTCTGCGGGCCGCTGGAGCGCGACCCTCGGGATCCCAACGCGGTCACGAACCCGCTGCTCCTGGTCGAGATCACCAGCCCGTCCACGCAGGACTACGATCGCGGCGACAAGCTCGAGCACTACCGCCGGATCGCGAGCCTGCAGGTGGTCCTGATCGTGTCGCATGCGGAGCCGCGCGTGACCGTCGTGCGCCGCGACGGTGAGGCGTGGAGTACGACGGAGCACCGCGCGGGCGACGTCGTCGCGCTGGAGCATCCCTCGGTCTCGCTGTCGGTCAGCGAGATCTACGCGGTGCTCGACGGGCTCTGAGGGCAGAGGTCCGACGGGCGGCTCGCGCACGGCACGCGATCGTGACTCACCGCCACAGGGGCTCGAGCCCGACCGCCAGCCCCTCGATCGCGCGACTGACCACTCGCACGCGCTCGAGCCCGACGGGCTCGATGCCTGCGCAAACCTCGACGGTGCTCGCGTTCGCGTCGACGATCCAGTACTCCGCCACACCGGCCTCCGCGTAGAGCAGCCGCTTGGTGATGCGATCGTACCCGCGCCGCGCCGAGAGCACCTCGATCACCAGCTCGGGGACCCGATCGATCGGCGTCTCGGAGCCATCCCAACCACCACGCATCACGAACAGATCGGGTTGCACGATCCGCCCGGGCGAGAGCCGGACATCCAGCGGCGCGAGCCCCACGAAGGTCGGCGGATGCGCGTCGCCCCAGTCGGCGAGCGCTCGGAACAGGCGCCCGAGCACGAGCTGGTGCCTGGCGGTCGGTGAAGGCGGCAAGATCACCTCTCCGTCGATGAGCTCGATGCGATCCATGGACTCGGGCAGCGCGAGGAACTCGGCTTCGGTCACCAGTCCGCTCGGCAAGCCCTCGACCATGGTGGGAGGATCCTAGCACGCGGCGGAGTCGGTCGCCGGGCGTGGTTGGTACCGGAGCCCGGGCCTCGCACGCGGCGCCGCAGAACCCCTCCGAGGCCGGCCCGACCTCAGCGGTCGAACGCGAACAGGTCCGCCGGCTGGTGCAGCTGCACCGCGCCGAGCTTCGCGAGCGCCTCGGTGTCGATGCGCGAGGTGTCACCGACGATCGTGATGACCGCCGGCCGCCCGTGCATCACCTCGAGGAGGGCCGCGGTCGACTCGACGGACACCGCATCGAGCTCGGCCCACGACATCTCGCGCGGATCGTGGTCGAGCCCGCGGTCCCGCCACGCGGCGACGTAGGCCGGGATGCCGCGGGGATCCGTGCGGCCCGTGCGGAGCGTCTCGCGCCACGCCGACTTCGCACGATCCAGCGCCGCGTCGCCGAGCGCATCGACGCCGAGCACCCCGAGCATCGCCGGCACCGCCTGCGCGACCTTGTCCGGCTGCGCCTGCAACCACCCGAACAGCGAGACCTCGTCGCCCGCGCGGCCGAGATCGATCCCGGCGCGCACGCTGTACGCGAGCGCCCGTGCGCCGCGGATGTCGTTCCACGACTCGCGCGCGAGCTCCCAACCGACGACGCCGGGCACGGTGTGCGCACCCGCAGCGCTCGGCGGCCCCGCGAGCAACACCTCGACGGTCGCCTTGGCCGACGGCCGATGCACGAGGTGGATCTGCACGCCGTCTTGGCGTCGATACACCCGCGGGCGACGCGGCTCGGGGCTGCGGTTGCCGGCGCCGAGCACCGCGAGCGCGGCGATCTCGTCGGCCGATCGAGGACCGAAGTACAGCAGGCGCTGGCGGAAGCTCGTCAACCCGACCACGAGCGCGCGCAGCTGCTTGCTCGTCGCAGCCTCGATCGCCCGGTTGGAGGGCAGCGCGCGCGTGGCACTGTCCGGTCCGAAGTACACGTGATCCCGCAGCGCCGCGGTGATCGCATCATCGTCGTCGAGCGCGGCCTTGCGCTCGCTCAGCGCCGTCTTCGCCGCCTCGCGCACGAGCACTTCGCCGAGCACGGGCGCATCGAGCCAGCCCTTCAGCACGGCGAACGCGGGCTCGAGGTTGCGATCGACACCGCCGAGCTCGATCCGCACGCGATCCGCGTCACAGCTCGTCTCGACGTAGGCGCCGAGCTCGAACAACCGCTGCTGCAGCGCCGCCGCGTCGAGCTGTGCGGTGCCGCTGCGCTGCCACACGTCGAGCGCGTGGCACAGAAGCGGGGCTGCGCGATGGCCCCGCTCGATCTCGAAGGTGAGCGCGAACAGATCGTTGCGTGTGTTCTTGGTCGCGATCACCTCCCCTGACGGGCGCGGCACGATCGTGAACGATCTCTCGGCGGTCACGAACGCGGGCTCGATCGGCGCGGTCGGCATCGCGGCGACGCGCTTCGCGAACGCGCTCTGCTCGGCGTCGGCGAACACGAGCGGCGTGATCTTCGGCTTCGCGAGCGTCGGCGGCTCGGCACCGCCCGCGACGCGCCGCACCACGACCGACTGTGCTCCGAGCCAACGATCGACGGCGGTCGCGAGATCGGCCGCGGTCAACGCATCGAACCGCCGATCGCGCTCGACCATCTCGGACCAATCGAGTCCGAGCGTGAACGCGGCGAGGATGCGGTTCGCGCGGGGCTCGGTCCGCTCCGCCCCGTACGCGCGCTCCATCGCCGCGCGGAGCTTGATCGCCTCGATCGTGGCGGGCGGCAGGTCGCGCAGTCGAGCGACCGCCGCCCGCAGCTCGGCCTCGATCGCCGCGTGGTCGGTGTCGTCGCGCACGGGCGCCTCGACGACGAGGTAGCCCGCCTCGCGCCGCGGCTCGCCCCACGCGTTCGTCCACGCGGCCTTGCCGGGGCGCACGAGGCCGTCGTCGAGCGGGCTCACCCGAGGGTCCTGCAGCAGCGCGCGCGCGAGCTCGAGCGCGACCGAGTCGGGGTCGTCGATCGCGGGGGCCTGCCACGCGATCATCACCGAGGGCTCACCGGGCGCGCGGACATCCGTGTCGATCCGCCGATCGAGCGGCACGATCGCGCCGGGCGTCACGGGCTCCAACGCACGCGGCTGCAGGCGTCCGAAGCGCTGCTCGAGCAGCGGCAGCACCGACGCATCGACGTCACCCACGAGGATGATCGCCATGTTGTTCGGCACGTACCAGCGCTCGAAGAACGCGACCATCTCGTCGAACGCCGGGGTCTTCAGGTGCTCGGGCTCGCCGAGCACGTTCTGCGTCCCGTACGGGTGCGTCGAGAACAACCCCCGCATCATCGCCTCGTACATCCGCGCCTCGGGGGAGTCGAGGTTGCGGTTCTTCTCCTCGTACACCGCCTCGAGCTCCGGGTAGAACAGCCGGAACACCGGGTCGGCGAGCTGCTCGCTCGCGATCGTCGCCCACGCGTCGATGCGATTCGCCGGCAGCTGCGCGTGGTAGTAGGTCCGCTCGGCGTAGGTGTGCGCGTCGATCGACGTGAACCCGAGGCGATCGTACAGGCGGAACAGCTCGTTCTTGATCGACGTGCGCGCGACCGCGACCGTCGCCGCGTCGATCTCGGCGTGGATGCGCTCGCGATCCGCGGGGGACTTGGCCTTCGCGAGCTCGCGGTACAGCGCGCGCGTGCGCTCGAGGTGCGGGAGCTCGGCGGCGTGATCGACGGTGCCGAGCTCGTCGGTGCCCTTGAACAACAACATGTGCTCGAGGTAGTGCGCCAGCCCGGTCGCGTGCGCCGGATCGTGGCGCCCGCCCGCGCGCACGCCGATCCAGCCCTGCACGCGCGGCTCGTCGCGGACGGTCGACAGGTACACCGTCATGCCGTTGCTCAGCCGATGCACGGTGACGCCGAGCGGATCGCCGGCGAGCGGCGAGGGCTGCAGCGCGGGCAGATCCGACGACGCGAGGATCGCGGCGGGGTCGACCGCGGTCGCGGCGGGTGGTGTCGAGGTCTTGGCCGTGCGGCAACCGACGGTCGCGACGACGAAGACGAGGGCGAGCGATCGGCAGATTCGGTTCACGCGGGCGAGGACGGTAGCACGCAGGCCGCCATGTCCGAGTTCTCTGCGACCGTCTCGCGCCGTCGCGGTGTCGCGCGCTACCGGAATGACGGACGGCCGCTGCGCTCGCCCGTGGTAGCGTCGACGCATGCTCGCTCGACGCGTCGCCCTGCTCGTCCTGGTCACCGGTTGCGCGGCGGATCCCGACGCCGATCCGAGCGGTGGGTCGAGCGAGACCTCCGCGGGCACGACCAGCGGCACGGCGAGCAGCGCGACGACGTCACCCGGCACCACGCAGCCGGGCACCACCGCGGGCAGCGAGACCAGCGACGGCACGACCAGCACGACCGACGCCGCCGAGACCGGCGTCGACACCAGCGGGAGCTCGAGCGGCACCGGCGAAGGACCGGTCGGCAGCCCCGGCTGCAACGCCGCGCAGAGCCTCGCCGAGGGCGAGCAGACGTTCATGCTCGACGGGCTCGAGCGGCGCTACATCGTGCGCCTGCCGCAGAACTACTCCACCGACCAGCCGTGGCCGCTGGTCTTCGCGTTGCACGGCAACGGCGGCGACCCGGGCTACTGGGACGGCATGGGGGGCGATCGCGACATCCGGACCGCGTTCGCGGACGAGGCCGTGATCCTGATCCCCGAGGCGATCAACAACGCATGGCGCGACTACGACGCCGCGCCCGAGACGTGGCCCGCCGGCATCGAGCTCGAGCTCAACTACTTCGACACGATCTACCAGACCGCCCGCGAGCAGCTCTGCATCGACGAGTCCAACGTGTTCTCGATGGGCTTCAGCGGCGGCGGCTCCTTCTCCGGCGTCCTCGGCTGTCGCCGCGAGTACATCCGTGCGATCGCCGTCGGCGGCAGCGTGATCTACTTCGATCCCGCCGACTGCGTGTCGACGCCCGCGGCGTGGATCACGATCGGCGACGGCGAGCTGACCGGGGATCGCGAGGCCTACCGCGACTTCTTCCGCGATCTGGCCGGCTGCGAGGACACCTCGATGCCAGGCACGCCCGAGGGCTGCGTGGACTACGACGGCTGCGGTGCCGACACGCCGGTGACGTTCTGCTCGCACCCCGGGGGTCACGTGTGGCCGACGATCGGGACGGAGGCGACGCGGGCGTTCTTCCGAGGGTTCTACGCGGGGTGAGGCGCGGCGAAGCGCATCAGATCGGCAGCAGGCAGCCACCGACGAGGCCCGGTCCCAAGCAACCCTCCGGGCCCATCCCTTCGTCGAACAGCGGGATGCACTGCGTGCCGGGCAACAGAGCCGCGCACGGGTCGGGCGCGCTCGCGTCGCAGAAGGGCGTGCAGCAGCCCGACGCGCCATCGCAGCCCGGCACGGCGTCCGCGTTCGCGCAGAACAGGCCTGGATCGCAGACCGTGATGTACTCGCACGGATCCCCGGCCTCGCCCGCTTGGCCGGAGGAATCCGGCGCGCACGCGAACATGGCACCGATCGGATAGCACGCCTCGCCCGCCGCACAGTCCTGACCGATCGGATCGCAGCTCGCCAGGCAGAGGATGAGTGTGCCTTCACCGTTGATCGTGCAGGCCTCGCACGGGTCGTCGCACACCGAGTCCGCTTCGCTGCCACGGCACATCGCGACGCACTCGCCCATGCCCGTCGCGCCATCGAGGTACCAGCACATCGCCCCGCGCTCGCAGTCGTCGATGCCACTGACGCCCGAGCCGACCACCGTGCACGCCTCCCCCGGCGCCTTGGGATCGTCGTCGATGGGCGAACACCGGACTGCGTTCCACGTGCCTCCTCCGTCATTCGAGTACGGCATGCACTTCTCGCCGACCGGGCAGTCCTGCGCCCACAGATCGCAGAGCGGCGCACCCACGCCAGCATCCACGTCAAAGAGGATCGAGCCGCCCTCGTCCGACGACGCGGTCGGATCGGGGAGCCCGGTGGTGACGTCGGCCACCGACGTCGTGCCCGGGGCAGAGGTGCTCGTCGATGTGTCGGGCGCTCCGCTCGTCGAGCCGCGGGTGGACCCGCCCTGCGGATCGATCGCGGGTGAGCAGGCCGCGACGAGCAGACACGCGATCGCGGGCTTCACGGGACCACCATGCACGCGCCGATGATCCCGCTGCTCACGCATTGCTCCGGCTGCTGCCCCTCCTCGAACCAAGGCACACAGCTCGTGCCCGGCAGCAGCGCGTCGCAGCCATCCGGACCACCGGCATCGCAGAACGGTGTGCAGCAGCCCGTCGCGTCCGCGCAGCCCGGGACGAGATCGGAGCCCACGCAGACGTTCCCGGCGACGCAGACGTTGATGAACTCGCACGGATCCCCGGCGAGACCGCCGTCCCGCGCGAGTTCCTGGGCGCAGGTGAACGTGTCGTTGTTCGGGTAGCAGCCCTCTTCAACCCCGCAGTCCTGCGCCAGCGGATCGCAGCCCCGCAAGCAGAGGATGAGCGGGCCACTGCTGATGGTGCAGACGTCGCACGGGTTCGCGCAGGTCGGATCGACCTCGCTGCCCGTGCAAAGCGCCACGCACTCGCCGACGTTCGTCTTCGGATCGACGTCCCAACACATCGCACCGAGGACGCAGTCATCGATGCCGCTGACCGCGGAGCCGACGACAGCGCACGGCTCGCCGACCGCGTTCGGATCGTCGGCGACGGGCGAGCACCGCACGGTGTTCCACCAGCCGGCGCCGGTGTCGTCCCACGGCATGCACTTCTCACCGCGCGGGCAGTCCTGCTCCCAGAGATTGCACTCCGGCGGAGGGACGTCGGGGTCGCGGATGAACCCCACGGTGTCGTCCTCCTCGCCAGCGCTCGAGGTGGTCGCGTCGCTCGGCGCGCTCGACGACGACGGCACGCCCGTCGTCTCGTCCGCTGCGCTCGAGGTGACATCGAGCGAGCTCGTCGTCGTCGCCTCACCCGATCCGGCGCCCGGCACCGCGCCCGCAGGCCCACAGCCGAGCGCGACGAACAGCGGCCATCCGATGGCTCCGACCCTCACATTCCAACCGTAGCACGCCCCCCGTCAGAACAGCTCGGACACCGCAACCCGAAGCCCCGGCACCACCGCGCTCTCGGCCGTCTCACCGTCCTCGTACACCCGCCCGCGATCGAAGCGGTCGCCGAGCGACCCGAACACCGTGACCATCCGCGCGCGCGGATCCACCAGCCAGTACTCCCTCACCCCGGCCCGCGCATACGCACCCTTCTTCTCCCCGCGATCCCGCGCCGCCGTCGACGGCGACAGGATCTCCGCCGCCAGATCCGGCACCACCCGCAGGAAGCGACCGAGGCTCGGCGGCGAGGCTTCCCAGCGCGCGGTCGAGACGAAGCTCGCGTCGGGCTCGAGCGTGTCGCCGCTGGGCAGCTCGAAGCCCTGGCTCGAGCCGAGGATCCGACCGAGGCGCAGCGGCTCGACCGCGTTGCCGAGCCGTCGCACGAGCCGAGCCTCGACCTCGCCGTGGGGCCAACCCGCCGGCGGATTCATGACCAACCGCCCGTTGAGCAGCTCGTAGCGCGCGTCGCCCACCGCGCGAACTCGGGCTGGTCCATCGTGGTGACCGATTCGAAGATCGGGTCGGGCATCGGTTCCATAGCATGGCGCGCGTCGGCAGACGCGTCGAGAGCGAGGCACCCGTAGCCGCTCGCGGGCGCCCGCGGTAGCCTGCGGTCGTGCTGCGTCCTGCCCCCTCCCTCCGTGGCGTCGCGATCGCGGCCACCCTGTGCTCCGCGTGCGCGTCCGAAGGCTCGTCCGACGCGGGCGACGGCGCAACGAGCTCGTCGAGCGATCCGTCGACGACGACCGCGACCACTGACGCCGATCCCACCACGACGACCGGTGCGCCCGCCACCACCGGCGGCGAAGACTCCACCGGCGACGTGCCCGAAGTCCCACCGCCGACGCTGCCGACACCGACCGGCACGTGCCCCGAGCTCGTCGACGGTGAGGTGATGTTCGCGCCCGCCGGCATCGCGCCGCGCGGCGTGCGGCTGTGGATGTCCGACGCCGCGATCGAGCAGGACGGGCCGCTGGTGTTCTACTG
>LNFB01000282.1 GCA_001464385.1 Deltaproteobacteria bacterium Ga0077550 | reverse complement strand
ACCGGCGCTGGAATCCGCGGCTGCATCGCGGGCACCATAGCCGAGCGCAGAGCGGCGCAAGTCCCCGCCGAGCCGTGCGGTACCGCGCATCGCCGAGCGGAAGCGCCCGGTGACCGACCCCAGCATCGAGGCCGGCCACCAGGCTCAGACGAACCAACAGTCCCCACCGGAAGTGCGCAACACGCTTCCGAGGGATCGACGCTAGCGGATTCCGGGGCCGTCGCGAAGCCAGAGAATCTTGTACGAGTCGTTCGCGATCACCGAACGCTGGGCGCAGCCCGTCGACCTCAATCGGCGGTCGACGACTCGGCCTGGGTCTCGGTGCTCGCCCCGACGCGTGGTCCACCGGGGCGCAGGATCACGGTGCCCAGCGCGTAGGCCAAGAGCGCCGCGACGCCCGAGGCGATCAGCACGCCGAACTTGCCCAGCGCAGCGGCCAGGGGCAGCGTCGCGCGGCGCAGCTCGCTGAGCTCGCCGCGGTGGATCTCTCGGCGGATCTCGAGCCCGACGACGAAGAAGAAGATCGTCATCACGCCGTCGTTGATCCAGAAGTGGAGGTCCCGCGGGCCGATCGGGAGGTGCCACAGCGCGGCGTACCCCTCGCGCCACGGCGAGTTCGCCCATACCAGGGCGATCGCGGCCGCCACGAGGAGCAGGATGCCGCTCGCCGCCTCGATGGCGAGGAATCGCTCGATGGGCGCGTACGCCCGTCGCGCGAGGCGCCGCGCGCCGGACATCGTCGTCGGCCCTCTCACAGGCCGATGGCCTGCGCGAGGAACCAGCCTGCGGCGGCGAAGCCCGAGGTGCTCAGCGCCCAGCGCCGCCAATCAACGGGGGTCGCGGGGTCGCCGTCGGCGGTGCGGCCCCCGAGCCGGGTGATGTCGACCCACCGCACGGTGAGCAGGGTGGTCGCGCCAGGTGAAGGTCCACGGCAGCTGGCGTGCGATCGAGAGGCACAGCACCAGCAGCAGGATGTTGCCGAGCATCATCCAGAACGCGCGGGCGAGGCCAGCGGCCGGGGAGAGCTGGACGTCGTCGTTCGTGGTGTTCATGGCGGTCACGGTGCACAGCATCGCGACGCACGCGGTCGCGAACCCGCCACGGGGCCGCGCGCGCGCGAAGGGACGGTGTGGCATCGACGACTGTAGGGCCGACCCATGGACTGGGAAAGCCAGATAATCTTGATACTATCGTTCGTCAGGACCGAACAGCGTGGAGTGGCTCAACTACCATCATCTCTACTACTTCTGGGTCGTCGCCCACGAGGGCAGCATCGCCGCGGCGTCGGAGCGCCTGCGGTTGGCGAAGGCGACGTTGAGCGCACAGATCCACCTGCTCGAGGAGACGCTCGGCCAGGCGCTGTACGAGCGCCGCGGTCGGCGGCTGGTGCTGACCGAGGCGGGGGTCATCGCCCGGCGTCACGCCGACGAGATCTTCGCCAGCGGCCGTCGCCTCGTCGACGAGGTCCGCGGCCGTGGTCGACAGATCCGGCTCATCGTCGGGGTCACCGACGCGCTGCCCAAGCCGATCGTGCGTCGCCTCCTCGATCCGGCCCTGCGCATCGACCCGCCCGCACGGCTCATCTGTCGCGAGGATCGCCCGGTCACCGAATTCGTCGCCGAGCTCGCGTCGCACATCGTCGACGTGGTGCTCTCGGACACGCCACCGCCCCCTGCGACCCGCGGAGGCGCGCATGCCCACCTGCTCGGCGAGTGCGGCACGACGCTGTTCGTCGCCCGACGCACGGTGTCCGCGCTCCGCCGCGGGTTCCCGGGCTCGGTGGCCGCCGCGCCGTGGCTCTTGCCCGGCACCGGATCGGCGCTGCGGCTGGGCATCGAGCGCTGGTGGGCCGAGCTCGGCATCACCCCGCATGTCGTCGGCGAGTTCGACGACGCGGCGCTGCTCAACACCTTCGGCCAGGACGGCGCCGGCATCTTCGCCGGCCCGACCGTCATCGCCGACGACATCTGCCGCCGCTACGACGTCGGGGTCGTCGGCGAGCTCCCCGAGCTGCGCCAGCGCTTCTA
>LNFB01000281.1 GCA_001464385.1 Deltaproteobacteria bacterium Ga0077550 | reverse complement strand
TCACGCTCGTGCTCGGACTGCAGACGGCAGCGCTGTTGGTCGCGCTGCGACGCGATCGCTGACACGCCGCGTGTCCGCGGCTAACCTCGGACGCGTTGAAACTGTTGCTCAACACGATGCCTCAGACCGATGCTTCGACGCGGGTCGTGCTCGTGACGGGTGCGTCCCGCGGGATCGGCCACGCCTGCGCGACGCACCTCGCCACCCGCGGTGACGTGGTGTGGGGCGGGAGTCGCGGCGCGTCCCCGTGCGGCGCCGGGGTCGAGCCCGTCGCCATCGACGTCGACGACGACGCCTCGGTCGCCGCTGCGGTCGCGTCGATCCTCGCGCGCAGCGGTCGCATCGACGCCGTGATCAACAACGCGGGCTTCGGCCTCGCGGGCGCGCTCGAGGACACCAGCCTCGACGAGGCCCGCGCGCAGTTCGAGACCAACGTGTTCGGCGTCCTGCGCCTCTGTCGGAGCGTGCTCCCCCACATGCGCGCGCGGGGCCGCGGCCACATCGTCAACATCGGGTCGATCGCCGGCCGCATCGCGCTGCCGTTCCAAGGGGCCTACAGCGCCAGCAAGTTCGCGCTGGCCGGCATGACCGAGGCGCTGCGCCACGAGCTCGTGCACGACGGGATCGCGGTGAGCCTCGTCGAGCCGGGCGACTTTCGCACCGGGTTCACCGAAGCGCGGCGGATCACGGCGGCGAGCGGCGAAGCGTCGGGGTACCACGCGCGCTTCACCAACGCCGTCGCGACCATGGCCCGCGACGAGCAGATCGCGCCCCTGCCCGATCGCATCGGCCCGCTGGTCGCGAGGATCCTCGACGATCCCCGGCCGCGGCTGCGCTACACCACCGGCCCGTTCATCCAGCGCTTCGCCGTCCACCTGCGGCCGTGGCTGCCCGCCGCGCTGTTCGAGTGGATCATCCGCCGCAGCTACGGCGTATGAGCCGAGCGTCACCCCGCGGTGCGGAGGAACTGCAGGTTGCTCACCGCGTCCACCAACAGCACGAACCCGCACAACCCCGGCACGTAGCGGAAGCGGTTGTTCACCCCGGCGCCTGGGGCCGCGGGTGGCGTCGTCGACCCGGGGCCGAGCTCGAGCAGACCGATCGCGCGCGCGTCGGTCTCGGCGGCCTCGACCACGTAGACCCGCCCCGCCGCCTCGCCCTGGCCCGAGTAGAAGAGGAAGCGGTCGTTTTCGGGGTCGTAGTCCATCGCCGCGTACGTCGGCATCTCGGCCTCGAACGCAGCGAGCGCGTCGCCCTCGCCGAGCGTCACCAGGCTCTGCACGCCGGTCGCGAGATCCACCTGCGTCGAGTGGATCGTCGGTCCGTCGTAGCCCTGACCGTCGCCCCACTGCAGGGTGAGCAATCGATTGCGGCTGGTGTCGTGGGCGATCGGCCACCGCACCGGCGTGCCCGTGGACGTCGTCACCGGCTGCGACCACGTCGCGTCGCTCGCCCGGAACGCGAACATCGTGCTGGTGAGGATCTCCTGCGTGGGGCGCAGCGTCACCGCGCCATAGCTGCCGCCCTCCGGCACGTCCGGCCACGTGCCCGCGGCGTCCCATTGATCGGTCGACAGATCGAACGCGTCGACCGTCGGAAACGACACCGCCGAGCCGTACACGAAGCGCGCGCCGACGAGGAACACCCGATCGAGCGCATCGACGACGTGGGCCGACTGGTACACGTGACGGGCCGACGGCAGCCCGTCGGGGTAGTACGGCACGTCGATCGGCGTCTCGACGCTCGAAGCGTGGCGCAGGGTCCACGTCGGTGCGTCGTCCCCCAGCGCGAGCGTGACCACGCGGTTGTCCGCGCTGTCGCTGTGGCCACCGGCCGCCGCGATCACGATCTCGGCGGTGCTGTCGCGCAACGCGAAGCCGCTGTAGGCGTTGATCGCCGCACCGCCTGCGCCCGCGGTGTCGGGGATCTCGAACCACTCGCCGGTCGGGCGCCCGTCGAGCCACGCAGGCAGCACCGCATCGCCGCAGTCGACGGGCTCCGCCGGACCCTCGCTGCCGTCGCCGCTGCTCGACGTGTCGCCCGCGCTCGTGTCGGCCACGTCGGACGTCACGCCGACCGAGGTCTCCGCGACGCCCGAGCTCGTGGAGCCGTCGCCGGTGGTCGCAGCGCCCGACGTGCTCGCGCTCGAGCTCGTGCCCTCGGACGCCCCCTCGTCGGCGCCTCCGCACGAGGTGGCAAATCCAGACGAGAGGGTAGAGAAGATCAGGAAGGACGCGGACGCTCGGGCACTCGGCATGGGTGGACCCGGACGATGCACGGTCGTGGCCACGCTCGTCGCGTCGGAACTCGAATGGTTCGGCCGCGAGGCCGCGCAGGGGCTGGGTCGATCCACCGCGCGTCGGGGCCTACGGCCCCCCGATGCGCCAGGGGAGGGAGGCTCCCCTGGCGGGCGACCTCCGGAGGCGGAGGCGGCGCGAGTTCAGCAGTTGCTCCACGCCCCGTCGAGGCAGTCCGAGGCCCAGTACGAGCAGCCGAAGAACGACATGATGCAGGTCGAACACCCGGAGCCGTCGCCCCACTGGTAGCAGCGCATCTCCTCGGGATCCGGTTGTTCGGACGCGAGGCCGTCGACCTCGGGTGCGACCGGCGGCGCCGCGGGATCCGACGGCGGATCGATGACCTCGATCGAGTAGTCCTCGAGGCCTTGCGCCTCGGCGAGCTTGGCGGCGGAGACTTCGATGGAATCGGTGGTGGGAGCACGGTCGTCACACGCGGTCAACGCGAGCAGCGACGCGAAGCAGGAGAGGAGAACCGTCGTGGGTTGCTTCATGCCGCGGAAGACAGGCCTCCGCGGCGTTCGATCAACCGACCATGACGATTTTCCCCGGGCCACCGGAGGCGACGACGGACACGGCCCCCGCTACACCGCGCAGGTCTCGGACCGGGTCAGGAACCGCCGCCCGGTCGGGACCTCGAGCGAGAAGCTCGCGCCGCGACCGGGCACCACGTCGATGACGAGGCGTGTGTGTTGCCAGCGCTCGGCCTGATCGCCGCCGATGTAGAACGGACAGCCGGCGATCTCGCCGAGCAGCACGTCGCGGGACCCGAGGCGGAACTCGCCGGCGACGAAGCACATCGGCGCGCTGCCGTCGCAGCACCCACCCGACTGGTGGAACATCAACGGCCCGTGCGCGGCGACCAGCTCGGCGATGAGCTCGGCCGCCGCGGGCGTGCACGTGACCCGCGGCTCGTCCGTCGCCGGCGCGTCCACTAGAAGAACCCCATCGGCTTCGGATCGTAGCTGACCAGCAGGTTCTTGGTCTGCTGGTAGTGGTCGAGCATCATCTTGTGGTTCTCGCGGCCGATGCCGCTGTGCTTGTAGCCGCCGAACGCCGCGTGCGCCGGATACAGGTGATAGCAGTTGGTCCACACGCGCCCGGCCTGGATCGCCCGGCCCACCCGGAACGCCCGCGAGACATCGCGCGTCCACAGCCCGGCCCCGAGGCCGTACAGCGTGTCGTTGGCGATCGCGATCGCGTCGGCCTCGTCGGTGAACGACGTGACGCTGACGACGGGCCCGAAGATCTCCTCCTGGAACACGCGCATGCGGTTGTTGCCCTCGAACACGGTGGGCTGCACGTAGTAGCCGCGCGCCAGATCGCCGGGCAGCTCGGCCGGGCCGCCGCCCATCAGCACCTTCGCGCCCTCCTTCTTGCCGATGTCGATGTAGCTGAGGATCTTCTCGAGCTGATCGTTCGACGCTTGTGCGCCGACCGTCGTCGCGGTGTCGAGCGGGTTGCCCGGCCGGTGGCCGCGCGCGCGCTCGACCGCGCGCTCGACGAACGCGCCGTAGAACGACTTGGCGACCAGCGCCCGCGACGGGCACGTACAGACCTCGCCCTGGTTGAGCGCGAACATGCCGAAGCCCTCGAGCGCCTTGTCGGCGAAGTCGTCGGGCGACGAGAACACGTCGTCGAAGAAGATGTTGGGCGACTTGCCGCCGAGCTCGAGCGTGACCGGGATCAGGTTCTCGGACGCGTACTGCATGATGAGGCGGCCGGTCGTCGTCTCGCCCGTGAACGCGATCTTGGCGATGCGCGGGCTCGAGGCCAGGGGCTTGCCCGCCTCGATGCCGAAGCCGTTGACCACGTTGACCACGCCGGGCGGCAGCAGATCGCCGATGAGCTGCATCAGCACCAGGATCGATGCGGGCGTCTGCTCGGCCGGCTTCATCACCACGCAGTTGCCGGCCGCGAGCGCGGGCGCGAGCTTCCAGGTGGCCATCAACAGCGGGAAGTTCCACGGGATGATCTGCCCGACCACGCCGAGCGGTTCGTGGAAGTGATAGGCCATCGTGTGCTCGTCGATCGGCGCGATCGATCCCTCCTGCGCGCGGATGCACCCGGCGAAGTAGCGGAAGTGATCGATGACCAGCGGCAGGTCGGCCGCGAGCGTCTCGCGGACCGGCTTGCCGTTGTCCCACGTCTCCGCGACCGCGAGCATCTCGAGGTTGGCCTCGATGCGATCGGCGATCTTCAGCAGGAGGTTCGAGCGCTCCGTCGGTGACGTCCGACCCCAGCGCCCCTTGGCGGCATGGGCTGCATCGAGGGCGTGCTCGATGTCCTCGGCGGTCGACCGGGGGATCTCGCAGAACCCTCGGCCGGTGACGGGGGTGACGTTCTCGAAGTACTGGCCCTTGATCGGGGCGGTCCACTCGCCGCCGATGAAGTTGCCGTAGCGCGAGTCGAAGGCGACGACGGCGCCAGAGGTGTTCGGGGGTGCGTACAGCATGGTGTGCTCCTCGCGGTCGGGGCCGCGCGACGTCGGGCCACAGCAAGGCCGGTGCCGCGCCCCCGGAGCGCCGGATTCGCGTGGGGTTGTGTCGCGACCGTCCGCGGTTGGCCGTCGGGACCCCGTCGCGACGCGGTGCCCCCATCTCGGCCGGCGGTGCCCACATGTCTCGAAGCGAGACAATTGCGTGGACGATGCTGCGACGCTGGGCCGCGGCACTGCGGTACGCTGGGATCGCAGGTCATGCCCACGATGCTCACGCTCCAGGCCCCGGGCACGCCGGTCTGGGAACGCTTCTGGGAGCACCGGCTCTCCGACGCGGAGATCCGGGCCGACCCCGTGCTGTCGCGCTGGGCCCGGGCCGCGCAGGCCGGCCTGCGGACGGACACCGACGCGCACCCGCAGGGACCCCCGACGGGCGACGACACGCCCCGGCTCGAGCGGGCGCTCGCGGCCGATTCGCCGTTCTCTGCGTTCGCCGGAGCGATGGCCAGCGCGGGCCTCAGCGCGCTCTTGTGCGATGGCAACGGCATGGTCCTGCGCCGCCGCGCCGACCTCACCGTGCAGGACGCCCTCACCGCCGCGCGCCTGGTCGAGGGCGCGTCGTGGAGCGAGGACGTGCGCGGCACCAATGCGATCGGCACCGCGATCGTCGAGCGCGTACCGATCGCCGTGCTCGGCGCGGCCCACTTCGAACGCGCGAACCACGGCCTGTGCTGCTACGCCGCGCCACTGCACGACGCGACCGGCACGCTGGTCGGCGTGCTCGATGCGTCGGGGCCGATCGCGATGGCCCACCCTTCGCTGCAGGCGGCGGTGCTCGGGGCGAGCACGGCGATCGAGGCAATGCTGGCCAGCGCCGACTACGACGCGGCGGTGCCCGGCGGCCTCGAGGCCCTGCGGCGTCGCGTGGCGATGATCGGCGGCTCGGCGTTCGTCGTCGAGCGCAGCGGTCGCGTGCGCCTCGCCAACGCCGAGGGCCGTCGATTGCTCGGCGATCGCGAGCGCGTCGGCCAGAGCCTCATGCGCCGCCTCGGCCTGCCGACGGTGCAGGGCGGCACGCGGATCGTCGGCGGCATGCGCCTCGAGTTCGAGCCGATCGGACCGACGAGCGCCCCCTGGGCCGCGCTCGTCCGCGTCGAGCCCCGGCGCTCCACCCCGCGTCCCCGACCCAGAGCACCCGCCGTCGGCGACGCGTTCGCGGCGATCGTCGGCAGCGATCCGGCGATCGCCCACGCCCGCGCGCGCGCCCAGCAGTTCGCACGCTCGCAGCTGCCAGTGCTCCTGCTCGCCGAGACCGGCACCGGGAAAGAGCTGTTCGCCCGGGCGATCCACGCCGCGAGCGCCCGCGCCGACGGGCCGTTCGTCGCGGTGAACTGCGGCGCGCTCGCGGGCAGCCTGCTCGAGTCGGAGCTGTTCGGCTACGGCGCGGGGGCCTTCACCGGCGCGCGCGCGGGCGGCCAGGGCGGCAAGCTGGCAGCAGCGGACCGCGGCACGCTCTTCCTCGACGAGGTCGCCGAGATGACGCCCGCGGCCCAGGCGCTGCTGCTGCGCTTCCTCGAGGACGGCACCTACTATCCGATCGGCGAGCACCGCGAGCGGCGGGCCGACGTGCGCATCGTCGCCGCCACGTGCCGCGATCTCACCTCGGCGGTGCTCGAGGGCAGCTTCCGCAGCGACCTCTTCTATCGCATCCGCGGGGTCGCGATCCGCCTCGTGCCGCTGCGCGAGCGTCGGGATCTCGGCGAGCTCGCCGACGCCCTGCTGGTGCGGATCGCCGCGCGCTATAGCGATCCGGGCGCGCCGCGGATCTCCGCGGCGGCCCACCGCGCGCTGACGGAGCAGCCGTGGCCGGGGAACGTGCGCGAGCTGAGGACCGCGCTCGAGCACGCGTACGTGCTCGCGGGGCCCGGCGGCGTGATCGAGCCCGAGCACTTGCCGAGCAACGAGGAGGCCGCGCCGACGACCCGCCCGGCCTCGCGGGCCGCCGCCGAGCGCGAGGCGACGGCGCGCGCGCTCGAGGCCGCGGGCGGCAACCTCAGCGCCGCGGCGCGACGGCTCGGGGTCTCGCGCAGCACGCTGTACCGCCTGCTCGAGCGCCACGGCCTGCGCGGCGAGTGATCGCCGCGAGGCGCGTGCCTGTGCGCGTCAGTCCGAGGTGACCACGAACGTGCGGCGCTGCGCCGGCGCGCGCTCGGCGAGGCCCGCGAGGGTGGCCCGTGCGCCGAGCAGATCGCGGGCCAACCCGCCGATCACCTCGTCGACCACATCGCCGACGAGGTCGGGCTCCGTCGCCATGTGCAGCAGCTGACGCAGCTTGCCCAGGCCGTCGGCAGCATGCTCGATGTGCGCCTGCACGACCGCGGTGCGGCCATGGACCTCGCGCCAGCACTCGCCGTCATGCCCCTCGCGGAGCACGACGAGCGTCGCGGGCTTGCGGTTCCACAGGCGGATCGAGGTGGGCTCATCCGCCCATCGGGGTATTCCACGGGACCGCGACCCACACCGTGCGCTGGGTCTGCGCCAGGCGCTCGCCGATGTTCTTGCGGTACTTCGCCAGCTGATCGGGTGGATCTCCCTGCTCGCCGCGGTACGACAGGTGCCCCTCGAGGTAGCCGCGTCCGAACTCGGCCCAGTCGCGGTAGTGCTGCTGCACGACCGCCGCGTGGCGGATCGCCAACGCCCACGACGTGGCCTCGTCGAGCAGGCCCGCGCCGTGCCCCGCGCGCGCGAGGAAGCAGAGCCGATACTGGTTGTAGGCCACGTGCCCGTTCGCGGCGAAGTCCGCCGCGGTCCAGTCGACGATCTGCCGCGCGGACTTCACCCCGTACCACTGCCGCACGGCCTCGTTGGCGTGGGCGGGGAGGTACCCGGGGTCGAGGTCGTAGGACACCGCGAGGACCCCCCAGACGAACGTGCGCCGCGGATCCTGCCGATCGGCCGCCATGCGGAGCCGGGCGTTCTTCGCCTCGGCGTCCTCCCCTGTGAACAATCGCGACAGCCATCCCATGATCGGAACTCTCCCCCTCGTGCCCGAGCGATGAGCCGCGCGGCGACCGAAGTGTTACGGCGCGCCCGCACGGGATCGTCGGGGGTGGGCCGCGCGCCACCGCGAGAGCTCGGCGATCCGCGCCTCGCTGCCCTCGGCCGCGCGGTAGGCGACCAGGGCGGTGTCCGCCGTCGCGTGGGCGCCCGCTCGATCGCCGGCGTCCCACTGCAGCTCCGCCCGGCGCGCGCGGACGAAGCCCACCACGTTCCAGCGCGTCGGCTGCACGTCGAGCATCATCGCCTCGGCCCGACGGTGGGCCTCGATCGCCTCGGCGAGCGCGCCGTCCCGCGCCGCCACGTCCCCCTCGAGCTGCAGGAGCTCGGCGACGCGCTGCGAGGGCTCGCCGTACGACGCCACGAGCAGCGGCCGCGCGCGCGCCAGGATCGTGCGCGCGCGTTCGACGTCGCCGGCGTCGAAGCGCGCCGCCGCGAGCTGGTACAGGACCTCGCCGAGGCGCCCGTCGTCACCGCGACCGTCCAGCGACGCCGCGGCCCGCTCGAGCATCGCGATCGCGCGCGGCGAGTCCCCGCGATCGCCCGCGACCACCGCGAGGCCGAGGAGCGGGCCGGCCACCGCGGGCCCCTCGGGATCGTGGCGTTCGTACAGCGACAGCGCGGTCGAGAAGCCGCGCTCGGCGGCGTCGAGGTCGCCGCGGGCGAGCGCGATGGCCCCCTGCTGGTAGGCGTGGGGCACGAGCAGCAGCGAGTCCGGACCCAGCGACGTCAGGATGACCTCCGCCGCGCGGGCGCTCGCGGCGGCCGCCGCCTCCAGGTGCCCCTCCATCAGCTCGAGGTTCGCGGTGGTGCCGAGCACCGCCGCCAGCGGGGCCGCCGACTCGCCGAGCACCCGCGGCATCGTCCGCAGCAGCGCCTCGAGCTCGGCCCGCGCGGCGATCGGATCGACGTGCACCAACGCGCAGCGCCGTCGGGTGCTCGGCGCCCAGCCATCGCTCGGCGAGCTCGACGACCTCCTGCGACCGCGCGAGCGCCTCGGCCCGGCGACCGCGGAGCTCCGCGACCGCAGCGAGCCCGCTGCGGTTCTCGAGCGTCGCGAGCTCGTCGATGCCGGTGGCGCGGCGCAGCTCGAGCGCGCGGGCGTGGGCGAGCTCGGCGGCCCCCGCGTCACCGCGATCGAGCTCGGCGTCACCGAGCCGGGTGAGGTACGCGGCCTCGAGGATCGGATCGGCGCCGCCGCGCTGCAGCGCCGCCGCGGCGTGGCGCGCCCAGGTCCGGCGCGAGGTGTCGTCGCCGATGTCCATCGCGAGCACCGCGGCCTCGGCCGCGAGGTGATCGTCGTGCGCGGCCTCGGCGAGCGCGTGGGCCTCGCTCGCGACACGGCCTGCGATCGCGGGATGACCAAGGGCCAGCATCGTCTCGCCGAGCTGTAGACGCGCGCGCGCGTCGAGCTGCGGTCGGTTCGCCGCGAGGCTCCGCGCGCTCGCGGCGACGTCGAGCGCGACCGCCTCGGCGAAGCGATTGGCCCGCAGCGCAGCCCGGGCGGCCGCGAGCTCGGCCATGATCTCCCGGTGGAACGCGTCGCGGCCGACACTCCCCGCGGCGTCGGCCGCCTGCGCGCACAGCTCGGGGTCGAACATCGCCGCCACCGCGGCGCTGCCCTGCACCGCGAACGTGCGGGCGTCGTCGCGGAACTCGCCGAGCACCACCGCGGCCTCGTCCTGGCACTCGCGCAGGCACGCGAGTCGAGCCGGCTGGGCGGGCGCCTCCGCGTCGTCGCACGCGCGGCGCCAGGCGTCGTCGTGGCGCAGGGCGTACACCGCCATCGCCCCGTCGATCGCCTCGACGGTGGCCGCGGCCGCGTCGGCATCGTCGGCCGCGCGCGCGAGCGTCGGCGAGCCCTCGTCGCGCCACCACGTCCCCATCGGCGTCGCCTCGTCGCAGGGCCCGGGCGCGGGCGCGACCGTGGGCTCGCAGCGCGCCCACGCGAGCCCGAGCCCGACGCCCGCGAGGAGGATTGGCCCACGGCGCCGCGATCGTGCCGCCGCCTCGAGCCGGTTCAACAGCGTCGTCATGTCGTCGTGGCGGCGCTGCGGATCCTCCTCGAGGCCGCGCCGGAGCACGGCGACCACCGACCGCGGCACGCCGCCGGCGTGCGGCGGTCGGCCCATGACCGCGCTTCGACCGACGGGCAACACCCCGAACAACGCCTCCCACGCCATGACGCAGAAGCTGAACTGATCGCTGCGCGCATCGGCGTCGCGGCCGTCGTGCTGTTCGGGGGACATGTACGCGGGCGTGCCGACGCGATCGCGCGCACGCACGGCGCTGGCGTCGACGTCGGACGCCGACGGGTCCGTCTCGACCGCACGCACCAGGCCGAAGTCGGCGACGCGCGCCCGACCATCGGTGCCGACGAGCACGTTGCCGGGCTTCACGTCGCGGTGCAGGAGGCCGGCCCCGTGGCAGGCCGCGAGGCCCCGTCCCGCCTGCAGCAGGAGGTCGAGGCACACGCGGGCGCGCGCGCGACCGAAGTCGGTCCGACGCGCGATCCACTGCGCGAGCGACTCCCCCTGCACGAGCTCCATCACCACGAACAGCGCCCCGTCGTCGTCGCCGATCTCGTAGACCTCGACGATGTTCGGGTGCGAGAGCGCGGCGAGGGCCTGCGCCTCGAGTCGCAGGCGCAGCGACGCCGCGGGCGAGCGCTCACCGTGCAGGACCTTGATCGCGACCTGTCGGCGCAGCCTCGGATCCCAGGCGGCATACACGGTCCCCATGCCACCTTTGCCCCGCAGCTCGCCGACGACGAAGCGTCCGAGGCGGGTCACCGACGCGCGATCGAACATTCGCGCCGCGATCGCCCCGCGCATGCGCGTCGACTCGAAGCGATCGTCGCCGTCCTGCCCCAGCGCGCGGATCTCCAGGCTGCTGGTCATCGGCGCTCAGTCCAAGAGATCGCGCAGCAGCCGGGCCTCGTCGTCCCCGCACGGATCGTGGCCGACCATGAGCGCGCGGAGCTGCTGGCGCGCGCGCATCAGCCGGGCGCGCACCGTCCCCGGGCGGACGTCGAGTGCCACCGCGATCTCCGGGGCGTCGAGCCCCTCCCAGTAGTGCAGCTCGAGCAGCGTCTGCGTGTCGAGCGGAAGCCGACGCATCGCCTCGAGGATGACCTGCTGCCGCTGCTGTCGGATCGCCATCGCGCCCACGGAGACGCCGAGGTCGAACAGCGAGCTGGTCGCCGCGTCGAGCCCATCGCGGACGGGGTCACGCTTGCGCAGCCACCGGTGCAGCTGACTGCGCGCGATGGCCAGCAGGTAGCCGACGAACTGCGCCTCGCCGCGGAACTGTTCGGCGTGCTCGAGCGTCGCCGCGAACGTCCGCTGCACGAGGTCCTCGATCTCGGCCGGCGGCACCTTGCTGCGGAAGTACCGGCGCACGCGCGAGAAGTGCCGCTCGAACAACGCACCGCCCGCGCGGCGATCACCGGCCCGCCAGGCCTGCAGCAACTCGACGTCCTCGGGCATGCGCGGTCGCGAGCAGCTTACCAGCGCCGACCCGGGGCGACGCCCCGAGCCCGAGCAGGCCCCCGAGAGGCCCAACGACGGCGGCTGCGCTGTCCACGGACGCCGGCAGAGCGCGGAATTTCCAATGGGACGGCGGGCCGCAAAGCCCCTACTCTCGCGCGATGCGACGATATGAAGGCAGCGGGATTGCTGCACTGATGATCCTGGGTGGGGCGTGCTTCAGCGAGGGACCGCAGGTGATCTGCGACGATCCCTCGTGCGAGACCACGGGTGGCGCGACGACCGAGGGCTCGAGCTCGATCGATCCCACGACGACGACGGGCCCGGCCGCCGACACGACGACCTCGACGCCGGGCTCGAGCGAGACGGGCGCACCCGCCGACTCCAGCACCGCGCCGGCGGACAGCAGCTCCGACAGCACCGGCGCGCCCGGGGCGGTCTGCGGCGACGGCGAGCTCGCGGTCGACGAGGCGTGCGACGACATGAACCTCGATCCGTACGACGGCTGCGACGCGTGCCAGGTCACCGCGACCCTCGTGTGGCAGTACAGCTTCGATCACGAGGGCGGCGACGACGAGGTCACCGCGCTCGCGCCCGACGGGCCCGCGGTGCTCGTCGGCGGCGTCGTCGCGTCCGACCTGAGCGGCGACGACGCGGTGTGGCTGCGCGTCGCCGACGGGGCCGTCGCGCCGCCGGCGTGGTTCCACGTCGCGGATCTGCCGGGCAACAACCGGCTGTGGGACATCGCGCGCAACCCCGACGTCTGCGCGATCGCGGGCCTGGTGGAATCGCAGGACGCCCAGCCCGTCGCGTCGGCGAACGTCGTCTCGTGCGAGACCGGCAACGTCGGCGGCGGCCTGACGTTCGCCGGACCCGAGGCGCCCGGCTCGGAGGACCTCCGCGCGCTCATCGTCCGCGCCGACGACGGCTTCACCGTCGGCGGCTGGCGCATGCACGGCGGCGCACCGCGGGGCTGGATCGCCGAGCTCGACGTCACCGGCCAGAACACCCTGGCCATCGAGTGGCTCGACGATTCGAACGCGTTCGGCGACGAGAGCCGCGTCCACGCGCTGTGGGCGGCCGGCGGCGAGGTCTTCGCGGCGGGCACCTCCGTGCAGGGCGGGGTGAACCGCGGCTTCGCCGGCCCGCTCGCCTCGCTCGCGATGGATCCGATCCCCTTCGGCCTCGACTCCGACGCGAGCGAGGCGGTCGCCGTCGTCGCGACGGCGGACTCGCTCGTCGTCGCCGGCTGGACCTCCGACGCCGACGATCGCTCGGCGCTGGTCCAGGCGTTCCCGATCCTCGGCGGACCGCCGATCACCTGGACCCTCGACCTCGGCGTCGACGACCGCGCCCTGGCGATCGCACCGGTGCCCGGCGGCGTCGCGGTCACCGGCTTCACGCTGTCGATGCCGACGGATCGCGATCTCTTCGTCGTGTGGCTCGACGACGCCCTCGAGGAGCAGGGCCGCGTCATCTTCGACGGGCCCGCCAGCGGCTCCGACGTCGGTCGCGCGATCGTGTCGGACGGCGACGACGTGATCGTCGGCGGTCACGTCACGGTCGACGGGACGGCGGACCTGCTGGTCCAGCGCTGGTCGCCGCCGCAGTGATCCGCGGCTACCCCATCATCGGGCCCGGCTGTCGAGGTACAGCCACGTGAACATCGCGCCCATGGCCGTGGTCCCGAGCACGCCCTCGTAGCCCTGGTCGACGTGGGCGAGGCCGAAGGTCACGCAGCCGACGACGAGGCCTGCGGTCGCAGAGCCGGTGACGGTCGTGACGAGCAGCGGCAGCGCGAGGCGGAAGAACAGCGGGGCGGCTCGATCGTCGAGGGCGCTCAGGCAGGTGAGCGGCGCGGGACGAGCATGCGCGCCGGTCCGTCGCGCGCGCTGCGTTCGGCCGGCGACGCCACGACACCGGCGAGGCGCTGCAGCTCGATGACGTGGGCCTCGAAGGCGCGGCGACCCTTGGCCGTGAAGGCGACCCACGTGCGCACGCGTCCGTCGCTCGCCGCCTTGCGCAGGTGCACGTAGCCGGCCTCGTCGAGGGCGGCCCGACGGGACCTGCGACGTCGTCGGACACACCGATGAGCACGGCCCCGCTCGAGTGAACCGGTCGCGCGGCCGCGCCGGGTCGCGCTACCCTTGCGTGCGATGGTAGACGACGACGAGGTCTCCCCCGGCGGCTCCCCGATCCTGCGCCACGCGAAGGTCGAGCCCGCGGCGGACGAGGTCGCGCACGCCGACGACGAGCGGATCGCCGATCACCTCGCGCGGGTGCTCGGGGGCAGCGGCAACGTGTTCCACGAGCTCGTCTCGGATCGCCTGCACATCGACGTGCACATGGTGCCGCCGTCGCCGACGCGGCCGTTCATCGTGCTGGTCACGTCGGGCGCGAGCGCGAGGCCGATGCACATGCCGGCCGAGATGGAGGAGGCCGCCGCGTGGGCGCACATCGAGCTGGCGATGCTGCTGCCGCCGACGTGGAAGCTGGATCAGGCCGCGTTCGCCGACGAGCGCAACTACTGGCCGATTCGTCTGCTGAAGACGCTCGCGCGGCTGCCCCACGACTTCGGCACGTGGTTGGGCTGGGGCCACTCGATCCCCAACGGCGATCCCGCGCGGCCCTACGCGCCGGGCACGTCGCTCACCGGCGCCGTCGTGATCCCACCGTTCCAGCTCGGCGCGGAGTTCTTCGAGCTCGCGGGCGAGCCGCCGCTGCACATCTTCCAGGTGTTGCCGGTGACGACCGCGGAGATGGAGCACAAGCTCCGCGTCGGGCTCGACGGCCTGCTCGAGCACCTCGAGGCGCAGGACGACGGGATCTACGGGCCCATCGACCCGCAGCGCCGCAGCTCGATCTGAGGTCGTGCCCGCAGGAGTTGCGGCGGTGCGGCGGTGCGGTCGGCGTATCGTTTGGGGCACGCGACCTGTGCTCCCACGACGCGGCGTTCCTGCGGCTGCGCGGACTTGGGCGACGGCGCTGCTCCTGGTCGCGTGCGGCCCGTGGGCGGCGGTGCCGCTCGAGCCGATCGGCGTGGGCACCACCGACGCCACGTCGAGCAGCGGCGGCACCACGGGCGAGCCCACGACGTGCACGGATCTCGGCGCGTGCTTCGGCCACGAGGTCGAGCTGGTCGTCGGGCTCGCGCCCTCGGATCTGCGCTGGGGCGAGGTCGCCGGCGACGGCATCGCGGACGTCGTGGTCCGCGGTCGCCTCGCGGGCGCGCCGACGCGGGTGCTGGTCGGCACGTCGAGCGAGGGGCTGTCGGTCGGCGGGCCGCAAGCGGACGGCGGGCTCGGGGCGGTGCTGGTCGACGTCGGCGGCGATGGCCGCGACGATCTGGTCGCGAGCGAGGGCACCGCGCTCGCGGTGTACGACGGCGCCTCGGGGTTGTCGGTGCGCGTGGCGCTGTGGGAGGTCGGCCACGGCTTCGCGACGCTGCGGGCGCTCGAGCCCGCGGGGGACGGCGCGATCCGGCTCGCGGGCGAGGATCGCGAGCTCGGTGCGCTGGCGACGATCGAGCTCGGCGGCGCCGGGCCGGTGGTGACCGCGGTCCCGTATGGCAGCGATCCGAACCGGAGCTACAGCTCGAACGGCCTGGACGTCGGCGACGTCGACGGCGACGGAGCGCAGGACGTGGTGGTGGTCGTGGACGCGTACGGCGATGGCGGCCACCTCGCGGACGTGCGCGTGTGGCCGCCGGGCGGGCCGAGCTACGCCGCGACGTGGTTCTCGGGCGAGGGGCACCAGCAGGCGATCGCGGACGTGGACGGCGATGGGAGGGAGGATCTCCTCGTGCTCGAGTACTTCGGACGGGTGCATCGATTCGCGTCGACGGGCCCCGCGATGATCGCGGATGTGGACGGGTGGACCGCGGCGAGCGCGAATGCGATGGCGGTGGGCGACGTGGACGGCGATGGAATCGCGGATGTCGTGCTCGCGCGGCACCCGAACGACGCCGATCCTCGGCTCGACCTCGTCACCGGCTGGGACGAGGGCGACCCGGTGCCGTACACCCTCGCGGTGGACCACGAATTCGATGTGGTGGGCGTTGCGGACGTCGATGGGGACGGGCGGGGCGACATCGTCGGCGGGAGCGCGGACCGGGGATCGATCTCGGTGTTCCACGCGCGGTGGTAGAGGTCAGCGTTTCCGGCGCACCGCGTAGCGCAGGTGCGTGACCTCGGGCGAGCCCACCACCTCCGTGATCGAGACCTCCACGGCGTCCCGGTCGATTCCCTCGAAGAGCCGGACGCCACCCCCGAGGAACGTCGGCGCCAGCGACAGCAGCAGCTCGTCGACCAGCCCCGCGTTCAAGTACTGCAGAACGGTCGCTCCGCCGCCGCTGATGCGAACGTCCTCGTCGCCCGCCGCCTCGCGCGCCCGCTGCAGCGCGGCCTCGAGCCCATCGTTCACGAAATGAAACGTGGTGCCGCCCTTTCGCTCCCACGGCGCGCGGACCTCGTGCGTGAGCACGAAGACCTGCCCGCGGAACGGGGGCGTCTCCGGCCACGCGCGCTCGCCCTCCTCGAACATGCGCTTGCCCATGATGTTGGCGCCGGTGCGATCGAAGACGGCCGCGAGGAATCGATTGTCCGGCCCCGTCTCCCCGCCCTCGCCGAGCAGGAGCCGCTCGCGGAACACCCGCTGCCGGAAGACCCACGCGTGGAGCGACCCCCATCCATCGCCGCCCATGTTCTGGAGACTGCGGTTCGGACCCGCGACGTAGCCGTCGAGGGAGATCCCCATGCTGACGAACACCTTGCCCATGTTGGTTTCCTCGCCCTTCTCCCGGTAGAACGTCGACGACGTGGCCCACTCATCGGTCCCCCGCGAAGAAAGTGACCGCGTCCTCGTCGAGGCGGCGCAGGGCGGCGACGAGGCGGCGTTTCGCGCGCTCGTCGAGCCGCTCGAGCGCGAGCTCGGCGCCTATGCGTACCGGCTGCTCGGCGCCTTCGGGGACGCCGAGGACGCGGTGCAGGAGACGCTCGTGAAGGCCTGGCGGCACCTCGCGACGTACGAGCCCCGGGCGAGCTTCCGCGCGTGGGTGTATCGCATCGCGACCAACACGTGCCTCGACGTGCTGCGCCGCGAGAAGCGTCGCGTGTTCCCGCAGGATGTCGGGGCCGCGGTGCCGCCGGGGCCGCCGGCCACCGAGGCGCGCAGCGACATCGCTTGGTTGGAGCCGTACCCGGACGTGCTGCTCCCCGTCGCCGCGGATCCGGAGGCGGCGATGCGGCTGCACGACAGCGTGCGACTCGCCCTCGTCCGCGCGATGCAGGTCCTCCCCGCACGGCAGCGCGCGGCGCTCGTCCTGCACGATGTGCTCGACTTCGGCGTCGACGAGATCGCCGCGATGCTCGAGACGACGACGGCCGCGATCAACAGCGCATTGCAGCGAGCGCGGGCCACCCTCGAGAAGACGCCCGTCCGCGTGGATCGGGACGCGACCGCCCGCGCGCGCCGGGACGCGCAGCGGGCCGAAGCCACCGCGCGCTTCGTCGACGCGTGGGAATCGGGCAACATGGACGGCCTGGTCTCGCTGCTGACGCGGGACGCCGTGATGAACATGCCGCCGTGGATGTACTGGCTCGACGGCCGCGAGGCGATCGCGGAGACGATGACGAGCCCGGGGACGTGGCAGGGCGCGCCGCGGGCGGGGCGGTATCGGATCCAGGTGGCGGAGATCAACGGGCAGCCGGCGGGGCTGGCGTATGTGCAGATGGAGGACGCGCGGTGGGTGTCGGTTTGTATGACGGTGATGACGTTGGACGAGGATGGGCGGGTGTCTGCGATGGATGTGTTCGTGTTGCCGCGGGAGTTCGAGCGGTGGGGGTTTCCGGCGGTGTTGGAGGGGTGAAGCGATCCCCGACTCAATACGGATCCGCCGGCTCCAACCCACCGTCCGCCGCCGACACCAACTCCGCGGCCACCGCCGTCTCTCCCCCCGGCAGCGCGATCGTATCCCCCGCGACCAACCGCACCCGCTCGAGATCCGCGTAGGCCAGCGGCTCGCCCGCCTCGCACACCTGCGGCATCCCGTTCGAGCGCACCGCGTAGACCGATCCGTCGCCCACCACGGTGCCGGTGCCGTCGGGGCCGACCAACAGCGCCGTGCCCTCGTCGACGCCGAGCCCGAGGACGTCGTCGGCCCAGCCATCCTGCACGATGCGCGCGAGGAACCCGACCAGCCGGCCCATGCGATCGCGCTCGTAGAAGTGGCTGTCGGTGATGACCCCGACCAGCGGCGCAAAGCCGAACATCCCGAGGTCCATCGTCATGTAGCGGTTGTACGGATCGTCGAGGGCCTCGTCGGAGTAGACCGTGTCGTTGTACGCGGCGAACACGAACTCGCCGAGCACCGCCAAGCCGGCGCTCGTGCCCCCGACGACGGCGCCGCGATCCCACGCGGTCATCACCGCCTCGGCGAGACCGCGGTCCTTCCACAAGGTCATGTATTGCGCCTGGTCGCCGCCGGCCATGAACACGGCCTCGGCCTGGGCCACGCGGCACACGACGTAGGGATCGTCGGCGAGCGCCGCGGTGTCGACCAACAGCGTCTCGACCGAGTCGACACCGCCGATGTCGGAGAACAGATAGTCGTTGTAGCCGTCGGCGCCGCTCGCCCGCAGCACGACGACGTCACCGCCGTCGATCCACGACTGCCACCACGTGAACGCCTCGTCGACGTCGGGCCCGCCCCCCATCAGGATCAACGCGGGACCCTCGGGCGTGGCGTCGGCGTCGGCCTCGTCACCGACCAGCCAGCGGGTGAGCTCGGCCGGCGGCGGCGGACAGATCTCGGGCACACCCTGGGTCGTGGCGGTGCTCGAGGGATCATCCGTGGAGGTCGTGGTGCTCGTCGACGATGCGGTGGTCGT
>LNFB01000280.1 GCA_001464385.1 Deltaproteobacteria bacterium Ga0077550 | reverse complement strand
GTCGCGGTCGCGGAGCGCGACCTGTCGAACTACCTCGGCGTGATGGCGATCGCCCTGCTCGCCTACGCCGCCGTGCTCGTGATCCTGTCCAAGCGCGGCCGGTTCGATCCGCGGGTTTTCGGCCCGATGCTGCTCGAGTCGAGCCTGTACGCCCTGACGATGGGCTCGATCATCGTGTTCGTGATGCAGCGGTTCGTCGGCGCCCTGCCCGGCCTGTCGGTCGGCGCCGGCGTCGGCGATGCAATCGTGATCTCGGCGGGCGCGGGCTTCCACGAGGAGCTGGTGTTCCGCGTGCTCATCATGGGCGGACTCGCCTGGGCGCTGACCGGACTGACCGGCGAGCGGCGGGCGGCCGCGGTGGTCCTCTCGTCGCTGGTGTTCTCCCTCGCCCACCACATCGGGCCGGCCGGCGAGCCCTTCTCGTTCGCGGCCTTCACGTACCGCACGCTGGCCGGGTGCTTCTTCGCGCTGGTCTACCGCGTCCGCGGCTTCGCGGTCGCGGCGTGGACACACGCGCTGTACGACCTCTACGTCCTCGGGCTCGGCTAGCCGGAGACGATCGACGTCACCTGGCGATCGGGCCGCAGCAGCGCCTGGGCGAGGTGCAACACGTCGGTCGCGCGGACGGCCTCGATGCGCCGCGCGTACGCGAAGTGGGCCGCGTGGCCGAGCCCGTAGACCTCGTGGAACGCGAGCAGCGAGGCGATGCGGCCGCGACGTTGCAGCGCCGCGTCGGCCTGGCCGACCAACGCCGCCTGCGCGCGCTCGAGCTCCTCTCGCCCGACGGGATCCTCGCACAGCCGCTCGCGCTCCCGCTCGAGCACCATGCGCGCGCGCGGCAGCTTCGCCTGCGAGGTCGCGGCATAGAACGCGACGTGCCCGCCGTCGATGCCCTCCACCGACGAGGCAGACACGTGATAGACGAGCCCCTCCTCCTCGCGCATCACCGCGAACAGCCGGCCCGACTGGGCGCTCAGGATGGTGGTCAGGACCTCCATCGCGGGCACGCGGGGATCGGTGAGCGTGAGGCCCGGCCACGCCAGCACCAGGTGGGCCTGCTCGCGCTTGCGGCGGATCCGTGCGGTGCGCTGGGCCAGCATCCGTGGCGCGCGGCCGGGCCACGGGTTGCGATCGTCGATCGGCGCGGCGTCGGCGACGAGGGACTCGAGCAGCTCGAGCGTCGCCTCCGGATCGACGTCGCCGCACAGCCCGAGGCACGCCCGGCCGATCGGGTACTGCGCCGCCCATAGGCGGTGCAGGGCGCGATCGTCGAGCGCCATCAGCGTCTGCCGCGTGCCGCGGCGGCGGCGACCGAAGGGATGCGCGCCGTACAGCCGCGCGTTCGCGGCCGCGAACGCCAGTCCGCTCAGATCGTCGCGCTCCGCGGCGAGATCGTCGAGGGCGAGCCGCCGCTCCTGATCGAGCTCCTGCGACGCGAACGACGGGGCCTGGGCGCACTCGAGGAGGCGCCGCAGGACCAGCTCCCGATCGCGGGCGAGGCACTCGAAGTGCATCGCCACGCTGTTGCGACCAGAGATGCCGTCGAGCACCGCGGCGCGGCCCTCGATCTCGCGGGCGAGCGTGTCGCCGTCGCGCTCGGTGGTCCCGCGCGTGAGCAGGGATGCGGCCAGCGGCGTGGCACCGGCGATGCGCGCGGGCTCGGCCCGCTGTCCGCCCGGCCACACCAACCAGCCCGCCGCCATCGCGAGGCTCGGATCGCGGATGATGCGGACCCGCAGCCCGCAGGCGAGCTGGGCCACGATGACCCCGTGGGCGTCGGTCCGCGGCGCGCGGCGCCCCGTGGTGCGCGAGCGTCCGCGCAGGGCCGCCTCGAGGCGCCGCTGCATCGCGCGTGCCTGCGCCGGCGTACACGTGTTGGGGACGACCACCGCGAGCGAGGCCCGCCGCGGCTCCAAGCTCTCGCGCACTGCGTCACGGACGTCCTCGGGCGTGGCCTCGGCGACGTTGCGCAGGAAGGTCCGGTCGAGCCCGAGATCGTCGCCGAGGCTGAGGTAGGTCCCGATCGTCTGCGCGAGGCCGTTGACGGTCTCGCGGCGGTACACCACCTCGCTCTCGAGCACGGCGCGCGCGCGCGCGTGGGCCTCGGCGTCCAGCGCCACCTTGCCCATGCGCTGCAGCTCCGCGAGCACGGCGGCGACCGCCTTCTCCACGCGCTGCAGCGGCGCGTGGGCGCCGATCGTGAACGTGCTGCCCTGGCGCGCGGCAGAGAGGCTCGCGTGCGCGTCGCTGACCAGCCCCTGTCGCCGCCTCAGCTCGCGCCCCAGCCAGCTCGACTCGCCGTACCCGAGGGCGGTGGCCGCGAGCTCGAGCGCGCACGCCTTCTGCCCCGGCCACTGTGGCGCCTGCCAGCCCAGCGACACGTGGGCCTCGTGGACGTCGTCGCGGCGCACGATCACGCGGGGCCGGGTCGGCGGCGTCGGCAGGGCGTGGGCCCGTCGGCGCGGCTTGGCGGTGAACTCGCCCAGCACCGCGCGCGCGCTGGCGAGGACCTTGTCCGGTCGCATCGGTCCGACCACCACGAGCGCGAGCCGCTCGCCGCCGTAGTTGCGGGCGAGGAACCGCCGGAGCACGGCCGGGCTGTGGCCCGCGACCTCGGCCTCGAGACCGAGCACCGGACGCGCGTAGCCATGGTCGCCGAACAGGCCCTCGACCATGTCCTGGATCACCCGCGACGCGGGATCGTCGTCGTACTGCTTGATCTCCTCGATGACGACGTCGGCTTCGTGGGCGAGGTCGGCCGCGGTGGGCCGCGCGTGGGCGACCGGGCGCACGAGGGCCCGCAGCGCGGCGTCGAAGTGCCGGGCCGGCACCGTCGCGTGGAAGACGGTCTCGTCGTGGCTGGTGAACGCGTTGACGTCTCCACCGAGCGCCTCGATCCCGACGGCGATGTCGTGCCGCACGGCGTCGATCGTCACGGGCTTGAAGATCATGTGTTCGAGCAGGTGCGCGCAGCCGTGCTCGTCGGGACCCTCGTCGGCGGTCCCGGCGAAGACCCACAGGTGGATCGCGACCGTCTGGCCACCCGCGCCGCCAGGCGCGGTGCGCTGCACGACGACCCGCGCGCCCGAGCGCAGGCGGACCACCGTCGGCGGGCTGCCACCGGGCACCACCGGCACGGCGCTCGACTTGGCGTTCGTCCGGGGGCTTCCCCCGCCGCGCCGTCCCGGGGACCTGCGCGTCCGTACACCCGGGTGCGCGCCGGCGGTGTCGGGGGCTTCGGGATCGTCCGGGGTCACCGGTCGGCGAGTACGCTGCGTTGGGGCCGTCACAGTAGAGATCGCGGCCGCTGCGGAGCAGGTCGGCGCGTGGGCGCAACGCTACACGAATCCGCAGCGAACTTCCGCCGCGCCCACCGGACCCCACGCGGATGCGGACAACACCGACGCTCGCGCGCCGCGTTGACCCCCCGCCCCGCAACGCAGCTGTGTTACGGTGCGACGGTCGCCCCAAGACCCAAGGCGGCTCGCGCCCCTGTGCAGACCCTCGAACACGAGGCCATCGCGCCCCACGTCCCGGCCAGCCTTCCGTGTCCCCTGCCCGGTCGGCACAGCCGCGAGCCCGCGGAGCTCACCGAGTTCCGCGCGTCGCCGGCCGACGATCGGGCGTTCAACCGCCTGCGGCGCCAGTACCGCGACGCCGAGGACTGGCGCTCCCTCGCGACGCTGCTGCTGCTCCACGCCTCCGCGCTCGACGGCGAATCGCTCGAGCAGCGCGGCAAGGCGGCCGAGCTGTGCGTCCAGGCGTACGAGCTCTGGCTCGAGCGCGTGAAGGATCGCGAGGAAGCGGCGCACGCCCTCGCCCGCGCGCTGCAGCTGCGGCCCGACAACGTCCGCGCGCAGGACCGTCTGCGCAAGCTCTACGAGCTGCTCGGCGCCCACACCGAGCTGGTCGACCTGCTGCGCTGGCGCCTCACCACGCAGGAGGGGCCCGACGCGGCGGCGCTGCACTACGAGCTCGCGGAGCTGCTCGAGCAGCACTTCCTCGCGATCGGCGAGGCGGTCACGCACTACGAGAAGGTCCTCGCGCTCGACCCCTCGCACGCGAAGGCCAACGAGCGGCTGATCCGGCTCTACCTCGTCGGCGGCGCCTGGAGTCACGCCGCGACGCGGCTCGGCCGCGAGCTCGATCGCCTCGACGAGGCCAGTGATCGCCATCGCCTCGCCGAGCTGCACCGCCGGCTCGCCAGCATCGAGGCCGAGCAGTTCGACAACGTCCCCGCGGCAGCGCGACACCTCCAGGCCGCGCTCAAGCTCGTCCCGGACGACATCGACGCGCTGCGGGCGTTCGGCGTGCTCTACCTCGCCTCGGGCAAGGCCACCGACGATGGCGTGGCCAAGGCGGCGGACATCTTCTACAAGGCCGCCGAGCTGGCGCGGCGCCGCGGCGACAAGCCCCGCGCGCTGCGACTGCTGCGTCGCTCGCTGTCGCTGACGCCCGATCACCAGCAGGCGTCCACGGCCCTCGAGAACACGCTCATCGACGCCGAGGACTGGCTCGCCCTCGACGAGCTCTACCGCGAGTGGCTCTTCCACTTCAGCGGGCCCGACGCGGTGCCGCTGCAGCTGCGCCGCGCGGACCTCCTCGATCGTCGGCTGTATCGCCGCGAGGAGGCGCGCCAGCTCTTCGAGGAGTCGAGCCGCTACCAGCGACCCGACGACGAGTCGTGGCGCCGGCTCGAGCAGATCTACGCCGAGAGCGGCGACTGGTGGGCGCTCGTCGCCCTGCTCGACGCACAGATCGAGCGGATGCCCGACGAGGTCTCGTCCGACGCGCTGTTGAGGGCGGCTGCGGCGGCTCGCGACGAGCTCGGCGACGAGGAGCGCGCTGCCGTCTACTTCTACAAGGTGCTCGAGCGCGAGCCCTTCAACGCGGTCGCGTTCGAGGGCTACAAGGAGCACTGGCGGCGCAAGCACAACTGGTCGCACCTGCGCGACCTCATCCTCTACCAGATCGAGCAGGCCGGGGCGCAGCCCGAGGGCGAGAGCCCCTATGACAACCGCGCCTTCGCCGAGGAGTTCGTCGAGCTCGCGGACATCTGCGAGCGACGGCTCGGCGACATCGACGGCGCCCTCGATGCGTGGGGTCGCCTGCAGCTGGCCTATCCCGACGATCCGCGGCCGGCCAAGCACATCGGGCGCATCGAGAAGCGCGCGCGCATGTGGGACAACATGGTGCGGGTCCAGGAGGCCGAGCTCGAGCGCGCGGTGGATCCGGCGAAGCGCCTCGACATCCTCAAGCGACTCACGCAGGTCTACCGCGATCGTCAGGTGAACCCCGAGCGCGCCATCGAGCTCTACGGCGAGATCCTGCAGCTGTCGCCCAGCGACATCCAGGCGTCACGGGCCCTCACCGCGCTCTACGACCGCGCCGGCGACTACGCGCGGGTGATCGAGATGCTGCGCGAGCAGCACGACCGCTCGCGAAGCGGCACCGAGCGCGTCGCGATCCTCCGGCGCATGGCCGAGATCTGGCACCACGAGCTCGGCGATCTGCCGAGCGCCGACTGGGCGTGTCGTCAGGTCCTCGAGATCGCCCGCGACGATCGCGAGGCGCTGTACCGCCTGCAGCAGCTGCTCGAGGAGCAGGGCCGCTACGCCGAGCTGCTCGACGCGCTGGCCCGCGAGCGCGACGCGGCGGGCTCGCCCGACGCCAAAGTCAAGATCGTGCGCCGCATGGCCCGCATCTGCGAGCTCGATCTGCGCGACGAGGATCGGGCCGCGTCGCTGTGGACCGACCTGCTCGAGCTGCGCCCCGGCAACCTCGAGATCATCGACAAGCTCGTCGCCGCCTACGAGCGCGCCGGTCGCAACGAGGAGCTCGGCACGCTGCTGACCAAGGCGGCCGGCTCCGCGAAGACACCGCTCGTCCGGCAGATCGACTACCTGCTGCGCCTCGGTCAGCTCGCCGAGAGCGCGCTCGACGATCCGATGCTCGCGCGCTCGTCCTTCGAGCGGGTGCTCCGCAGCCGCCCCGATCACCGCGGCGCGCTCGAAGCCCTGGTCCGCATCTATCGCCGCGAGGATGCATGGCAGCCGCTCGTCGCGGTCCTCGGCAAGCTGCAGGAGCTCGCCGAGACCGAGGACGACGCCTTCCGCATCGCCTGGGAGCGCGCCGAGATCCTGAGCGAGCAGCTCGACGATGCGCAGCAGGCCGCGGACCTGCTCGAGTCGCTCGGCGAGGACCTCGCGCTGGGCCGCCGCGAGGTCGCGTCGAGCCTGCTCGAGCTGTACGAGCGCGCCGGCAGCCACCGCAAGCTGGTGCGTCAGGCCGAGCTGATGCTCCTCGCCGCCGAGTCGGCGGACGAGCGTCGACGGCTGTACGGCACCATCAGCCAGACGTGGCTGCACCACCTCGGCGACAAGCAGGCCGCGGTCGCGGCCTACGGCCGCTTCCTCACCGAGTTCTCGACCGACCTCGAGGGCCTCGCGACGATGGCCCGCCTCCAGCACGAGGTGGGCGACAACGAGGCCGCGCTCGCGACCCTGCAGCGGCGCCTCGGCCTCGCGAACGAGACCGCGGTGCGGACCGAGACGCTGCGCGAGATGGCGACGATCGCCGAGCACGACCTGGCCGACGCCCCGCGGGCGATCGAGCTGCTGCGCCGCGGCCTCGCCCTCGACCACGATCACGCGGGCATCGTCGCCGAGATCTCGAGGATCGCGCGGGCGCGCGGCCTGTGGAGAGAGCTGCTGACGGTCTACGACGATCGCTTCGGCTACCTCTCCGAGCCCGAGGACGCCCCGCGGCGGGTCGAGCTCGCGCTCGAGGCCAGCACGATCGCCGAGCGCGACTGGGGCGACCCCGCGCTGGCGTTCGACTGGGCGCGCCGGGGCTACGTCACCGCGCTGGAGTCGGACCTCGACGAGGTCACCGCGGGCAAGCGCGTGCGCGCCCTCGCCGACGAGTTCCGCTTCCGCGCCGAGCTGCTCGCGGTGTTCGACCACGAGATCGCGCTGCTCGAGCGCAGGCAATCGGCGGACGCCCTCGTGGTCCGGCTCCGCGAGGCGGCGGCGGTCGCCCTCGATCACCTCCTGCAGCGGGCGCACCGCGCCGCGCCCCAGGACGAGGACCTCGCCGACCAGCTCGAGCGCACGGCAGAGCGCCACGGCCTCTGGCAGGCGGTGGTCGAGCTCTACGGCGGCCGACTGAGCCGCGCCGCGACGGATCTCGGCCGCTACGACGCGTGCAAGGCGATCGCGCGCGTGTACGAGGACGAGCTCCACGATCCCGAGAAGGCGTTCGAGTGGCTGCGGCAGGCGTACAACGACCTGCTCGCCCACGACCCCGCGCTGGCGGCCGACGCGTTCACGCAGATCCTCGATCTGTCGACGCGCCACCGTCTGTGGCAGCAGCTCGGCGAGCTGCACCTCGAACGCGCGCGCACTGCCGCGTCCGGGGCCGACACCATCGCGGCCCTGCGCGCCGCCGCCGAGGTCTTCGACGAGCGACGCAGCGATCCGCTGGCGGCGATGCGCATCCTCGTCCGCGGCCTCGACGAGGCCGGCGGCGAGGATCTGCTACCCGAACTGCGCCGCCTCAGCGAGCTCGTCGACGAGCGCCGCGACGGCGGGCTGCCGCCGGTCGGCGCGCTCATGCTCCTGCAGGTCCTGCAGCGCCAAGTCTCGCGCAGCAGCAAGAAGGAGCGCACGATCGAGATGCTCTCGGAGCGCGCCGAGATCCGCGAGACCCGCCTCGACGATCGCGCGGGTGCGATGGCCGAGTGGATCCGCGTGCTGCGGCTCGAGCCCGACGACGAGCGCGCGACCGCGGAGCTCGAGCGCCTCGCCGACGAGGGCGATCTGTGGCAGCTGTTCCTCCTCGTGCCGGCGAGCGCCCTCGAGGTCGCGCCGCCGCACGATCGCGGCGTGCTGCTGAAGCGCATCGCCCAGCTGTACGAGGGCTCGCTCGGACGGCCGGAGTACGCGCTGCGGGCCCGCCTGCACGCCTGGCGCGCCCGCCCCACCCTGCCGCCGACGAGCGGGCCGATCGGAGACGAGCACGCGGCGATCTGGCGGCTCGCGGAGCATGCCGGCGCCTACCAGACCCCGCCGGTGCCGCGCGATCCGATGCTGCTCCCGGTGATCGTCGCCCCCGAGATCGCCGACCACGCGGCGTGGGTCGGCGCGGGCCTCGACCCGCGGCTGTTCGACACGCTGCCGTCGCCGTACGAGCCGGCCGCCGAGCTCGCGGCCCCGATCCGCGTCGCCGCCGGGCACACCGAGGAGGTCTCGGTCGCCCAGGCGCAGATCCTCGACTCGGTCGCGATGGCACCGCCGATCTCCGTCGAACCCGAGGCCCTCGACCTCGCCGAGATCGAGGTCGACGATCTCGAGGAGCTCGACGACGCGGCCGAGCTCCCCACGGCCGACCCGACGGTCGCCGGCCTCATCGCCGGGCATGCGTTCGTCGAGGGCCACACGCGCACCACGGCCGCTCCGACCCCGGCCCCGCCGCCGCCGCCGCGACGCGCCCCCGACTACGGCCTGCCCGCGCTCCCCAAGCTGACCCGCCCGATCCTCCCGCCGCGGCCGCGCGTCGCGAACGCCTGGGAAGAGGTCGCGCTCGCGTACACGGAGGTCACCGCCGAGTCGAAGCCCGAGAAGGTCGGCGTCGCGATCGCCCTGGCGCGGCTGTGGGAGGAGGGCGCGCACAACCTCGAGCGCGCCTTCGGTGCCCTCGAGCGCGCGCTGCTGTGGATTCCGCGGCACCCCGAGGCCCTCGAACGCCTCGAGGCCCTCGCCGAGCGGCACGGCGTGCAGGATCGGCTGCTGCAAGCGTACGAGCTGCTGCTCTCGGAATCGGCGCTGCCCGAGCACGTGGTCGCGAACAACCTCCGCATCGCGCAGCTCCACGCGGCGCGCGAGGACTGGGCCGCGGCCGAGTCGAGGTACCGCGCCGTGCTGGCGGTCGCGCCACAGCACGCAGAGTCGATGCGGGCGCTCATCGCCATCTACGCCGCGCTCGAGCGCCACGCCGAGTGGGCCGACGTCTGGTCCGACCTCCTCGAGTTGGAGGCGCCCGACCTCGACCGCGACGAGCGGATCGAGCGGACGATGGCGCTGGCGACCGTGTTCGAGACCAAGCTCGCGCGGCCCCGAGATGCCATCGAGCGCGTCGAGCAGCTCGCCCGCGAGTTGCCCGACCACGCCCCGTTGCACGACGCCCTGGTCCGCCTGTTCGCGTCGACCCGGCAGTGGCAGCAGGCGATCGAGGCGCTGCGGATCGCCGCGGACAGCGTGCCCGACGAGGCCTATCGCCTGGACGCGCTGGCGCAGATCGCCGACATCTACGAGACGCGGCTGGGCCTGCCGGATCGCGCGATCACGGCCTGGGCCGAGGTCGTGGAGCTCCGCGACGAGCCGCGGGCGATGGCCAAGCTGCAGGATCTCTACATCGCCACCGGCCGCTTCGATCCGGCGCTGCCGATCATCGAACGGCGACTCGCGATGCTCGACCCGGACGACGGCGCCGGCCGCATCGCGCTGCTGGTCGCGAAGGCCCGCGCGCTGCAGGAGGGCAGCGGAGACGCCAACGCCGCGACGGCCACGCTCGAGGAGCTCGTCCGCGTCGCCCCCGACAACGACGACGTCGTCCTCGGCTTGAGCCGCCTGTATCGCCGACAGGATCGCCACGACGACGGCATCGCGCTGCTCCGGGATCACGTCGCGCGGCTGGCCGACGCGGGCGGTCCGCGGGACGTGAAGATGTCGATCGCGCTGGCCGAGGTCCTCGACCAGGAGGACCACGATCCCCGCGGGGCGATCGCGGTCGTCGCCAGCGCGCTCGCCCGACACCCAGGCGACGGGACGCTGCTGCGCGCCCAGGCCAAGCTCGCGCGCGGCCTCCACGACGACGCGCTCCTGGTCGAGTCGCTGGCCGCCCTGCCCGACCCCGACGGCGTGCTCGAAGCGGCCGATCTGCTGCGAACGCGGCTGCACGACAGCGCCCGCGCCGTGCGCCTGTACTCGCGCGTGCTCGCCGAGTCGAAGATCGCGACCGAGGATCCCGAGTCGGGGCGGCGACTCGCGGGCGCGCTCGAGGGCCTCGTCCGCCTGCGCGTCGACGACGGCGACATCGGCGGCGCGATGGAGTTCATGGATCGGCAGCTCGCCGAGATGCGCGGCCCGACGATCCGCGCCCAGCTCCTCGCCGAGATGGGGCGCATCACGTACCGCAGCACCGGCGACGTCGCGGCGGCCCGCAGCCGCTTCGACGCCGCGCTCGCGGAGGATCCCGACTACGCGCGGGCCAAGCTGGGCCTCGGCGAGATGCTCGCGGAGGCCGGCCGTCACGAGGAGGCCGAGGCGCTGCTCGAGCAGGCGGTCGACACCCTCGGCCTCGGCGGGGATCCGAGCCAGCTCGCCTCGGGCCTGCTCGCGCTGGCGCAGGTGCTCGAGCAGAGCGGTCGTCACCCCGACGCGTATCGCCGGCTCACGCTCGCGGCGCGTCACGCCCCCGCCGACCTCGAGATCCGCGCGGCGTTGGTCCGCAACCGCGTGCTCGCCGGACGCCACCGGGACGCGCTGGCCGCCGCCGACGCGCTCGAGGAGCGCCTCGCCGAGGGATTCGAGCGCACGGCGAAGCACCTGCGCCTGCTGAGCGACGTGCTGGCGTTCGTCGCCGAGAGCGCGCTCGCCCTCAAGCAGGTCGACGAGGCCCTCGCGCGCTACCGCCGGGCGAGCGCGCTCGACCCGACCAACCCCAACGCCCTCGAGCCGCTCATCGGCCTGTGTCAGGAGCGCGGCCTGCTAGTCGAGGCCGCACGCGCCGCGGCGATGCTCGCCCGCGGCCTCGAGGATCCGCGCGTGCGGGGTCAGAAGTTCATCGACGCCGGCATGCTCTTCCACGACGCCGCGTCGGCGCTCGCCGACGGCGCCGAGCCGCAGGGCGGTGAGACCGAGGCCGAGCTGCGGCGCGGGGCGTTCGAGAACATCCGCGCCGGGCTCGAGCTGCTCGAGGCCCACAACGTCGCCGCCCTCGATCGCGCGCAGCTCGAGGTCGCGTTCCATGCCACCGCGAGCCACGATCCGGCCACGGCGCTGCGGTGCCTCGATCGCCTGCTCCTGCAGCCCGACCTCGGCCGCGAGCGTCGCCACGACCTGCTGCTCGAGGGCGTCGACATCGCCTTGGGCGTGCCCGAGCGCGAGGGCCTCGCCGAGCGGTTCGCCAAGCAGGCGCGCGAGCTGAGCCCGAACTCCTCCGCGGCCGTGCTGGCGCAGGCACGCGTGCTCGAGTCGACGGGACGCGCCGACGAGATCGAGCCGCTGGTCGAGGCGTACTTCACCAACCTCGGGCGCCGGGCCAAGGGGTCCGACACGCCGGCCCGCGTCGCGCTGCTGCTCCGCCTGGCCGAGATCCAGCGCGCGCGCCCGGAGAAGGCGATCGCTTCGCTCGAGCACGCGCTCGAGCTCGACCCCGCGGCGCTCGGGTCGGCCGAGCGCAAGGTCCTCGCCGGCCTGTACGAGCGCGCCGGCACCACGGGCCCGCGCGTGCTCGCCAACCATACCGAGGTGCTCGCCACCGATCCGCTCGAGCAGGGCAGCCTCGCCGCGCTCGCGCGCCACCACGTCGAGATCGGCGATCACGACCGTGCCCACGCGCTGTACAAGGTGCTCGCGCTACGGGCCCCCGAGCATCCCGACGCGATCGAGTACCTCGCGCGCGCCAGCGTGGTCTCGACGCCCGGCGCCGAGCTCGACGTCGGGAGCGTGGTCCCGGCGCTGCCGGCCGATGGCGGCGTCGGCGAGGCGCTGCTCGCCCTGCAGGACGGCGGCGCGGCGCTGCTCGGGGAGTTCCTCCCCCGGCTCGACGTCCCGCCCGAGGCCCGCATCTCGCCGCTGGGCGAGGGGCTGCTCGCGCAGTGCTGGGGCGAGGTCCTGAAGCGCATCCCCGCCGGCAAGGTCGCGCTCGTCGCCGCGCACGCCCTGCCGAACCTCACCGAGGTCGGCCACACCGCCGACGGCGTGCTCGAGGTGCGGTGTCAGCAGCCGCCGGTCATCCTCGCACACGCCGATGCATTCACGACCACCGACGCGAGCGCGCTGCGCTTCGCCCTCGCGCGCGCGCTGTACTTCACGCGCCCCGACACGCTCTTCGCCCTGGGCCTGCCGCGCTCGACGCTCGCGCAGCTGCTCTCGGCGGTGCTGCAGGCGTTCCATCCCCGACACACGCGCCGCAAGCACCACCAGCGCCCCGACGACGAGGTCGCGCGCTTCGGCCAGGAGCTGCTGCGCAAGCTCCCGATGCGGGTGTCACGTCAGCTCGGCTCGCTCTTCAAGGACCACGAGAACGAGTCGTTCGACTCGCAGCAGTGGCGCATGTGGATCCGCCGCGCCGGAAACCGCGTCGGCCTCGTCATCGCGGGTGACCTCGCGGCGGCGATCCGGGCCGTGGCGAACGTCGCCGACACCCCGACGGGCGACGATCTCGCCCGCGCCGTCGAACGCGACGACGATCTCCGCGACCTGCTGTCCTTCGCCGTGAGTGCGTCCTACGCCGCCGTGCGCAGGGCGCTTGGACACGAGGTTCAGACGTAGAAACGGGTGGAGGGCCGCAAAGCGCCCCTCCACCCGTTTCTCCGTGCCCGTGCCCGTGCCCGTGCCCGAACCCGTGCCCGAACCTACGGGTTCGCGCCGGCCGCGATCCAAGCCTCGACCTTGGCGATGTCTGCCTCGGCGAGCGGCGTCCCGGCGACGCCGACCGGCGGCATCACGCTGTCGTCGAGCAGCAGCGGCATCTGCCGCAGGGTGAGCGCCGTGCCGCGGAGCCCCTCGACGAGCAGGCTGTCCTCGGGCGCGGTGGGCTCGACGAACGGGTTGGTGCCGTACACCGGCGTGACGGTCGTCAGCGCCATGTACGACGCCGCCGAGGTCAGGTCGAGCGCGGCATAGATGCCGCCGGGCTCGTGGCAGCCGGCGGTGCAGTTCGCCGCCCAGATCGGCTGGATGTCCGTGACGTAGTCGACCTCCGTCGTCGAGGTGTCGCTGCCGGAGTCGGAGGAGTCGCCCGGGGCCGTGGTCGCGTTGGTCTCCGTCGCAGTCGCGGTTGCAGTCGCAGTCGCAGTCGCGGTGTCCCCGGTGCTGTCACCGCTGTCTTCACTGTCGTCCGCCGGGCAGGCGGCGAGTCCGAACATGGCGAGGGCGAGGGGGGCAAGACGTCCGATCGAGAAGGTCATGGTGCTCCTTGTGTGTGGTGCCGGAGGGGCGACACCTTTGGGGTTGTCTACCTGAAATGCTGCGCGTGCGGAACCCGGATTCCCGCAACGAATTCGGATCGACGCGGCCTCAGAATCGGCCGCGCAGCGAGAGCGCGGCGGTGCCCCCACCGAAGATCGGCGCGAGGACGAGGCTCGAGCGCGTGCTCGCGGACGCCGGCGGGGCCTTGCCCTGCTTGCGCTTCTTCGCGCCGATGATGATGAGGGGCAGGCCGACGGCGAACCCCGCCACGGCGACACCGGCTCCGATGTACGCGATCAGGTTGGCGCGCTTGCCCTCGTCATCGAGCTTGTCGACCTCCGGATCCCCGGGGGCGAATTTCTCGACGTCGTTCTGCTTGCCGGCGCTGATCACGGTGCCGGCCACGACCATCGACACGCCCGCGACGCCCACCAGCGTGAAGACCGAGCCGGCTGCGATCATCCCGGTGCCGGGCTTCGCCTCGCCCTTCTTGCGCTTCTTCTTGGCCTTCTTGCCGCCGTCGGTGGGGCCTGCCGCACCAGCGCCGTCGTCCTCGGCCTCGATCTCTTCGATCAGTGCCTCGGCGTCGCGCACCACTCCGTCCGCGCGATCGATGAGGCCGCCCGCATCCCCGGGCTCGATCACGAGCCAGTCGGACGTGGCCTCGCCGTTGTTCACCGCGGCGTAGAAGTGAAGGATGTCGAGCGAGCGCTTCGAGGTCTCGATCGCGGCCTCGGCGGTCTCGGTCTTGCGGTCCTTCTTGGCGGCCTCGAGGCGCGCCTCGGCGGCCTCGAGCATCGTCACCGGGTCGCCGAGCTGCGCGGCGTTGCGCTCGAGTCCATCGGCGACCTCGCCGAGATCGCCGGCGTCGCGCGCCGGCTGCACCGCGTCGCGGATCGCCTGCCGCTTGGGCTCGGCAGCGTCGGGCGTCAGCCGCGGCCCCGGCTCCTCCTCGGCGGCGGCGGGTTTCTTCTTCTTCTTCGCGAGCATCAGGTACGGCGTGCTGGGCATCCAGGCACCCGGCCCCACCGTCGTCCCCGCGTGCGCCCCCGGGGCGCCGCCGATCGCGAGCAAGAACCCCACCACCGTCGCAACGTTCCGTCTGCCGCCCACGGACGAACGATACCAGAGGCCCCGGGGCCGTGGACACGTCGGGAGCGCCCCGCGTGCACACGTACGCAGGTCGTGCAATCGATCGCTGCGCGCACCGTCAGCCCGCTTGCGCGATGTACCTCGCGACCGCGCCCCACAGCGCGCGGAAGCGCGTCCGGTCGAAGCCCGAGCGCGTGACCAGCCAATCGACGTGGCTCGCCCCGCCCTCGGGATCGCCGTAGTAGCCCATGACGTCGAGGTGGTCCGCCCGCGCGACGTGGATGATCTCGCCCCAGATCTGTGACCGCGTCGGGACCATCCCGTCGTTCGCGCTCGGAGCCGGGACCTTGCCGTATCCGCTGACGAGTGCCTCGACCTGCGCATCGCTGAGCGGGCCGAGGCGCCCGGGGGGCATCGCCGAGGTGAGGCGATACAGCGCCTGGTACAGCGAATGCGTCAGCTGCGCCATGGGATCCAGACCCACGCGCAACGAGCCGAACACCTGCGGGGGCTTGGCACGGGTGACCACGCAGCCGTACTGCGTGCCGCTGCGATCCTCCGCCGACGAGTTGAACAGGTCGAGGCTGTCCGGGGTGATCTGCGGCAGCAGGGCCTGGTCCCCGCGCACGTGCCCGAGGAATCGCTCGAGTGACTCGGAGCGCTCGTCGTCGAAGTCCGCGAGCACCTGCTCGTAGAGCTGCTCGAACACGCGACCGCCGAGCCCGACGAGATCGTCGAGTCGCACCAACCACTGCCCGAGCCGCACGGCGCCACGCAGCGGGCGCTTGCCGGCACGCAGTCCCCACAGCGTGACGAGCGATAGGACCTGCAGCAGCTTCTGCCCGAGCACACCGGTGGCGAGACTCGCCAGCGGCGTGCCGTAGTGCGGCGTCGCGACGGTCACCACCGATCGTGTCCGCGCCCCGAGGGCCGCGACGTCGACGTCGGTCGGCAGCGACACCGACGGCGTCACGAGCAGCCGGATGTCGAGGCCACCGCTCGAGTGCCCGACGAAGTGCAGCGGCCCGTCGCCCGGGGCGAACTGCCGGACCGCCTCGGCCAGCGTGGCGGCGCGGGAGCGCAGGGACGCGGTCGGCAGCGTTCCGACGGCGCGGACCTCGGCGCGGACCCCGAGCTGCTCGAGCCGCAGCTGCAGCTGCTCGCAGACCCGCGAGAAATAGGTCAGCTCCCCCAGGTTGAGAAAGCCGAAGAACCCCGGGACCAAGACGACGTGGTGCAGCTCGGACACGGTGCGCGCGGCAGTGTAGCAGTGCGGGCCGCCATGCTATCCTGGCGCGATGGATGTCGCCGCGTCGCGGACGCTCGTGGGGCTGATCATCGCGGGGGCCGGGGCGTCGACGGTGGCGAGCACGGCGCGCGCCGAGGGCGATCTCCGTGCGCCGACACCCGTCACGCCGATCGTCGGCGGGGAGGTCACCGACTCGGGGGATTTCGACGGCGTCGTCGCGCTGCAGGCCGGCAACGGCCTGTGCAGCGGCACGGTCGTCGCACCGCGGCTCATCCTCACCGCCGCGCACTGCCTGGCCAACCTCGGCGACAACGAGCAGGTCATCGTGCACTACGGCGACGAGATCAACCAAGGCACCGTCGCCGCGACCAACTGGGCCGCGCACCCGCGCTTCTGCCCCGACTGCAAGGAAGACCTCTTCGACTACGGCTACGTCGAGCTCGGCACCGACTTCAACGTCCCTGGCGGGTACACGCTGCCGATCGCGACGCAGGTCGAGTGGGACGAGGCCATGGCCGAGGGCGAGGCGATCACGCTCGTCGGATTCGGCGAGGATCCGGACGCCGTCGGCGGCTCGGCGGGCATCGGTGTCAAGCGCCAGGTCGACACCACGATCCGCCGCCTGAGCGACGCGGGCCTCGAGTTCTACGCCGGCGGCGATCACCGCGACTCGTGCAACGGCGACTCGGGCGGGCCCGCGTTCGTCCGCGTCGCCAGCGGGGCCATCCGCCTGGCGGGCATCACCTCGCGCGGGTCGAACCCCTGCGGCGACGGCGGTTACTACGGCGCGCCCTACCCCGCGCTGTGCTGGGTGCGTGACGAGACCGGCGTCGACTTCGTCGGCGGCGCCTGTGCCAACTGCGACTGCATCGACACGAGCCCGCCCGACGAGGACTCGAAGTGCGGCGTCGCGCCGTCGGGCCGCGGCGACGACCTGCGCTGGCTCGCGGCCCTCGTGGTGATCCCGCTCGGGCGCCGCATCCTGCGTCGCCGCGCCGGCCGCTAGCTCCGGCGCTTCTTTTTCTTCTTCTTTTTCTTCGGCTTGGACACCGCGGCGGGCTTGCTCGCCGGCGAGGCCACGGCCGGGCTCGCCGCGGGGGCCTCGTCGATCACGACGTCGTCCTCCGCCTCGGCCGGCTCGGCGTCGGGGTCCACCGGCGGCAACGGGGCGAGCTTCACGGTCTCCTGGAAGGCGAGCGCGCCGCCGGTGCTCTCCTCGAAGTGGCGGCCCTTGACCACCAGCTCGGCGTCGCCGTGCCCCGCGAGCACGAGGAGGTAGCGGTGCGGCTGCTCGACGTCGACATCGATCACCTTCACGCCCGGCGTGTAGCCGATGAGCAACCCGAGCTGGGCCCCCGGCGTGTTGCTGCGCAACTCGAGCGTGGCGTCGACCTTCGATGGAGGTGTCGCGAGCTTGGGCACCCGCTCCTCGGCGACCGGCGGCACCGCGGCGCCGGGCGGCAGCGGATCCAGATCGACGATCACCGGCGCCGCGAGCTCGGAGCCCTTCACGAGGCGCACGCGTGGCTGGTGGCCCGGCGCCGTGACGAGGACCATGTACTCGTGATCGACCGGGAGGTGCTCGAACCGGGCGGTCGGGCCGTCGCGCATGTCGAACACCCGCGCGGCCTTCGGCTCGCTGTCGATCTCGATCGTCCCGTACGAGACCCGCTTCGCGTCGATCTTCGCCTGCTCGACCGCAGCCTCGCGCTCGGCCTCGGCCTGGGCCTCGGCGTTGCGCTTCTCGATCACGTTGCCCGACAACAGGTCGGTCTGCGTCGCGAGGACGTAGGCCAGCGCGCCACCGAGCATGAGCGTGAGGCCGATCCACACCACGGGCATGCCGCGGCGGGGCGCCGGCTCGTCGTCGACGCGCGCCGCGACGCGGCTGAGCATCGCGGACGACGGCTCGGCGACGCTCTCGAGCTGGGCCGAGACCGCCGGGTCGCCGGGCGCGGGGAAATCGAGGGGCGGCGGCGCGGCGTCGGCGAGCCGGGGCCGCGGCATCGCCCCGACGCCGGGCATGGGCGCGCGCGCGGCCGTCGGGATGACGGGCGTCGGTCGACGGGGCGGCGTCGGGGTGGTCCGGGCTGCGGGCGCAGGCGGACGCGGGGCGGGGATCGGCGCGCGGGCGACGGGCGGGGGCAACACCGCCGCGACGACGCCCGGCGACGCGACGGCAGCCGGCGAGGCGGCGGCGGCCGGCGACGCCGTCGGGCCGGCCGCGGCGCTGCCATCGTCGAACACGCCGAGCAGATCCTCGAACTCGTCGAGCACGGGAGAGACGCCGGCCGGGGGCTCGAGCGCGTCGGCGAGCGCGCCGAAGCTCGGGGGCGCGGGCACCGGCGGCGCGGCCGAGCGGGGCCGGGCGACGGGCCGCTCGAGGCCCGCGGACGTGAGCGCGGCCGGACTCTCGGGGACCTCGGCGACGACCTCGGCGACCTCGTCACCGCTCGCGTCGTCGGTCGGCAGCGGACCCGCCTCGCCGGTCGGCGGCGCGACGCGATCACTCCACGCGAGCGCGCCGAACAGGTCGGGGGCGGGAGAGCCTGCGGCCATCGTCTCCCGAGGTTATCACCGCGCAAATCGCCGCCGCAATCGCGACCGACGACGCGCGCGTGGACGACGTCAGGGGGCGACGATCCACAGCCCGAGCGCGTCCGCGATCTGCGGACCGAGCAGGACGTACTCGATCGCGGCCAGGCCGAGGAACGGACCGAACGGCACGTGCTTGCCCATGACGGCGCGCTCGTCGTTCGGACCGCCGAGCTCGGGGTCGTCGCCGTGGACCTCGTGCAGATCGGTGTTGGCGACCTGCTTGCCGAGCATCAGCATCGGCACCGCGACGAGCAGCCCCTGCACCGCACCGGCGCCGACACACCAGCACAGCCCTACCGGCCCCGTCCACGCGCCGACCATCGCGAGCAGCTTGGCGTCGCCGAGGCCGAGCGCCTCGATGCCGCGCGTGCGGAGGTACAGCCAGCGGATGCCGGCGAACACCCCGTAGCCCGCGGCGGCCGCGGCGACCGACGCGATCCATCCGACGCCGAGCACATCGGGGATCGCGATCGCGAGCACCACCCCGATCGCCGTCATCGGCAGCACGATCGGATCGGGGATGATCCACAGGTCGAGGTCGACGAACACCACCACCAGCAGCGCGAGGCAGAGCAGGAACTGCAGCTGCCACAGGATCGGATCGCCGGTGCCGCCCGCGACCAGCGGCACGTGCACCGCCGCCATGAAGGTCGCGAACGACAGCATGCCCGCGAGGAGCTCGACCATCAGGTACCGCGGCGAGAACGACGCCTTGCAGTGGCGGCAGCGGCCGCGCAGGAGCAAGTAGGAGAGGATGGGGACGTTGTCGAAGCCGGAGATCGCGTGCCCGCACGAGGGGCAGCGCGATCGCGGGTGGACGACGCTCTCGCCGCGCGGCATGCGGTAGATGACGACGTTGGCGAAGCTGCCCCAGATCGCCCCCCAGGCGAAGGCGAACACCCGCGTCCACGGCGACAGCAGGACCTCGATCCAGAGCTCGGGTACGGCCACGGGGACGCCGACCGCGGGCGTCGACGCGAGCAGGTGGACGAGGGCGGGCACCGTCGCAGCAGCATACGGCATGGGCCCGCGGCGCGCCGGGCCCCGCCGACCCTTTGCCCGCGGCGACTGCTATGCTCCGCGCCCCGGTGCCCCGGCCCTCCCCCATCGCGCGCTGCGCGTTCGCCCTCGCGGTGGCCGTCGCGTCGCCGGCCTGCGGCGAGGAGCCGTCCGCGTCCGGCAGCTCGCCGCTCACCGCGTCCACGCCGACGGCGCCCGAGGGCCTCGCGACGGGTGACATCGCGGCGCTGCTCGAGGCGCTGCGCCAGCCGCATGCACGCGCGCGAGCGGCCACCGGTCCGCACCGCATGGTCGTCCACGCGACGTTCGACCTGTCGCCGCAGGGCGAGCCCGCGACCCCCGAGCCCGCGGTCGACGAGCTGCGGCCCTCGGTGCAGCACGTCGACGACAACCTCGAGCTGCTGTGGGTGACGAGCTCACCCAACCAGCCGCGCTTCTCGCTCTCGCAATCCAACGATCACGATCGCGGCCGCGACGTCGTGGTCGACGGCGAGACGATCTACACGCGACAGCGCAACCGCGGCTGGTACGTCGGGCCGCTGCAGTCCGACCTCTACGAGCTTTGGCTCGACGACGCGCAACGCTCGGTCTACGACGCGGTCGCCCTCGCGGCGCCGCAGCTGGCGGTCACCGTCACCGCTGGCGACGACGGGCGCCTCTCGATCGTGCTCTCGCGCGCGGCGACCACGAACCCAGCGCTCGTCGTCGCCGACGAGCGCGCGGCGTGGCGCAAGGGCGCGGCGATCGACGAGATCGCCGGGACGCTCGAGGTCGACGGACGCAGCGGTGCGTGGCTCGCGGCCGACCTCCGCGTGGCCTTCTCGATGCCCGGCCCCGATGGTCGCCGCCTCGCCGGCCGCGTGACCGTGATCGCGCAGACGACGGCCGTCGACGCCCAGACCCCCCTGGCGGTGCCCACGGGGGCATTGCCGCTGCTCGAGCGCGACCGCTACGACGCCGAACGGGCCCGTCTGCTGGACGGACTTGCAGGGCGCTGAAGCGGCGCGCTATTACTACGGCCAGCAGTGACCCAATCCCGAGTGCACACCGACGACCGGGCTGCCGCCACGACGCCCGGAGCCGGCCGCGCGCCCGGCGACATCCTCACGCGCGCAGACCTCCCCGCCCCCCTCACCGCCGCCCTCGACGCGGCGATCGACAAGGGCGGCAAGGCCCCCGCGATCCTCCAGGTGACCGAGATCGCGGGCTACACCGACTTCGTCCTCATCGTGTCGGCCCGCAACGAGCGACAGGTCTCGGCGATCGTCGACGCGGTCAGCATCGCGGCCCGCACGGCGGGGGCCAAGGTCCTCGGCGTCGAAGGCACGGGCGAGCACCTGTGGGACCTCCTCGACTTCGATGACTTCATGGTCCACGTGTTCTTCCATCCGGTGCGCACGCACTACGATCTGGAGAGCATGTGGAGCGACGCGCCCCGCGTCGCCCTCGGCCTGCCCGCGGACGTGATGGACACCAGCGAACTCGAGCAGCTCGCGCTGCCCGACGGTCTGCCGACCTACCACGGCGACGCCACCTTCGGCGGCTTCGACGACGAGTTCGGCGACGCCCCGCCGCGCACCGCCCTGCGGCCGCGCGTCGCCCCGCGACCGCGCCCACGTCCGAGCGC
>LNFB01000279.1 GCA_001464385.1 Deltaproteobacteria bacterium Ga0077550 | reverse complement strand
ACGACAACGACGCCGAGGATCCCGAGTTCGTCGACGACCCGGACGACGACGACGCGTTCGTCGGCGATGACCTCGACGCCGAGCCCGCGCCGGCGAAGCCCCGCGATCCCTCCTGAGGGGCGGCCGCGGCCCCGCGGCCGCGACGACGATGCGCATCACGATCCTCGCCCAGGGCCGCAAGCTCGACCGCGAGACCGCGGCGCTGTGCGACGAGTACGTGCGGCGCTCTCGGCCGCTGGTGCCCTTCGAGCTCGTCGTCTGCACCACGGCCAAGGCGCAGTGGGATCGCGCGAAGGCCCTCGGCGGACCCATCGTCGTGCTCGACGAGCGCGGTGAGGCGTGGAGCAGCCCCGAGCTGGCCGCGCGCCTCGGCCGGTGGCGCGACGCCGGCACGCGTCAGCTCGCGTGCCTGATCGGCGGAGCCGACGGCTTCGACGACGGCGAGCGCGCCCGGGCCGACGCGGTCTTCTCGCTGTCGCGCCTCACGCTGCCGCATCGCCTCGCGCAGCTCGTCGTGTGCGAGCAGCTGTACCGCGCCGGCACGATCCTCGCGGGTCACCCCTACCACCACGCGTGACTCGGCAACGCCGCGCGGCCGCGGCCGACCGGCGATCGCCGTGCTGCTCGATATCCTCTTGCCGCCGTGTTGCCTGCACTGCGGGGTGCTGCTGCGGGCGCGCGCGGTGCCCGAGCTCTGCACGCGGTGCGCGGTGGCCCTGGCGCCGCTCCCCGATGCGCTGCGCTGCGTCGGCGACGTGACCGCCCGCTTCGCGTACGACGGGCCCCTCGCCGAGGCGGTGACGCGCTGCAAGTACGGCGGCGACGCGGCGCTCGCGGGGCCGCTGGGCCGGGCCCTCGCCGAGGACCCGAGGTGGGCCGACGCCCCGGACGGAGCGCCGTGGGATCTCGTCACCTGCGTCCCGATGCACCCGTGGCGACGGCTGCGTCGCGGCTTCGATCACGCGGCGCTCCTGCTGCGCCACGCCCAGCGGGCGCGCCCGTCGGGACGGCCGTGTCCGCGCCTGCTGGTGCGCACGCGCAACGATCCGCCGCAGGCCTCGCTGCCGGCGGTCCGGCGCCACACCAACCTCGTCGGTGCGCTCGGAGTCCGCGGGGGCATCGCCGCGACCCAGGGCGCGCGGATCCTCGTCGTCGACGACGTGACCACCACCGGCGCGACGCTCGAGGAGGCGTCGCGGGCCCTGCGGGCAGCGGGCGCCGCCGTCGTCCACGGCCTGGCCCTGCTGCGCAGCCTCGCCACGTGACGCGCGCCTGGGGCGAGCGGGCGCGCCCGGCACGGGCCGATGGCCGGCTCCGCTTGCTCGCGGACACGGGCGCGGCGTACAACCCACACCCCGTGGCCCGCGCCAACGCCAAGGCCGAACGCCTCGCCCCCGACGCGACACTCTCGGTCAATCGCCGCGCGACGTTCGACTACGAGATCCTCGAGCGCCACGAGGCCGGCATGGTCCTCACCGGCAGCGAGGTCAAGTCGATCCGCGACGGTCGTATCAGCCTCACCGAGGCGTGGGCGCAGGTCGAGCGCGGCGAGGTGTGGTTGCTCGGAGCCCACATCGCCGAGTACGTGCTCGCGCATCGCCGCAACCACGAGCCGATGCGACGGCGCAAGCTCCTGATGCACCGCCGCGAGATCGACAAGCTCGCCGAGTCGGTCGCGCGGGGCGGGCTGACGCTCATCCCCCTGCGGGTGTATCTCAAGGGCCGCAGCATCAAGGTCGAGATCGGCCTGTGCCGCGGCAAGCAGGAGCACGACAAGCGGCAGAAGGTCCGCGAGCGCGAGGACAAGCGCGAGGTCGAGCGCGCGCTGCGGGATCGGCGATGAATGACCCGCGACAGCACGCACTGCAGATCGCGACGATGTGGCTCGACACCGCGGGCCGCCGGGCGCTCCGCAGCGGTGAGTGCATGGAGCTCGTCGACGCGCTGGGCCTGGTGCCCGGCCTGCTGCGCACCGCGGTCGGCGTGCTCTCGTGTCAGCGCGACGGCGCGGCCGTCGACGCCCTGCTCGCGCTGCCGCCGGGCGTGCCGGGCTGGGTCGAGGCGCTCTACGGCGCCTTCGCGGCCGGCGTCGTGCGCACGCGCGTCGATGGCCAGCCAGTCATCCCGATGCTCGCGATGGACTTCCGACGCTCGCGCCAGGCGAGCTTCGAGGACGCGCTGGGCCGCGCGCGTCAGGTGTTCGGCGAGGCCCTCGAGCAGCTCGACGTCGATGGCGACGTGCACTACCGCTTCGTGCTCGACGCCCGCCGCGGCACACTGGCGGGACGCGCCGCCGCGATCGCCCACGACGTGCAGTGGTTGCACGGGCGCCTCGGCAAGCAGCGCACGACCCGGACGTGGATCAACGGCTGGTGCTTCGACGCCCACGGCGCGGTCCGTCCCGCGGTGCAGATCCACTTCGTCCGCGCGTGGCTGAGCTGGGCCGCGCGCCAGGTGAACACCGCGCCATGAGCGTCGGCGCCGAGTTCCGGGCCGACCTGGCGCGGGTGCTCCGGGCCGGATCGCGGCTCGTCGCGATCGACACCGACGACGAGGCCCGCGCCGTGGCGCTGCTCGAGGACACCGGTCGCGAGCTGTCGTGGCCGGTGCACACGTGGAGCCTGGCGGGTGGCGTCGACGGGGCCGGGGGCGCGCGCACGCTGCCCGAGCTCCTCGAGCGGCTTCGGGGCGATCGCGACGACGCGCTGTGGCTCCTGCTCGACGTCGGCGCCATCGTCGACACCGCGGCGCTGCGTCGGCTACGGGAGCTCGCGCAGCGCAACGTCGGGCCCGCGCTGGTCCTGGTGGAGCGCAGCGGCGCGGCGCTCGGGCCCCTCGGTCGGATCCCCGAGCTCGTCCCCGTGCCGCTGCCGCCGCCCGATCGCGAGGAGCTCGCGGCGCGGCTGTACACGATCGCCGCGGCGCTGCAGGACGCCGGCTGGCGCGACGCGATCGATCGCCTCTCCGCCGGCACGGCCCCCATCGTCGACGCGGCCGCGGGCCTCCCCGGCTTCGCGTACGACCGCGTGCTCGCCGAGGCCGTGCTCGCCTGCGGGCTCGACGTCCCCGCGATCGTCCGCCACCTCCGCGGCGCGAAGCCAGCGGTGCTCGGCCGCGGCGGTCTGCTCGATCCAATCGCGACCAGCGACGCCGACGAGCTCGGCGGCCTCGATCGCCTCGAGGCCTGGCTCGCCCTGCGCAAGCTGACCTTCTCGCCCGCCGCCGCCGCCGCGGGCATCGGCCCCGCGCGTGGGTGCCTCCTGGTCGGCGTGCAGGGCTGCGGCAAGAGCCTCGCCGCGCGCGTCTGCGGGCGCACGCTCGAGCTGCCCCTCATCCGACTCGATCCCGGTCGCCTGTTCGGCGGCACCGTCGGCGCGAGCGAGGCCAACCTGCGCCAGGCGCTCTCCGAGCTCGACCGCATGGCGCCCGCGGTCCTGTGGATCGACGAGCTCGACAAGGGCTTCGCGGGCGCCGAGGGATCGGCCAGCGACGCCGGCACCGCGGCGCGCGTGCTCGGCGGTCTGCTGACGTGGCTGCAGGAGCGGACCCGGCCGGTCTTCGTGGTCGCGACCGCAAACCGCGTCGACCTGCTGCCCGCCGAGCTGCTGCGACGCGGCCGATTCGACGAGATCTTCTTCATCGACCTGCCCGACGCCGACGCCCGCGAGCGCATCACGGCGCTGCACTTCGAGCGCACGACCGCGGCGCACCGGCCCGCCGATGCATGGCCCGCGTTCGCCCGCATCGCCCGGGCCGCGGAGGGCTACAGCGGGGCCGAGCTCGCGGCGGCGCTGGCCGAGGCCCGCGTGATCGCCTTCGCGCAGGCCCGTCCCGTCGCCGCCGACGACTTCGCGGCCGCGCTCGCGGCCAGCATCCCGCTGTCGGTGCTGCGGGCCGAGGACGTCCTCGCGCTGCGTCGCTGGGCGAGCGGGCGCGCCCGCCCGGCCTGAACACCGCCGCCCACTTTCGTCGTACGCTCGCCCCGTGATCGAGCTGAGCTTCGCGACCTCGGGACGTCTGTCGACGTCCGGACTCCAACACCTCGTCGTCGTCGCGCCCGCGGGGCGCCTGGGCGCGACGAAGGGCCACCGCGGGGCGCCGAAGCTCCCGCCCAAGCTCCTGGACCGCAAGCGGACCAACCTCCTGACCGAGCTGGTCGCGCAGACCAAGCCGGGCGATCGCGGCGCCCTGGGCTCGACGCTCGCCGAGGATCCGGTCTGGCTGCACGCGGCGGTGCTGCCCGATCGCCTGTCGCGCTACAACTCGCCGGCGCGCGCCGACAGCATCCGCCACGCGCTCGAGTCCGTCCGTTGGGGCGCCAAGGGCAAGGCGCTCGTGGTGCTGCTGCTCGACGATCCGGCGCACTTCCTCGCCGCGGCCAACGCCATCGCACGCGCGACCCCGGCCTACTCGGCCCGCGGCGACGCCTCGCACGTGAAGATCCAGATCGCGGCCTTCGGTCCCGACGGCGCGCGCATCCTGCCCGACGCCCGCGTGCGATCGACCATCGAGTGCGCGCGCGATGCCGCGGTGCTCGTCGACACGCCGCCGTCCGAGCTGCACCCGACCGCGCTCGCGAAGCAGGCCAAGGCGTGGTTCGGTCGCGGCGTCGAGGTCAGCGAGATCGTCGGCGACGCACTGCTCGACCACGGACTCGGCGGCATCCACGGCGTCGGCCGCGCCGCGACGGAGCCACCGCGGCTGCTCGTGGCGAGCACCGGACCCAAGAACGCCGAGCTCCACGTCGCGCTCGTCGGCAAAGGCATCTGTTTCGACACCGGCGGCCTGCACATCAAGGCCCGCGGGATGATGGAGACGATGAAGGCCGACATGGGCGGTGCCGCGGCCGTGCTCGGCGCGTTCCGGGTGCTCGCCGCCGAGGGACTCCGCTGTCGGCTGTCGCTGCTGCTGTGCATCGCCGAGAACGCCGTCGACGCCCGCAGCTACAAGCCCGACGACATCCTGCGCATGCACTCCGGCAAGACCGTCGAGATCAACAACACCGACGCCGAGGGCCGGCTGCTCCTCGGCGACGGCGTCAGCTGGGCGGCGCGACAGCTCGGAGCCCACGTCGTCATCGACGCCGCGACGCTGACGGGCGCACAGCTCATCGCCACCGGCCTGGTGCACGCCGCGGTCGTGAGCAACGACGACGGCCTCGAGACGATGGCGATCGAGGCCGGGCGCGCGAGCGGTGACCTCGTGCATCCCCTGCCGTTTGCGCCCGAGCTCTACGCCCACGAGTTCCGCAGCCCCATCGCCGACATGCGCAACTCGGTGGCGAACCGCAACAACGCGCAGTCGAGCTGCGCGGCCCAGTTCGTCTACGCGCACCTCGCCGACGCACCGGGCGCGGCGGCGCGACGCTGGTGCCACATCGACCTCGCCGGCCCCGCGTTCCCGAAGGAGCGCGCGACCGGCTACGGCGTGGCGCTCATCGCCGAACTCGTGCGCCGCGTCGCGGGGTGACGAACGACAGCGATCCGACGCGGGCGACCGCGTCGGTCGCTACTTCTTGGTCGTCTCGACGAGGCGCGCCACGAGCCCGTGGGTGCGCAGGCCGACGTGCCGCTGGGCGAGCGTGGGCAGGCGTCGCGCCGCCTCGTCGCGCAGCATGATCTTGCGGACCACGTCGCGCGCCGATTCATCGAGCTCGACGAACTCGACGCCCATGCCGGGCGGATCGTCGCTGTAGCGGACGACGCGACCGCGGCCCTCGAACAGGATGGGCTCCTCGGGGAAGACCGTGAACCGCAGATCGATGAGCGAGCCGATCGGGAGCTTGCTGCCGATGTGGACACAACAGCCCGTCTCGGAGAGATCGCTGACCGGCGTCGTCGTCCGCGGATCGCTCTCGCTGAAGGCGGCGCTCATGGGCACACGCCGGGCGCGTCGTCGATCGCGGTTGTGGTCTGCGGACACGGGGCGGGTCGCTCCGCACGATCCTGGCCCGGCGGCGGCACGGACGCAAGGCTCTACCCACTGAACCTTTGTCTGGGCATCCGTCGCAGCCCGCGCACCGGTCGACGCCGTACAGTCCCTCGCCGTGAGCGACCGCGACGCCAGGTTCCGCCGGCTGGCCCCGACCGGGGATCTGTTCGCGCACTTCGGCGTGGCGCTGGAGGCCCCCACAGACCCGTCCCCGTCGCCGGTGATGCGGGTGACGACGGCATGCGGACACTGCCGCTGGTACGTCGACGTGACCGACGCTGCGTGTCCGATCTGCGGCCAGGCCCGGACCCCGGCCGTGACACCGTGAGTCGCTTCGTCGAAATCGCGCTGGGCCTGGGCTCCCTCGACGAGGTGTCGGCCGCGCTCGCACGCCTCGGCCTCGCGTTCGAGCGCGCCGAGGACCCGGTGTCGCTGCATGGCGGCGTCGAGTGCGGCGATGTGCCCGTCGATGTCCGCGTGGCCGCCGGCGCGTGCGAGAGCGTCGAGGACTTCGGCTTCGTCGCCGACGCCGCGGGCCTCGCGAACCTCGTGTGCGGCGAGCCCGATCGCGCCCGACTCGAGCGCACCCTCGTCACGCCGCTTCGGGCCGAGCTCGCGCGCTCACGTCTGGTTCACGATGCGACGCTCGCGGTCGAAGTCGTGGAGGCGCGCGAGGACGGCACCGTCCGCCTGCGCGTCCGCCCGCGCTGACGCTCACGACCGGAAGCGGACGTGGAAGTGGTGCTGGTGGCTCCGCCAATGGCGGATGATCCCGTGCGAACGGCCGCGCCCACGCGGGTACTGGAACAGCTCGTCGAGATCGTCTTCGCTGACCCCGCGCTGCTTCGCGTGCTCGTAGAGCACCTCCTGCAGGCCGTAGTCCATGAAGATGACCTCGACCGCGCCCGTGTCGACGAACGCCTTGACGAGCGCCCACGTGCGCGCGACGTCGAGGTTGGTCCGCGTGACCCCGGAGAACCGCGTGCGGTGACCGTCGGCGCCGAGTAGCACGTACCCGACGTCCACGTCGACGCCCGCGCGGTGCGAGAGGTGCGGCTGAAGGGCCCCGCCGCCGCGCTTGCTGATGTCGCCGATGTGCACCTGCGGAGCGCCGCGGTGTCGACGGCGGTACTGTTCGACGGCGCCCTCGATGTGGCGGATCGTCGAGGTCGTCCCCCACGCGAGGTGCGGCCGCTTCACGAACACATGCTCGACGTCGAGGCGCAGCTGCGCGCTGACCGAGACGCGCTCGCCCGTGCGGCCGCCCCTGGTGCTGCTCCGTCCGCCGGAGCGCCCGGCGGGCTTCGGCGGCGGATCCGGCTCGGCGGGGAGGAACTCCGGCACGACGCCGCCGTCGACGACGAGCTGCAGCCGTTGTCCGGCCACGAGCCGGTTCGGGTCGTCGAGCTTGCCGCGCTGCATCCCGACCAGCTCGGAGACGGTGAGGCCGTGGGCCAGCGCGATGCCACCCGCGGTGTCGCCCGGCTTCACGACGACCTCGATCGCCTTGCGGATCCGCGGCGCGATCGTCGGGCAGACCCGCAGGTGCTGGCCGACGCGGATCTTGTCGGGGTTGGTCAGCGCCGGGTTGAGTCGGAGCAGGTCGGCGCGACGGACCCCGTAACGGCCGGCGATCCCCCCGAGGTGCTCACCCGCGTCCACGACGTGCTCCCAGATCGGGACGCGGTTGTCACAGTCCGCGTGGGCCGGTGCTCGGGTGCGCTCGGGGATCTCGCTGCCGGGCGCCTCACCGTGCTCGTCGTCGTCGACCGCGTCGACCGACGCAGGCTCGGCTGTTCGCTCGGCCGTCCGCTCGGACGGCGCCGCGGCGGGTCGGCGCCCGGCCGCCTCGGCCACACCAGGGGTGAAGGCGACGCACAGCAGGGCGCGTAGCCATGGGCTCGTGGCGATGCGGCGTGTGGGCTCCGACACTCGGTGAGACATCTCCCCACGGGGACGTGGCACGAAGCGCCCGCGGCGGGCAAGAAAGCCGCGATCCACCGCTGAACATCCCCCGCGGGCGTGGCGTCTCAGGTCGACCAACCGGTGGTCCGGATTGTCGGTTGGGCTTGCACCGCGCCGCCAAACGTCGAACCCTCTGGCCACGTGCCCGAGCCGGCACGTCGACACGAAAGTCCCCATGACTTGCACGACCGCCCCGAATTCACGCCTCCGCCTCCCGCTCGCCGCCATCGCCCTGCTCGGCCTCGCCTGCGGCGGTGACGACCCCACCGGTGCCATCAGCGTCCGCTACGCCCTCGGCGCCACCAACATGTGCGAAGGGCTCGACATCCAGCGGGTCCGCGTCAACGTCGGCGACGGCACGGAGTCCGCGGAGCAGGACTGCGATCCCGACCAGCCGATCGTCATCGACTCGATCAACGCAGGGAACTACCCGCTGCTGGTGACCGCGATCGACGGCGCGGGCATCACGGTCATGGACAACCTCGGCGCCCCCGAGGACGACGACACCGTCGAGGTCGTGGGTGGCAGCTCGCGCGAGGTCGACGCGATGCTCTCCGCGACCCCGGCGTCGATTGGCGTGAAGTGGTTCAACTCGCTGGATGGCGAGCCGGCCGAGTGCCAGTTCGTCGTCACCAAGACCTTCCAGGTCATCGCGTACGAGAGCAACGGCAATAGCCAGCTGCTCAGCCACGACTTCGACTGCGTGAAGCCGCCCGGATTCGCGGTCGTCCCCGACCCCACCCGCGAGATCAACGGCCAGGATCTCGACACCATCCAGGTCCGCCTGCTCGACGAGGACGACGGTCTGCTCACCTCGGTGACGTTCGAGTTCGACCCGCCCGGTCCGGGGCGCCAGGTCGAGCTCACGCTCAACTGCAACGAGGTCGCGGGCGAGGTCACCTGCACCGGCGAGTCGAGCGTCGGCGAGGGCGGCGGTGACACCAACGAGCCGACGTCCGGCGGCGACCCCACGGGCGGCGCCGGCGACTCGAGCAGCGGCTGATCCGACGAAACGTCGTTCCACGCCCGGCCTCCCGCGCCGATGATGTTCCGAGCACGCTCGGATCCTCGCGCGGGAGATCGGGCGTTTGCACATCGTGCGATGGGCCACTACGCTCGAAGAGGACGGCCCAGCGCGCTGCAATGCACGTCGGCCCCGTCCGTCTGGACGTTCGAGGATGGACACGCGGCACTACACCCAGACCCCCTCGGCGATGCGCGTCGCATGCGACATCGTCGACGCGTCGGTGCGGGTGTTGGGCGGCGGGATCGTGACGCGCGACATGATCGGCGCGACGCTCGATCACTGGCGAGACGGACAGACCGCCCCCGCGGGAGTGTTGGTCGATCTCCGCGACGTCGCCGGCTACGAGTCGGGCTTCGCCGCGATCGCCGCCGAGCTCCTCGAGGGCGTGCGGGACTGCGGTGTCCGCCGCGTCGCGTTCCTGGCCTCCTCCGGGGTGCTGCGAACCGCGGCGCGCGCCGTCGCCGAGAAGCTCGACCCCGACCGCGGGGTGCGCGTCGCCTGCTTCGCCGACGAGCGGACGGCGAAGCGCTGGCTCGACGCGCGCTGACCCTCAACCGGTCGACGCTGGCACGTGGAGGAACTGCACGAGGTGACCCGCCGGATCGCGGGCGTAGAACGACGTCGCACCGTCGCGGTGGGTCTTGACCCGCTGCTCGATGCGGGCGCCCAACGGCGCCCCGCCTTCCTCGACCCACGCCTCCCAGGTGGCGACGTCGGCCGGCGTGGGCACGAAGAATCCGAGGTGATCGAGCGGCGACGTGGCCTGCTCGATCGACCGCGCCGCGGGGACGCGGTGGAGCGCGAGGTTGTCGGTGCCGGAGCTGAGGTACACGTTGTCCGGGTCGGGCTGCCACTGCAGCGCCATGCCGACGACCTCGCGGTAGAAGCCCACGGTCGCATCGAAGTGCGCCGCGGGGATCCACAGCGCGAGGTGCCGCAGGCCGACGAGCGGTGGGCGGCTCATCGCACGAGCTCCCGGTGGCTGCGCCCCTCGGCGTCCGCGGTCGTCTGCGGACCACCGCTGCGCGCCCAACCGACGTCGGTGGCGTTGCCGCTCCACCCACCGCCGTGATCGAGCACCCGCTCGAACCCGAGCTGCACGAGGACGGCTGCCGCCTTCGCCGATCGACCGCCGGCCTTGCACGCGACGACGATGGTCCGATCGCGTGGCAACGCGGCGGCGACCTCGTCGGCGAACTTCGCGTTGGGCACCAACCCACCACCCCGGCTCTCGAGCAGCGGGATGTTGTAGGCGCCCGGGGCGTGCCCCGCCTCGAACTCCGGCACGGAGCGCACGTCGAGGAAGACGGCGTCGGTGTCGAGCAGTGCGATGGCCTCGGTGCTGCTGATGATTCGCGCGGGCATGCGCGCGGAACATACCACCGGCCCGCAGCGGGTCGAGCCGCTCAGCGCACCGCGGGCACCGGCGGTAGGGTCCGCCACTGGGTCGCCCACAGGCCGCAGACGCCGGTCGGACCGGAGACGAGCGCGAGGTCGAACGAGCCGCGGCCGTCGACGCGCATCGTCGCGGCCCGCAGCACCTGCGTCGACCACTGCCGGACCCCCGCGTCCGTCTCGAGCTCGAGGCGGCAGCCGTCGCGCTGGCGCTCGGCGCGACCGATCCCGCGGATCGCTTGCCAACGCCCGCCCTCGGCGACGAAGCCGCCCTCCAGCGTGAGCGCCGGGAACTCGGCGCGCTGCACCCACGCGAGCTCGTCGCCGTCGACCAGGAGGCTCTGCACCGCGCCGGTCGGCGCGCCCCAGTCGCGCACGCCCCAGTGGTGCTGGCGGACGCTGCGAGCATCGATCGGGATCACGTCGTCGCCGATCACCGCCGTGCCGCGCAGTCGGCCGACCTGCACGTAGCCGCGCTGGGTCGCGCGTCGGACCGCGCGCACGAGCTCGGGATCCCAGTGGGCCTCCCCGAGCCGCCGCGCGACGAGATCCGGATCGTCGTCGACGCCGGGGACGAACGGCGCCGCATCGGCGGTGAACTCGAGCTGGATCTCGCAGCGCCGCGGACGACGATCCTCGATCCCTTCGGCGGGGTGGAGCTTGCCGGCGTATCGAACGGTCCACCGCGAGAGCGGCTGCACGCAGTCGAGCGTGAGCCCGGCGACATGCCACCGATCCGCGACCGACTGCGCCACGATGGTCTCGTCGGGTGGGATCCACCACGCGACATCGTCGCGCAGGACCACCAGCCACACGCGATGCGCGGCGCGCCCCGGCAGCCACTCGAGCCGGACGAGCACGCCGAGATCGGGCTGCGCCGCCGCGAACACGTAGTCCTCCGCGAAGCGACGGCGGCCATCCCACGCGTGGGTCGCCTCGTCGTGGGCAGCCGGACGGTGACCGGCCTCCTCGCTCCCCAGCAGCTCGCGGCGCTTGTGCAGCACCCACCGGGCGAGCGCCGCCTTGACCTGCGTCCGCAGGCCACTCGGGTTCGCGCCGCGCGCTCGCTCGCTCACGCGGGGGCAAGCCTAGCACCGGCCCGCCACAGGGGCCGGGGTTTCGCGAGCCACCGGCCCCTTGCCCCGCGCGCCCCGTCCATGCACGCTATGCCCCCATGCGCGCCCTCCTGCTCGCGTCGATGCTCGCGTCCCTCCTGCCCGCCGGGTGCGACGACGCTCCCAAGGTCGATCCTGCGGAGGCGCAGGCCAAGCTGACCGCCGACCTCAAGTCCGCGGCCGCATGGACGCGCAACCACAAGCACAAGGACGCCGAGAAGCTCTACAACCAGATCCTCCAGGCCCACGCCGATCAACCCGAGGCGCTCGCGGGCCTGGCCAGGATCCGGTTCGCCGACGGCAAGCCCGACGAGGCGCTGCCGCTGGTCGACAAGTCGATCGCGGCCAAGGGCGACGATCCGGCCGTCCACGGCCTGCGCGGCGAGATCCTCGCCCGCAAGGAGCAGCACGCCGAGGCCGCGGCCGCCTTCGCGAAGGCCTTCGAGCTCGCGCCCGACAAGAGCGAGTACGGCCTGCCCTACGGCGTGCAGCTCAAGCTGGCGAAGAAGTACGACGAGGCCGAGAAGGTCCTGCGTCAGGTCGCCGAGCTCGATCCGATGGCGCAGTTCGTCTACACCGAGCTCGGCGATGTCCTCGCGGCGCAGAACCGCCACGACGACGCGCTGAAGACGTACATGAAGGCGCTGTCGTCGTGGGCCTCGGACAAGATGGCGCACGCCGGCGCCGCGCAGGTCTACGAGGCCAAGGGTGACATCGACCACGCGCTGAACGAGTGGTCGACGTACGTGCGCATGGACTGCTGCTCGCCGTACTCCGAGAGCGTCGCGAAGAAGAAGATCGTCGATCTGCAGGCCGCGTCGAACGCCAAGGACGCCGGCGAGGCCGCGGCGCCTGCCCAGCCAGGCTGAGCACTCGATCGGGACTACCGCGAGAGCGCCGAGAGAATCCGGACCCGGGCGGCCATCAGCGCGACCGGGCCGCTGGCGACCGCGCACAACACCAGCGCGACGGTGCCGGGGATGATCGCGTCGGCGAGCGCGACGTGGGCCGGCAGGTGATCGATCGGGTAGACGTCGCTCTGCAGCGGGAAGCGGTAGGCGGAGATCACGGCGCAGTACAGCGCGCCGAGCCCCGTGCCGAGCAGCACGCCGACGAGCCCCGCGAACAGGCCCACGCCCTCGAAGACCCAGAACATCGTCCCGTGGTCGGCACCCACCGCGAGCAACACCCCGATGTCGTGGTGCTTGCGCCGCACGATCAGCAGCAGGCTCGCGACCAGGGACGACGCCCCGACCACGCCCATCAGCCCGAGGATCACCGAGACGACCACGCGGATCTGCGCGAGCGTCTGCAGCATCTCGGCGTTCGCCTCGTACCAAGTGCTGACGCGGTACAGGCCCGGCAGGCGCATCGCGAGCGCGTCGGCGACCACCTCCGCCGTCCCGGGATCGTGGAGCTCGAACTCGATGCCGGTGACGCGGGCCGACTTGAAGAACAGCGCCTGCGCGGCCGACAGGTGCATCAGCACGAGGTTGCGATCGAGCTCGACGATCCCGGTCCGGAGCTCGTCGAGCACCTCGAACGTCGCGTGGCGTGGCATCGCCGTGGTCGCCTCGGTGCGACCATCGAGCTCCGCGGGCACGACCACGCGCACGCGATCACCGAGCTCGACGCCTAGGCTGCGCCGCAAGCTGTGGCCGAGCACCACGCCCGGCAGCGCCCGAGAGTCGGCCGGTCGCAGCCCCGACAGGTCACCGCGACCGAACGCCTGCGCCAGCGCCGAGAAGTGCTGCGCCTGTTCCGGATCGATGCCCTTGCCCATGACGATCGCCGGTCGCTCGGCCGCCGGCTGGGGCGTGTCGCCGCGGGCCGACGTGGCCGCAGGCAGGCGCGCGTCGGCGTCCATCACGACGTCCCAGGCGGCGTCGGGATCGCCCGCGGGCGCGGCCTCGGGGATCGCGGCCGCCTGGCTCGCCGCGCCGGCGTCGTCACGGACCACGACCACCATCGAGTAGGCGAACGGTGACGCCGCGGCCACCCGCGGATCGTCGGAGATGTCCGCGCCCAGGGCCTCGTACTCGGTGAAGTCGAGGCCGTACTTGGTGACGAGCAGGTGGCCGTTGAATCGGGCGACCGTGACCGAGACCTCGTCGAGGAAGCCGCTGGTGACCGCGAGCGCCGTCATCAGGCTCGCGCACGACAGGGCGATGCCGATGACCGACACCGCCATCGCCGCGGGGAACAGCCGCAGTGCCAGCGTCGTCAGCAGCAGCATGCTCGCCCCCGCGAGCACGACGACGAGCCACAGCTGCGAGACCCCGCCCAGCAACAGCCCGGCGCACGCGAGTGTCAGCGCGAGCGCGAGCCACCCGGTGCGTCGCACCCGTACCGAGGCCGGCCGCTCGCGCAGCGCGAGGCGCAGCGCGACCATCGTCAGCAGCGGCCAGGACAATCCGCGCTGCACGGGCCGGTCGATCCGCTCCGTCATCGCTCACTCGTAGCGCAGGCCCTCGACCGGGCGCAGCTTCGCGGCGCGCAGGGCCGGGGGGATGGTCGCGACGAACGAGATGCCCATCGTCAGCGCCAGCACGGCGCCGATCTGCGCGACGCTCAGCTCGACCGGGAGACGCTCGATGAAGTAGACCTCGGGGTCGAGCGTGTAGCCGTAGAACTCGACCAGGGCGCACAACACCAGGCCGAACGCCACCCCCGCGATGGATCCCACCGCGCCGAGCGTCATGCCCGAGAACTGGAAGATCCGCGCGACCCCGGACTCGGTCGCGCCCATCGACATCAGGATCGCGATCTCGGCGGTGCGCCGCACGACCATCGTCCACAGCGCCGCGAGCACGTTGAAGCCAGCCACCGCGCTGACCAGGCTCAAGATGATGGTGAGGATCGTCTTCTGCGTGCGGATCGACTGGAAGAGGTTGGCGTTGAGCTTCTGCCACTCGAGGATCGAGTACTCGTCGTCGCCGATGGTCCCGCGCAGCACGGCCTCGACCCGCGGCGCGTCGTACGGATCGGCCAGCCGCAGATCGACGCCCGAGACGATGTCCTTGCCCCGGTACTTGAACCACTGCAGCTCGTGGATGTGCACGTAGACCAGGCGGCTGTCGTACTCCTGGAAGCCGGCGCGGAAGATGCCGGCGATCCGATAGCGGCGGTACTCGGGGACCTCGGTGTGGTCGAAGCCCGCGCCGGGATCGACGAGCGTGACCACATCGTCGAGCTCGAGCTCGAGCTCGCGGGCCAGCGTCACGCCGACGAACATCGTCGGCAGGACCTCGTCCGAGACCGCCGCGCGCGCGGCCTGGGGATCGTCGTCGGGCCACGGGTCGCCGTCGTCGCCGTCCCAGTCGGTCTTGCGGCCGTGACCGTACTCGACGGTGTCGGGCAGCGATCGCCACCGCGCGAGCGCCGGACCGTACCAGCCCTCGCCGCGCGGATCCGGGGTTCGTGCGATGACCTCGGGCAGCTTGCCGTCGGGCCGGTCGGGCATCGGCTGCAGCTCGATGTCGCTGGTGAGCGCCGAGATCTCCACGTCGGGTCCACCGCCCGCGTCGAGGTGCGCGTCGAGATCGATGACCTCGGAGGCGGTCGACGGCTCGATCCCCTTCACCAGCACGCTCGCCCGGCGGAGCTCGCGGTCGTCGGACGCGGACGACTGCGGCGCGAGGGCCATCGCGTAGTAGACGAACGGGCTCGCCCCGACGACGCCGTCGACCGTGCGCAGGTAGGCCTCGAAGCGGCGGTACTCCTGGATGCCGAAGGCACGGGTGACGTTGATGTGCGCGTAGACGCCGAGCACCCGCCGCTCGAACTCGTGCTGGAAGCCGGTCGCGACCGACTGCACGACGATGAGCGCCGCGACGCCGATCGCGATGCCGACGATCGACAGGCTCGCGAACACGGCGAAGCGGCGGAACACCAGCAGCACGAGGGCTGCGGCGGCGCACAGCGCCGTGGCGATGACGACCGGCGCGCTGCGCAGCCCGTAGTACATGCACGCGAGACCGACGATGACGCCGGTGAGGGCGAGCAGCGCCCGCGCCAGCGACTTGCGCGGCGCACCCGGGCGTCGAACGATCCGCAGGCCCGTGCGGTGCTCGTAGCCGGAGAAGCCGGTGACCGCCCACCATGCGACGAGGCCGAAGAAGGTGCCGACGCCGGCACGGCCGGCCCACCACGCCCACGGCGGTCCGTCGGTCCAGAACACCAGGGCGCCGGTGAGCGAGACCAGGAACAGCGCGAGCAAGACCCAGTGCTCGCGCTGCTCGAGGTGCATGGGGACGGCCCGAAGTGGTCCGCGACGTCGTTCGCTGTCGGCCTTCAACTCGTGCCCAGACGGTCGATGACGCTAGCAGTCGCGGCTTGGCCGTGGCAAGGCGACCATGACCGCTGCAAGACCCCTCTCGGTGGGAGCCCCTCCCGGGTCGCTCGAGTCCGCCGCCAACGACGGCGGGACCGCCCCGTGGCGGCCCTCCGGGGCCTTCGACGGCACCGCCCTGGGCGATCGACCCGCCTGCGGCGACACCTCGACCACGCTGGCCCCCGGGCGGGTCGGCGTCGTCGGCGAGTGCGATCGCGGGGCCCAGACCTTCGCCCGCCTGGTCGCGCGGTGGGGAGACGGCAGCACCTACGACGGCGATCTCTGGCTCGAGATCCTCGAGTACCGGGGACTGCGCATGCGCGGGATGGGCGGCGTGGCGCTCGAGCGCGACGCGGGGGCGCGGCTCGCCGAGCTCGAGACCAAGCTCCGCGCGCGGGACGGCAGCGGCGGGCGACAGTTCACGCGGTTCTCGTGCCGCCGCTCGGCGGCGCTGTCGATCGTCGGCAAGCACGGCCCCGACACGGAGCCCCGCGACGTCATCGTGGTCGATCTCTCCGCGGGCGGCGCGAAGTTCGAGCTGCTGCGCCCACTGCCCCTCGTCGAGGGCGCCGAGGTGGCGCTGCACGTCGAGGACGCGGGCGGACCCATCGACATGGTCCTGCCGTCCCGCGTGGTGTGGGTGCGCGGCGGGACCTTCGGAATCATGTTCGCCGGCGCCCCGAGGAAGGCGCGCTAGCGTGGGTGGTCGAGCGCCCCTCGCCGCCGTCGCGTTGGCGCTGCTCGGCGTCGTGGGCTGCGCCGCCGCCCATGCGCCGCCCGGCGCCTCGCCAGTGTCCGCGCGCGAGCGCCGGGTCGTCGTCGCCGACGGCGTCGTCGTGACCGCGACGCGCTGGGACGCGACGCTCGTCGATCTCGCGGCCGCCGCGGCCCCCGGCCCCGATCGCAAGGACATCCGGGCACGCCTGTGCGCGCGTCACTGCGACGGCGCATCGTTCACGGTGGTCGTCGAGATCGCGGATCGTCCCCGCGACGGCGACGTCCTGCTCGATCCCGACACGTGGTGGTTCCAAGCCGATGGCGAGGCGCCGACGCAGGTGGAGCTCGTCGCGATCGATCGCTACCCGACCGGTGATGGCCGCGCGCACGTCCGCATGGGATTCGACGTCCGCTTCGCCCCGACCGGCGCTGCGGCCCGTTCGCTGCGCCTGGGCTCGAAGGCCGCGGTCTCGCGACGCGCCGAGCTCGGGGGCAGCATCGCACGCCGCGGTGTCGAGCTGCGCTGGTGAGCGCTGCCGAGCCCGGCGTGCTCGCGCAGCACCTACACGAAATCGCAGCGATCTCCGAACGTTGAACCCTGGGGCATCCTTGACACGCGACCAGACGCAACGCTACGCTGCGCCGTCCGCTGCTCGGAGCACCGAATGCATCGCCGGCTACTGCCCCACGCCGCCCTGGTCGCAACCGCGTTGTCGCTTGCGCCGCGGACCGTGCAAGCCGGCAAGTACGATCTCGACCTGACGCGGCTCGGGACACAGTCGGGCACCACCCTGACGCAGGACGACGCGGCCTTCCGGACCCTGTCGTCCGAGCTCGGCACCGTGATGGCACCGCGCCCCGTCGACCCGGCCGACTCGCTGGGCCTGGCCGGCTTCGCGATCTCGGCGGATTTCGGGATCAACACGATCGGCGGCTCGAACGACTACTGGTCGCGCACGACCCGGGGCAGCGCCGACAACGTCGCCCCGACGATGCAGCTCATGGCGCGCAAGGGCCTGTGGCCGGGCATCGAGGTGGGCGCCGGCGCGACGCACCTGTTCGACAGCCGCATGTGGGCGATGTCGGGCTACGGCAAGATCGCGATCCACGAGGGCTTCTACCGCAAGCACCCGATCCCCTCGATCGCGATCCGCGGGAGCTTCAGCCGGCTGCTCGGGGCCAAGGACGTCAACATGACGACCGCCGCGCCGTCGGTGTCGGTCTCCTACGTGTTCGGGCTCGGCAAGACCTTCAGCCTCACCCCGTACGCCGGCTACGAGGCGCTCATCATCATCTCGCGCTCGAGCGTGCTCGACGCGACGCCGAACTGTGACGAGTTCGTCGACGACTACAACCAGAGCTGCCCGGGTGTGGACACCGCGGCGAACAACGAGTTCGTGTTCCAGAACGCCGGTGCGATCGTTCGCCACCGCCCCTACTTCGGAGCCCGCATGATCTTCTCCGTGATGCGCTTGGGCGTCGAAGCGATGCTCACCCCGGGTGGCAAGAAGGCCGGCAAGCTCGACGGCGTGAGCGTCGCCGACAGCTCGCAGTTCCAACAGCAGTACACATTCTCCGTGGGGCTCGATTTCTAGATGATCATCGCCTGCCCCGAGTGCGAAGGCCCCTTCGAAGTGCGCGATGGCGACATCGCGGAGCTCGTCCAGATCGAGTGTCCGCACTGCCGCTTCCGCATGATCCTCGACTTCGCCGCCGCCAACGACGCGAGCCTCCTCGAGTCGGGCATGCGCATGGCGAGCGGCTTCCGCAGCGCTGCCGACTACCGTCGCGCAGCCGCGGGTCCGGCGGGTGTCCGCGTGGCCGAGGCCGCCGAGCTCCCCGCCCTGGCGCCCCCGCCGGTCGAGGTCGCGCCCCCGCCCGCGGCCGAGGTCCTCCCCGTTGCGCCCGCCGTGCAGCCCGCGCCCGCGCCGGCTCCCGCGGCCACAGAGCGCGTCTCGCCGCCCACGGCGGTCCCGGTCGCACCGCCCGCGAGCATGCCGACCCCGGTCGCACCGCCCGCGGCCGCGAGCGCCCCTGCAGCGCGTCCCCCCATCGTGCCGATCGGGCTCGACGACGACGACGACGCCAACGAGACCATCGTCCGCACCCCCGGCGTCGGCCACCCCACCGTGATCGGCATGGCACCGCCCCCGGCGCGCGCCGAGATCACGCCGCCCCGAGCGACCGAGGCCGACACCGAGCCCGCGCGCAGGCGTGCCGATGCGCTCGCGGATGCGGGCGTCCCGGAGCCGATCGATGCCCCGCCGCCCGCCCGCGCCGAGACCCCGGCGGCGCGGCCGGCCCCGCGCCCGACCCCGGTCACACCGCCCCGCGAGCCCGCGACGACGCCGGCGAGCGCCGCACCGCGGGCCCGACCCGCGCGGACCGAAGCGCCCGCTGCGGTCCCCGACGAGCCCCTCGAGCCGGCGCCCCGCCGCTCGGGCGCCTTCGGGACCGTGGTGCTCATGATCCTGCTGCTCGCGGTCGTCGGTCTCACCGCGGCGAGCATCGTCCGGAAGAACACCCCGGATCCGCGCCCGCTGCTCGAGGATCTCTACCGCCAGTACGTCGCGCCGTGAGACCCTCGGTGGATGGGGGCTGACGCCGCCGACGGGACGCACCCCGCGACGCTCGATCCGCTCGCGATCGCGTCGCGGCTCGGCGCCCTGCCCGACCGCACCATGCGGGCCGCTCGGCTCGCGGGTTGGATCATCGACGCCGAGCCGGGCGACGCCGCGTGGCTGCTCGATGTCCTCGCGACCGCGGGCCGCAGCGGCGGGCCGCCGTTCTTCGTCGGGCTGCTCGCCGCGGTCGACATGCTCGGCTCGGATCGCCTCCCCTACGCGACCCGGGCCGCGATCCACGGCGCCGCGGTGGCGCGGGGCCTCGAGGCCTGCAGGGAGCTGCTTTTCGTCGCCGACGCGCAGGGCGACGTGAAGGCCGGCGCACCGCGCCCGCTCGTGCCGGGCACGCGGCCGTTGACCCTCGGCGAGCGCAAGTCGCTGGCCCGGTCGTGGCGTCGCGACGTGCTGCAGCGCCTGCTCACCGATCCCCACGCCGACGTCGTGGCGTTGCTGCTCGCCAACCCGCACATCACCGAGGACGACGTGCTGCGCATCGCGACCGCGCGGCGCAGCTCGGCGGAGGTCCTGGGCCTGCTGCATCGATCGCCGCGGTGGAGCCTCAGCGCGCGCGTCCGCGTCGCGTTGGTCCGCAACCCCCGGTTCCCGCTGCCGATGGCGCTGCAGCTCGTGGGCCTGCTCGACGCCGTGGAGATCCGCGAGCTGGCCCACGACGCTCGCCTGCCCCCGGCGTTGCGCGCCGCGATGCAGCGTCGCGTGCAGCCGGGGATGTGAGCGCCGGGCTACCAGGCCAATGGGAAGGGACGGCCCTTCGCCGCGGGTGAACGCTTCGCGTTCATCCGCTACTCAGCCCTTCTGATCGGGCGCGCCCTTGGGCGTCACGTCGATCTCGGGGCGATCGTCGCGCTCGATCGCCCGCTCGGCCGCAGCGGCCTGCTTGTCGTCTTCCATCGACTTCATCTCCTTCTTGAAGCCGCGCAGCATCTTCCCGATGCCCTCGCCGAGCGCGGGCAGCTTCGAAGGTCCGAAGATGAGCAGCACCACCAACAAGATGATGAGCACCTCGGGAAGGCCGACCCCAAAGCCGAGCACGGTGTGCATGGCGGAAAGGTAGTCGGCTTTGCCGACCAATGCTAGCGTGGCGCCCATGCTGGCTCTGCCGCACCTCGCGCAAAGGACGCGTCGGTGGGCTGCACGGACGACGCCCGCTGGTCATCCGTGGCGCATCGTCGCCGCCGTGCTCCTCGGCGCCTGCGTGCTGGCGAGCGGCGCACCGGTGGCTGCGGCCCCCGACGCGGACTCGGGCGTGGAGGAGGGACGTAGGCGCGTCCGCGGCGATCGGGCCGAGCGCGCGTCGATCCACGCCGCGTGGACACCACCCGCCTACGACCCCGACCGCGAGGATCGCAGCGCGCTCGCGGCCTTCGAGGCGGAGATCCTCGACGGCCCCCAGACGATCGTGAACGTCCCGCCGGAGCCGTGGATGAAGAAGCTCGCCCTGCCCGATCTACCGGTGCGGTGGAATCGGGGGCTGGTCGAGTACCTGCGCTACTTCACCAAGGATCCGCGCGGCGTCTCGATGATGAAGGCGTGGCTGCGACGGGCGGGCCGCTACGAGGCGATGGTCCGCAAGATCCTCCGGGCCCACGACGTGCCCGAGGGCCTGGTCTGGGTGGTGATGGCCGAGAGCGGCTTCAACCCGCGGGTCCGCTCGGCGGCCGGCGCCGCTGGACCATGGCAGTTCATGGAGGGGACCGGCGGCGTCTACGGCCTGACCAAGACCTACTGGATCGACTGGCGCTACGACATCGAGCGCTCGAGCGCAGCCGCGGCGAGCTACCTGGCGGATCTTCGCGTGCGCTTCGGCTCGTGGGAGCTGGCCCTGGCCGCCTACAACGCCGGCTATGGCCTGGTGACGACGGCGATCGAGCGGCACAACACCAACAACTTCTGGGCCCTCGCCGAGATCGAGAGCGGCCTGCCGCACGCGACCGTGAACTACGTGCCGAAGATCGTCGCTGCGGCGATCGTGGCCCGCAACCGCGAGGCCCTGGGGTTCTCCGCCGACGACGTCGCGCCGCTGCCGGCGGCCGACTGGGCCGAGGTCGAGGTCGATCACTCGACGTCGCTCGCCGAGATCGCCCGGGTCGGCGAGGTCGACGCGGACCTCGTCGCAGAGCTGAACGCCCACCTGCTGCGGGGGCGGACCCCGCCACGGACGAAGACGCGGGTGCGCCTGCCCAAGCCGGCGTCCGAGCGCTTCGCCCGGGCCCGCCGCGAGTTCGAGTCGACGTGGGCCGCAGAGGCCACGCACGTCGCCCGCGAGGGCGAGCGCCTCGCGGCGATCGCCGCGAAGTACGGCATGAACGAGAAGGAGCTGCGCAAGCGCAACGGCATCCGCGACGCGGCGGAGGTCACCGCGGGCGTCGTGCTCGTGGTCGACGCGGGTGCGGCGAGCACCGGCGACACCGGGCCGACGCGGCCCCTGGCCGCCGTGCCGCGCCTGGAGATCGGCGACGGCCAGCGGCTGGTGTTCTTCGAGGTCACGCGCGCGACCACGACGGCCGCCCTCGCCCGCACCTTCGGCACGCCCTGGGAGCGCATCGTCGCGTGGAACGACCTCGACCCGCACGCGCGCCTGCAGCCCGGGCAGCTGCTGCAGCTCCTCGTGCCGGAGCGCTTCGACGCGGCCGCGCGGGGCGTCGTGGTCCACGAGCTCGACGACGTGCAGCACGTGTTGCGCGGGTCGAGGGAGCACATCGAGGCCAGCCTCGCGCAGCGCGGCAAGGCCCGGCGCGCCGTGAAGGCCCGGCGTGGCGACACGCTCGAGTCGATCGGGCGGCGCTACGATCTGACGACGGGAGACCTGGCGAGGATCAACGGCTACGCCCGCGATCACGCGGTGGAAGCCGGGGAACTCGTCATCGTCTACGTCGACGAGCAGCGACGCAAGGGCACCCTCGACGCGCCGCCGCCCAAGGGCAGCGTGCTCGACGATCACGACCACGACGACACCGCGCTCGAGCACGACGCGTCCGACCGCGGGGCCGATCGGAGCAGCAGCGCGGATCGGAACGGCGACGACGGGCGCGACGCGGAGGCGAAGCCGCCTGCGTCGGCGTCGACGAAGGCGAAGCCCAAGTCGGGCGCCAAGGGCCCCGGCAAGCCCGCGCGGCCGCGGCACGAGCCGTCGACCCAGAGCTCGAGCCGCGTGCCGGGTCGGCGATCGCCATGACGCTGCTCGGCGTGGACGAGGCGCAGCGGCTCGCCCTCGCGCACGCGAGCGCCCGCGCCATCGAGGAGCTCACGATCTACGACGCCGCCGGCCAGATCACCGCCGCGCCGGTGTCGGCGGCGCTCGACCTGCCCGCGGGCGACGTCAGCATCATGGACGGCTATGCGTGTGCCCTCGCGACAGCCCGCGCCGGCTCGGCGCGCGTCGTCGGCGAGAGCGCGGCGGGGCACCCATGGTCGGGCGAGCTCGCGGCCGGCGACGCGGTCCGCATCTCCACCGGCGCCGTGGTCCCCCGCGGCGCCGCCGTGGTGATCGCCCAGGAGGACGCGCGACGCGACCGCGACGTGGTGCGCTTCCTGCCCGAGATCGCCGCGGGCGTGTCCGCAGGCCGGCACATCCGGCCCGCGGGCTCGGACGTCCGCCGCGGCGACGTGCTCGTGCGCGCCGGCCAGCACCTCGGGCCCGCCGAGCTCGCCCTGCTCGCGGGCGCGGGGACCTCCCGCGTCGCGGTGCATCGCCGCCCGCGGCTCGCGATCCTCTCCACCGGCGACGAGCTGCTCCCGGTCGGCGCGCCCCTGTGCGAGGGTCACCTCTACGACACCAACGCGCCGATGCTCGCGGCGCTCGGCGCCGCCGCAGGGGCCGTGGTCGTCTCCTCCCGCACTGTCGGCGACGATCCCGTGGCGCTGCTCGCCGCGCTCGATCACGCGATCGCGATCGCCGACGTGGTGCTCACCACCGGCGGCGCCTCCGTCGGCGACCACGATCACGTGCGCGCGGCGGCGGCACGCGACGGTCGCGAGATCCTCGTCTGGGGCGTCGCGATGCGGCCGGGCAAGCCGACCGGAATCGTGCGCACCGACGGCGGCCTGTGGTTCGCGCTGCCGGGCAACCCCGCGAGCACGTTCGTCGCGTACGAGCTGTTCGCTCGCCCGGCGCTGCGCAGGATGCTGGGCGTCCGCGGCGATCCGCGGCGACCGCTGCGGCGGATGATCGCCGGCGGCGTCTTCCCGGGCGAGCGCACCCGCGAGCACTGGGTCCGCGCGCGCACCGATGGCGGCACCGTCGCGCCACTGCCCGATCAGCTCTCGGGCAACCTGCGATCGCTCGCGGGCGCCGACGCGCTCGTCCGCGTGCCGCCAGGCGTCGGCGCGATCGAGCCGGGGGCCGATTGCGAGGTCCTGCTCCTCGAGGCCCACGTCCACGCCCACGAGCGCGCGCCGTGACCGACTCGCCCACGCACGACGACGCGCCCGCGCACGTCGAGTGGGTCGTCGGCCCCGAGGATGTCGGCGAGCGGGCCGACGTCGTGCTCGGCCGTCGCGTGCCGGGACTGTCGCGACGGGCGGCACGCTCGCTCGCACGCGCGGGCACCCTGCGGATCGACGGCGCGCCCGCCATCGCGTCGACGCGCGTCGCGATCGGGCAGCGACTCGAGCTCTCGGTCGCATCGGCGTCGAGCACGGTGGGTGAGCTGCGGGTGCTCGCGGTGACGGCCGACTTCGTGTACGTCGACAAGCCCGCGGGCGTGCACACCCATCGCCTGCGCCCGGGCGGACCGGACGCCCTCGCCGACGCCGTGGCGGCGCAGTTCCCCGAGTGCGCCGCGTCGAGCCCGGATCCCCGCGAGGGCGGCGCGATCCACCGGCTCGATCGCATGACGACGGGGGTCACCGCGTTCGCCCGCAGCCCCGCGGCCTGGCGACGGGGCCGCGCCGCGATGGCCGACCCACGCGCACAGAAGACCTATGTCGCCCTGACCTGCTCGCGGCATCCACTGCGCTGGCCGCCGCACCCCGGCGTCACCGTCGAGCCGAGCACCGCGACGTGGTGGCGACTCGACGATCTGCCGGTTCCGCAATCCGCAGCACTCGTCCGGCTCGAGCTGCCGCTGGGACACGGGGCCGATCGACAGACCGTTGCGGTGCGGCCCGGGGGCCGGCCGACCCACTGCAGCGTCGTCCCCCTCGCGGTGTCCCCCGGGCCGGTCGCCACCGACGGTACGGGCCGCTGCCTGGTCGCCGTGGCGCTGGGCCGCGGGCATCGCCACCAGATCCGGGTGCACCTCGCCTGGCTCGGGATGCCGATCGAGGGTGACGCGCGCTATGGCGGCGACGTGACCGAGGCCTCGCTCGCGCTGCACTGCATCTCCCTCGACCTGTCGGCCTGCGCCCTGCCCGTCGAGCTCGGGAGCTGGGCAGGCGAGCAGCGCGTCTGCGCCGGGGTGCCCGCGGCCTTCGAGGCGCGTGTGCGCGAGCTGCAGTTGCGCCCTTGGGCGGGCGATGCTCCCACGTGGTAGGATCGCCACCGGTCCGCGAATGCAGCTGAGATACTTCGGTCACACGGACACGGGCCTGTCCCGCGACCACAACGAGGACGCCCATCTGGCCGATCCCGACCTGGGCCTCTTCGTCGTCGCCGACGGCGTCGGCGGCCGGGCCAAGGGCGAGGTCGCCTCCCAGGAGACCGTCGAGCTGGTCTGGGAGTGGGTCAAGCGCCACGAGGCGACGGTCCGCGAGGCGGCCACCGCCGATCCGAGCGCGCGCGCGGGTCAGCTGTGCCAGATCGTGCGCGGCGCGATCCAGAACGCCTGCTACATGGTCCACACGATGGGCCAGCTCGATCCCGACCAGCGCGGGATGAGCACGACGGCGTCGGTGCTGCTGGTGTGCGGCGGCCTCGGCATCATCGGCCAGGTCGGCGACTCGCGGGTCTACCTCGTGCGCCAGGGCATGGTCGAGCAGATCACCGAGGACCACACCCTCATCAACTACCAGCTCAAGCACGGCATGATCACGCCCGAGCAGGCCGCAAAGTCGCGCGCCCGCAACGTCATCACCCGCGCGGTCGGCCACAAGGACTACGTCGAGGTCGACACGATGCCGGTGCCGCTGTTCGGCGGCGACCGCTTCGTGCTCTGCTCCGACGGCTTCCACGGCTACGTCGAGTCGATGGACGAGATGCGCTACTTCCTCAACCTCGAGGTCGAGGACGCCGTCCTCGAGTCCATCCGCTTCGCGAACGCGAAGGGCGGGAAGGACAACATCACGACGTTGTTGGTGGAGATCGAGAGATAGCGGGGGATCTGAGGAGCGAAGCTCCTCACCCCCCGCTCCGTGCCCGAGCCCGAGCCCGACGCCCCCTACTCCGCCGCGTAAGCCTCGATCGGCGGACAGCTACAAACCAAGTTCCGATCCCCCCACGCGTTGTCGATGCGCGCCACGGTCGGCCAGTACTTGTGCGCGTGCACCCACGCCGCCGGCCACGCCGCCTGCTCCCGCGTGTACGGGTGCGTCCACGTCTCCGACGTCACTGCCGCCGCCGTGTGCGGCGCGTTCTTCAGCGGGTTGTCGTCGCGCGGCCACTCGCCGCGCTCGACCTTCGCGATCTCCTCGCGGATCGCGAGCAGCGCGTCGCACAGCCGGTCGAGCTCGCCCCGCGACTCGCTCTCGGTGGGCTCGATCATCAGCGTGCCTGTGACCGGGAACGACATCGTCGGCGCGTGGAAGCCGTAGTCCATCAGCCGCTTCGCCACGTCCTCGGCCTCGATGCCGCAGCTCGCCTTGAACGGCCGCAGATCGACGATGAACTCGTGCGCGACCATGCCGCCCTCGCCGCGGTAGAGGATCGAGAACTCCTTCGCCAGGCGGTGGGCCATGTAGTTCGCGTTGAGGATCGCGACCTCGGTCGCGCGCCGCAGCCCCGCGCTGCCCATCAACGCGATGTAGACCCACGAGATCGGCAGGATGCTCGCGCTGCCCCAGGGCGCCGCGGACACCGGCCCGATCGCCTTCGCGCCGCCGCTCGCCACCACCGGATGACCGGGCAGGTACGGCGCCAGGTGGGCCTTCACCGCGATCGGCCCCATGCCCGGACCGCCGCCGCCGTGCGGGATGCAGAACGTCTTGTGCAGGTTGAGGTGACAGACGTCGGCCCCGTAGTCACCGGGTCGGCACAGGCCGACCTGCGCGTTCATGTTGGCGCCGTCGAGGTAGACCTGGCCGCCGTGCTCGTGGACGATCTCGCAGATCTCGCGGATCGACGCCTCGAACACGCCGTGCGTCGACGGGTAGGTGACCATCAGCGCGGCGAGCTTGTCGGCGTTGGCCGCGGCCTTCTTGCGCAGATCGGCGACGTCGACGTTGCCGCGCTCGTCGCAGGCGACGATGACCACGTGCATGCCGGCCATCACGGCGCTGGCCGGGTTGGTCCCGTGGGCCGACACCGGGATCAGGCACACGTTGCGGTCCGCCTGGCCGCGCGCGCGGTGGTGGGCCCGGATCACGAGCAGCCCGGTGTACTCGCCCTGGCTGCCCGCGTTCGGCTGCAGCGACACCGCATCGAAGCCGGTGATGTTGCCCAGCCAGCCCTCGAGCTCGCCGATCATCTCGTGGTAGCCGCGGGCCTGATCGGCCGGCACGAACGGGTGCAGCGCGGCGAAGCCCGGCCACGACACCGGCACCATCTCCGAGGTGGCGTTGAGCTTCATCGTGCACGAGCCCAACGAGATCATCGACGTCGTCAGCGAGAGATCGCGGGCCTCGAGGCGCCGGATGTAGCGGAGCATCTCGTGCTCGCCGTGGTGGCGGTTGAACACGGGATGGGTGAGGTACGCGCTGGTCCGGACGAACGGCGCCGACAGGCCCTGCTCGAGCGCGGCGCCGTGCTTGTCGAGCTCGCCCTCGGGCACCCCGAACGCGCCGAGGATCGCCCGGAGGTCGGCCTCGGTGACCGTCTCGTCGAGGGCGATCGCCACCGTCGCGTCGTCGACCCGTCGCAGGTTGATGCCCCGCCCGAGCGCCGCTGCGACGACGTCGGCCGCCTTGCCGCCGGCCGGACGCACCGTGATCGTGTCGAAGAACTCGCCGTCGCCGACGCCGTGGCCGTGGGCCGCCAGCGACGCGGCGAGCAGACGCGCCGCCCCGTGGACGCGCGCGGCGATGCGGCGCAGGCCGTCGGGCCCGTGGTAGACGGCGTACATGCTCGCCATCACGGCGAGCAGCACCTGCGCGGTGCAGATGTTGCTCGTCGCCTTCTCGCGGCGGATGTGTTGCTCACGCGTCTGCATCGACATGCGCAGCGCCTGCTTGCCGGCCGCGTCGCGTGAGACGCCGATGAGCCGGCCCGGGAGCTGTCGACGGTGCTCGTCGCGGGTCGCGAGGAACGCCGCGTGCGGTCCACCGAACCCCATCGGCACGCCGAAGCGCTGCGCCGAGCCGATCGCAATGTCGACCCCGAACTCGCCGGGCGGTCGCAGCAGCGTCAACGCGAGGAGATCGGTCGCGACGACCGCGAGCCCGCCCGCGGCGTGGATGCGATCCACCACGGGCGCGAGATCGCGGATGCGGCCGTCGGTGTCCGGGTACTGCAGCAGCGCGCCGAACGGGCGCAGCGCCGCGAGATCGTGGGTCTCGGGATCCCCGATCACGATCTCGAGGCCGAGCGCCTCGGCCCGCGTGTGCAGCACCGCGATCGTCTGCGGGTGGCAGTTCGCCGCGACGAAGAAGGTGTGTCGCGACTCGCCGATGAGCCGGTGGGCCATCGCCATCGCCTCGGCCGCCGCCGTCGCCTCGTCGAGCAGCGACGCGTTCGCCAGCGGCATCGCGGTCAGATCGGAGACCGCCGTCTGGAAGTTCAGCAGCGCCTCGAGCCGCCCCTGGGCGATCTCGGCCTGGTACGGGGTGTACGCGGTGTACCAGCCCGGGTTCTGCAGGATGTTGCGCTCGATGACGCCGGGCACGATGCACCCGTGGTAGCCGAGGCCGAGGAACGAGCGGAGCACCGTGTTGCGACCCGCCCGCTCGGCGAGGGCCGCGAGCAGCTCGTGCTCCCCGCGGGGCGGCCCGATGTCCAAGGAGCCCGCGAGGCGGATCGACGCCGGGATCGTGCGATCGACGAGCGTCGCCAGATCGGGCAGGCCGAGCGTCTGCAGCATCGCGTGCATCTCGGCGTCATCGGGCCCGAGGTGGCGACGGACGAAGGTGTCGGTGGGGCGGAGGAACTCGCTGGGCGTGGCAGCCATGTCGACGCGACGACCATACCGCGGCCGCCGTGCACGACACCCCTGGGCAGTCGTGCCCTGGCACACGCGCACGGGGCCGCGCGTGCATCGCTCGAGCGTCACGCGGCGCGGGGGGGAATCGCCGGCGCCCAGGTGCTGGGCTCCGCCGCGCCACAGACGCGGTTGCGTCCCTGACGCTTGGCCTCGTACAGGGCCCGGTCGGCGGCACGGTAGAGCTGCACCGCGACCGCGTCGGGATCGACCGCCCCCTGGGTCGGGCCGAGGATCCACGCGGCGCCCAACGACACCGTGAAGCTGCGGCTCGCGCCGTCGGGGCACGGCAGCTCGACCGCCGCGACCGCCTCGCGCAGGCACTCGACCGCGGCGAGCGCTTCGGCGCCGTGGCGACCCGGGATCACCACGCCGAACTCCTCCCCGCCGACGCGGCACACGAGCGCCCCCTCGACGGCCGCGGTGCGCAGCGCGCCCGCGGCGGCGCGCAGCACCACGTCCCCGAAGTCGTGCCCCCACGTGTCGTTGACCGACTTGAACTTGTCGAGGTCGCCCATCACGAACGTGATCGATCCGCCGTCGCGGGCGAGCCGAGTCAGCTCGTAGTTGAGCCGCCCCGAGAGCGCCCGACGGTTCGGCAGCCCGGTCAGGGTGTCGGTGACCGAGAGCTGCTCGAGTTCGCGGTTGCGCGCCGCGAGCTCCTTGCTCAGAGCCTCGGTGTCGGCGAGCGCCCGCTCGAGCCGGCGCACGACCTCCTCGTAGGTCAGGTTGAGCTCGACGAGCCCCGCGTTGGCGGCGGCGAGGATCTCCTCCATCGGTGGCTGCCGGCCCACGCGGAAGCCGAGCTCCTTGCCGACCTCGTCGACGCGGGTCGACAGCGTCGCGAGCAGGCCGTCGACCGCGTCCGCCTCCATCCCGATCTCGCGACCGAGGCCCGCGCGCGCAGCCCCGAGCGCGGCCCGCTTGTCGTCACAGCGCAGCACCTGGGCCATCAGCTCCGCCTGCCCCGCGAGCATGCACCGGCTGCGGTGCTCCGCGGGGGCCCGCGCAGGGTGGTGATGGTGGCGCATGGGCGCGGCGAGCTCCGGCGGCAGCGCCCACGCCTGGATCAGCGCGTCGGCGACGTCGTCGTGGGTCATGCCGAAGCACTCGGCCTCGAGCCGTCGACGATCCTCGGCCATGCGACCACGGACGGCCATCCACTGCTCGGCGCGCTCGGGGGCGGTCTGCATCAGCGCGACGACGCCGAGATCCTGCAGCAGGCCGAACGTGAACGCCTCGATCGGATCGACGTCGGCGGCCGAGAAGTGCTCGGCGAGCATCCGCGCCGCGACGGCGCGGCGCAGCGAGTCCTCCCAGAACCCCTCGAGATCGAACTCGCCCATGCCGCCGCGCACGCAGTTCTGCACCGCGACGCACAGCGCGAGGTTGCGCAGCGAGCGATTGCCGAGCATCGCCACCGCGCGATCGACCGTCGCGATCCGAGCACCCCGGCTGTACATGCTCGAGTTGACCATCCGCAGCAGCTGCACCGAGAGCCCTGCGTCGCTGCTCACGGCGCGGGCCAGGGAGCTCACGGGCACGCTCGGATCGGAGGCTGCCTGGATGACGCGCGCGAGGGCCTGCGGCGGCGACGGGAGCCGGAGTGTGCTGGCCTGGAGCGGCTGCATGCTGCATCGGTATTTCGGAATGTTGCCCACTTTGCTTGAGGCCGGGGCTGGGACACCCACGTGGTAGGATGCCGGCCCCGTGCCGCTCCCTCGACCGTCCGCGTTGGTGCGCCGCGTCGCAGCGGTGGTGTGGCGCCGCGCCGCGGCGCGGTTGGATGCCTGGCGCGCCCCGCCCCCGGCGATCGGGCGGCCATCGGACCGACTCGGCCCGCGGGTCACGGCGATCGACGTCGTGGCGCGTGCGGCCCCGACGTGGACCGAGCACGCGTGCCGCCACATCGATCGCTGGATCGGCCGCCTGGCGGGCGCCGACGCGGTCCAAGAGCCCCGCGACGTGCGGCGGACCCGGACCGCCGTGCGGCGGCTGCGGGCGATCGTCGGGGCCGTCGGCGGCGACGGGGGCCCGGCCCACCGCGACCTCGATCGGGCGCTGCGTCGCCTCGTGAAGCGGCTCGGCGACGTGCGTGATCTCGACGTGGCGATCGCGTGCCTCGACGCCCGACGTCGCGACTGCGCCGCGGATCTCGAGCGCGCCGCGATCGACGAGCTCGAGGCCACGCTCGCACGCCGGCGCGAGCGGGCCCTCGCCCGCGCGAAGCGAAGGCTGCGGGCCGACGCGATCGCGACGATCCTCGCGGAGCTGCGCCTGTTCGTGGCGTCGGCGCTCACGGAGCGGGACGGACCGACCCTCGCGGCGCAGTGGTGGGGACCGGCCCTCGATCGCCTCCGCGCGGCCGTCGACGTCCCCGCCGATCCGCTCGACCTCGAGGGACTGCACGCGGTGCGGATTGCGGCCCGCGCCCTGCGCTACGGCATCGGCTTCTTCGATGGGGTCCTCCCGGCAGCGGCCCAGAGCTGGCCGGAACGGGTGAGCGCGGTGCAGCGACACCTCGGGGCGCACCGCGACGCCGCGCTCTTCCACGCGCGCCTCACCCGACGGATCGAGCGGGCGACCGCGCGGGGTCGGCTCGCCCTCGCACGCGGCCTCGATCAGGGCCGAGGCGCGGCGGCGCTCGCGGAGCGCGAGGCGTGGGCGACGAGCCGCACGGCGCTCGACGACGTCATCACCGCCCTCGTCGCCGAGTCGCCGACCGTCTCAGCTCCGTGAGAGCTCGGACAGCGCCGCGATCTGGCCGACCGGCATGCCCCCGGGTCGCAGCGGCCGCAACGGGGCGTCGGTCGTGCGCATGCCGGGGACGGACGCGTCTTCGACGACCGCCGTGGGCGCAGGCCCCGACGCCGACGCCGACCACGGCACGTCGAGCCACCCCCGCGAGAGCGCGAACGTCACGGTCGCCCCCAGCGCGACGCCGACGATCGTTCCCCAGGTGATGCTGCGACGCATGGTGGCCCTCGGTTGCATGGTCCGAACGCGCGGTGGGCTTCAGGGCTTGCACCCGAACGTGTGATCTGCACACCGGGCCCGCACCGCAAATCGAGTACGCGCGAACCGGGGCAATGGTTTCCGGGCGACGAAACCGTGATGCGATCAGCCCGGCTCGTCGGGATCCGGGGGGCCGGGCTCATCGGGCGCCGGGCTCAGCGTGGGGCCGAGGCGCGCGCCATCGACGGCATCGCGCTGCCGCGTCCGCTCGGCGGCGTCGCGCTCCCGCTCGGCCCGCGTCCGGCCGTGGCGGGCTGCGTTCCCGTCGGCGCGCGCCTTGTCGGCGGCGCGCTGCCGAGCCTTGCGGATCTTGCCGAGGTGGATGATGTCGCCCATGCCCCTGGTCGCTCGAGCGTAGCCGAGCCACCCGACGCAGGTCGAGCTGCGCGGAGCGTCAGCGACACCACGGACGGTGCAACCAGCCTGGGCTCCGAGCCCAGGCGGCTGCGCGATGACGCGTCGGTCAACGTGGCGCCGCGGCTCCGCGCCCGCTCCCCCCCAATCCGAGGCCGGGTTCTCCCCCTTGCCCCGAGTGGAACGGCCGATGCACACTGCGCTTCGATGGCCGATCGCCCGCGTGCCGATGCACGCGCGTCCACCGGCGGCCTCGGAATCGAGCGGCACAATGCGGAGCGCGACGCGGGCAGCGAGCTTGATGATCCTGGCACTCGGCTGCGCGGCCGACGACGGCCGTGGCGGTGCGGCCTCCGCGGAAGCAGGGATCAACCCCACGCAGGGTGCCGGCGCGGACGACGACGCCGCCACCGGCGAGGGCACCGCGGCGGCAGCCGACAGCGGCGCGACCACCGGCGAGGGCAGCACCGGCGTGGACCCAGGCGGCGGCAGCGGTCCCAAGTTCGACCTCGGCGGTGACACCGGGGACGGACTCGGCGAGGGCGGCACCGCGTGCGAGACGGAGGAGTGCACCTGCACGATCCCGGATCACGTGCCGTGCGACGCGGGCAACGATCTGTTCCAGGCGATCGGGCTCAACTGCCCGGGCGAGCCCCAGGTGACGGCCACGACCACGGGGCCGGGCGGCGCGATGGGCGTGCGCACCTCGTTCGGCGGCAACAACACCTTCGACCCGCGCGAGGGCTCGCGCTACGCCGTCATCGGCAGCGGCCTGGTCGGCGACCTCGGCAGCGAGACCCCGTTCTTCGACAGCAACGGCTTCCCGACGTACTGCAACGACGACCTCGGGGCCTACGATCCCGGGGCGAACCTCCCGGCGCCGCTGCGGACCAACGACGTCGCGGGCGACTGCACCAACAACCTCGCGCTGCTGGGGACGGGCGATTGCTCGAACACGATCAACGGCCAGTTCAGCCAGGGCGGCAGCGCCAACGACTACGTCGAGATGCGGTTCGAGCTCGACGTGCCGCCCGACGTGATCTCGTTCAGCTACGACTTCGCGTTCTTCTCGGTCGAGTACCCCGACTACTACGGCTCGCAGTTCAATGACATGTACGTCGGCTGGCTCGAGTCCGAGCTGTGGACCGGCAACATCTCGTTCGACGCCGCCGGCAACCCGATCTCGCTCAACGCCGGGTTCCTCGACTTCCGCGACGACGGCGCCAACCTGGCCGAGTTCGACAACACGTGCATGAAGCAGCACGCGGGCACCAACTGGTTGACGACGACCGCGGGCGTCGCACCGAGCGAGCACATCACGGTCGTGTTCGCGATCTTCGATCTGTCCGACTCGATCCTCGACAGCTACGCCTTCATCGACAACTTCCAGTGGGGCTGCGATCCGACCGGGATGCCGTCCACCGAGCCGGAGGGCTGAGCCGCGGATCACCGCGGCTGCGGGGCCCGGGCGAAGGCGACGCGCGTTGCAGCCGGACCAGCCACTGCGCCGCTCCGCGCGACCCACCACGCCCACCACAACAGCGGGAGCTGCATCGGCAGGCGCACCCAAGCCACGGTCGCGTCGGCCATCGCCCGCGGGAGGTCGGGGTGCGAAATCCCCCCGGACAGCGCGTGGTGCCAGTTCGCCGGCCAGACCGCGAGGAGCGTCGCGAACGCGAGCCACCCACCGTACGCCCGCCACGCGGGCACCACCAGCGCGACGCCGGTGACGAGCTCCGCGAGACCGGACAGCGCGACGAGCTCCGCATGGGCCGGCAGCCACCCCGGCATCAGCGGGACGAAGAACGCGGGCCGGACGAAGTGCATCGTCCCGACGAAGAGGAAGAGGGCCGCCAGCGGCAGGGGAGCGAGTCGCCGCATCGTCCTCGACTACGCTCGCACACCCCGCCCGGATCGGGGGCCGGATCGGGGAGGTCGGCGCCGCGCGCTCGGGTCGATCCGGCCGTGGGCGGCGGACGTACCCGGCCCTGCATGGATCGACACTCCCTTCGATCGTCGTGGCGCGCCGCGGGGCTCCTGCTGGCGTGCCTCGGCGCCTGCGACAGCGCCCCGGCCACCCCCGCCAGTCCGACGCCCGCCCCGGTCGCGCCGACGCAAGCCGCGCCCTCGGCCCCCGCCGACGCGGCCCTCGCCCTCGGCTACGCGCCCGATCCGGGCGAGACCGAGGCGGCGATCGCCGCGGCGCAGGCCCGTGTCCGCGCCCGGCCCGACGACGTCGCCGCCTACGACGAGCTCGCCCTGCGGATGCTCCGGCGCGCCCGCGAGACCAGCGACGACGCCTACCGCCGCTACGCCGAGGATGCGCTGCGAGCCGCCCGCAGCCGCGACGCGCACAACCCCGAGACGCTGATGGTCACCGCGATGATCCAGCAGGATCAGCACCGCTTCCGCGACGCGCTCTCGACCGCGCGGCAGTACATCGCGGCGCGCCCCGACGATCCCACCGGGCACCTCCTCGTCGGCGACGCGCTGCTCGAGCTCGGCGAGTACGACCCCGCCATCGACAGCTACCAGGCGGCGATGAACCTCCGCCCCGACCTGCGGAGCTACAACCGCGCGGCCCACATGCGCTGGTTGATGGGCGACGTCGACGGCGCCCGCGAGGTGATGGCGCTGGCACTCGACGCCGGCAGCATGCGCGACCCCGAGTCGCGCGCGTGGTGCTTCGTCGATCTCGGCGAGATCGATCTACGCCGCGGCGACGCCGAGCTCGCGCTGCGGGCCACCGGCGCGGCGCTCCAGCTCGTGCCCGAGTACCGCCCTGCCCTGGTGCTGCAGGCCCGCGCGCTGCACCGGCTCGGCCGCGTCGACGAGGCGCTCGAGACCCAGCGCGTCGCGCTCGCGCGCAAGAGCACCGCGGAGGATCTCCTGCGCCAGTCCGAGTGGCTCGCCGGGGCGGGTCGCGACGACGAGGCCGCCCTGCTGCGCGCGCAGGGCCTCGGGCTCGCCGACGCCGAGCCCCGCGCCGTGGCGATGTACCTGGCGCGGACGCGGGCCGAGCCCGAGCGCGCGCTGCAGCTCGCCGAGGCCGAGCTCGCGGCGAGGCAGAACATCGCCGCCCATGACACCCACGCGCTCGCGCTGCTGCGGCTCGGACGCGTCGGCGCGGCCCAGGCCGCGATCGACCGCGCGATGGCGCTGAAGACCGCCGACGCCGAGCTCCACCTCCACGCGGCCCTCGTCGCCGCGGCCGCAGGCGACCTGTCGCGGGCCCGCGCGGCGCGGACCCAGGCGCAGGCCCTCGACCCCGGCGTGGATCCGCCGCTGATGGCCGAGCTCGACGCCGCCGTGGGGGAGAGCTGACATGCGCCGCGCGATCGCCCTGCTCCTGTGCGCGACGGCCTGCAGCGCTGGTGAGCCCGCGCCCGAGGCCGCGCCGGACGTCACCACCCCCGCGATCACCACGCCGGAGACCGACGCCCGCGATCAGTACGCCCTGCTCGCGACGATCGAGGCGGTGCTCGGCGACGCGCTGACCCGGGACGCCGGCGCGATGGCGGCCGTGCGCGCGGACTGGGAGGGCCACCGCTACCGCTGGGAGGTCGCGTTCGTCCCGTTGCTCTGCCGCAGCGCCGCCGCCTGCCACGTCCGCCCCTTCGACTTCGCTCGCCTCGGCGGGCGACGGATCCAGCAGGGCTGGATGCCGCAGCTGGAGCTCGACGCCGAGGGCTTCGCCGAGCTCGCCCGGCGCTGCGCCGATCGTCGCGTCTGCGTGCTCGACGTCGAGGCGACACTGCGCGAGTTCGTCTTCGATCCCGAGCTCGCGACGACCCTGCGGTTCTCGGACGTCACGATCCGGGGGGACCGCGACGCCGCCGCGACCGAGTCGTGGATGAGCGCCCGCGCCCCCGTCCGCGGCCGCACCTGACGGCCAACCCGTGGGTGTTCGACGGCCGCCCGCGAGGTTCCCGACGCGGTGCGTGAGTGAAGCGACGCGACCTCGCCACGCGCAGCACGGCGCGAGCTGATAGCGTGCTCGCCTCGGTCGCGATCGGTTCGCGGCCGGCCGGGGGACATCGACGATGACGACGGTTCGGCAGGTCACGTGGTTCATGGTCGTGGCGGCGCTCGGGTGCGGCGGCGACGACGGCTCCAACGCCTTCGACAAGGACTCCGGCTCGAGCACCGCGACGTCCGGCACCAGCGACGCCGGCTCCGCGACCGCCCCGACGACCGGATCCGCCGACGGCACCGCCACCACCGGGAGCAGCTCGGCTGGATCCGCCGACACGACGGGCAACCCGATCTTCGACGTCGGCGTCGGCGACACCGACGTCTCGGACGGCTGCGGCTGCGAGTACGAGTACATCTGGATCGCGAACGCCGACCAGGGCACGGTGTCCAAGGTCAACACGCGCACGCTCGAGGAGGAGGGCCGGTACATCACCCGCCCGGACGGCGCCGGCAACCCGTCGCGGACCTCCGTGAGCCTGTCGGGCGACGTCGCGGTCGCGAACCGCCACGGCGGGCTCGTGAAGTTCTACGCCGACCTCTCCAAGTGCCAGGAGAGCAATGGCATGCCCGGCATCCAGACCTCGACGGGGGCCAACAACCTCCTCGGCTGGGACGTCGAGGAGTGCCGCGCGTGGTACGTCGAGTTCCCGACCACCAACCAGCGGCCGGTCGCGTGGACGCCGGGCACGCTCTCGCGCGACACGTGCGACGCGGTCGGCGAGCAGGTCTGGACCGTGATGAGCGCGACCCCCGGCCTCGCGCCCGGCCTCGGCGGCGCCGGCGGAGTCATCGCCTCGCTGCTCGACGGCGACACCGGCGACATCGTCCAGCAGGTCCCCGTCGACGGCTTCCCCGGGATCCAGCTCGGGGCCTACGGCGGCGCCGTGGATGCCGAGGGCAACCTGTTCTTCACGCCGATGGGCGGCATCAGCTTCAACAACCAGCTCGCGCGCATCGACATCGACGATTTCACCGTGCAGCTGTGGCCGGTCCCCGCCGGCATCGCGCCGTACGGCATCACCGTGGATCACCTCGGCAACGTGTGGGTGTCGTCGGTCCTCGGCTCGAGCGCGGCGCGCTTCGACGTGGCGACCGAGACCTGGGAGCCGATCATGGCCGGGTTCATGAGCCTCGGCGGCATCGTCGAGGGACCGAACGATCTGATCTGGGTCGCGGTCGACGGCGGCGCCTTCTCGATCGACATGAACACGCTCATGCCGGGCCCGAGCTTCGTGAACGGGCAGACGGTCAAGGGCGTGAGCATCGACGTCGACGGCTACCTCTGGGCGGTGGACGGCGCGGCGCACAAGGTCGATGCGACGACCGGCCAGCTCGTCGGCAGCTACAACGGGTTGACCGGGCCCTACACGTACTCGGACATGACCGGGCACGCGCTCAACAACACCTACTGCCCGCCCGCGGGCTGACCTCGGCCGGGCACGTCGTCGGTCGGCAGGCCCTGGCGTCACCCGCCAGGCTCGACGCGATCGATCTCGACGAACCCCCAGCCGATCGGCGTCGACGGCTCCATCGTGATCGCCCACACCGAGATCGGCGCCGTCGTCTCCTCGGTGTCGGGGTCGTAGTCGAGCGGCCCCGACGCGCCCTCGACGTCGATCGACGCGCCGCTGCGGAACCGTTCGACGACCGTCAGCCAGTTGGTCGGCAGGATGTCGACGCGCTCCCCCGAGCTCACGCGTCGCAGGCCGCGGGCGATGCCGACGCCGCCGATCGTCTCCTCCTCGAATCTGGCGCGGGCGATGCCGTACAGCACCAGCCAAGCGGCGTCGTAGGCGTGGGGCGTGAAACCGGACGAGTCTGCGTCGGCGTCGAACTCCGCGGCGTAGGCCGCCGCGAACGCGTTGAACAGCACGCCCTCCGCGCTCGCGGGCCGCGTGCCGCGGATGCGCGGGTACAGCGGTGCGGCGCGCTGCGCCGTGTCGACCAGGAGCATCTCGTTGAACGCCGCGTCGGCGAAGAACAGGCCCACGTCGGGGGACGCGTACGCGTCGATCAGCGTGTCGGTCGCGGAGGCCGCGAGCAAGAAGGCGGTGTAGTCCGCCAGATCCGACGAGACGAACAGCACCTCGTCGTACTCGCCGGCCGCGACGCTCGCTCCGAGCGTCGCGACCGTCGTCGCGAACTGCCCCGACTCGAAGGGCATGCGGTCGACGAGCTCGCCGCCGTCGGCGACGAAACGGCTCTCGAAGAGGTCGACCAGCCCTTCGCCGTAGGCGCCGAGCTGGTACATCGCGGCGACCCGAGTGGCCGATCGCGCGAGCATGTCGGCGGCGATGACCTCGCTCTGCAGCGTGTCGGGCGGCACCGTGCGCCACAGCAGGCCCGGCGCCTCGAAGGTCGGGTCGGTGGCGTCGATCCCGGTGAGCGCGGGGCTCGTCGCCGACGGCGAGATGACCAGCACGTCGCGATCGCGGACCGCCTCGAACACCGCTTGCGTCCGCGAGGACCCGCGGGGGCCGATGATCGCCGGCACCCCGATCGCGTCGGCGAGGAAGCGCGCCGCGCTGGCCGCCCCCTCGAGGTCGTCGAGGTCGTCGCCGGCCATCGCCGCGGTGTCGCAGTGCACGATGCCGATCGCCCGCCCCTCGAGCCCGCCCTGGCCCGCCACCTGGCGCACGGGCAGCTCGGCGGCCAGGCGCGTGTCGGCGTGCTCGACGAAGTCGAACAGGGAGCCGACGACGATCGTGTCGCCGAAGTCCTCCGGGCGATCGAGCAGGCCCGAGGGCCAGCTGCGGGTGCATCGCGGGTGCTGCAGCGGCGCGCTGCAGAAGCCGTCCGCGCCGCACACCGACCCCACCCCGAACGCGCGCCGGCAGTCCTCGAGCCCGTCACATGCGTCGGGGTCGATCGCGGTGAGCGTGCAGCCGGCGAGGGCCACGGTGACGAGACCTGCGATCAGGACCGCGCTGCGCAGCCCCGGCCGTGGAGACGGCCCCGCGGTTCGGATTGCCTGCAGACGCACGCGCGCCGCCAGTATACTCGGGCCGTGACCGCGGGCCTGCAGCATCGCGCGTGCGCTGGCGTGCTCGGCCTCGTCGTGGCGGCCACCGCCCCGGCGCCGGTCCGCGCCGCGAACAAGCCCACCACAGCGGAGCTCGCCCGCGCCGAGGAGCTCTACGACAACGGCCGCACGCTGTTCGCCGAGGGCTCGTACGACGCGGCCGCGACGGCGTTCGAGCAGGCCTACGCCCTGTCCGGCAACCTCGACATGCTCTACAACGCGGCGCTGGCCCATGATCGCGCGGGGCGATTCGAGGAGGCCATCCTCGCCCTCGATCGCTACCGCGCCCTCGCGCCGGCGTCCGAGCGCGCCACCCTCGACGAGCGCAAGAAGAGCCTGCAGCGGCGCCTCGACAAGCAGCGCGAGGCCGCGGCCGCCGAGCCGCAGCCCGCCGCCGACGCGCCGACGCCCGGCGAGACTTCGGTGACGCCCTACCCCTCCACCGCGCCTCGGCGCCGCCGCGTGCGGCCGGTGACCTGGGCGTTGCTGGGTGTGGCCGCCGGCGGTGTCGTCGTCGGCACCGCCCTGGGCGCGACCTCGCTGAGCCGCACCAAGGCGGCGAACGGCGGGTGCACGCAGAGCGCCGGCATGCTCCTGTGCGGCGACGACGTCGCCTCGGCCGCGCGCTCGAGTCGTCCGCTGGCGATCGGGGCCGACGTCGCGTTTGCGATCGCCGGCGCGACCACCGTGGCGTTCGTCGCCCTGCTCGTGCTCGACCTGCGCCGCGGCGGGGCGCCAACGCAGGCCCGACTGCGACCCCGTCCCGGCGGGCTCGCGTGGGCGTTCTAGCGGCTACGCCCCGGCGATGGTCATCGCATCGACCCGGAAGCTCGGCGACGTCGTCGCCGTCCGGTGATCGAGATCGTCCGCAACGCGATCGATGCCCTTCAGCAGCTCATCGAGATTGCGCGAGATCGTGATCTCGCCGACCGGCACCGTGAGCTCGCCGTTCTCGATGAGGAAGCCCTCCGCGCCGCGGCTGAAGTTGCCGGTCGTCGCGTCGAAGCCGAAGCCCATCATGCGGTGCACGTACAGGCCGCGCTCGATGCCCTCGAGGAGCTGGGCGGGGCGCCACTTGCCCGCCTGCAGCACGAAGTTGCTCGTGCTCGCGTGGGGGATGCCACCGCCGCCGGCCGCGGAGCCCGTCGGCTTGGCCCCGAGCTTGCGAGCGCTGTAGGTGTCCAGCAGGAACGTCTGCAGCTTGCCGCGCTCGACGACCAGGAGCTTGCGCACCGGTCGGCCCTCGCCGTCGAAGGCACGCGAACCCGGTCCGCGGGGGATCAGCGGATCGTCGACGATGGTGACGTGCTTGCTCGCGACGCTCTGCCCCAGCTTGCGGGCCAGGTAGCTGCGCTCGCGGTAGACCGAGTCGCCGAGGATGCAGCCCGCGAGCAGACCGAGGATCGATCGCGCGGCGTCCTTGTCGAACACGACCGGGAACACGCCGGTGTCCATCTTCGTCGCGCCGAGCTGACGCAACGCGCGAACCGCCGCCTCGCGCCCCACCGCCGTCGGCGACTCGAGCTCGGAGAAGAACCGCCCCCCCGTCCAGTAGACGCCGTTGCGCTTCTTCCCGCCCTCGTCGTCGGCCACGGCCTGCACCGCGAGCGACTGGTAGGTGCCCGCGCGCTCGCCCACGAAGCCCGCCGTGTTGGCGAGCACCGAGTGGCCGCTGCTGCGCCCGAACGACGCGCCCTCGGAGGCGGTGATCCGCTTGTCGGCCTCGAGCGCCGCGGCCTCGGCGGTGCGCGCCAGGGCGATCGCCTCCTCGGCGTCGATCCGCGACGTCCGCTCGTCGAACAGATCGAGCTCGGGCCAGGTCGTCGCCAGCTCGCGGCGTCCGGGCGGGGCGGCCAGCGGATCGGACTCGCTGACCTCTGCCATCTCGACCGCGCGGGCGAGGAACGCCTCGACGGCGGCGCGACCGAGGTCGGTCGTCGAGCTCGTCGCCACGCGCCCGTCCCGGATCACGCGGACCGACAGCCCGCTGCTCCCGGCCTCTTTCACCAGCTCGACCGCCCCCTGGCGCACCGAGACCTCGAGCTCGTGTCCGGTGGCGACGCTGACCTCGGCCGCGTCGACCCCGAGGCGACGCGCGTGCTCGATCGCGTGCTCGGCCACCGCGAGCAGTCGCTCGCGTCCGGACGACGCAGCGGCCTTCGCGGGCTTCGCCTTCGCGACGGGCTTCGCCTTCGCGGCCGGCTTCGCCTTCGCGACGGGCTTCGCCTTCGCGACGGGCTTCGCCTTCGCGGCCTTCGCCTTCACGGGCTTTGCCTTCGCGGACTTCGTCTTGGCCCGGGGGCCCCTTGCGTCGCTCATGTCAGCGCAGTGCCTCCGACGGTCAGTCGGTCGAGCTTGATCGTCGGCATGCCCACGCCGACCGGCACGCTCTGCCCGTCCTTGCCGCAGGTCCACATGCCGTCGGACAGGGTGAAATCGTTGCCGATCATGCTCACGGTGGTGAGGGCCTCGGGCCCGTTGCCGATGAGGTTCGCGCCCCGCAGCGGCGCGGTGAGCTTGCCGTCCTCGATGAGGTAGCCCTCGGTCAGGCTGAACACGAAGTCGCCGTTCGAGATGTTGACCTGGCCGCCGGAGAACTTCTTCGCGAAGACGCCGCGCTTCACCGAGCGGATGATGTCCTCGGGATCGTCCTGGCCCGCCGACATCAACGTGTTGGTCATGCGCGGCATCGGCACGTCGCGGAAGCTCTCGCGCCGACCGCTGCCGGAGCGCTTGCGGCCGAAGAACCGCGCGCTGATGCGGTCGTGCATGTACCCGCGCAGGATGCCGTCCTCGATGAGGACCTCGGCGTCGCCGGTGACGCCCTCGTCGTCGACGTCGATGCTGCCGCGGCTGCCGGGCAGCGTCGGATCGTCGATCACGGTGACGCCGGGCGACGCCACGCGCTCCCCGATGCGATCGGTGTAGTTCGAGGTCCGCTTGCGGTTGAAGTCGGCCTCGAGGCCGTGACCGACCGCCTCGTGCAGCAGGATCCCCGAGTCCCCCGCGGCGAGCACCACCGGCATGCTGCCGGCGGGCGCCGGCCGCGAGTCGAGGTTGACCAGCGCCACGCGTGCGGCCTCGCGGCCGTGCTCCTCGGGCGAGACCCGCTCGAAGTACGACAGGCCCAGCCGACCACCGCCGCCCGAGTTCCCGGACTCGGTGCGCGTGCGGTTGCGGGCGATGACGCTGGCGCCGAAGCGCACCATCGGCTGCTGGTCGTAGGAAACCCAGCCGTGGCTGTCGACGACCAGGATCTCCTTGTGGACCGAGACGATCGACGCGTCGACGCGGGCGATCTTCTTCGACACCTTGCGCGCGGCCGCGTCGGCGCGACGCAGCAGCTCGACCTTGTCGATCCCTGCGACGTCGACGACCTCGCGGTGCACGGGGTAGCGGCTCGGGACGTCGCGGGTCCGGACGCGCACCGCCTGGGCCTTGCCGCCGCCCTGGGCGATCCGGCTGGCGGTCTGCGCCGCGCGGATCATCTCCTCGGGGTCGATGGACTCCGCGAACGCATAGCCGACGGCCTCACCTTGGACGACGCGCACGCCGACGCCCATGTCGATGCCGCCCGACACGTTGCGGACGCGACCGTCCTCCATGGCGATGGCGCTGCTGCGGCGGTACTCGAAGAACAGGTCGGCGAAATCGCCGCCCCGCTCGAGGGCCACGCCGATGAGCTTGGCGAGCAGCGCGTCGTCGACGAGGCCGCGGCCGGGCGCGAAGGGGGCCTCGATGGCCTCGGCCCGGAGGACCGCCCCTTTGCCTGGGCCGCCGATCGACGCGGACCGAGATGCCGAGGCCCCCGCGCGGGCCATCACGCCTTCTTCTTGCTGGCGTAGCGACGGCGGAAGCGATCGATGCGCCCCTCGGCGTCGAGCTCGCGCGCGTGGCCGGTCCAGAACGGGTGGCTGTACGACGAGACGTCGAGACGCACGACGGGGAGTTCCTCGCCCTCGTACTCGCGCTTGTCGCTGCCGCCCATCGTCGAGAACGTCATCCACTCGTCGCCGGTGGACGAGTCGACGAACAGGGTCTTGTGATAATCGGGATGGATGCCCTTCTTCATGACGACGCTCCTCACCAGCTCGACTTGGTGACACCGGGCAGATCGCCGCGCAGGGCGAGGTCGCGCAGCGCGACGCGGCAGAGACCGAACTTGCGATACACGGCCTTGCTGCGGCCGGTCAGCATGCAGCGACGGGTCTTGCGCGTGCGACACGAGTTGAGCGGGAGCTTGGTCAGCGCGGTGCTGACCGCCTGCTTGTCCTCGGGGGACAGCTCCGGATCCTTGAGCTTGCGGCGCAGCTCGTCGCGGCGAGCAGCGTACTTGTCGATCAAAACGTCGCGCTTCTGATCGCGCAGAACCTGAGAAAGCTTGGCCATGGTGCGGGGGCGCCGGGACGCGGCGCGGGCCGGGAAAGTAGCCTCACCGCTTTCGCGATGCAAGCCGACTCGGGCTCGATTTGCCGCCCTTGGCGTGGGCTTTGCCTCGGGCCGCGCCCGCGGCGGGCCGGGCCTTGGCCCCCGGACGCGACGGCGGCGAGGCGGCGCGACGGGTGCCCTCGCGGGGCCCGTCCTTGCCCGAAGCGCCCGCCGGACGGGGTGCCTTGGCCGTCCGCGTGGGCCGGGGCGTGGCCGTCGTGGGCTTGGCGGGTGCGCTCGACGGTGTGCCGCGGCGCCCCTGCTCGGGGCGGTCCGTGACCTCGGGCCGGGCCCGTCGGCCGGGGGATCGCGCCGCGGCGGGGGCCGACTCGGAGCGGCGACCGCGGGGCGACGGCCGCTCGGGCCGGGCCTCGGGGGCGTCCTCGGCCGGCGCGGTGGGGGTCGGCCGCGCGCCGCGACCGCGTCGCATCGTACTGCCCGCGGCCTCGGCCGCCTCGGCGGCGCGGTCCGATTTGCGTGGGCGGACCACCGCCAGCCCGCGCGGCGTCGAGGCCGGGGCGACCTGATCCCGCGCCGGGGCCTTGAAGCCGGCGAGCGTGTAGAGGCTGGAGACCTCTTCGGGCTTGAGGTGGCGCCACTGCCCCTCGCGCAGGCCATCGGCCGTGATGCCGGCGAAGGCGACGCGGATCAGCTTCAGCACGCTGTGCCCGATCGCGTCGCCCATGCGGCGGATCTGGCGGTTGAGGCCCTGCGAGATCGTGAGCTGCACCCACGTGTTGGTCGTGGTCGCGCGGACGATCTCGACCTCGAGCGACGGACGCGTGCGCGTGCCGTCCTCGAGCTGGACGCCCGCGTGGAGCTGCGCGAGCTCGTTCTCGCCGAGCTTGCCCTGGAACTTCGCGTGGTAGGTCTTCGGCACCGCGCGGCGCGGGTGCAGCAGCGCGGCATGCAGCGCGCCGTCGTTGGTCAGCAGCAGCACGCCGCGCGTGTGGTAGTCGAGCCGGCCCAATGGCACGACGCGCGTGCGCAGGCCGCCGAGCAGGGACACGACCGTCGTACGACCGCGCGGATCCTTCGTCGCCTCCGCCGAGCTGACGCACTCGTCGGGCTTGTTCATCACGATGTAGGTCGGCTCCTGGGCCTCGATCACGCGGCCGTCGACCTCCACGGTCGCCTGCCGGGGATCGACGCGCGTGCCGAGCTCGGTGACGGGTCGGCCGTCGACGCGGACGCGCCCCTGCGAGATCATGGTCTCCGCGGCGCGACGCGACGCGATGCCGGCCTGGGCGAGCAGCTTCTGCAGGCGCGGCGGGCCGTCTTCGGCCTTGCCCTTCGCCTTGGCGCCGGGGCGCGCCGGCTTGGCGCCGGGGCGCGCCGCCGCCCCCCCGCGTGCACGCCTGGGGCCGGGTGCCTTGCGGCCAGTACGGGGTCGGGTGGGGCTGCTCATCGGGGCTCACTGTCCTTGGCGGCGTCGTCGGCCGCCTCGTCCTCGACCGCGGGCGCATCGGCGTCCGCGATCCCGTCGCCGGCGACGACCGCGTCGTCCTGCGCATCCGCAGGGGCATCGTCGTCGGCCGCGTCGTCGTCGGCCGCGTCGTCGTCCGCCGCTTCGTCGTCCGCCGCTTCGTCGTCCGCCGCTTCGTCGTCCGCCGCTTCGTCGCCCGCCGCGTCGTCGTCCGCCGCTTCGTCGCCGTCGACCGCTTGATCGGCCGCCGCTTCGTCGTCCGCCGCTTCGTCGTCCGCCGCTTCGTCGCCGTCGACCGCTTCGTCGTCCGCCGCTTCGTCGTCCGCCGCTTCGTCGCTGGCCGCTTCGTCGCTGGCCGCTTCGTCGTCTTCGTCCGCCGCTTCGTCGCCGGCCGCATCGTCCTGCGAGGCTGCGTCGGCGACATCGCTCGACTCCGCGCCCTCGACGTCCTGCGTCCCGAGGGCGCCATCGGTCCCCTCGACGTCTCGTCGCCCACCTCGTCGGGCGACGCCGCATCCGTACCGCTCCAGTCGAGGACCTCCTGGCCCATCGCCTCGCGCTCGTCGTAGAGCCCCGACTCGCCGAGCTGCTCGCGCATGACGGCGCGGCTCTCCTCGGTCAACTCGCGGAACTCGTGGAGATCCGGCATGTCGCGGAGGCTGCGGAGATTGAAGAACTCGAGGAACTTGAGGGTCGTGCCGTACAGGTGCGGCCGCCCGGGCTCCTCCTTGCGACCGACGATCCGGACCAGATCGTAGTCGAGCAGGACCTTCAGCACCGCCGCACAGTCGACGCCGCGGATGTGGTCGACCTCGGGCTTGGTGATCGGCTGACGGTAGGCGATGACCGCGAGGCTCTCGAGCTGCGAGCGCGAGAGCTTCACCGGGCGCTCGGCCAGCAGCTGCTGCACCCAGCGCCCGTTCTCGGGGTTCGTGCGCAGACGGAATCCGCCGGCGGTCTGCGCCAGCACGACGCCGCGCCCCTCGAGATCGCGGCCGAGCTGCTTGAGCGCGAGCTGCACCTGCCGCAGGCTCGCCTCCTTCAAGATCTGCCGGATGTCGCGGACGCCCAGGGGCTTGCTCGCGGCGAACAGGAGGCTCTCGACGATCGACACCAGGCGCGGGGCCGCCTCGCCCTCGATCGCGCTGAGGTCGTCGTCCTCCGACAGCGGCAGCTCGGCGGAGAGCAGGATGTTGGGGACCTCGACCTGCGTCGGCGCGGGAGCGGGCGCGCCGTCCGGCGCCTCGGACGTGGGCGCCTCGTCGGCCGGGCGACGCCCGCGGCGACGCGTTGGGGCCGGCTCGGCCGCGACCTCGGACTCGAGGCCGGCGACGAGATCGTCCAGGCTCGCCGACTCGGTCGACGGCGCCCCCGCACGGGCGGAGCGCGGGCGCTTGGGCGTCTGCGTCGTGCTATCGACCATCGTCGTCGTCCGTTCCGTCGTCGGGCATGTCGGGTGTCGAGGTGGCGGGCGGCGACGGGGGCGGGGTGGCGGACGGGGCGGCCGGGTGGTTCGCGGCCGCCGCCTCGTTCGCGGCGAACGGTTCGTTCGCCACCGCGGGCTCGTTCGCGGGCTCCGGGCCGTTCGCCGCCGCGGGCCCGGGGGCGTTTTCCGTCACCGCGTCCGCGCTCGCAAGGGGTTCCTCCGGCGGGGCGTCGGCCGGCGTCTGTGCCGGCTGCGGCGCCTCGACCTCTGGGCGCGCCGGGGCGTCGAGCCCGAGCAGGGACGTGGCGTCGTCGTCGAATTCGTCGAACGGCTCGTCCGCGTCCGCGTCCGGCTCGGGCGCTGGCGGGGGCGGCTGCCCGAAGCTCGCGTTCTCGTCGTAGTCCGACAGGGCGCGCTCGGCCTCTTCGGCCGTCGCCGCGCGCTCGATGAGCAGCGCGTCGGCCCCCTCGGGCTGATGCACCCGCGCCACACCGAGCCGCACCAGCTCGAGCACGCTCATCAGCGTGACGATGAGCATGGCCCGGAGCTCGTGTTCACTCGTCCACGTGCGCTCGAGGAAGATCTGCTCGAAGTCGAAGCGCGACCGCTCGAGCAGCAGCGTGGTCAGCTGCTTCATGCGCGCCGAGACGCTGACCCGCGCGATGACGACCTCGTGGGTCTTCAGCACACGCGCGCGATCGAGGACCCGGTGATAGGCCTCGGCGAGGCGATACAGGGTGATCGGCGCCAGACCGGAGTCGAGCGGTTCGACGTCGACGGACCCGCCGCGATCGAACACGTCGCGCCCCGATACCGGCATGCGGTCGAGCTCGGCCGCCGCCGCGCGGTAGCGCTGGTACTCGAGCAGGCGGGCGATCAGCTCGGCGCGCGGGTCGGGCCCGCCCTCGTCGACCCCGTCCACCGAGGTGGGGTCGGCGGCCGCCTGCGGCACCAGCTCGCGGCTCTTGAGATACGCGAGCGTCGCCGCCATCACCAGGTACTCCCCGGCGGTCTCGAGGTCGAGCGCGCGCATCACCTCGAGGTACTCGAGGTACTTCTCGCAGACGAAGGAGATGGGGATGTCGAGGATGTCGAGCTCGTGGCGGCGCACGAGGTGGAGCAGCAGATCGAGCGGCCCCTCGAACTGCGGCAGATCGACCTCGCAACGCCCATCGCCCGCCCCGTCCGGACGTGGGCCGTCCCCCTCGATCGTCGCGTTCACCGGTGCTCCTAGACGACGGCCACGAGCGCCCGCAGGCCGAGGTTGATCACCGGACCGAGGATGGCGTGGAGCACCTGCGGCACCGCGAAGACGAGCACCATCAGGATGATGCCGCCGTAGCGCTGGAGGAACTCGTCGATGTGCTGGTGCCTGCGGCCGAGGATCCAACCGAGCACCTTGCCGCCATCGAGCGGATGCAGGGGCAGCAGGTTGAACGCGAAGAGCACCAGGTTGAGGGTGAAGAACATCGCCAGCGGCATGCTCGGATCGAACAGCCAGGCCCGGTCGATGCCGCCCTTGTCCAGCCCCCAGATCAACGCCAGCGTGAGCGCCGCGAGCAGCAGGTTGGACAGCGGGCCGGCGAAGGCGACCAGCGCCATGCCACCGCGCATCGTCACCTTGCGGGTGAAGTAGCGGGGCTGCGTCTGCACGGGCCGGCCCCAGCCGAACAGCATGCCGGGGCTGAACAGCCCGAGCACGATCGGCAGCAGCAGCGTGCCGATCGGGTCGGCGTGGGCGATCGGGTTGAGCGTCAGTCGCCCCTGCCCCTCGGGCGTGGGATCGCCGAGGCGATGCGCCGCGAAGGCGTGGGCGAACTCGTGGACCGTCACCGCGAGGATGAGGCAGAGGACGTAGAGCAGCGCGACGCGGAGATCGCCGACGTTGACGGCCATCAAACCGAACGCGGCGGCGGCGAGATGGGGGTGCGTGACGACCGACACGGGGCGGAGATCTCGGGCAAGTGTGGGAAGGCGGGCGCCGGCCCGCAAGCTCCATGGACAAAGCCGGTGCGGATCGCCGGCAGGCGACCCACAGCGGCCCGCGGACGCAACGACGGGCCGACCCCGTCGCGGGGCCGACCCGTCGGGATCGGGCCTGTCGACATCCGCGCAGGGAGCGTAACGAGAGCCCGCGTCCGCCCCGAGCGCCGCCTCAGCAGTCGTTGTTGTTGCCGGTCGTGTCGCCCATCATGTCCTGGATCCACTGCTCCAGCATGTCGGCGAGGGACTCGACCTCGGAGATGCACAGCTTGGGGTTGGCCTGGATGACCATCTGACCGCCCAGCGCCTTCATGCCGACGAGGCCCTGGATCGTCAGCAACTCCGGGTTGTAGGTGATCGAGAGGTCCGGGTAGTTGCCGGCCATGCCAGGCATCGTGCCGAGCGCGACCAGGTTGTCGAAGCCGGTGACCTGGGTGAGCACCGGGTTCTCGTCGATGTTGATGCCGAGCTTGATCTCGCCCAGGCCATCGAAGCCGAAGATGCCCGTCAGCGCCGGGTTCTTGGTGATGATGACCGCGCCGCCGACCTCCGCGAGCCCGTCGAAGCCGTAGACCTCGACGAGGTTCGGGTTCTCCGACACCGAGAGCGAGCCGCCGAGCGTCGTGAGGTTGCCGAGGCCCGCGATGTCCGGCGCCGTCGTCCCGAACACCTGGATGTTGCCGGTGACGCTCGTGATGCACGCCATGAAGTCGAGCGAGTCGATGGCGGGGTCGAAGATCTTCACGTCGCCATCGATCTCGGCGTAGCCCTCGAGGAGGGACATGTCCTCGACCGAGTCGATGTAGATGTCGCCCTCCCAGAGCATCTTGCCCGGGGTGGGGCAGTCGACGACCATCGCGGCGGAGGTGTCCGACGTCGGATCGGCGGTGGTGTCCTCGGTCGGATCGGTGTCGTCGCCGGTCGTGGTCGGGTTCGTGTCGGTCTCTGACTCGCTTGCCGTGGCGGGGGCGGTCGAGGAGTCCGGATCGGTGGTCGGACTGCCGGTGGCGTCGCCCGTGGCCGCGGTGGCGGTCGCGTCCCCATCGTCCGCGGGGCACCCCGTGGTGAGCAGCGCAACGATTGCGACGGCGGCGCCGGTGCGCGCGCTGAGGATCTGGCGGTAGGATGGACGGTGCATGATCAAGACGTGCCCTCTGGCTCCCCGCGTGGGTGCTCGGGCACACGGTAGAGCGATCACGGGATGCGACGCAAGCGTGACTTGCGGGTCATGGTAGTTTGTTGGCCGGTCTCGTTGGCCGAGTTGGGGAGGCGTTCGCCAGCAGCACGGCGGAATCCATGCGGCGGGCCCGGTCGACTGCCGTTCCCTCCAGATTTCGCGGCTGAACGGCGCCATCGGCCCCGCATCGCATGCAATCGCGACCGCTGACAACGCGGCCGATGGCGCGCGCAACCGTGCGCTCGCGCATGGTCGCCACCGGCGATCGGATCGGATTCAAGCGCGCGCGCGGGCTCGTGCCGGAGCGCCCGCCCGAGGATGATGTCGATCGTACGCCGCGCGGGTGTGCGCGCCGCTGACGTGCGTGTAGACCTGCGTCGTCGAGATGTCGGCGTGCCCGAGCAGCGCCTGCACGACGCGGAGGTCGGCGCCCCCCTCGAGCAGGTGCGTGGCGAAGCTGTGGCGTAGCTTGTGGGGGGAGATCGGCCGTGTGATGCCGGCTGCCAGCGCGTGCCCCCGGAGCCGCTCGAACCAGCCCTGGCGGCTCAACCGACCGCCGCGGACGTTGAGGAACACGGCCGCGCGCACCGCCGCCTTGGCGCCGGGTCGCAGCAGGACCGGCCGCCCGCGGGTGAGGTAGTCACGCAGCGCCGTCGCGGCGTAGGCCGAGATCGGCACGAGGCGATGCTTGCCACCCTTGCCGTCGACGGTGGCGTGGCCGGCGTCGACGTCGAGCCGGGCGAGGGTGAGGGCGAGCGCCTCACTGACGCGGCAGCCGCTGCCGTACATGAACTCGAGCAGCGCGGTGTCCCGCAGCGCGAGGGGATCCGTCGTGCCGGGCGCGGCGAGCAGCGCGGCGATCTCCTCACGGGTCAGCAGCGCCGGCAGCCGCTTGGCGAAGCGCGGGACTGCGACGCCCTGCGTGGGATCGGCCCCGATCATCCCCTCGCGGCGCAGCCACTTGCAGAGCCCCCGCGTCGCCACCCACCGCCGCGCCTGCGAGCGCGCCGACTGCCCTGCCCCGCCGAGGCTGCCGAGGAACTCCAGCAGCAGACCGGGTTCGAGCGCGCCGACATCGTCCACGCGGCCCTGCGTGAACTCGGCGAGGCAGGCCAGGTCCGACGCGTACGCGGTGATCGTGTTCGCGGCCAGCCCCCGCTCGACCTGGAGGTGCCGCAGGTACTCGTCGATGGCGGCGTCGAGCGACGTCACCGGCGGTCCTCGGCCAAGCCGAGGACCTCGCGCACCAGCTCGATCACCTGCGGGGCCTGGATCGGCTTGGTGATGTACGACGTCGCGCCGAGGGCCAGCGCGCGCTGGCGATCCTCTTCGGCGCCCTCGGTCGTGATGATGATGATCGGGACGTCGCGATAGGCCTCGTCGGCGCGCAGCCGCTTGATCAGCTTCAGGCCGTCGAGGATCGGCATGTTGATGTCCGTGATGATGATGTCGAACTTCGTCGACGCGATGCGACGCAGCGCGTCGACGCCGTCGTCGGCTTCGACCACCGTCAGACCGCGGACGCGCGACAGCGCGAACACGATCATCTTTCGCATCGGCGGGCTGTCTTCGACCACCAGTGCGGTGAGTTTGGGCGGCCCACCGGGCCCGTTGTCGTTCGCCTGCGTCATGTCCCCACCAACCGTTCGAGAGCACCGCGCGAGAGCGGGACGTCCTGCGCGTGGGCGCGGATCCAGGCGGTCTCGATCCCCACCCCCGCGTGCTCGGACACCAGCTCCAAGAGACCCGAGTCGCCGTCGTCGAGGCCCGCCTTCTGCGGCAGCAGCCGCTCGACCCGGACCAGGCCGACCAGCCGCGTGCCGGCGTACAGCGGTAGCTGAAGCAGCACGCCTGGCTCGGCGCCGCTGGGCGCGTCGGCCGTCCAGCGACCCCCGCGCGACGTGACCTCCGCGAGGCCACCCTCGCCCGGCAGCGCGAGCTCGTCGAGCTCGGCGAGCTCGGCGCCCTCGCGCAGCAACGGGAACAGCGTCTGCCGCTCCTCGTCGACGACGTAGACCGAGAACCGGCCGGCGCCGACGAAGTTGAGCAGGATTTCGGTGAGTGTTCGCAGCACGTCTTCGACCGTGGTCGCGATGTGGAACTGGCTCCCGGCCACGTACATCGCAGCGAGACGATAGTGCTCGCGCTCGAGATCGTCGAGCCGGTTGCGGAACCCGGTGCCCGAGTCGCGACCGCCGACCGCCGTCCGCCGCAGCTCGGCGCACTCGGCCTCGAGCTCGGCGACCTGCCGGTAGAGCCGCTCGATCGTGCGCGCGGTGGCCCCGGCCTCCCCCTCGCCGGCGGACACGGCGTGGCGCAATCGGTCGTTCTCGGCGATCAGCTCGCGGACGAGCTGCTCGCCCTTGGCGAAGAACTCACGCAAGAAGGCTTGCGTGCGTGCCTGCAGCGAGGGCCCAGCCGCGTCGTGGCTCATCGAGGTCGGCAGCGTATCACACTGTCGCTCGAACCACGAAATCGAGGACGGACCGAACGATCCCATCGAGCGAGCCCACCTCGTGGACCACCCCGGCCGCGATCGCGGACTGCGGCATGCCGCTCATGACCGCGAGCTGCGGGTCCTCGGCGAGGACCAGTCCACCGGCCCCATGCGCCACGCGGGCGCCCTCCGTGCCGTCCGAGCCCATCCCGGTCAGCACCACGGTGCACAGGCGTGGACCGAACACCGAGACCGCCGAGCGGAACAGTCGGTCGGCCGAGGGCGTGACGGTGGCCGGAAGGCCGGAGGCCGCGCTCACGCGCGCGACGGGTCCCGCGGCCCCCAACGCGACCTCGAGGTGCGCGGCGCCGGGCCCGACGTAGGCGGTGCCCGTCAGCAGGAGGTCGCCGTCCTCGGCCTCGACCACGCGCATCGGCACCACGCGATCGAGCCGCTCGGCGAAGGCCCGCGTGAAGCGGGCGGGCATGTGCTGGGCGATGAGCACGGTCGCACCGAGGTCCCGCGGGAGCAGGCCGAGCACGTGCTGGACGGCGGGCGGCCCCCCGGTCGACGCTGCGATCGCCACGGCCACCCGAGACGGCGCGCGCGGACCGACGCCGACGTTGGCCGCGCCGCCCGACGGCGCCCGCTGGAGCGCGGCCGCCCGCTCGTGCAGGCGCTGCACCTGCACGACCTGCAGTCGCCGCACGAGCTCGACCTTCGCGACCAGCTCGCGCTCGATGCTCCGCAGCTCGGGCGAGACATCCGAGCCCGGCTTCGCGATGAAGTCGAGCGCGCCGAGCTCGAGCGCCCGGAACACATCGTCGCGCGCGCTGTGGTTCGACACCACCAGCACCGCGGTGGGTCGCCGCTGCATGAGCAGCCGCAGGAACGCGAAGCCGTCGATCTCGGGCATCTCGAGATCGAGGGTGATGAGGTGCGGCCGAAGATCGAAGACCAGCCGCAGCGCCTCCTTGCCGTTGGTCGCGCGCCCCACGACCTCGACGCCGGGCAGCCGCTCGAGCATCCCCGCCAATGTCTGACGGTTGAACGCCGAGTCGTCGACGACCAACACGCGCAGGCGTTCGATGGTTGGATCGTTCATCGGTCGGAGGTCTTGGGGGGCAAGGGCCTGCGGTAGACGAGGTCGTTGGACAGGTGGACGAGGTCGAACCGGGTGCTGACGTTGAGCAGGCTCTCCGAGTGGCCGAGCAACAGGTACCCGCCGGGGTTGAGCGTATCGTAGAACGCCTCGACGATGCGCGCGCGCGCGGCGGGGGCGAGGTACATGAGCACGTTGCGACAGAAGATGACGTCGCAGGCGCCGAGCACGTGGTAGCGGTCGGTGGCGAGCAGGTTGAGCTGCCCGAACGAGCACATCGCCCGGAGATCCTCACGAATTTCGAAACCGCCCTCGACGTCGCGGAAGTAGGCCTTCTGGTACTGCGCGCTCGTCGTCCGAAAACTCGATGGGCCGTAGCACCCGCGGCGTGCCCGCGCGACCACCTTGCGGCTGATGTCGGAGCCGACCACGCGCAGGGACCACCCGCGCAGCCGCGGCGCCTCGCGCAACAGCATGGCGATCGTGTAGACCTCTTCGCCGGTCGAGCACCCGGCGCTCCAGACCGTGAGCCGACGCGATCCCCCGAGGCGGTTCGCGAGCTCCGGGAGGATCTCGCCGACGAAGGCGTCGAGCTGGTATTGCTCGCGGAAGAGGTAGGTCTCGTGGGTCGTGAGGCGCTCGATCGCGTCCTCGAGCTCGCGCGCGCCCGCGGGGTCGTACCGGAGGTAGTGATAGTAGTCGTAGAAGGTCGACAGCCCGAGCGCCGCGAGCCGCGGCCCGAGCCGCCGCTGCAGGAAGAACGGCGAGCCGATGCCGTACGACAGCCCGCAGTACTCCTCGACGACCTCCTGCAGCAGGCGCGACTCCTCGTTGGAGATCGGCGGCAGGCCGCCGAACTCGCGCGGCGGTGGCGTCGGCCGGGTCGTCACCCGCGTCGCTCCGCCGAGAGGGTACCCCCGAGCTCGGCGACGGCGTCGCCCACCGCCTGGCGAACCAGCGGATCGCGCTCGTCCTCGTGGACGCGGAGCAGCGGCGCGAGTGCGGTGCGATCGCGGCGGCGGGCGAGCGCCTGCGCGGCCGACCACCGCACGTCCCAGCGCGCGTGCCCGAGCAGCCCGAGCAGCGCCGCTGTCGCGCGGTGGTGGGCGAACCCGGCGAGCGCCCGCGCGGCGGCCTTCACGACCTCGTGGTCGGCCGAGAGGCTGAGGCTCATCAGCATCGTGAGATCCTGATCGGAGCCCGAGCGACCCAGGCCCGCGATCGCGTGGACCACCGCCGCGGGCGCGGTGTCCTCGGCGACGATCGCCCGCAGGCGCGGCAGCGCGATCGGGTTGTCGAGCATCACCAACGCGCTGACCGCCGCGGCGCGGACCTGCGGCGCGCGGTCGTGCGTCGCCGACAGCAGGGCCTGGGGCGCCTGAGGCACCGCGAGCTGGCCCAGGGCGCGGCACGCCGCCGCGCGCACGAGCGGCTCCTCGTCGGCGAGCGCGAACGCCAGCGCGTCGGCGCCCTCGTGATCGCCCGGCACGGAACCGAGGGCGATCGCCGCCGCGACGCGCACCGACGAATCCGCCGAGCCGAGCAGCCCCACGAGCGACGGTGCCCACCGCGACGAGCCCAGCGCGCCTGCGACCCGACACAGGTTGCGGGCCAGCGCCGCCTCGCTCGGCCACGGCGACCCGACGATGAGCGTGAGGTCCTCGGCGCTGTTGGTCCCGCGGCCGAGGATCGCCGCGACCGCGTCGGCGGCCGACTCGCCGAGCCGACCGTCCTGCGCCATCGCCCGGTACAGCGGCGCGAGGCAGGTGCGATCGCCGATGAGCGCGAGCGACTCGGCCGCGGCGACCGAGGCGTCTTCGCCCCCGTCACCGAGCCCAGAGGTGAGGCACTCGAGCAGCAGCGGATCGACGCGGCCGGGAGGCAACGCGCCGATGAGGCGGAACAGCTGCTCGCGCTGCGACGGTGCGACGCGACCCGCGGCGACGCGGAGCACCGCGTTCGCCGAGGCGCCGAAGGCGGCGACCATCGCGATGCCGCGATCGAGCGCGACCGGGTCGTCCATGACCTCGAGCAGCACCGTGATGGCATCGACGTCGCCGGCCAGCGCGCACAGCCGCATCGCCGCCTGGCGCACCAGCGCTGCGCGGTGCTCGAGCAGGCCCCGCAGGCGCTCCTTGATCACCGCGTCCGCCCGCGACAGCGCGGCCCCGACGACGTACGTGTGGCCGGCGTCGTCCAGCTCGTCGTCGAGCCGCGCGAGGGCCACGACCGCCGCTGCCCGGACCCCTGCCATGGCGTCGAGCAGCAGCGAGACCAGCGGCTCCACGGCGTCCGGCGAGCGGCTCTGACCGAGGACGGCCGCTGCCGCGCGGCGCGAGATCGGTGACGCGAGCAGCGGCTCGATGCGCGAGGGCTCGACCGCCGCGCACGCCTCGCGCAGCGCATCGAGGGCGCTGATCCGCAGGGTCTCGGACGGATCGTCGAGCATGCCGAGCAGCGCCTCCACGGCGGCCGGGTTGGCGATGCGACCCAGGCCCGCCGACGCGGCGGCCCGCATGTTCGCCCCATGGCGGTGCGCATCGACGCGCTCGATGAGGCGCGCGGTGTCGTCGGCGTCGGCGATCTCGCTGAGCAACTCGACGAGCGCGCGCTCCTCGGGCTGGGCGTCGATGCGACGGCGCAACGCGGCGCGGGCGAGCGCCGCGTGACGGACGAGCACCTCGCGGGCGCCCGCCCGTGGCTCGACCTCGGGGCTCAGCACCAGGTCGAGCAGCCGCTCGATCGCCGCGTCGACCTCCGGCGGCGTCGCGGACTCCAACTCGTGGGCCACCGCGTCCGCGGCTTGCTTGCGATCGCGCCACGTCGGCGCGCCGAGGGCCACCAGCGCCGACGCCAGCGTCGTGGCGTCGGTCATGGGTGCACCTCGGGCCGACCCAGCGCGGCCATCAGCTCGCGGAACGCGTGGCGGATCGGATCGGATCCCGCCGCGGCCGGACTGCGCGACACGTGGGTGAACAGCTCGCGGGCCGCCTGCAGATCCGGGGCGAGGGCGAGCTCGGCAGAGACGGCGTCGGGGGTCTCGAGGATGCGATCGCCGTTGTAGAGCACGACGTCCGCGACGATCAGCTTGGCCAGCTCGGCGTCCGCGGCCTCGCCCATGCGCCCGTCGCCGAGCTCGCGCAGGGCCTCGCCGGCGTCGAGGTGCATGTCGGCGCTGGCGCCCTCGAGGCCCAGCGCGCGGCGGAGCTTGCCCGGCAGCGCGTCGCCGAGGTGGTGGATCTCGACGTAGTCGTCGGCGCCGTAGAGCCGCGTCGGGCGGCGCTTGTAGCTCGTCGGGCGATAGACCGACGCGACCAGCACGATGGCGCGGGCGCCGAGCCCCTCGCCCCGGAGCTCGCGGGCGCGATCGCAAAGCTCGAACGCCGGCGTCCCCGGCAGCGCCACGTCGAGGACGAGCCCCGCCCACGGCCGGTCGCGCAGGGCAGCGAGCACCGCATCGGCGTCCGCTGCTGGCGTCGGCTCGAAGCCCTCCAGGCTGAGCACGTGGCCGACGATGTGCCGGACGGCGGAGCGTTCGTGCGCGACGAGAACCGTGGGCCGAGTCATGTGTCCTCGCCGTGCGGGGTCGAGCGCCCCAGGCTTGGGTCGAGCAACGCGTCGAGGTTGACGACGAAGACCATCTCTTCGCCGCTGCGGCACACGCCGGAGAAGAACTCGTGGCTGGTGCCCTTGACCCGCAGCAGCGACGGCGCGGGCCGGACCGAGTCGGCCGAGACGCCGAGCTCGCCGATGATGCGATCGACCCGCAGGCCGAGGATGCGGCCGCGGACGCTCACGATGATGAGCTTGTTGAGGCGCTCGAGCGCCGGGTCGATCTCGACGTTGAAGCGGCGCCGCAGGTCGACGACCGGGATGACCACACCGCGCAGCTGGATCACCCCCTCGATCAGGTCGGGCGCGTGCGGCACGGGTCGGATCGCGTGGGGTCGCGCGTCGATGACCTCCTTGATCCGCATGATGTCGATCGCGTAAGCGTCGGGGCCGACGCGGAACCCGGCGAGCTTGAGCTGCGGCCGGCCGTCCTCGCTGCGTGGGCCGCTCATGCGCGCCCCCGCGGTCCGGCGTCGCCGCGCACGAAGTCGCGGGGGTCGAGCACCACCGCGAGGTCGAGGATGATGAGGATCTCCTCGCCGTGTCGCGCCAGCGCGGCGATGAAGCCCGCCCGCGCGCCGCCCAGGGCGCCCGGCGGCGGCTCGAACGCCTCGGGCGGGATCGGGACCACGTCGTGGACGCCGTCGACGACCAGCCCGTACAGCTCGCCGCCGTGGTTCACGATGAGCACCCGCGTCGACGTGCCCGTGCGCCGGGCGACCAATCGCAGGCGCCGCGCCAGGTCGACCATCGGGATCACGGTGCCGCGGACGTTGCCGATGCCGACGACGAAGTCGGCCGTGCGCGGCACCGGCGTCGTCGACATCGGCTTGGTGATCTCGGCGAGGTCATGGATCGACAGGCCATAGAGCTCGCCGCCGCAGCGGAACGTCAGGCATCGCCGGAGGTCCTGCCGGACCTCGCGCGAGTACCCGTGTTCGTAGTCCTCCTCGGTCGCCAACGCCTCGCCGCTGCGCGACAGGGACTGCCAGAGATCCTCGGCGTCGCGCTCACGCGCCATGGGTCACCTCCGACGGCGAGCTCGCGCTCGCGGCCGCCCCGCCGATCTCGCGACCCACGGCCTCCTCGACCAGCGCGGCGACGTCGAGCAGCAGCACGGTGCGGCCACCGCCGAGCTCGGTCGCGCCCGCGATGCCGGGGATCGATCGCAGCGCGCTGCCGATCGACTTGATGACGACGTCCTGCTGCCCGAGCAGGTCGTCGACGACCAGCCCGACGCGGTGCTGCGCGAGGCCGACGACGATGACGTAGATGCGGGAGCGCTCGGGCGACGCCTGCCGCCGCAGCTCGAACAGCCGGGCGAGGTGGCACAGCGGCAAGGTCTTGCCGTGCAGCGTGATCACCTCGGCGCCGTCGACGGTGCGGATCTCGTTGCGCGTCACCATCACCGACTCGAGCACCGAGTTCAGCGGGATGCAGAAGGTCTGCCCCGCGGTCTGCACCACCAGCGCCTGGATGATCGCGAGCGTCACCGGCAGCGTGATCGAGAACGTCGTCCCCCGCCCCACCGTCGTGTTGACGTCGATGATCCCGGACAACCGCGAGATGTTGGTCTTGACCACGTCCATGCCGACGCCGCGGCCCGACAGCGCGCCCGGGGTGCTCCGTGTGGTGAACCCGGGCATGAAGACGAGCTCGATGATCTGCTGCGGCGTCATTTCGCGGAGGTCCTCCTCGCGCTGCAGCCCGCGGCGCAGCGCGCTCTCGCGGATCTGCCGGAGGTCGATGCCGCGGCCGTCGTCCTCGACCTCGAGCACGACCCGGCTGCCCCGCTGGAACGCCCGGAGCTCGACGCGGCCCACCGGGGGCTTGCCCGTGGCGAGCCGCTCGGCCCGCGACTCGATCCCGTGATCGATGCAGTTGCGGATCATGTGCATCAGCGGATCGCTGAGTTCCTCGACGATGAGCTTGTCGAGCTCGGTCTCCTCGCCCGAGATCGACAGCCGGATCTCCTTGCCCGCCTCGCGGCCGAGCTTGCGGACCACGCGGGCGAGCTTGTCGAACACCTGGCCCAGCGGAACCATGCGCACGTCGAGCACGCCCTGCTGCAGCAGCGAGACCTTGCGCGACAGCGTCCGCAGCTCGCCGCTCAGCTCGCGGGCGATGTCCGGGGCGGCGCCGCGTCGGCGCAGTCGATCGACGCTGTCGACCAGCGTGGCCTGGGCGACCCCGATCTCGCCGATGAGGTTCATCAGCTGGTCGAGGCGCGCCAGGTCGACGCGCACCGTGCGGCTGATGCTGCGCAAGCTGACGTCGTGCCCCACGCCGACCTCGGGGTCGTCGAGGACCCGCTCCGGGTCGACGTACCCCGCCCCCACGTCGTGGGTGCCGGCGCTGGTCGATCCGCCGGGCTCGCGCACGGCGCCCTCGCGCACGAGCGGGTGCACGCTGACGCCCTCGCTGGCGAGCGCGTCGGCGACCGCGGCGTGCTCGGCGTTGCTGCCGAGCAGGATGTCGAGGTCGATGCGATCGTCCGCGCTCGAGTCGGCGCTGGGGAGGTACGTGATGACCTCGCCGAACTCCTTCAGGCGCGCCTTCAGTCCCTCGATGCCGACGTCGATGGCGAGCAGGTCGAACGAGGCGTGGACGCGGTAGAGCGTGCGTCCGAGCCGGACGTTCTCGCGCAGGCGGTGCTCCTCGTACTCGGTGAGCACGCTCAGGATCGACTCGTCGATGCCGGGCAGCTCGGTCGCCGCGCGCTCGGGCCGGACGCGGCCGACCAGCGCGTCGATGCGGCCCAGCAGCCCCTCGATGCCGGGGCCCTCGGTCTCGTGCTCGTGCGCGGCGAGCAGCGCCGCGAACGACTCGACCGCCTCGAACAGCACGTCGAGCGTCGCGGCGTTGAGCGGCACCCGGCCCAGGCGCAGCGCGTCGAGGGCGTTCTCGAGGCTGTGGCTGAGGGTCGCGATCGGCCCGGCGGCGAAGAGCGCCGCGAGCCCCTTCAGGCTGTGGATCGCCCGGAACGCCGCGTTCAGCGACTCCGGCTCCTCGACGCCGGTGCGCTGGCCGGCCTCGAGCTCCAGCAGCCGACGCGAGAATTCCTCGACGACCTCCTGGGCCTCGGGCACGAATTCGGTGGTGGGACGCGCCGTGCTCATGACGAAACGGAGGGCTCGCGGGCGCTACTGGGCCTGGCCCGCGCCGCTGCGGACGGTCTCGATCGCCGCGAGCAGCTCCTCGGCGGTGAAGGGCTTGGCGAGGAAGCCGTTGGCGCCCGCCGCCAGGGCGCGGTCGACGTCGTGGCGCGCTGCGTCGGTGCTGATGATGAGCACCGCGACGTCGGCGTGCCCCGGGCCCCGCCGCACGAACCGCGTCAGCTCGATGCCGTTCACGTCCGGCATGTTGACGTCCGCGATGATGACGTCGAGTTGCATGCGCGGGATCTTGCGCAGCGCCTCGAAGCCGTTCTCGGCCTCGTCGACCTCGAAGTCGTTCGCCTCGAGGATCGCGCTCACGTACGCACGCATGGCACGGGAATCCTCGACCAACAGCACGCGCGCGGTCATTGGGCGAGGAGTATAGCCCGGCCGCGCGACCGTCTCGCGATCGTCGTGCGAGCCGACGCCATGGGGCCCCCAGGCGCGCAGGAGGCCGCGGGCGCTACGTCTCGGCGGCGCGGGGCGGCCCCTCGAGCAAGCGCCGCAGGCGGCCCTGGTGCCGGGGATCGGCGACGACCCACCACCGGCAGACGTCGGCCGGCGGCGCGTCGGCGGGCGCGTCCGCGCCGTCGTCCATCGGATCGTCGGCCACGGCGGCGGGGCGCGGCGCGCCGGTCTCGACGGATCGCGTCGCCTCGGGCACCGCGTCCTGGGCGTCGGCGTCGACCGTCGGGATCTCGCCGCCCAGCCCGAGGACGACGCCGGTGACCAACGCCTCGGACAGCTCGCGATCGTCCCCGCCTGCCGGCAGCGCGAACAGGACGTCGCGCGGCTGCAGGCGCAGCGCCATCGCGACCGCCTCGGTCGCGACTCGCTGCGCCGCCTCGAGATCGAGATCCGCGCGCGGACCGAGCCCGACGAGCACGATGCGATCGGTCGGCAGATCATGGCGGCCCGGCAACAGCACCAGCTCCTCGCGCGCCCCGGTGCAGAAGCCCTCGCGCAGCAGGCGGGACAGCGCGCCCGCGAGCCGCCAGTCGACCAGCGCGGCGAGCCCCCGCAGCGGCCGCTCGTCCGCGAAGCAGGCGAGGATCGCCAGATCGACCCGCTGCCGCGGCTCGCCGTCGCGCCCGGAGACGCCGTCGAACAGGCCGCGTTCGAGCCGCTCGATGCGCAGCTCGAAGGCGGTCACGCCGACGCCCCGGGTTCCGGCCCGGGTCGCAGGCGCTTGGCGAGATCCTCGACGAGGCCGTTCACGAACGACGTGCTGCGATCGCTGCCGTAGCGCCCCGCGAGGCGCACGGCCTCCGACAGGATCGCCGCGCGCGGGACCTCGGCGCGCAGCAGCAGCTCGGCGGTCGCCATGCGCACGACGTTGCGATCGACGCGATCCATCCGCGACAGCCGCCACGTCCGCGAGGTCGCCTCGATGAGCGCGTCGATCTCGGGGAGCCGCCCGAGGCACTCGCCGACGAGGGACTCGGCGAACGCCCGCGTGGCGGGATCGCGGGCGAAGCGGGCGATGACGTCCTCGCCATCGGCGTCGCCCGACGGTGGGGACGCGAGCAGCAGCGCGACCGCCGTGGCGTGCTCCGCGGGCGGGTAGCTCTCGAGGTGGCACATGACCGCCAGCGCGAGCTCACGGCCGGCCTGACGGACGTCGGCGTGCGCGGTGCTCATCGGCGTTTGGCCTTGGTCGGCGGACCGGCCAGCGCCCGCAGCAGGCGCGCCTGCTCGATCGCGGCGAGGGCAGCCTCGGCGCCCTTGTTGCCGTGCTTGGCCCCGGCGCGGTGGATCGACTGCTCGAGCGTGTCGGTGGTGAGCACGCCGAACACCACCGGCGTGGTGCCGCGGGCCAGCGCGCCCAAGCCCTTGGTGACCTCGCCCGCGATCAGATCGAAGTGGATCGTGTCGCCGCGCATGAGGCAGCCGAGCGTGATCACGGCGTCGATGTCGTCGCGCTCGACGAGGCGCGCGGCCGCCTGCGGGATCTCCCACGCACCCGGCACGCGGGCGACGGTGATGTCGGTCGGCGCGGCGCCGTGGCGGACCAGCGTGTCGATCGCTGCCTCCAGCAGGCGCTCGGTGATGAACGCGTTGAAGCGACTGACGACGATCCCGACGCGCAGGCCCTTCGCGTCGAGCTCCCCCTCCACGAACCGCACGCCCCCGAATCCGCTCGTTTCCGTC
>LNFB01000278.1 GCA_001464385.1 Deltaproteobacteria bacterium Ga0077550 | reverse complement strand
AACCGCGCGGGCCCCTGGCGTGCGGGCCCGCGCGCGGCTTCGTTCTCCGGGCGGTGGCCCCCGCACGGCCCGCCGCGCTACCATGGCCACGGCCCCCGCCGCGCCCTCGGGGCCGCGCAACGTCCCATGGAACCAGGTGCAGCGCACGTCTCGCACGCGCTCGGGCTCGACCTGTGCGGCGTCGTGTTGGACGGGCGCTACCAGGTCGTGCGCCGGATCGGCGCCGGTGGCATGGCGGCCGTGTACGAAGCCCGGCGCGTCGGGCTCGAGCGCCGCTTCGCGGTGAAGATCCTCCGCCCCGAGCTCGCCGAGAACGAGTCGAACATCAAGCGGTTCCTCCGCGAGGCGCGGGCGGCCGCGTCGGTGCAGCACCCGAACATCGTGAGCATCGAGGACGTCGGCGGCGCGACGGTGCCGGTGTACTTCGTGATGGAGTACCTCGAGGGCGTCGATCTGCGGCAGGAGCTCAAGCGGGTCGGCCGCTTCGAGTGGGGGCGCGCGCAGGACCTCACGCTGCAGATCGTCGACGCGCTGGCGGCCGCGCACGCCACCGGCATCATCCACCGTGACGTCAAGCCGGCGAACTGCTTCCTCATCCGCGACCCGGCCGGCGCCGAGCGCATCAAGGTCCTCGACTTCGGCATCGCCAAGGTGCTCGAGGAATCGCAGGAGTTCACGCAGAACGTCACCGCGACCCACGGCATCGTCGGCACGGTCGCGTACATGGCCCCGGAGCAGGCCCGAAGCGGCACCGTCGACGCGCGCACCGACGTCTATGCACTGGGCACGATGCTCTACGAGATGCTGACGGGCACCGTCCCCTTCCCCGACAAGAACCCGTTCGTGGTGATCGGACGGCTGCTCGGCGAGAACCCCGTGCCGCTGCGCATGCATCGACCGGATCTGCCGGCCGAGCTCGACGCGGTGGTGATGACCTGCCTCGAGAAGGATCCAGCGGCGCGCTTCCAGAGCATGGAGGCGCTCGGCAACGCGATCTCGGTGTGTCAGGCCGAGGGCAGCGTGGTGAGCACCGCGAAGGTGCGACTGCCCAGTGGGTTGTTGCGGGCGGCGAAGCCGGTGGTGCAGACCGCCGCGCGCGTGCCGGCGATCAACGCTGCGCCGACGCCCGCGCCCGCGGCTCCGCCGACGTCGGGCCCGCCGACCGGCGCGCCGACGAGCCGCCTCGGCGACAGCGCGCGGAGCTCGGGCGCGGTCGCGGTGGCCGAGTCGCCCTCGAGCACCGCGCTGCGGCGCCGCCGCCCGGCCTCGGGCCAGGACACCGCGCTGCTCGGCGTGCTCATCGGCGGCATCGGCATGCTCGCCCTCGGCGGCACCGCGACGTGGTGGGCGCTGAAGGGCCGCGGCGACGCGGACGCGGGCGCGACGGCACCGGCGTCGATCGAGCCGGCCGAGACGCCCGCGGCGACGCCCACGGCGACGGTGGTGCCGACGCCGATCCTGCAGCCGGTGCTCGTGCCGATCCCGACGGGCGACCCGACGCCGGAGCCGAGCGGCGACGGCGGTGAGACGAAGGTGGAGACGGCGACGACGCCCGCGGTCGTCGGCGCGCCGCCTACGACCACGACAGGGCGACGACGCCCGCGGGCGGGCGATCCGGCGCCCGTGCCGAGCACGACGACCACGACGCCTGCGACCACCACCACCGCGCCGGCGACGACGACGACCACGCCCGATCCGACGGGGAAGCGCCCGGACATCTCGCCGGATCTGCGGAACCCGTTCGGGCTGGGGCCGAAGAAGTAAGCGCGTTCAGCCGCCCTTGCCCTCGCCGCCGCCGCCCTCGTCGCACTCCCCGTGCTTGCACTCCGCGCCGGGTCCGAACTCGATCCGGCAATCCACGCACGCCGCTCCGCAGTGCCGCGGGTCCTCGTCGACGTCCTCGCACACGCCGTCGCAGCGCGCCCAGCCGTCGTCGCACGGGGGCTCGCCGATCGACGTCGCGTCGCTCGAGCTCTCGGTGGTCGCGTCCGCGGTCGACCCCGTCGCCGTGTCGCTCGCCGCGTCGTCCGAGCTCGAAGCGCCCGTCGTCGCGCCGCTGCTCGCCGAGGTCCCCTCCTCCGTCTGCTGCGTGCCTGTGTCCGTCGCCTGCACTGCGATCGTCGTGCCGGCGGTGGCCGAGGCCGCCGGATCGTCCCAGTCGGGGTTGATCGCCACGCACGCGCTGGGCCACAGCGCGACGCCGAACACCGCGAGCCGTCTCATCGGCCACCCCGCGCCAGCGCGTCGAGCCGCGAACCCGCGGCGGCCGAGCCCATGCGATCGGCCGCGAGGTACTGCGTGCGCGCGTCGGCGGAGCGCCCCTGCCGGTAGTAGGAGTCGCCGAGGCGCAGCCGATGCGACGCGACGCGCGGCGCATAGCGGACCGCCAGCTCCGCGTAGTGCAGCGCGCGGGCGTGCTTGCCCCGCTCGAAGTTCACGTCGGCGAGGCCCGCCGTCGCGTCGGCCGATCGCGGGCTCGCCTGCAGTGCGCGGGCGAAGGCGTCCTCGGCCGCCACGTAGTCGCCGCGCCGCAGCGCACGACGACCCTCGCGGATCGCGTCGTGGGCGATGCGGCCGCGCGAACGCGCGGGCTCGGGGCGCGGGGCGGCCTCGGGCTCCTCGGTCGCCTCGGGGGGACGCGCGACGAACGGCGGCGTGGCAATCGTCGGCGCAGCGTTCGTCGGCGCGGCGACGTCCGGCGGCGCGACCGCAGCCGGCGACGCGACGGACACCGCCGGCGCGATGACCTCCATCGGCGACGCCGCGGACAAGAGCTCGCCGCGGACATCGCTCGGCGCGACCATCCCCGCGAGCGCGACCGTCGGGGCCGCCATCCCCGGCTCCGGCGACGCCGCGGC
>LNFB01000277.1 GCA_001464385.1 Deltaproteobacteria bacterium Ga0077550 | reverse complement strand
GCGATCGCCGAGCGCCGTGGGCCCGCGACCGCGGGCAGCTCGAGATCATCGCGCTGGTTCGGCACGCCCGCGGCGATCTGCGCCTCGCACAGCGCCGCCTCGAGCTCGACCATCGTCGCGACGCGCTCGCTCGGGTCGGCCGCCAAGCACCGCCGCACCAGGAGCTGCAGCGCCATCGGCACGGCCGGCGCGCCGGTGAACGTCGGCCGCAGCCCCTCTTCGTGCTGCGCGAGCGCCTCGGGGATCGTGCAACCGTCGACCACCGATCGACCCGTGAGGAGCTCGTAGGCGCAGCACGCCAGACCATAGACGTCGGTGCGCGCGTCGAGCG
>LNFB01000276.1 GCA_001464385.1 Deltaproteobacteria bacterium Ga0077550 | reverse complement strand
GCGAGCTCGTCGCACGCGAGCTCGCGCAGCACGTCGAGCTCGCGCAGCATCCACCGCACCGCGGGGTGGAAGTGGAAGATCGCCGCGATCGCATGGAGCGCGAGGCCGATCCCGTAGTCGTGGCGCACGACGTGGGCGAGCTCGTGGGCGAGGGCGGCCCGCATCGCCGCGGTCGGCACCCCGGCGGCCCACGCCGCGGGCACGAGGATCATCGGCCGCAGCGCGCCGAAGACGACCGGCGCGTCGAGTCGTGCGAGCGCCCCGATCGCGACCGGCCGCGCGACGCCCATCGTGCGCCGCAGCGACGCGAGCGCGCCGTGCCAGGGGGCATCCACCGCGATCGCGCCGCGTCGCCACCGTGCGACGCCGACGAGTCCGCCGACCAGACGCATGGCGTGCCACGCCGCGCCCGTCGTCCATGCGCCGAGCACCCACCACGGCAGCGTCGACGGGCCGGGCCCCGCGGGCGCCGTCGTGGTCGCGATCGCGATCGATCGCGCGTCGGAGGCCAGCGCCGACCACGTCCACAGCAAGGCGACCAGCGTCGACCAGATCGCGGCGTGCATCACCGCGAAGCGGGTGCTCGCCGAGCTCCGCCGCAGGAGCACACGGATCGCGAACCACGCCAGCCCAGCGATCACCACGCCCTGCCACAGCGTGTGGAGCAGCGCGAACGCCAGCGACGACAGGGCGACGGGCAGGCTCATCGCTTGCGCCCCCGGGCCCGGGCGAGCTCGTCGACCAGCTCGCGGATGCGGTCGAGCTCCTGCGGGGTCGAGCGTCCGCTCGAGAGCGCGCGCATCACGAGCTCCGCGGCCGAGCCGTCGAACGCGCGATCGATGAGGTCCCCGACCAGCTCGCGCTGGACCGCGTCGCGGCGGACGGCGGCGCGATACACGTGGGTCCGGTCGGTCTCGTCGCGCAGGACGAGCCCCTTGCCCGCCATGATCTGGAGCAGCTTGAGCACGGTCGTGTAGCCGACGTCGCGGCCGGGGCCGAGGGCCTCGAGCACCGCGCGGACCGTGGATGGCCCGCGATCCCACAGGACCCCGAGGATCTCGGTCTCGGCCGGGGTGGGTCGCGGCGTC
>LNFB01000275.1 GCA_001464385.1 Deltaproteobacteria bacterium Ga0077550 | reverse complement strand
GTGCGGTGCCTGCGAGGCCCACGTCGATCGCCTGCGTGTGACGGCGTTGGTCGAGCCACCACACCTGGCCGTCGTCGCCGCCCTCGGGGTGGCACGAGGCGCACGTCACGGCCGCCAACGCCGTCTCGTGGAACAGGCGATGGCCGGTGTCCTCGACCGATGCACCGGCGAGGTCGATGGCGCCGGTCTCGCCCGTGGGACCGAACAGGTGCAGCGCCGACGGCTCGCGCTGCTGCACCACCAAGGTCCCGTCGGCCAAGAAGGCGACGGCCGTCATCTGCGCGGCCGCAGGGCCGGGCCGCACCAGCGTCGGCGCGACGCAGGCGAGCCCGGTGGGCTCCGCGAGATCGGCGGCGTCGAGCAGCGCGACCTGCGAGGTGACGCACTCCGGTCCGCACCCGGACGCGATCGCGAGCGCGAGCTTTCCGCTGCTCGCGTCGAGGGCGACGTCGACGGCGAGCGCCACGCCCTCGATCCGCCCGAGGGTCCGCAGCACGCCCTCGCCATCGAGGGTCGTGATCTGGGTCTGCACCACGGAGGCGCACGCCGACCCGCCGTAGGCCACCGAGCGGTCGACGTCGATGTGCGCGTCGCTGGCGAGCTGGTGGAGCATCAACCATCCGGTCGGCATCGCGATCGAGCGCCACGCGGTCGAGGCCTTCACCATCGACGGCACCACGAACCGGACGAACGTCGCGAGCGCGTCGTCCCACCGCAGCACCTCGGCCGAGCGGAAGCGGGTGACGTGCATGACGCCTTCGCCGTCGAAGACGACGTCGCGCAGGTCGGGCTCGAGGTGCGTGACCTCCGGCTCGGTCGCGGGCCCGGCGATCCGCCACAGCTCGCCGTCGGCACATGCGACGACCACGGCGGTGCCGGAGGCCGCGACGCCGCGGGGATGCCGACAGATCGCGCGGCGCCCGAGCAACGTCCCGCGCGTGGGATCGATGGTCAGCAGCTCGCCCGTTCCGCGGGCGGTGACGTGCACGAGGCCGTCGGTCGTCTGTGCCGCGCGCCACGGCTCGCTGTCGGCGCCGACGTCGATCGCGACGCTGGCCGACTCGACCGCATCCACCACATGCACCACACCGCGATCTGGATCCGCCACCACCACCGACCGCCCGTCGTCGAGCACGAGCAGCGTCCCACCGTAGATCGGCGGCGGAGGCGTCGCGGCCTCGACGACGTCACGGGGATCGATCGGCTCGGGCTCGGGCGGTTCGTCCGCGTCTCCCGCCGGTGCCGACGCGTCCTCGTTGCCACTCGACGATTCGAGCGGCGGCAGGTCGAGCGGCGTCGGACCAGCGCATCCGACGAGCCACCACCACGGTGCATGCCGGCACCATTGTTTCCAACCTACGACCATGACCAACGCGGGTGACACTATCAGAGTCGGCGACGCCGGCAAAGCGTCGTCGTCGCGGTCGCATCCGCGCGGCCGTGGATCGCTTGGGGTGTGGTCCGTGGCTGCGCCAACGCACGGCCATGACGTGATCGATCCTCGACCCTCGTGGCCACTCTCCCCACGGAGAGCCCATGCACCGAGACCCACGACGCACGGCCACCGCGAGGCCTGCACCCCGACGGAATCGATCCTTCCCCCGCATGTCTCGGTGGGCGGGCCTCGGCGTCGTGCTCGCGGCGCTCGGCGCGTGCGATGCGGGCGACCCCGACCCGGGTCGCCAGGCCGACGCGGGGCCGACCAGTCGATTGCTGCTGACCGACGGGCGAAGCGTCGAGGGATTTCGCACCGACGACGAGGTGACGGCGATCATGCTCGGTCCGAGCGGGCTGCACGACGACGTCGTCGCCGAAGCGGTCTGGGACCTGCACGACGACGAGATCCAGGTCGACTCCGCGGACGAGGAGTTCGACGGAGCGCGGCCAGGGCTCGTCGACGACGGAAGCGGCGATTCGCCGGAGCTGCGGCTGTCGAAGTGGTTGTTCCTGCAAATCGAGGAGCACGACGGGCTGGCCCCGGTCGCGTCCGGTGATCTCACCGGCGCGACCGAGCCGCAAGCCGCGCTTCCCTTCGGTCTGAAGGGGTACTTCGACAGTCTCGTGCGCGTGGGGGACGAGTTCCGCGTCCGAGGCTGGACCTGCGACAGCGACAACCATGCCGCGGCGGTGCGGGTGTGGATCAACGTCGCGTACTTCGGCAATGGGGTCTCGACCGCAGTGGGCCCCTACACGGCCAACCGGAACCGCGAGGCCGCCGTCGGAGCGAACTGTGGCGGGCACGCGAACCGCGGATTCGACGTGACCACCGGCGGCGCTGCGCGGATGGACCTCGCCCACAACGCGGCGTTCGGGACGGTGCGGGTGAAGATCCAGCCCGTGGACAGCCACTTCGATGGCATGCCCGGTGCGTCCACGTTTCTCATCGTCGGCGGGAGAGCGGATGGCCTGCGCTTCCTACCGGCCGGTTGGCGGCCGTGGTGGGCGATCTAGTCGGGCGCTCACCGCCACGGTGCATGCGACGCCATCCGAGTCGGAGGACCCGGCGGCGCGTCCGGGCCGACTGCGCGACGCCGCGAAACGTGCGGGCGTCGAGCCCTGCCCCTTCGCCGACGAGGACGCCACCCCGCGCGCCGACGGGGCGAAGTAGACCGCCGCGATCCGCTCAAGCCGCCATCGCCGCCTGCAGCCCCGACGCGAGGAGCCTCGCCGCCTCCGTCGACGGCAGGCCGAGCGCGGCGCGGGCCGACACGCCCATCGTGATCTCGAGCGACGGCACCAACGCCGCGGCGGCGGCTTCCCGATCGGCGTCGATGCTCGCGTTGGTCGCCGCATCGAGTCGCCCCTGCATCCACGCCGCGAGCGACCACGCGAGCTCGGCGTGGCGCGTCTCGTCGACGGCGATCTGTCGCATCGCTGCGGCGATCTCGGGGTCGACGCTGTGCCGCGCCTGCCACGTGCACAGGAGCGCGGACCAGGTCTCGGCGACGCAGCCCTCGATCGCGTTCTCGCGGGCGATCTCGGCCAGCGGGCGCACGCCGACGTCGACGTGGGTCGGACGCACCGGCTGGGCGCCGTGCGCCCGCGCGAGCCGCCCCATGACCCGGGCGTGGCGCACCTCGTCGCGCGCCGCCGCACGGACCTGCTCGAGCAGCTCGGCCGGGGCCCCGTGCGCCGCGAGCTCGCCCTGCAGCCGCACGAAGGACACGACCGACGCAGCCTCGTTGTGGGCCATCGCCGCGAAGTAGCGCCCGAGCGGCCCGCACTCGGTCGGGAGTCGCGGTGACACGAGCCCCGCGCTGCGTCGACCGGCCGAGTCGCAGCTCCACACGGAATACGTGCACTCGAGTGTCACGGTCGCGCCTGGATCGGTCGTCATCCCCGTGCCGTCGCCGCTCGACTCGCCGCTGCCCGACTCACCGCTGCCCGACTCACCGCTGCTCGACCCACTGCCCGTATCACCCTTGTCCGCGGGCGTCTCGGTCGTGCTGCCGTCCGTGCCGGTCTCACCACCCGCGGACGCGATCGTGCAGTCGAGGCTCTCGTAGCCGAACGAATCGCACATCTCGGCGCAGAACTCGAGCGGGAGCGGCTCCCCCGGCAGGTATCCCTGCACGCTCGCCGCATCGACGTCGACCGTGAGCATGACGGTACCGACGCCGCACGAGGAGTCCGACGAGCTCTCGTCGAGCGAGCCCGTGGACACCGGACCGCTGTCCGACGATCCCGTCGAGCTCGACTCCGCGCCACTCGTGCCACCGCTCGACGTCCCGTCGTCGTCCTGCGCGAGTCCGCGATCCGAACACCCCTGCACCAGCGCTGCGAACAGCGCCCCCCAAGCCACCGGTTGCCTGCGTACCACCCGACCTCCCAACCCAACCAACGAGGATGACCACCGAACTACGCCCCAGGCCATGGCGGCCGGTGGCGCATTCCGTGTGACGCCGGCAGGGGAATCGCGGGCAGCGGGCTCGGCCGTCTCGTCAGCGGCAGCCGGCGTCCCACTCGTGCGCGCCGATCGACAGCGGAGCCGTCCGCGGGACGCCGTCGATGTCCTCGGGCACCTCGCCCGACACGTCGCGACCGCCTTGGGTCACCGTGCACGGATCGCCGGCGTCGAGGGCCATGTCCTGGTCGGGATGGGTGACCAACGCCTGCAGCTTGACGTTGTCGGTCGCGCCGGCGAGCCCGCTCTCGAGATCCATGATCGTCAGCCAGCTGCGCAGCGGATCGCTGCCGAACATCGTGTAGTAGCAGTCGAGGAGGTTGTTGCGCATCGCCGTCGGCACCGACTGGGCGCCCACCGACCACACGCACACGCCGTCGAACTCCTCGGTCTCGATGAGGTTGTTGTCGATGACCGGCGTCGCCGCCAGCAGCCAGATGCCGACCTCGTTGGTCGCCGCCTCGAGGTAGATGCTGTTGGCGACGATCTGCGGCGCGCCGTACACCAGGCGGATGCCGAACTGATAGGCGCCGTCGCTCCTCATGTCGATCACGTTGTCGACGAACACGCCGTCACTCTCCTCGGCGTCGATGCCGGTCGCGGACCCCTGCGAGTCGTCGATCTCGAACGCGAAGCGGTTCGCCGCGATCGTCGGGTCTCCGCCGAGGATGCGGACGCCGGCCGTCGCCACCGACTCGAACGCCATCGTCGGGAGCAGGCGGTTGTTGCGGATCGTCGCGTCGCCGAGGACGAGGATCCCCGCACGGAACTGGCCCACCGTGACCCGTACCTCGAACCCGTCGATGATGGTGTCCGCACCGACGTCCGCCGGCACCTCCATCGCGCGGTGGGGGTCGTCCTCGGACGAGGCGATATACTGGCTCTCGTCGACCAGGCGCGTGACGTGCACCCACGGATCGCGGGTGCTCCAGTCGCTGGCGTAGCCGCCGTACAGCGACACGCCGTCGGCCACCACGACGTGATCGTCGTTGCCGTAGTCGTAGGCGTAGTCGCCCTCAGCCACGCGGATCGTGTCGATGCCGCCCTGGTCCACCGCCTGGGAGATCGCCCACTGGATCGTGCGCATCGGCGCGTCGATCGTGCCCGCATCGCCGTTGCTGCCGTCGGGGTGGACGTACAGCACGTTGGGCTCTCCGCCGAGACCGCCCGTGGTGTCGTCGCCACCGCTGTCACTGCCCGCGCTCGAGTCGCCCGAACCCGCGGTCCCCGAGCCCGAGCTCGCGTCGGCGCTGCTCGTCGCGCCGTCGGCCGAGGTGTCCGCGGGATTCGTGTCGCCCGAGCCCTCCGCGCTGGTGCCCGCGGTCGTCGGGTCCGACCCGCCCGAGCCGCCCGTCTCGCCGCTGCCGCCCGTGGTGCCGCCGCCGGTCGCGGAGCCCGAGCCCCCACCGCCACCGCCACAGGCGATCGCGAGCAGCACGAGGGAGACCGAGGTCGAGCGAAGCGAAGCGAAACGCATCGTCACGACCTACTCCGTGCCCGCGACCGCGGCAAGGCGTTGGCGCCAGGTCTTGGGCGATCGTCGCGGTGCGGGAACGCTATGCCGAGGCGTGCAACCTGGGGCGTCGGCGTCCGTCGGGGCGCCCGACGGGACGGGGACGACCCACGCACGTCACGGCTCGTCCGTCGTGCAGTACCCGTCACCGAGCGCGCACATCTTCAGCGACGCGCACTGCTCCGATGCGCGGCACCCCACCTCGGTCGCCACACAACGCCCCTCGGCCCACCCGCACGCGCCGCTCTCGCGGCAGTCGTCGGACCTCTCGCAGTCGCTCGCCGACGCCCGCAGGCACACGCCGTCCTTCGCGGTGCAGAAGCCCTTGCGGCACGCGTACTCGGAGGCGCACTTGGCCGCGTCGTTCTCCGGGTCCGGCGCCCGCCAGCCGATCGACACCAGATCGCCGGGGCCCCATCGGGTCTGGATGCGGAAGTCGGCCGTCGCGTGGAACGACGTCGTGCCATCGCGGACGTCGAACGCCGCGCCGCCCGCGACACCGAAGCCGCCGATCGAGACCCGACCGAACTCGAAGGGGCCGAGCACCGAGAGCACGACCTCCGCGAACGGCGGCGGCGTCGGGCCGGCGAGGTCGACGATCACGGGGCCCCCGCGCCGCCGCACCATCGCGAGCGTGGAGATGTCGCCGTACTTCGGTGCGCCGTCGTGCATCCACGCCGCATCGCAGTTCGACTGCCCCGCGCACCCGGCCGCGAACGCTGCCCGGGCGCCCTCGACGTCGCGGGGCCCCGCGCGGCCCGACAGCGCGAGGTACCCGGACAGGAAGCACGAGTGGCGATCGCTCGCCGCACAGCCGCGCTCGGCCAGCCCCTTCGCGTCGGCCACCGACGGCGCGCCGGCGCAGCCGAGCAGGGCCGCCTTCACGAGCTCGCGACACGTCGGCGCGTCACCGCCGTCGCACGCAGCGCTCACCAACGGCGCGACCTCGTCGCACCGGCCCGCGCGCAGCAGGGCCTTGCCCCCCGTCGCGCACGCCTCGGCGTGACCGGCCCGACAGCCCTGGATCCGCAGCTCGATCGCGCGGGTCTCGGCCTCGCGCTCGGCGGCCCAGTCCGCGCCCGCCTTGTCCTCGACGAGGTCCGCCGCGCGCACGCACGCGTGCTGCGGGTCGAGCTCGCACGCCCGCACGGCGAAGGCCGCCGCACGCGGCCGATCGAACTCGTCGTCGGCAGCCTCGAGGCACGCCGACGCATCCCCGGCGTCGCACGCCGCGGAGCCCCGCGCGGGGATCGGCGCCGGGTCCAGCGACACCCCGACGCGGCACGCGGACGCGAGCACGAAGAGGCCGAGCGACACGGCGCGGACGGGCACGGAGACCTCGCCTCGCGCGCTCAGTTGCAGGCGAAGCCGTTCTCGGCGCCCGGCGTGCCGTGCTCGCCCGCGACGTTCGCATCCACCAGCGGGTCGTCGGAGAAGCACCAGTTGCCGGCCACGTCGTTGTCGGCGGGGTCGAGCGCGAACGGGTCGAGGCTCCACGAGCGGCCGGACGGCGCGTTGCCCCACGGCGCCATCTCGTCGAGGACGTCGAACGCGTTGAGCAGCACCACCGTGTTGCCGGTGTTGGTCAGCGACGGCAGGTTGCCGAAGTAGCCGTCGGCCGCGAGTGCGTACGGCCACTCGCCCACGTCGTTCGCCGCGATCACGGCGTAGGCGAACGGGGCGACCACCGCGATGTCGTCGACGATGCCCTCGTTGGTCGCGTCGTCCTGGATCCGCAGCCCCTGGAGGTTCACGTCGACGTCGGTGTTGTTGAAGATCTCGATCCACTCGCAGGTGTCGAGCGGGCACGTCGGGTTCGCCATCACCTCGGTGACGATGAGATCGCCGGGCAGCAGGTCGTCGACGCCGAACGGCGCGTTGTCGGCCTCGATGTAGCCCTCGAGGTCCGCGGGCGTGCGCGGGGCGATCTTGAACTGGTCGTCGAAGTAGTTGACCGGGCCCTGGATCGCGGTGAAGCCGGCGTCGATCCAGAAGAACGGGAACGACAGATCGTCGTCCGGCACGCTGTAGAGGAAGTCGTCGATCGTGGCCTCGGCCCCGTCTGCGTCGACCACGAACTCCTCGCCCGCGAGCCCGACGACCACCAGCGGCTCGGCCTCGATGCGCACGAGCACCGACTCCCACGGCTCGCCGATCTCGTCCGCGGTGATGACGTCGGGCGCCAGGTCGATGCCGGTCGTGCCGGTCGCCGTCACGCTGCCGCCGCTGGCGTCGATCTCCGTCAGCCCGGCGAACTCGGCGGTGACGCCGAGGATGTCGACCTCGTCGCCGACCTCCACGGCCGGGACCGCGTCGAGGTAGACGTAGACGCCGCTGTACTCGCCGCCTGCGGACTCTTGGACGAAGATCGCGTTGCTGGCTACGCCGGTGACCACGACGCCGCGCACGTCGACGTCGGTGCCGGTCGCGATCGTGCCATCCTGGATCTCGTAGATCGTGTCGTCGTCGACCGCGCCGCCGCTCGAGCTGCCGTCGCTGCTCGAATCCGCGGCGGTGGTGCCGGTCGACTCGGCGTCGCCGCTGCTCGAGTCGGCCGCGCTCGTGCCGTCGCTGTCGTCGGTGCCCGGGGACGTCGTGTCGACCGGGCCGGAGCTGGCGGTGTCCGCCGAGCTGCTGCCGTCCGGGTCGCTGGTCGGGCCGGGCCCGTCGTCGCCGCTGGACGAGCCCGTGGAGCCCTCGGAGCCGGCGGTGGTCGAGCGTCCGTCACCGCCGCCAGCGCAGGCGGCCGCGAGCAGGAGGAGCGAGAGGGGAGCGGAGGTCGAGAGGGTGCGGATCAAGGATAGGCTCCGGTTGCAGCAGACGGGCGACGTGCCCGGTCGGTTGCACGACGCCCGCATTTTCGTTCGCGATGCCCGCGCTCGCCGCTACACGTTGAAGCGGAAGTGCATGACGTCGCCGTCTTGCACCACGTAGTCCTTGCCCTCGAGCCGCATCTTGCCCTTGTCCTTCGCGCCGGCCTCGCCGCGATAGGTGATGTAGTCGTCGTAGCCGATGACCTCGGCGCGGATGAAGCCCTTCTCGAAGTCGCCGTGGATGACGCCGGCGGCCTTGGGCGCGGTGTCGCCGACGTGGATCGTCCACGCGCGGACCTCCTTCTCGCCGGCGGTGAAGTACGTCTGCAGGCCGAGCAGGTTGTAGGCGGCGCGGATCAGGCGGTTGAGGCCGGGCTCGGTCATGCCGGTGTCGGCGAGGAACTCGAGCTTGTCCTCGTCGGAGAGCGCGGCGATCTCGGACTCGAGCGCGGCACAGATCGCGACGACCGGCGCGCCCTCGGAGGCGGCGAACTCCTCGACCCGCGCGAGCAGCGGGTTGTTGGTGAAGCCCTTCTCCGAGACGTTGGCGACGTACATCACCGGCTTGACGGTCATCAGGCACAGCGGCTGCAGCAGCGCGAGCTGGCCGGCGTCGAGCCCGAGCGTGCGCACGGCCTTGCCTTGGTTGAGCGCCTCGGCGACGACGGTCAGCACCTCGCCCAGCTTGATCGCGTCCTTGCTGCCGGCGCGGATGACCTTCTGGTTGCGCTCCTGCGTCTTCTCGACGGTCGCGAGGTCGGCCAGCGCGAGCTCGGTGGCGATCGTCTCGATGTCCGAGAGCGGGTCGACCTTGCCGGCGACGTGGACGATGTTGTCGTCCTCGAAGCAGCGGACCACGTTCAGGATGCCGTCGGTCTCGCGGATGTTGGCGAGGAAGCGGTTGCCCAGACCTTCGCCCTTCGACGCGCCCGCGACCAGGCCAGCGATGTCGACGAACTCGGTCGTCGCCGGCTGCATGCGCTGGGGCTTGACGATCTCGGCCAGCGCCTGCATGCGCGCGTCGGGCACCTCGACGATGCCGATGTTCGGCTCGATCGTGCAGAACGGGTAGTTCTCCGCCGCGATGCCCGACTCGGTGAGCGCGTTGAACAGGGTGGACTTGCCGACGTTCGGCAGCCCGACGATTCCGCATTTCAAGCTCATGGCGATGTCTCGGGAGGGGCTTCGGGATCGGGTTCCGCAGCGTGCAGGTGCGCGAACGCGCGGCGGCGGGGCCGGAGGATAGCCGCTTTGCCGGCGGCGGGGTGAGCCAGTGCCAGTGGGCGGCGGGCGGCCGCGCCGCCGCGAGCGCCCGACGCCGCCGCCGCGCCACCTCCCGTCGCCGGGGGTACACTCGATCCATGACGTCTTGGCGAGCGATGGTCCCGGGTGTGTCGCTGCTGGCCCTCGTCGCGTGCGCCGACCAGCGCGAGGACGATCCCACCGTCACCGTCACACTCACGCAATCGCCCGAGGTCACCTCCGACGACCCGTCGGCGGACAGCTCGTCGTCCGAGACGACCGCGCCTGCGCCCGTCGAGAGCTCGGGCGGCGAGAAGCTCGACGTCGGGGGCGGCACCGGCATGAACAGCGGCGGTGACGATCTGCTCGGCTGCAAGAAGGTCGACATCATCTTCGTGGTCGACGGCTCGGGCAGCATGGCCGACGAGCAGGGCAACCTGCTGTCTGCGTTCCCCGGGTTCATCGACACGATGCGCACGGAGCTCGACGGCGCCGAGGGCTACAACATCGGGGTCATCCGCACCGACGGCAACGACATCTCGTGCGAGCCCGGGCGCTATGGCGTGTTGGTGACGCGCAACTTCGCCGCGGGGTCGAGCGACGCCACCTGCACGCCGTACGCGTCGGGCGGCCGCTACATGACGCAGGAGGACAACCTCACCGAGAAGTTCTCGTGCGCGGCGCGGGTCGGGATCGGAGGCGACGGCGACGAGCAGCCGATGCAGGCGCTCACCGCCGCCTTGAACCCGCCGAACACCGACGCCGGCGACTGCAACGACGGCTTCCTGCGCGACGACGCGCTGCTCGTCATCGTCATCATCACCGACGAGGAGGACGACCACGAGACGCTCGAGGAGGCCTGCGGCAACGAGCCCGGCGCCGGCTCGGCCGGCGATCCCCCGGACTGGTTCGACGACATCGTCGCGGCCAAGGGCGGCGTCGAGTCGAACATCGTCGTGCTGTCGCTGATCGGACCGTCGGTCGACCCGTGCCCGCCGCTCAGCAAGTGCGACGGCGCGACCGAGGGCGCGGAGCCGGCGATCCGCATCGCCAACTTCACCTGGATGTTCACGCACGGCCACGTCGGCCCGGTCTGCGGCGAGTACGTGTCGTTCTTCCAGGAAGCGGTCGCCGACATCAAGGAGGCCTGTGAGGAGTTCGTCCCACCGGGATGACCCCCGCATGGCGTCCCGTGAAGAATCGCGCGGGCCCGGGCGTCGGGGATCCATGGCCGCTGCGATGACCCCCGCGCCGTCCCCCCTGGGCTCGATCGCACGGGCGCTCGCCGCGGACGCCCGGGGCCTGCTGGACAACCGCGCGGCCTTCTTCGGCGGGCTGGGCGGGCTCTCGATCGCGGTGCTGCTCGCCTATGGTGCGGCCGCGGGCCTCGCGTCCGCCTCGGGCACCGACGAGGCCGACGCGGCCGACGCCGACGACGCGTTCGAGCTCGAGTTCTCGCCCGGCACGCTCGCGCGACTCGGCGAGGAGCTCCCCGAGCACGAGCTGCCACAGAAGATCGTGATCCAGGACCGCCGCGCGCCCGATGCCGTGCCCGACACCGCGCCCACGCCCGGCGTCTCGCGCGACGAGACCAACACGGCACCTGCGGCCCCGAGCGAGCCCAAGCCGCCGACGCCACCGGCACCGAAGGACGATCGCGATCCGCGGATCCCGATCGGCAAGACGCCGACCCACGCGAACACGCCGTACGCCAACGAGCTGCCGACCGTCGAGCACGACATCGGCAAGGCGTTCGGTAGCGCCGGCGGCTGGTCGGACCTCACCCGCGACGGCGATCCGTGGGCAACGAGCGTGATGCAGGCCCTCGCGCACATGCCCGTCGGCGCCTACGCGGGCGACCTGAAGGCCGGCGCGTACCGGTTCCAGATCACGATCTGCAAGGACGGCCACATCGACCGCGTGCTCGACAAGGGCGGCGATCTCCCCGCCGACGCCAAGGCCGCGGTTCGTCTCGCCCTCGAGACGCTGGTGCTGCCCAAGCCCACCGCGAAGATCGCCGCGAGCATGCCGACCGACTGCGTGAAGCTGAAGTACGTGTTCTCGTGGACCCGCGACGGCGTCGAGTAGACGCCGTCGC
>LNFB01000274.1 GCA_001464385.1 Deltaproteobacteria bacterium Ga0077550 | reverse complement strand
GGTGGCGTCGAGTAGACGCCGTCGCGGATAGCGGTGGCGTCGAGTAGACGCCGTCGCGGGTAGCGGTGGTGTCGAGTAGGCGCCGTCGTCACTCGGGGACCGCGGGCACGATCGGCACGTCCGCGTCGGCCTTCGCCGCGCGCCGGTGGTCCTTCGCGATGAGCACGTAGACCGACGGCACCACGAACAGGGTGAACAGCGTGCCGATGGTCATGCCACCGACCAGCACGAGGCCGATCGAGTTGCGCGCGACCGCACCGGCGCCCGTGACCAGCGTGAGCGGGAAGTGGCCGACGACGGTGGCGACCGTGGTCATCAGCACCGGCCGCAGGCGCGTCGACGCGGCGACCTTGACCGCCTCGAGCTTGGACAGACCCAGGGCCTGCTGCGCGTTGGCGAACTCGACGATGAGGATGCCGTTCTTCGCGACCAGGCCCACCAGCGTGACCAGCCCGACCTGCGAGTAGATGTTGAGCGTGGTCGTCCAGCCCTCGGTGAGCTCGAACGTCATGCCCGGCGGGCCCGCGAACTTGAGGAACGTGAACGACAGCGCCCCGAACATCGCCAGCGGCACCGAGCCGGCGAGGATGACGAACGGATCGCGGAACGAGTTGAACTGCGCCGCGAGCACCAAGAAGATGAGCAGCAGGGCCAGGCCCATCGCCGGCAGGAACTTGCCGGCCTCCTGCCGGAGCTGCCGCGACTCGCCGGTGTAGTCGATGCGGTAGCCCGGCGGCAGGATCCGCGTCGCGGCGTCCTCGAGCACCTGCAGGCCGCCCTCGAGCGATCGCGTCGCGATGCCCGAGAGCTTGACCGCGTTGAGCTGCTGGAAGCGGTTGAGCGTGCGGGGCTCGATGCCCTCCTCGATGCTCGCCACCGCCGAGAGCGGCATGAGCGTGCCGTTCGGGCCGGTGATGTGGATCTGCGCCAGCTGCTCGGGCGTGAGCCGCGAGGCCCGCTCGATCTGCGGGATGACCTTGTAGGCGCGACCGTCGAGATCGAACCGGTTGACGAAGTTGCCGCCGACCATCGCCGCGATGTCGGCCCCGACCTGCTGCATGCTGAGGCCCATCGACGCGACCTTCTCGCGGTCGATGTGGATCCGCGCGTTGGCCTGATCGATGCGCACGTCCATGATCGGCGGGAACGCGAACTGCCCGCTGTCCGCCGCCTCCTGGACGATCTGGTCGGCGAACCGCAGCAGCTCCTCGTGGCTGGCGGTCGACGCGATCACGAACTCGACCGGGAAGAACCCCGAGGTCGGCAGCGCCGAGGGCAGGAACACCGGCGCGCGCAGGCCGGTGATGCCCGCGAGCTTCGTGTTGATCTCGTGCTGGATCGGGAAGACCTCGCGATCGCGCTCCTCCCACGGCTTCAGCAACATGCCGCCGAAGCCGCCGCTGGCGAACGTGATCTGGAAGCTGTGGTCGAACTCGGGCGCCGAGGCGAACACCTCGCCGACCTGATCGGTGTAGTGCGTGACCTGCTCGAGCGTCGCGTTGGCCGGCACGTCGATCGCCCCGAAGATGACGCCCTGATCCTCGTTGGGCGCCAGCTCGGTGGGCGAGAACATGTACATCGGCACCGTCAGCAGCGACAGCACGATCCACACCGTGTAGACGGCCGGCCGCGCCCGCAGCGTGGCCGCGAGCATGCGGCTGTACGTGCGCCGCAGGGCCTCGAAGCCACGGTCGATGGCGCGCGACAGCCAGCCCTGCGAGTGCTCGGCCTTCAGCAGGTTGGCGGCCATCATCGGCGACAGCGTCAGCGCGACGATGCCCGAGATGAACACCGCGCCGGCGAGCGTGAACGCGAACTCGCGGAACAGCGCGCCGGTGAGCCCGCCCTGGAAGCCGATCGGCGCGTAGACGGCCGCCAGCGTGATCGTCATCGCGATGATCGGCCCCACCAGCTCGCGTGCGCCGAGCATCGCCGCCTCGCGCGGCGTCTTGCCCTCGCGGATGTTGCGCTCGACGTTCTCGACCACGACGATCGCGTCGTCGACGACCAGGCCGACCGCGAGCACCACCGCGAGCAACGTGAGCAGGTTCAGGGTGAACCCGAGCACGGACATCAGGAACACCGCGCCGACCAGCGACACCGGGATCGCGACCAGCGGCACCAGCACCGAGCGCGCCGAGCCGAGGAACAGGAAGATCACCAGGATGACGATGAGCACCGTCTCGGTGAGGGTCGTGACGACCTCGTCGATGGCGCTGTCGATGTACTTGGTCGAGTCGAAGGCGATCTCGGCCTGCATGCCGGTGGGCAGCTCGGCCTTGATCAGCGCCATCTCGTCGCGGACCGCGGCGATGACGTCGAGCGAGTTGGCGTTGGGCAGCACCCATACGCCCATGAACACGGCCTTGGTCCCCGAGAACCGGACCTCTTGGTCGTAGTTGTCGGCGCCCATCACGACGTCGGCGATGTCCTCGAGCCGGACCACCGCGTCGCCCGAGCGGCGCACGACGATCCGACGGAAGTCCTCGACGGTGGCGAGGTCGGTGGCGGCGGTGAGGTTGACCTGCACCAGCGCGCCCTTGGTCTGGCCGACCGCGGCCAGGTAGTTGTTGGCGGCCAGCGCGGCGCGGACCTGGGCCGGGCTCACGTCGAGCGCGGCCATGCGGTCGGGCTTGAGCCACGCCCGCAGCGCGAAGGTGCGGTTGCCGAGGATCTCGGCCCGCTGCACGCCGTCGATCGCCGACAGCCGCGGCTGGATCACCCGCAGCAGGTAATCCGTGACCTGGTTCTCCTCGAGGATCGTCGAGCCGAAGGTCAGGTACATCGCCGCGATGCGGCCGTCCGACGGCTCGATCGAGATCGCCGGGACCTCGGCCTCGGGCGGGAGGTCGGCGCGGACCTGGTTCACGCGGGCGCTGATGTCGGCGAGCGCGTCGCTGGCGTCGAAGTTGAGCTCGAGCCGGACGTTGATCGTGGAGACGCCCTGGACGCTCTGCGACTCGATGAAGTCGATGCCGTCCGCGGCCGCGATCGATCGCTCGAGCGGCGTGGTGATGAAGCCGCGCACCAGCTCGGCGTCGGCGCCCACGTACGCGGTGCGCACGGTGACCGTCGCGCTCTCGAGCTTGGGGTACTGGCGGACGTTGAGCGAGCGGATCGCCTGCAACCCCGCGATCATGATCACGAGATTGACGACGATGGCGAGCACCGGTCGCCGGATGAAGAGGTCGGTGAAGCCCATGGCTCGACCCTCTAGCGGTTCTCGGGCGTCGGGGTCAGCGACGCGGTGAGGACCTTGGTGTTGTCGATGTAGACCTTGGCGTTGTTGCGGAGCTTGAACGCGCCCGCGACCACGAGCTCCTGGCCCGCCGCGACGCCGTCCGTCACCGCGACGAAGTCGCCGCGACGCTCGCCGAGCCGCACGAACTGTTGCCGCGCGACCATGACCGTCTGCCCGTCGGGCCCAGTGGCGCTGCTGCCGTCGGTCGCCGGCTCGATCACGAACACGGAGTCGCCGTACGTCGCGTAGACGATCGCCGTCGCCGGCACCGCGACGACCGGGACCTGCTCGTTGCGGAGCAGCGCGACGTTCACGAACATGCCGGGGTGGAAGTCATCGTCGGCGTTGGTGATGGTCGCGCGCAGCTTGGTGGTGCGGGTGACCGGGTCGACCTTGGGGTCGATCGCGACCACCTCGCCGTGGCCGGTGAAGTCGGGGCGACCCGTCACCGTGACGCGGACCTTCATGCCCAGGGTGACCTGCTCCTGCTGCGGCAGGTCGAAGTCGACGTACACGCCCTCGACCGACTCCAGTGTCGTGAGGACCGTCCCGGGGTTGAGGTACTGACCGAGGTCGACCTCGCGGATGCCCAGGCGACCGGAGAACGGCGCGCGGATCGTCTTGCGCGCGATCTGGGCCTTCAGCACCTCGACCTCCGCGGTCGCCGATTCCCACGCCGACTCGTCGGCGTCGATCTGCGCTTGCGAGGTCGCGCCCGACGCCGCGAGTGCGCGCGCGCGCTTGGCCGTCGTCAGCGCGAGGTTGCGCCGCACCTGGGCCGAGCTGAGCTGCGCCTTCTCGACCCGGGCATCGAGCTGCAGCAGGACCGCGCCCTTCTCGACGGTGGCCCCCGAGGTGAACTGGATCGCGCTCACGACCCCCGCGACCTCGGTACTGATCGCGACGCCCTTGCTCGACGCGACCGTGCCGACCGCCGGGATGCTCGCCTCCCACTGCTGGTCGCCGGCGACCGCCGTGCTCACCGCCTCGGGCGGCGGCCCCGACTCGGCCATGGCCTCACCCATCGAGATGAGCGATGCGATCTGCGAGTACTTGACGTAGACCAGCCCACCGATGACCGCTAGGAGTCCGAAGATCGTGACGAGATAGCGCATGGGTGTCGCGGCCCTATTAGCAAATCGTCACGTGGGGTCGAGGGGTTACTTCGTCACGGCTTGGTGAAGGGGGTCTCCGTGGCGCGCCCGACCATCTGGGCGGGGCCGATGGCCGCGGTCGGAGCGCCCACCTCGGGGGCCTGATACCGTCGCTGCATGCGCCGCTTCCTGCTCGCCACCGCCCTCGCGGTCGGCTGCTTCTCCGAGGCCGACGACTCACCTGCCGGTGGCACCGACGCGACCCCGTGCGATCCCGGGGTCATCCGCGCGTGCTCGTGCGACGACGGTGCGGTGGGCAACCAGGTGTGCCTCGACGACGGCAGCGGCTACGACGCGTGCGTCTGCGGCGATGCGACGGATGGCATGAGCTCGACGACGTCCTCGATGGACACGACCGCGTCCAGCACGGTCTCGACCGTCACGAGCGACCCGACCGATGCGAGCTCCTCCGGGTCCGCCGCCGACAGCAGCGGAAGCAGCGACACGGGGACCGCCTGCACCCATCGCGTGTTCGTGACGTCGACCGAGACCGACGGCGCCATCGGCGGCCTCGACCTCGCCGACGCGAGGTGCCAGGCGGACGCCGACTCGGTCGGGCTGGCCGGCACATGGTTCGCCGTCCTCTCGGACGCCGGCAACTCCGCGGCCTCGCGCTTCGACCTGTGCGGCGACGTGGTGCTCGCGAACGTCGGCGACGGGATTCCGGGTCCGCGGATCGCCACGGCCGAGACCTGGTGGACGGCGCAGCACGAGGCGGCGATCGACCGCGACGCGGCCGGCGTAGCGGTGACCGGCACGGTGTGGACGGGCACCAACACGAGCGGCTCGGCCGATGCGTCGACCTGCATCGATTGGTCGACGGACGACGCCAAGACCGGGGGCAAGTTCGGCTCCGTCGAGGCCATGGACGGCGCGTGGATCGACACCGCGGTGCAGACCTGCTCTGCGCCGCGACGCCTGTACTGCATCGAGCTCGCGAGCTGACGGCGCGCTACGGCGGCTGCGGACTCGCCGTTGCCGACCCGAGGTGCCCGCGCGCGTGGGCGTGGGTGAACTCGGCGCCGTAGAAGAAGATCTGCGCCGAGTAGTACACCCACAGCAGCATCACGACGATCGAGCCCGCCGCGCCGTAGCTCGACGCGACGTCCGCGTGCGAGAGGTACATCCCGACGCCGAACTTGCCGAGCAGGAACAACGCCGTGGTGACGGTCGCGCCCAACCACACGTCGCGGAAGCGGATCGTCGTGTCGGGGAGCACCTTGAAGATCATCGCGAACAGGGCAGTGACGATCACGAACGAGATGCCCTCGCCCATCAGGCGCCACAGCAGCGGCGCGCCGGGGACCCAGCCGACGACGTGGCCGAGGGCCGCGAGGGCCGCGCTCAGCACGAGCGACACCATGAGCAGGAACGCGACCCCGAACACCATCGACAGCGACACGAACCGCCGCCGCAGGAAGTCGACGACGCCGGCGCCCGGGCGCGGCGGCACGTTCCAGATCGCGTTCATCGACGACTGCAGCTCGCCGAAGACACCGGTCGCGCCGAACAGCAGGATGCCGAGGCCGACCACCGTCGCGAGCAGCCCGCTGCGCGGCTTCGCGGCGCCCTCGACCATCGACTCGACCGTCGCCGCGCCCTCGTGGCCCAGGACGCCGCCGAGCTGATCGGAGATGGCGCCGCGCGCCGCGTCCTCGCCGAACACGAACCCGGCGACCGCGATCACGACCAGCAGCAGCGGTGCGATCGAGATCGCCGCGTAGAACGCGAGTGACGCGGCGAGCCGGGACGCATCGTCGGCGTCCCAGTCCTTCGCTGCCTGCACGAACAGACCGAGCACCGCTCGGAGTCGACGCTTCATGACGCCCGCTCCTCCAGCCACACCAGCGTCGTCGTGGTGACGAACGCGGCGTCCTCCTCGGTGATCTCGGCGCGGGCCTGGTCGCGGGCGGCCTTCGCGAGGGCCGGCAAGAGGATCTCCGCGCGCACGCGGGCGTCGCCGAGGCTCTCGCGCTCGCGCTGGACGATCTGCGCCGCCTCGTCGGGGTCGCGCGCGATGAGGCGCTGGTAGTAGCCGACGCTGCTCGGCAACGGGCGAGTGTCACCGAGGATGATCCCGAGCAGCTCGAGCCCGGGCACGTGACGGCCCGCGACTGCGAGGCAGAGCGTCAGCGGGGTCGCGACCGCGAGCCCTGCGGGGCCCCAGATCCACGTCCAGAACACCGCGGAGATCAGCAGCGCGAGCGACGACACGCCGACGTGCCGCCCGATCACGAGCGGCTCGACGAAGTAGGCGAAGACGACGTCGAGGACGACGAACAGCGCGACGGTCTGCAGCGTCGCGGTCCAGCCGACCGAGGTCGCGAACGCGAGCGCGAGCGGCAGCATCATCGCCACGATCGACCCGACGTACGGCACGAAGCGCAGCACGACGGTGAGCGCGCCCCACAGCACCGGGTAGGGCACGCCGATCGCCCACAGGCCCAGGGCGACCAGCACGCCGACCACCGTGTTGATCAGCGACTGCACGAGCAGGAATCGGCTGACGCCGGTGGAGACGTCGTCGAGCAGACGCGTGGTCATCGTGACCTGGTGGGATCCGGCCAGGCGGATCAGGCGATCGCGGATGTCCTCGCGACGCGCGAGCATGAAGGCGACGAGCACGAGGACGAGCACCGCGCTCGCGGCGGGCTCGACCAGGGAGCACGTCGAACGCGGAGACGCGATCCGTGACGACGCGGACCGCCGGCGCCTCGACCTGATCCGGCCCGGGATCGTCGAGCTCGGCGCTGACGGTGGCCACGCTCTGCTCGAGGCGCTCGAGCGCGCCCTCGCGCGAGCGAAGCGCGTGGATCTTCCCCCGCACCGCGACCGCGTAGTTCCCGGTCTCGGCCGCGAGTTCGCCGACCTGGACGACCATCGCCGAGGCCCCCGCGACGAGCACCGACAGCAGCGTCGCCATCGTGACCACGACCGCGAGCGGCCGGGGGAAGCGGCGCCGCTCGAGGGCGCGGACGATCGGGGTGAGCACCACCGCGAGCACCATGCTGAACGCCAGCGGCATCAGCAGGGTCTGCGCGGCCCAGAGGATCGCGACGACGAGCGCGATGCCCACGCCCGCGACGAGCAGCGTCGCCCCGGGCACGGACGACAGGGCGAGGGACGGCGGCGATCGGCGGGACACGGCTCGGGTGGCGCATTGCGAGAACCGTGCGAGCCGGCGGGCGCGCCGACACACGGATCCTCATCGCACGCATCGCCCGGCGCACGTGCGTCGGCGCGCGCGTGGGCGCGACCGCCCGCATGCCACCCCGCGAAGCGCTGCGACCCGGGTGGGCGCCGTCCTTGCACAGGCGCAGGACCGCAATGCACGAGAACCCCGCCAACACCCCGAGCCTCCCCGGCACCCCGAGCTCCTCCGACACGGAGACCGCGGCCAAGGAGCGCGAGCAGTTCCTCTCGCTGCTGTCGAGCTTCGACGAGGCGATGCTCGTCACGCTGCGCGACGACACCTCGCTGCACGCGAGGCCCATGCGCATCGCCCGGGCCGGCTCGGGCGGAGATCTGTGGTTCGCGACCGCGATCGAGTCGCAGAAGGTCGAGGAGGTTCGCACCACCGAGTCGTGCGCCGTCACGCTGCAGCGCCCGCGGGCATTCCTGACGATCTCGGGTTTGGCGGAGGTCGTGCGTGACCGCGAGCTGATCGCCGAGCTGTGGCAGGAGAGCTGGCGGCTGTGGTTCCCCGAGGGTCCCAACGGCGCGTCGCTGTGCCTGATCCACGTGGTGCCCGAGCACGCAGAGTATTGGGACAACACGGGGATCAAGGCGTGGCGGTTCATGCTCGGGGCCGCGTTCGCGGCGCTGCGCGGGAGGACGCCGGAGGCCGCGGGACCGGAGCTGCACGGGAAGGTGGCGCTGTAGGGGGCGGGAGGAACGTCGTTTCGTTTGCGACCTCGATCCCCGTCGCCGCTCGGCTTGCGCCGTGCGACGAACGGGGATAGCCAAGAACCTCCCCAACCCGTGCGCGACCCAGAACGACCAGGTGGAGACGCTGTGCGAAGTGCCGTAGTCGGCGCGATCGTCTGCGCCATGGCTGGCCCGTGGCAGATTGCGTGTGCCGATCGCGACGTGACGACCAATGCCTCGGGGACCTCGTCGTCGACGGGCGCGGTGGGGTCGACCGGATGGACGCCGGTATCCGGCGACTCGACAGCGGCAGAAGGCGCAACGACGGCGGGCAGCGGCGCGCAGGATCTCTACATCGACTGCCGACCCATCTTCTACGACCCATCGCCTTCCGCCCCGTACGAGTGCACGCAGACGTACGGCGCCTTCCCCTCCGAGCACTGGAGTTCGTTCGCATGCAACGTGTGCCTGTGCGTGGAGTCCTGCGAGCAGTCCAGCGACTGCATCGATCGTGGAGCCCCGGTGCCGCCGAGCTGTGTTTCAACGGCGGCGAATCCGGATTTTCGCCTTTGTGCGCTGCTCTGCGAGGACGACGGCGACTGCCCGGGCGAGATGGTCTGCCTGCCGTCCATGCACCTCGGTGACAGCGCGTGCTTTCTCCCGTGGACGAAACCGGCGTGCTGCGAGTCGCCCGAGGCGACGGGCTGCTGAGCCGCGGCGCGTGAACGAGGCCCCGAGCCCGGACGATCCCAGCATCCCCACGAGGGCCGCGATGCTCTGACCGCCGAGCGCCGCGACTGGGGCCCCCTGGCCCCACGCCGCCCGCCCTGCCGTCCCCCGTCAAAATCCCTGCAACGAAGCCCCGCGGCGTACGTCAGTGCCGCATGGTCCTTCGCCGATCCCTCGCCGCGCTCGCCCCGGCGCTGCTCGTCGCCACCCCTGCCCACGCCTTCGACTGGAACGCCCGCACGGCGACGCAGGAGCTGGACGTGCTCGACGGCCGCATCGAGGTCGAGTCCGGGCACCCGCTCGCGACCGCGCGCGCCTTCGAGCTCGCGGACGCGGCGGCCGACGCGAACGGCGCGGCAGCCCTGGCCTTCGTGCTCGGCGACGACTTCCTCGATCCGCGCGGGGACGCCCTGCAGACGGTCCTGTTCGGCGGCTGGCTCAACGAGGTCCGCACCAGCCTGGACATGGGCGACCCCAACAAGAAGATCGATCCGCTCGCATGGGCAGCCAAGTTCATGCGCTGGCGGTACTCGGACTACCTCGACGGCCGCGAGAAGTCCGATCGCTGGACGGAGTCGACCCGCTATTCGTCGTCGAACTACCAGCATTCGATGATGGTGAACTCGATCGACCCCGCCGAGGTCATCACCCAGGACGACGCGTTCGAGCTCGTCGAAGAGTACCTGTTCTGGGCGACCAGCGCCGCGGCGCTCAACCTCATGGTCGCGAAGAAAGGCCAGCTCGAGGGCTCGATGAGCGAGGAGGAGATCGATCTCAGCTGGGTCGCGGGGCTTCGTTACACGGGATCGATCTTCCACGTGATCGAGGACTCGTCGGTGACCTGCAACGCGGTCACGCAGCGCCACGTGCCCAACTGCCTGGACGGCGACGGGCACACCGTGCAGGCGATCGTCGACGGTCGTACGCAGGTGGTCGCGCTGTCCGATGGGCACTGGTACGAGCGCGAGATGGAGGACGACGATCGCCCCCACGCCGGCCTCGACGGGCTCTACACCGAGGCGACGCTCGCCGAGGTCTACGGCGACTTCGACCCGGCGCGGGTCACCTCGCAGGTGCTGCTGCGCCTGTCGATCGCGGTCGACGACGCCGTGCACGGGCCCCTGGCCGCGGTGCCGCTGTTCATCGACGGGGAGCCCAACCCCGAGTTCGACGCGCTCGCGTTCTCCCTGGCCGCCGAGGCCTCCAACGCGATCTTCACCGACGTCATCGACGCGCGCTACGCCGACGCCGGCCAGCGCACCGAGCTCCCGGCGGTCCCGGGCGCCGACGGCGAGGACAGCGGGAAGTTCGACGACGTCGACGACGACACCGCCTCGGGCGAGTCCGGGGGCTGTCGCCTCGGCGGCGACGCGTCACCGCTGGCGCTCGGGCTGCTCGGGTTGTTCGGCATCGGACGCCGTCGACGTCGGCACTGACGCGGCGCGCCAGTCCTCCAGCGCCGCGACGAACTCCTGCGCAAACGCATCCCCCGAGAACGGGTTCTGACTCGTGACCAGGTTGCCGTCGCGCACCGCGAACGGTCTGCCCGGGCCACCGTGCACGTACCGATACCCCGCCTGCGAGAGTCGTCGACCGATGCGGCGCTCGCGGGCGCGGCCGTGCATGACGAAGCGCTCGATGTAGAACTCCTCGAAGCCGGAGACCGAGGTGACCCGACGGCCGCGCAGGGGATCGGCGTCGCGCGGCAGGTGGGTGAGGATCGCGGGCGCGTGGCAGACCAGGCCGATGGGGCGTGCGGTCGCGGCGAAGCGGACGAGCAGCGTGTGCACGGCGGGATCGTCGACGAGGTCGGTCATCAGGCCCTGACCGCCCGGCACGACCAGCGCCGCGAACTCCGACTCGGTCGCGAGCGCGGCGTCGATCCGCATCGGCGCGTTCAGATCGGGATCGTCGGCCACCAGCGCCTGCGCCTCGACCAGCCAGCTCGGGTGCGCCTCCCAGTACTTCGCCGCGAGGCTCTCGGGATCGACGGGCGCCGCGCGACCGTCGGGGGTCGCGATCGCCACGTCGAAGCCCGCGTCGCGCACCGCTCGGTAGGCCTCGTAGAACTCGCCGAGGAAGTAGCCCGTGCGGCGGGTCTTGCCGCGCGCCAGCGTCTGCGTGTCGGCGCCGGTGAGTACGAACAGCACGGTCCCCGAGGGCGCACCGAGCTCACGCGTGGGCGGCCGCGAGGGCGCGCGATCGGAGGCCGCCGTGGCCCCGCACGCAGGAAGGACCCCGAACAACGTCGCGGCGAGCGCGACACCGAGAGAAGAGCGGATCGACATGCACCGTCCAGGCTGACGCGGCCGACCCCGCGCGGCTTGAACGGACGCGCCAATCTTCGGCCCGGCGTCTCGGGCAGCTCCGCGTCAGCCGGCGATCGATCGCACGAACGCCCCCGGTGGCATGCCGACCAGCTCGCGGAACTCGCGGCTGAAGTGGGCGAGGTCGGCGAAGCCGCACGCGTGCGCGACGGTCGTGAGCGAAGCGCCAGAGTTGGCTGGTCGCAGCAGCGCGTCCCCGGCCCGCGCGATGCGTGCGGCGCGGGCGAGCGCCCGCAGCGTCGTGCCGGCCGCCGCGAGCCGGCGCTGCAGGCTGCGCGGCGAGACGGCGAGCTGACGCGCGAGCGCGGCGAGTCCGAGCCCCGCATCCTCGAGCAGCAGGGTGAGCGCGGCGCGGACGAACTCGGTGTCCTGACCGACGGCGGCGACGGGCTCGGCGGGCGCGGCGGGCGTCCGCCACGCTCGCCACGTCAGCCACCACTCGCGGCCGTCCACGTCCGCCTCGGCACCGCGGCGTGCCTCGAGCCCGACCGCGCCGGCGGCCTCGAGCACGCCGCACAGCAACGCGATCACGAAGCCGTCCTCCTCGTCGGTCGGCGCCCCGCCGGCGACGCGCACGCGCACGAGTCGGAGCCCGGACTCGCCGATCTCGAGCACGCGCACGCGATTGCCCGAGTGGGCGAGGATCTCGAGCCGCTCCCAGCGACGCAGGAGCACCGCGGCGTCCGGCGCGAGGATCAGCGCGCGGATGAACGGATGGCCCGTCGCCGCCGCGACGCCGCGCCCGAGCGAGTCGACGAAGCCCGGCCCGAGATGGGCGACGCCCAGCTGCAGCAGCGCCCGCTTGCGACTGGCGAGCGGTCGCGGCCCCGGCTCGGCGGGCGGCACCGCGATGCCGTGCAGCCGCAGGCGACGCTCGAGCTCGGCGACCAGCGGTGCGTGGGCGAGCTCCATGCGACCGCCCCGCGCGTGCTCAGATCACGCCCCGGCTCTCCAACAGCTCCACCACCCGCCGCGCGCACTCCTCGATCGTCATCGTGTCCGTCTGCAGCACCAGATCCGGGTTCTCCGGCGCCTCGTAGGGCGCCGAGATCCCCGGGAACGATCGCATCTCGCCCGAGTCCGCCTTCGGATACACGCCCTGATCGTCGTGGGCGCGCCGCCACGCCTCCGAGGCCTCGACGTACACCACGAGGAAGCGATCGTGCCCCACCACCTCGGCGGCCCGCTTGCGGACCTCGGCGTGCGGGGCGACGAACGCCGCGATGCACAGCAGGCCCGCGACGTTGAACAGCTTGGCGACCTCGGCCGCGCGCCGCAGGTTCTCGCTGCGCTCGTCCGCCGAGAAGCCGAGATCGCGGCTCAGGCCGTGGCGCATGTGCTGGCCGTCGATCACCGCGACCGCGCGGCCGCGATCGAACAGCAGCCGCTCGACCGCATGCGCGATCGGGGTCTTGCCCGCCGCCGGCAGGCCGGTGAGCAGCACGGTGGCGGGCTGCTGGCCGAAGCGAGCGGCGCGCTCCTCGGGGCCGACCGGGCTCGACGGCTCCTCGAGGCCCGCGGCCGCCGGCTTGTCCCACACGCTGGTCGCGTCGCCGGCCGAGGTCGAGTCGAGGATCATCCCCGCGCCGACCGTCACGTGCGTGAGGCGATCGATGATGATGAACGCGCCGGTGTCGCGGTTGCGACGGTACGGATCCATCGAGATCGCCTGGGCCAGCTCGATGCGACAGCGGCCGATCTCGTTGAGCGCCAGCGCGGGCGCCGGCTCGCGACGCAGCGTGTTGACGTCCATGCGGTAGCGCAGCGTCGTCACCCGCCCCGGCGTCGTGCGGGTGGTGTGCTTGATGAGGTAGTCCTTGCCCGGCAGCATCGGCGCGTCGGCCATCCACACCACCGTGGCGTCGAAGCCCTGGGCGCTGTGCGGCAGGTTGTCGGGGCGCACCAGCATGTCGCCGCGCGACACGTCGATCTCGTCCTCGAGCGTCAGCGTGACCGCCTGCGGCGCGAAGGCCTCGTCCAGATCGCCGTCGAAGGTGACGATGCGCTCGACGCGGCTGGTGCGCTTGGACGGCAGCGCCATCACCGTGTCGCCGCGGCGCACCCGGCCGCCCGCGATCGTCCCGCAGAAGCCGCGGAAGTCGAGGTTGGGCCGGTTGACGTACTGCACCGGGAACCGGAAATCGATGAGGTTGCGATCCGACGCGATGTGCACGTTCTCGAGCAGGTGCATCAGCGTCGCGCCCTCGTACCACGGCATGTTGGTGCTGCGGTGGATGAGGTTCTCGCCGGGCAAGGCGGCGATCGGCAAGAAGCGCTGGTCGACCATCTCGAGCCGGGCCGCGAACTCGCGGTACTCGCCGACGATCTCCTCGAAGCGCGCCTGCGAGTAGTCGACGAGATCCATCTTGTTGACCGCGACGATGATGTGCTTGATGCCCAGCAGCGACACGATGAACGAGTGGCGCTTGGTCTGGGTCTGCACGCCGTGCCGCGCGTCGATCAGGATGATCGCCAGATCGCACGTGCTGGCGCCGGTCGCCATGTTGCGGGTGTACTGCTCGTGGCCCGGGCAGTCCGCGATGATGAACTTGCGCTTGGCGGTCGAGAAGTACCGATACGCGACGTCGATGGTGATGCCCTGCTCGCGCTCGGCCTTGAGGCCGTCGGTGAGCAGCGCGGGATCGAACGCGCCGCCCGTGGTGCCGAAGCGCTTGGAGTCGATCTCGAGCGCGGCGAACTGGTCCTCGTAGACGACCTTGGAGTCGTAGAGCAGCCGGCCGATGAGCGTGCTCTTGCCGTCGTCGACGGAGCCGCACGTCAGCAGGCGCAGCATCTCCTTGCGCTCGTGCTGCTCGAGGTAGGCGTCGATGTCGCTCGCGATGAGATCGGACTGCTGGGACATGGGGACTTCGAGAACGACCGCGTGGTCAGTAGTAGCCCTGGCGCTTCTTGTCCTCCATCGACGCGCCGGGATCGCGGTCGATGGTGCGGCCCTCTCGCTCGCTGCGCGTGGCCAGGAGCATCTCTTGGATGATCTCCGGCAGCGTGGCGGCGCGGCTGCGGGTGGCGCCCGACAGCGGGTAGTCGCCGAGCGTGCGGAAGCGGACCCACTCGGGGCGGGCCTGGTCGCGCAGGGCCTGCGGCGTGCGATCGTCGTCGACGGCGATGAGGTTGCCCTCGAACTCGACGCACATCCGCTCCTCGGCGAAGTACGCCGGGACGATCTGGATGTCCTCGAGCATGATGTATTGCCAGATGTCGAGCTCGGTCCAGTTCGACAGGGGGAACGCCCGGATCTGCTCGCCCTTGTGGACCATGCCGTTGTAGAGGTTCCACAGCTCGGGCCGCTGGTTCTTGGGATCCCACGCGTGGTTGGCGTCGCGGAACGAGTAGACCCGCTCCTTGGCGCGGGCCTTCTCCTCGTCGCGCCGACCGCCGCCGAAGGCCGCGTCGAACTTGTACTTGTCGAGGGCCTGGCGCAGCGCGCCGAGGTTCATGACGTCGGTGAACGCCTTGCTGCCGTGGGAGAACGGAGAGATGCCCGAGCGCAGGCCCTCTTCGTTGATGTGCACGAGGCACGTCATGCCGAGCTCGCCGACCACGTGGCGATCGCGGAACTCGTACATCGAGCGGAAGTTCCAAGTGGTGTCGACCAGCAGCAGCGGGAACGGCGGCTTGGCCGGGAAGAAGGCCTTGCGCGCGAGATGCAACATCACGCACGAGTCCTTGCCCATCGAGAACAGCATCACCGGGTTGGCGAACTCGGCGACCACCTCGCGGAAGATGTGGATGCTCTCGGCTTCGAGCTGCTGGAGGTGCGTCAGGTTGTACGAGGTCATCGCGCGGGCGCGGGGCGGCGCGCGCCTCGGCTCGGGGGATGATCGAGGCGGACGGCCGTCGCGTCCAGTCGGACCGACGGGCGGCTCGCGAAGGCGGCCGGATCCCGCGTGGTGGGCGGGACGACGGTGGGCGAACCGGGCAGCGGCCGCGGCGGCGTGTCGAAGAACAACACGGTGGCGCGCGGGGGAAACCTCGGGCGCGCTACGCTCAACGCGATCGCTTCGCTCGGAGCCCACGGGCCTCGGGTGCGGGCGCGCCGAGATAGCGACCGAGGTGCTCGGCGAGGTGATCGAACACGAGCCGGATCCGCGGCACGCCACGCAGATCCTCGTGCATCACCACCCACGTCTCGAGCGGCAGCGTCAGCGCCGGCACCACGCGGCGCAGGTTCGGATCGCGGGCCGCGATCGGCACCTGCGCGACGCCGATGCCGAGTCCGGCCCGCACCGCGGCGAGCTGCGCGAGATCGCTGTCGGTGCGCAGCGTGAAGTCCCGCGACCGCGTCGAGAGGCCGAGGTGCTCCAGCGCGTCGATCAGATCCCGCGTGCGATCGGCCCCGACGAGCGCATGGCCCTCGAGCAGGTCGGACAGCGCCGTCGGCGTCCCGCGCCGCGCGAGGTAGTCGGCGGTCGCGAAGAACCCGATCGCGATCGCACCGACGCGCTTCGTGACCAGGCCTTGCTGCGTGGGCCGGACCATCCGCACCGCCACGTCGGCGTCGCGCCGCAGCAGATCCTCGTTGCGGTTCGACAGCGACAGCTCGAGCTGCAGCCGCGGGTGCGTGACGCTCAACGCCGCGAGCATCGGCGGCAGCACCTCGACGCCGACGATCTCGCTGCACGCGATGCGCACCGTGCCGCGATCGGGATCGGTGCCGCCCGACAGCGAACGGACGATCGCCCGCGCGCTCGCGGCCAGGGCCTCGGCGTGGGGCATCGTCGCCTGCGCCAGCTCGGTCGGCACCAACCCGTTGGGTCCGCGGGTGAACAGCACGACCCCGAGCTGCGCCTCGAGGGCCTCGATCTGCCGCCGCACCGTCGGCTGCGCCACCCCGAGCGATCGCGCCGCCGCCGACAGACTGCCGCCGCGCATCACCGCCAAGAAGGCGCCGAAGAGGTCCCAGCCGGGCTCCGTCTCGCTCATACAATATGTATGAGCGGATGGACGCGTTTCGACAATGCTGTTCAGCAACCCGGCGGGGTCCACGTCGGACACGCAGCTGCGCTCACTCCCAGTCGTCGGCCCGCGCCGCCGGGTCGATGTACGGCAGCTGCCCCGCGTCCAACGTGTCCGGTCGCTCGGTGGTCATGATCACCTCGTCGAGGAACCACTCCACGTCCTCGTACGGCGACCCGTTCCAGTAGTCGCCGTACTGCACGAAGGCGATCTCGCGATCGGCAGCCCCCACGGTGATCCCGTCGACCTGGCCCTGGTACAGATCGTCGACCCAGAAGCGAATGAAGCCGCTCTCGTCGGCCGCGAGGTGGACGTGCCACTGGACCATGTGCCATTGGCCAGTGGTGATCGGTGACGGCGACGGCGGACGCAGATTCGCGGTGCCGGCGTACTCGCGGGTCGCTCCGAAGACCTCGGTGGTGTCGTTGCAGCCCTGGGCGGCGAAGTTGGTGAGCTGCAGCGTCAGTCGATCGCCCGGGTCGCCGTTGTCGAACTCGATGCGCATCCACTTCGTCGTGCCCCAACCGTCGCCCGAGATGGTGCCGTGGCCGAAGCAAAAGCCGTCCGGGAAGAACAGCGCGTGGCGCATCCACACGTCGTCGCCGACACCGATGCCGGGCGGCACGTCGAGGTAGCGGCCGCCGAAGAAGTTCTGGGTCGCCCGCGCGATCGATCGGCACGACTGGCCGACCGAGTCCACGGCCTGGGCATCGTCGTAGGTGACCCTCGGCTCGGCATCGCCGAGCACCGACGCGAGCGCGTCGGGGCCCTCGGCACGCGTGCCGAGCTCGCCGTCGTCGCAGTTCATGGCGAAGAACGGCTGGTAGCCCGGCGTCGAGCCTCCGGTGGTCCCACTCGAGGTGTCGCCGTCGGCGGGGCCGGTCGTGCCACCGCCCGTGGTGCTGCCCTCGCTGTCGGAGCCAGGGGTCGACGCGTCGCCGCCCGGGGACGCGTCGGCCTCCGTGCCCGTGCCGTGCTCGGTCGCGGCGGCGCTCGGATCGGACACGCCACCGCCACCCTGGCTGAGCTCGGCGGCGTCGTCCCCCCCGCATGCGGAGGCGGCGGCGATGGCGAACCAGACGGAGCAGCGGCGGTGGCCCATGGCGGACAAGACCCGCGGGGGGCCGGGCGGTTCACGGTTCGACGACGAATCCCTGAGAAGCGTCGGCCGCGGGCTCCGTCTCGCTCATACAATATGTATGAGCGGATGGACGGATTTAGACAATGTTGCTGAGCGCATCCCGGGGTCAGACTCCGATCCATGACGACGGACACGCTGACCCGCCCCGCGACCTCCGACACCGCCACCGCCACCGCGATCCCCCGGGGCGCTCCGCAGTTGCTGCTCCGGCTCGAGGGTGCGATCGTCCTGGCTGGGGCGCTCGTCGCCTACGCCCACCAAGGCGGCGGCTGGGGCGTGTTCGCGGCGCTGTTCCTGGTGCCCGACCTGTCGCTGCTCGGCTACCTGGCGGGCCCACGGATCGGCGCCGCCGTCTACAACGCCGGCCACAGCCACGCCGTGCCCGCGACGCTGGCCGCGATCGCGTGGCTCGTCGGCAGCCCGGCGCTGCTGCTCGGCGCGACCATCTGGGTCGCGCACATCGGCTTCGACCGCATGCTCGGCTACGGGCTGAAGTACGCCTCGGGCTTCCGCGACACACACCTCGGGCGGGTGGGCCACGCGCCCGAGGCCTGAGCGATCGGGCGACCATCGCCCGCCCGTGCGCGAGGGCGCGGGGTGAAGTGGTGACCTCGCGGCGACGGAGCCCCGATGTCGGCATGTGCAGACACCGAGACGACCTGGATCGCGGCTTGCTTTGTCGGTCACCACGATGCGATGCCGCCTCCCCGTCCTGTCGTTGCTGCTCGCGTGTTCGGCCGCCTGCTACGTGGGTGCGGAGGGGAACGAGGGCGCCGACCCCGTCCCGTTCGCCGACGATGAGGACGATGCCCGGCCCGCCGACGCGGTCATCCCCGCCGCGCGCCGTGGGACGGCGCTACCGGGGGCCGCGTGGCTCGATCGCGCCGATTCTCCGATCACCCCGTGGTGCGCCGCGGTCCTCGTCGCCCCCGACGTCGTCGTCACCGCGGCGCGGTGCATCGACAGCCCCAGCACCAGCCACCTGCGCGTCGGCTTCGGCGACATCGCGGCGCCCGCATACGCCGTCGCGGAGATCGTGCTGCAGGACGACTCGACCGATCCCCACCCCGACCACGGTCTCGCGGCCCTGCGCCTGGCGGGTCCGGTCCAGGGCGTCGCGCCGGTGGATCTCACGCTCGGACGCGAGGGGATGTGCGACGTCTCGAGCGTCGCCAACCGCTACGTGATCCGCGGCGATCCGGGTCGCCGCTGGCTGTGGCGCGGCTGCGTCGTCGACGACGCGCTCGAGGCCGAGGTCGACGCGCCCAACTGCCACGGCGACATGGGTGCCGGGGCGTTCACGGCCGACGGCGCGCTGCTCGGCGTCGCCGTCGACGCGTGGTCCGACGGCGGCTGCGCGCTGGGTCACCGGCTCGCGAGCGTCGCGAAGAACGCGGCGTTCTTCGAGCGAGCGATGGATCTGTCGACGCCGGTGCCGTGATCCTCTCGTTCGCCCCCCGCGTTCACCGCCGCGCAGCGCGGTCACTTCTCGCCGCGGCCCTCGCGGCACAGCGCGGTGTCGTGCGCGCAGCGGTAGTCGATCGTGCCCTTCACGTCGACCGCGCCGCCCGCCTCGTCCTTGGCCTCGAAGGCGAAGTTCGCCACCAGGCCCGTCTTGTCGAACTTCGTGATCTCGAAGTGGCCGCCCGGCTCGCGCGACAACATCTTGTTGTCGACCGACATCATCACGGTCATGAAGCCCGGCTTGTTGCCCATCAGGCCGGCCAGCTCGTATTTCTTCGGCCCGAAGGGCACGTCGGCGTACTTGGAGTCGGCCGAGGGCAGGAAGTTGAGGTTGAGGCCGCCGCCGCTGCAGTTCACCACCAAGGTGTAGACCTTGGGATCCTGCTTCATCGCCTCCTCGACGCTCTTGTCGCGGCTGAAGATCGCCACGGCCTTGCGCAGCTCCTCGTCGTTCATGAAGTAGTCCGAGCCGAGCGCGCTCAGGCCCCCCGCGGTCTCGAAGCTCTTCGTGATCGACCCCGAGAGGTCGACCTTGCAGCTGCCCCACTTGGCCCGCTGCTCGGCTTCCCATGCGGCCGCGTCGTCGGTGGCGGAGCTCGGCGTCGGCTCGACCTTCGCGTCGACCGTCTTGGTGTCGCCGGTCTTCGCGTCGCCGGTCTTCGCGTCGCCGGTCTTCCCATCGCCGGTCTTCGCATCCGCCTTGGCCTTGGCGTCGCCGGTCTTGGTGTCCGCCTTGGCCTTGGCGTCGGACTTCGCCTCGTCCTTCTTGTCGTCGCAGGCCGCGATCGCGGCGAAGCTGGTCAGGAGGCACAGCGTGCGCAGGTGAGCTCGGAGCATGGCCCGAACATACCCAAGCCCGCCGGGACCGAGAAGACCACGCGGGTTCATCCTGACAGCGCCGCGAGGGCGCGCTGCAGGTTCGCGCGGGCCGGACCGTCGTGGCTCGCGTGGAACCGATCCGACAGGAAGATCCGCGGCCGCGCGAGCAACCCCGACAGGAACGCGGCGCGACCGAAGCGATAGGCGTCGGCCGGCACGCCGGCGTACTCCTGGGCGATCGACCGCTCGTAGTGATCGTAGAGCGCCGGCGCGCTGCCGAGGATCGCCATGTCGCAATCGAGGAAGTGGCGCGTGTTGTCGTCCAGCACGTCCTCGCGATCGATGCGACCGTGCTGCGCGGTGAGCAGGATCCACCGCTCGATGCTGCCGACGTCGAGGCCTGCATCCGGCAGGTACGTAGCGATCGCCTCGCGGGCGAGCGCCGCGCTGCGGGCCTCGTTGTCCCGCGCGCCGGCGTCGTAGATCGCGTCGTGGAAGAGCATTGCCAACCAGACCTCGCGCGGCGCCTGCCAACCCTCGGCATCGGCCACGTCGGCGAAGTGCCCGAGGACCTCCTGCACGTGACCGAAGTGGTGGTACGCGCGCGGCGGCGTCGCGTACGCCGCCCGCACGCCCGCCATCATCGCGGGCGGGATCTCGAGGGGTACACTGCGGGCGGACGCCATGGCGACGTCACCATAGCGCCGTTGGACAGCGATCGGCGAGCGAAGCGAGGGACGAGTGCCCCTTGCGCGACCCCCGCATCTCCCCCGTTCGCCAGAATCCCTTGGCTCACGGAGTCCCGCCATACTCGTAGCTGCCCGCATCGCAAACGCCGACGCGGTTGTAGTCGCGCTGATCCGTCGATGTATTGAACCCAGCGGTACAATAGTTCGGATTTCCCGCGTTGCGCGCGTGGCTCGTCGACCGGATCGGGTGGACACGACAACCTAGCAAGCCGGCCGGTGCGTGCGTGCACGCGGCCGTGACGAGGGCGTTGATGCCGAGGTTGGGGGCCGCGAGCGTTCCGCAACTCGAATCTTGAATCTTGTTCGAATCGAAGTACAACGTGTTCCCCGGGCCCAATGAGCAGGCAGTTCCGACCGGGCTCCCACCGCTCCCCACGATATTTGACGATCGTCGAGTTGAAGGTCCGCAGATCCTGGGTATCTTCGATGTAGAGCGTCGCCTCGTCGGCCTCATCGCTCCAGTTGGCACTGAGCGTCGAGCCGTCGACATGGAAGAGCCTGACACCGATCGCCTGCACCGCTCCGCCCTCTCCCCATGCGGTATTATTGTACATCGAGGACCGCGACAGTATGAAGAACGCGGGGATATCGAACCCAAAACCGATAACGCAACCCCGCCACCCGCGCCCCATGCAGTATTGTGACTGACATCACTGCGGTCAAGATGAAGATTGACCATTCCAACAGCGGCAACCCCTCCGCCATACTGAGCCACACCGCTACTGATCTTGCTCACGTTGAAGGTCGCCGCCGCTGCATCGCCGGCGCCTGCCGCGGTCACCACAGAGGCTGCAAGGAGCGCGGCGGGGAGGTCGATCCGTGGAACTCGCATTCGGGCCATGGGTACGCGGTGGGGTTGCACGGGTCATGCCTGTGGCTTCCCGAGCCTTGGCACGTCGGTCGACCGTCCGCACGCAACTGCCCCGACCGCGCTCACCGACCCGCGCGCGGGCGCGGCCGCACCACGACGCCGAGCGTGACGCCGGGCCGGACCAGCCATGGCACGAACGCCTCGCCGACGTCGGTGCGATAGCGGAGTCGTCGGGGCAGGACGTCGAGCGAGGGGCCGAGCAGGAGGTGGACGTCGCCCCACGCGGCCCGTCGCAGGCGCACGCGCGCGGACGCCTGCACGCCGAGCGACGGGACGCCGTGCGTGCTGGTCGCGGCGGGCTCCGCCGCCGACGACCGCGCCAGGGGCCGCTCGAGCTGCAGCTCGACGCCCGCAGCGGCAGTGAACGTCGCGCCGACGATGCGATCGCTCCGCAGTCCGAGCCGACCGAGGGCGCGCAGGCCGATCGCGGCGATCCGCACGGCAACGGCCCCACGCCCGGCCTCCCGCGGCATCCATCCGCCGAACTCCACACCGCCCCAGACGTCGAGCCGCGGGGCATCGCGGCCGATCCACGCGCGCACCGTCGGGCCGTGTTGCATCGCCGGCGACGCCGACCACACGCGCATGCCGTAGCCGACCTCGAGCGCGCCGACGAGCGGTGCTCGCCGTGGCGCCACCGTGCGCGGCTCGACCGGCGGCCCGGCGGGAGACCGCACCGGCGGTTCGGCCTCCGGGGTCGGCGGCGGTGGATCCCCCGTGACCAGCGGCGGCGCCGGATCGACGACCACATCGAGGCGCCCGCCGTCGAGCAACCCCTGCAGGCTGGACTCGACGCAGTGGGCGATGTTCTCGAGGGCGAGCTCGTCGATCCCCCGCGTGAGGGGAAACCGCCGCAGCAATGTGCGCATGCGGGTGTCATCGGTGATGAACACGCGGGCTTCGTCGGCGCGCAGCTCGATCACGACGATGGCGAGCTGGCCGCGCACCGGTGGCGTCGACAGGATCGCGTCGAGCTCGAACTGCGACGCCTCGCGCCACTGCACCTCGAGCGGCTCGTCGGCGAGGAACGATGCGACGCGCCGCACCACCGGGCCCGCGTCGGCCGGGTCGCCGACCACGGCGATCTCCGCGGTCGGCCGTGGCTCGGCGAGCGCGAGCACGGCCAGCACCGGGGCGTGGACACCGAGCACGGCCCCAGCATCATCGATGCTCGAGCCGCCGGCGAGCCCGCGATGCTTGGAGCGACTCGGGCCACCGCTCCAGCAGCGCCTGCCAGGCTGCGCGCTCGTCGTCCACGCGACCCAGCCGCGCGAGCGCGTCGGCCTTGCCCACCAAAGCACGCTCCGCGAGCGTGCCGTCGGGCGCGGCGCGCAGGTAGTCCTCGAACAGGCCCAGGGCGTCCGCGGGTCGATCGAGCCGCCTCAGGTAGAGCAGCGCGAGATCGATCCGCGCCACGTTGGCGGAGTCCGGCTCGGGTCGTCCCGCCAGCAACGCGCGGTAGAGGTCCGCGGCCTCGGCATCGTGACCGGCATCGCGCGCGGCGTTCGCCCGGGCGAAGAGATCCTCGGGGTCCGGCACGGTCGCGGCGACCTTGGCCTTCGCCGGACGCGTCGGCCTCGTCGGTCGCGATGCCGTCGGACTGGACACCGGTGCACTCGATGCCGGCGCACTCGATGCCGACCTCGATGCCGGCACGGCATCGACGGAGACGTTCGCGATCGGCGACGGCGCGGCGTCCAGCCGCTCGATCGCGGCGGCCGTCGGTACCTCGGACGGCACCGCGATCGGAGCCGACGGCCGTGCGTCGCGGGCGTGCCCGTCCGGCCGCGAGATGCCGGCGCCCGCGAGCCAGGCGGCGCCCCCGATCACGGCCACGAGCCCGGCGAGGCCGACCACGCGGGGACGCCACGGGCGACCCATCGACGGCGCGCCCGCGCCGATCCCCGCCATCGTGCGGGCCACCATGTCGGCGACCAGCCGCTCCTCGTGCGCGGGCGCGAGCTGTCGCACCGCGCCGAAGAGCCCCTGGGCCTCCGCTTCGAGCGCGGCGAGGTCGCCGTGCAGGTCGTCGTCGTGCTCGCGGCTCATCGGTCCCCCTTCGCGAATCGGGCGTCGCGCCGCACGAGGCGCTGCAGCTCCTCGCGCGCGAGTCGGATCCGGCTGCGCACGGTGTTGATCGGGACGCCGCTCGCCGCCGCGATCTCCGGGAGCCCCCAGTCGTGCACGCATCGCAGCAGGAACGCCTCGGCCTGCGGCGTCGGGAGTTGCTCGACCAGGCTCAACAGCGCGTTCACGCGCTCGCGCGCGTCGGCGGTGTCGTCGAGCGCTGCCGCATCGACGACGTCGTCGACACCTCCCTCGATCGGCGCGGCGCTGCGGGCCCGCAGCTTCGCGCGGGCCCGCAACGCGACGCGCACGGTCAGCCGATTCGCATAGGCGACGACAGCCCCCGCTTCGCGCAGGTGAGCGAGTTCCCGGGCGAGGTCGAGCATGGCATCCTGGGCGACGTCCTGGGCCTCCATGTCGTTGCCCATCACCCGATGCGCGGTGCGAAGCAGGATCGGCCCGAGCGCGCGGAGCAGCCCCGCGAGCGCCGTGCGATCCCCCGCCTGGGCCGCCCTCACCAGCGCCGCCAGGCGCGGGCCGTCGAACCCCGGCCCAGATCGGGGGTCCGCGTCGGTCATCGCGCTCGCCGTGCTCACCACCGATCGCATAGGGGCGAGCCGTCGCCGGATCGATCAAACAATCGACGTGAGGATTCGGCCCGTCCAGCGCCCTCGCGGCGTGATCGCTCGAGCCGCTCCCGCGCCCCTGGACAGGCCATGACTCGCAGCGGCCTCGCGGTGTGCCTCTTCGTTCCCCTCACGGCGTGTTCCTCTGACGTGGTCATCGGCCAGGCGTCCCTGTCCGACGGTACCGGCACCGGCACCGGCACCGATACCGAGGGCGCTGCGGATTCGACCACGGGCGTCGCGACCAGCGCGGGGGCAGGCCCCGACGTCGGGGGCCAAGCGACCACGGACGTGGACCCGCCGGTTCACTTCGATCTCGGCGGCACCCCCGGGGTGGATCCCGAGCCCGGCCCGGCGTGCTCGGCCGATCTCCGCGACGTGCTCGATCCGGCCACCGGCGAGATCGTCCAGACGTGTGGGGTCGACGAGGGGTGCAACGACGGGATGTGCGTACCGGCGTGCACCGCGGCTGCGCTCGCCCAGGGCTCCAAGGGCTGTGAGTTCCTGGTCGCGACGCCGCCCTTCTACCTGAACCACTGGTCGCTCCAGGGACAAGATGGCCCGTGTCACGCGTTGCTCGTCGCCAATCCGTGGCCGCGCCCGGCGACGCTCCAGATCCGCCGCGACGGGATCGACTACGACGCCGGCGCGCACGCGTGGCTACCCTCGGGGATCGGCGCGGCGACCCAGTACGCACCGCTGCCCGCCGACGGCATCCCCAGCGGAGAGGTCGCCGTCGTGTTCCTCTCCCACCGCCCGGGCAGCTACAACGGCATCGACGAGGACACTGGCGAGCCGATCTCGCTCGAGTGCCCGCGCGAGCCGGTCGTGCTCGCCGACACCGCGGCGCACGGCAGCGACCGTGGCACCGCGTTCGCAATCGCCAGCGACACGCCCGTGCAGGTCTACGACATGTTGCCGTACGGCGGCGCGCTCACGTGGCTGCCCTCCGCCTCGATGATCCATCCGAGCACGGCGATCGGCGACAGCTACCTCGTGTCGTCGCCCCACTGCGACGTGAGCGGCGCGCCGGACGTGCCGTGCACCGAGTCAGGGCCCGAGTGGATGATCGCGGTCGCGCGCGACGATGACACCACGATTCGGATCGCGCCCACCACACCGCTGTACCCCGGTGTCGTCCCCGACTCGCCGGTCGGCGTCGTGACCGAGCACTCGCTCGACGCCGGCGAGTTCATCCAGTTCATGTCCGACGGTGACCCGGTCGGCAGCATCATCGAGGCGGACGCACCGATCGCGGTGCTGGCGGGGAGTTCCTACCTCTACGTCACGACCGAGGACCCATCGACGTCGGGGCAGGACTCGGCCCACCAGATGCTCGCCGACGTCCACGCCCTCGGCTCCGAGTACGTCGGCGCGGGGCTCGTCAGTCGCCTCGCCGATCATTCCCCCGAGAGCGTGCGCTACCGGCTGGTCGGGGTCGTCGACGGCACCGATCTCGAGTGGGACGGTGACGTCGACGACGCGCCGGCGACGCTCGACGCCGGCGAAGTCTTCGAGTTCGAGACGCGCGCTCCGTTCGCCGTCCGCTCGCAGGGTGACTCGCAGCCGATCTCGCTCAGCCAGTACATGTCCGGGGGAATCGAGGGTCAGGAGGGCTGCACCGACTTCGCGATGCTCCCGTGCTACCTCGGTGACGAGGAGTGGGTGACGCTGGTGCCGCCGCAGCAGTACCTCCGTGACTACCCGTTCTTCGTCGACCCGACGTATCCCAACGCCACCTTGGTCCTGGTTCGCGTCCGCGGCGAGGCGGGCTTCGCGGACGTCGACGTCGCCTGCATGGGCACGATCGACGGCTGGCAGCCGGTGGGCGGCGACGGTCGCTACGAGGTCGCGCACGTCGAGCTGTTCCGCGGCTTCGACGGCGAGCACGACGCGTGCGAGACGAGCCAGCACTCCGCTCGCAGCGCCGGCGACTTCGGCGTGATGGTCTGGGGCACCGATCGATGGTCGTCCTACGCGTATCCGGCCGGCGGCGGATTCGCGGCGCTCAACGACGTCCAGCTCGATCCCGAGGGGTGAACGATGGACTCGCCGCCCATGGCGAACGCGTGGGCCGCATCGTGGTAACGTCGTTGGATGCGTGGAACTCGTTGGATGATCGCGCTGGTGATCGTGGCATGCGGACCGACGGCATCGTCGGGACCGGGGGACTCCGGTGGCGCGGGTGGGACGTCCGGCGATCCCTCCGCGTCGGGATCGACCTCCGCGTCCACGTCGGGGTAATCTCCGCGCGCCATGGCCTACGACGAGGCGCTCGCCGCACGCATCCGCGACATCCTCGGGGACCGCGACGACGTCGAAGAACGACGCATGTTCGGCGGCCTCGCGTTCCTCGTCCGCTCGCACATGGCGTGCGGCGTCCTGCGCAACGAGCTCATGCTGCGCGTCGGCCCCGGCAACGAGGCCGCCGCGTTGGCGCTGCCCCACGCGCGCCCGATGGACTTCACCGGCCGCCCGATGCCGGGGATGCTCTGGGTCGCGACCGAGGGCCTGCGCACCGAGGCGAGCCTGCGCGCGTGGGTCGAGCGCGGCCTCGCCTTCGTCGCGACGCTACCGGCGCGGACGAAGGTCGCGACGAGGCCACCGCGCGTCGCGGTGGCGAAGGCGCGAGCCACCAAGCCGCGCGGGTGAGCCGGGCGGTGATCGGACGAGGGCGGCCCGTCGGCCCAGCCCGAGCACCATCAACCCGAACACCCACCATCCCCCGCGATCCCCACCCGTCGCGCAACCACACCCGTTCGCGCCCCCATCGACCGCGGCCCCGCCCGCCGTCGTCCCGTCCCCACTCGACTCCCCCGCGCCACCACCACCGCACGCGGGCGCCGGCCAACCGTGCCCGCAGTTCCACGCCTCCAACTGCGCCGCGATCTCCCCTCGCCGATCGCTCAACGCCATCGGTGCACCCGCGGGGGGCATCTGCGCGACCTCCTCCTCGTACGGCATCTCGCCGTCGAAGCTCGGCCACGACTCGCCGGCGGGCACGTACACCTCGCGGCCGTCGGGCAACGTCCACAGCGCGTCCTGATTGCACAGTCGCCGCTGCGTCGCGATCTCGCCGGTGCGATCCACGTCCGGCAGGTCGGCGTTCACCCAGAAGAACGGATCCTCCGTCATCTCGGCCGGCGAGATCGTCGTGTACATCCGCGTGAGGTACGGATACGCCTCGAGGATCGCGACCGCGTTCGCGGCCGGGCCGACGACGCGCTCCTGCAGCGCCGCCGCGAACGCGGGCCCGTCCCACGCCGCGGCATCGATCTCGTCGGCGTAGCACGACAGGCAGCCCCAGAACACCTCGGGCGCCACGCCGGTCGGCGGCGGGAGGTACTGCAGCAGCAATCCCCGCAGCACCGCGATCTGCTCGACGCACGACGCGTCCGCGCCACCGTCGAAGCACGCCATCAACCCCTGGGCCGCGAGCGTCGTGACGACCTCCAGCACGTCGAGGTCCGCGAACACGGCGGCGTCCCAGTCCGGCGACGACAGGCCGGCGCTCGGCACCACCGCGCTCGGGCCCGCGTACTCGGTGACGAACGCCTTGCCCTCGGCCTCCTCGGCATCGACGGCCAGCGTGATCACGTCGCGGTAGTTCGCCGCGCGGTTGGGCCAGTCGAGCACGAGCGGGTTCACGAGCACGTGGCGGAAGTTCTGCGGCACCACGCGCCCGTCGGCGAGGAAGAACGCGCGCACCTCGAGGTCCTCGACGGCGGCGATCCGCGTGAGCCGCAGCGGCACGCACGCCTCGGCGGTCGCGAACTCCAGCACCACCGGGTGGATCTCGGAGGTGTCCGCGCCGTGCGTGAGCTTGAACGCCGCGAACAGGTAGCCCTCGTCGAGGTACTCGCCGAGGATCGGATCGGCCGCGGGATCCTGCGTGTAGCCGTTGTCGCCGAGCCACTGCATCACCTCGGCCGCGGTGCCGCCCGACAGCACCGTGATGTCGAACGCGCCCACGGTCTGGGTGAGCACGACGTCGGGCCCGTCCTCACCGCCGCCGAGGTCGAGCTTCACGCCGCCGCCGTTGGAGTCGCCGCCCGCGCCGCCGCCGTCGTCCTCGCCGCACGCATCGAAGCTCGACGTGAACCCGTACGCCGGCACCGTCCCGGCGAGCAGCGCGTCGAACAGCGCCTGCGAGCCGACCGAGAACTCGGGCACCGCGAGCAGCGGCACCACCCACGCGAAGGCGTCCGCGTCGGTCTCGGGGTCGTAGGCGATCTGGATGTGGGCCGCGGTGCTGTCCTCACCCATCACGAACAGGATCGTCTCGCCGGTCTGCGCGACCGGCGTCGCACCACCATCACAGAAGGTGCCGCCACAGGCGTTTGCGGGCGCAGGCGTGGCGAACACCGAGCATCCCAGGGCCATCCCGACGACGAGCGCGACGCGACGCATGTCCACCTCCAAAGGGGGTAGACACCGCGACGCGCCCGCCCCGGCTCACCGCAGCTACTTCTTCGGCTTGCGGGCCGCGATCCACGTCGAGAGCTGGTCGAGCACCTCGGGCGCGACCGTCTCCTCGATGGTGCCGTACTCGGCCACCGCGCCGGTGGTCGCGTGCTGGAACAGGTGGTTGAGGCCGGGCAGGCGACGGACCTCGGTGCCGTTGCCCTTCTTGCGCAGGGCCTTGGCGATCGCGGTCGCGTTCTGCTCGGCGTCGACCTGCACGTCGAGGTCGCCGACGAGCGCGAGCACCGGCACGCTCACCTTGCGCAGCACCGGCTGGGGATCGTACGCGACGAAGTTGCGGAACCACGGCGACAGGAGCTGGTCGATCTCGGGCCCGAGGTCCTCGGCCTCGACCGTGGGATCGCGGCGGATCACCTCCTCGATGCGCTTGCGCGCGACCGCAGGGTCCGTCTCCTTCGCGACGATGTTCACGATGTCGCGCTGCTGCGCCACGGCCTTGTCGACGTCGGCCCGCGCGACCTTCGACGCCAGCAGCACGCGCTCGACCTGGCGCGGCATCAGCTCGGCGCCCGAGACCCCGGGGCCGGCGAGCATCACGACGAACGCGACCTGCTTGCTGCGCACCGCGGCGGCCGGGCCGATGAGCCCGCCCTCGCTGTGGCCGATGATGCCGACGCGCTTGGGATCGATCCGCGGCTGCGTCGCGAGGAACGCCACGCCGGCGACGGCGTCGCCGATGAAGTCCTCGGTGGTGGACGTCTTCGGATCGCCGGTCGAGCCGCCGACGCCGCGATCGTCGACGCGCAGGGTCGCGATGCCGTGACGCGCGAGGTGATCCGCGATCACCCAGAACGGCTTGTGATCGAAGATCGTCTCGTCGCGATCCTGCGCGCCCGAGCCGGTCACCATCAGCACCGCCGGGTGCGGGCCGTCGCCCTTGGGCACGGTGAGCGTGCCCGCGATCTTCACCTTGCCCGCGGTGTTCTCGTACGCGACCTCGACGATGTCGTAGTCGAACGGCGGCTTGGGCACCTGCGGCCGCTTGGGCGTGGTGACCGCGGCGTAGGCGGCCGCGTCGATGCGGGCCATGCCGCACTCGAGCTTCGCGCCGCCCTGCTCGAACGAGCACACGTCGGGATCGCCCTCGGCGTCGCGCGTCGCCGACCACTTGGCGCCCACGCCCGCGATCGCGAACGCGATGGCGTCGGCGGTGACGACGACGTCCGACAGCGGCACGTCGCGGGCGCCCTGCGACGGGATCTGGATCTTGCCGGTGTAGCCGTTCGCGCCGGGCGTCAGCTCGACGGCGAACGCCAGCTCGCCACCGCCGGGGATCACCACCGATCCGCCGAGGTGCAGCACCTCGGGCGCCGGCGCGGGCGTGGTCGGCGTCACCGCGACCGGCGGCGCATCACCGTCGGGCGAGACCGGCGGCGCGGTGGGTCGACACGCGGCGGCCAGGCAGAGGGCGATCGCACAGGAGGTGACGTGGAGCTTGGACATGGGACCTCGCGGCGGGTGATCGCCGTCGCGAACGGGACAGTACGACGGCCGCCGCCCCGTCACCACAGCTTCATGTCGCCGAAGAACCCCGTCGGCACCTTGCCCGAGACCAGGCGCATGCGGGCGATGCCGTCGGCTCCGACGTCGACGGCGACCTCGCCCTCCTCGCGGATCGGCAGGCCCCGTGTGCGGTTGGACGCGACCTCGGGATCGTCGGTGTCGTCCATCCCGAGGCGCTCGCGCACGTAGACGTAGCGGGTGACGGCGCGCAGCGGGCAGGTGATCGGCGCGCCGGGCTCGCCGCGGACGCAGACGACCAGCACGTCGGTGTCCTCGAACTCGACCTCGTCGACGCCCATGTCGGAGTCGGCGCGCGACTTGTGGCCGGTGAACTCGACGATCGTGTGGCCGGCGATCGTCCGCTCGACCGCGGGGTTGCCGGTCCACTCCTCCGAGATGCCCATCATCCCGGGGTTGTAGACGGTGTCGAGCTCCGCGACGACGGCCCAGCCCGCGGTCTGCTCGGCGACGATCATCAGCCGCTCTTCGCCGACCTCGCTCACCGCATAGCGGGCGAGCTGCAGCCCCGCGACGCCGGCGGGCTCGAGCGCGCAGCGCTGCGCGTCGGGGCTGAGTCCGCCCTCGACGTCGACGCTCGCGTTCAGGCACGCGCACAGCGTCTCCGCGGCCATCGGTGTGCTGCACGGCTTCGGCTCGGCGAGGGCGTCTGCGGCGGCGAGGCCCGCGAGTCGATCGGAGACGGTCTTGTTGGGCCGCACCGCGATCGATTCCTCGTAGGCCCGGTAGGCCGCCGCCACGTTGCCGCTGGCCTCCTCGGCGCGGCCGAGGTTGTACAGCGCGGCCCCCTTGACCTTCGGGGCGGTCGCGGCCCGCACGCTGGCGGTCGCGGCCTCGCGCGCGCGGGGGAAATCCCCGGCGGAGAACGCCGCCCACGACAGCTCGCCGAGCGCTCGATCGTCGCCGGGGATCGCGACGAGCGCGGCGTCGAACTCCTTGATCGCGTCGGCCCACTGCTTGGCCTTCGCGAGCTTGCGGCCGGCCTCGAGGCGCGCGTGGTACTCGGTCCGCGCCGCGGGGGTGATCGTCGGGGTGGGCTTGGCGTCGGGTGTCTTCGCGTCCGGTGTCTTCGCGTCCGGTGTCTTCGCGTCGGGCGTCTTCGCGTCGGCCGTCTTCGCGTCGGCTGTCTTCGCGTCGGCCGTCTTCGCGTCGGCCGTCTTCGCGTCGGCCGTCTTCGCGTCGGCCGTCTTCGCGGGGGCGGCCGCGGGCGCAGGGTTGTCGCACGCGAGGCCCAGCGACGACGCGAGCAGGAGCGCACAGGCAGACAGGGAGGATCGCGGGGGGAGCCGGCGCATGCCGCATCGTAGCGCCTCGGCGCACCGCACGGCTCAACGATCGCGCTCGAGCGACGCCGCGATCACGCGGCCGAGATCGAACCCCTCGAGCTCGATCTGCTCGCCCACCGCCGGCGGCTGCCATGGCACGAACGCGGCCACCACCCACGCGCGCCACACGTAGCCCGGGTCCTCGAGGGGCCGCGGGAACACGAAGCGCACCGCGGCGGGCCGACCGTCGGCGGTGACGGCCTCGATGTCCACGTGGCCGCCCGAGTTCGCGCCGCCGAACGGCAGGCGCTCGCCGACGACGAAGCGCACCTGCGGCGCCCGGGCCATGCGCTCGATCGGCGTGGTCAGCAGTCCCGCCTGCGCGACGACGCGCAGCGAGGTCGCATCGGGGCGCGTGAACGTCACGGGGCCGGTCGACGTGGCGAGCACGCGGGCGGCACGCGGCGAGGGCCGGCCCTCGGCGATGCGCGTCACCGTGAGGTACGACGACGGGCCGTCGTTGGGCGCGAACGCGACGATCACCTCGCGATCGACGATGCTCGGATCCTCGGGCACCGCGACGTCGAGGCTTGCGAGCGCCTCGCGCACGGTCACCATCGATCGCACGCGCACCGGCAGCCACAGCGGGCCGACGACGCCGTGCACGAGGACGGCGGCGATCATCGCCGC
>LNFB01000273.1 GCA_001464385.1 Deltaproteobacteria bacterium Ga0077550 | reverse complement strand
GTTCGGGGATCTGATGTCCACGCTGCGGCGCACGCCGGGGTGCGAGGAGGCGGCGCGCGGGAAGGGGAAGGCGACGACGAAGACGAAGACGGTGGCGGCGAAGCGCGGGGCGAAGCGGCGGACCGCGAAGCGACGACCGGCGGCGTGACACGCGGCGCCGAGCACGGGCCCCTCGAGCTGGCGCCACCCCGCAGCCCGTGCCACGCTCTCGCCCCCGCATGGACCTGCACTTCGACGATCGCTTCGTGCGCGAGCTCCCCGCCGATCCGCGCACGGACGCGCGCCGCCGCCAGGTTCTCGGCGCGTGCCACTCCGCGGTGATGCCGACGCCCGTGGCCGCGCCGCGTCTGCTCGCGTGCACCCGTGATCTCGCCGCCGAGCTCGGGATCCCGCCCGAGGTCCAGGACGGCGACGACTTCGCGGCGGTGATGGGCGGCAACCAGCTGTGGCCGGGCATGCGGCCGTACGCGGCGTGCTACGGCGGGCACCAGTTCGGCAACTGGGCGGGGCAGCTCGGGGACGGCCGAGCGATCACGCTGGGCGAGCTCGTCACGCCGTCGGGCGCGCGCGCCGAGCTGCAGCTGAAGGGCGCCGGGCCCACGCCGTACTCGCGGCAGGGCGACGGGCGAGCGGTGCTGCGATCGTCGCTGCGCGAGTACGCGTGCAGCGAGGCGATGCACCACCTCGGCGTGCCGACGACCCGCGCGCTCAGCCTAGTCGCCACCGGCGAGGACGTCGTGCGCGACATGCTGTACGACGGTCACCCCGCGGCCGAGCCCGGCGCAGTGGTGTGCCGCGTCGCGCCGACCTTCCTGCGCTTCGGCAACTACGAGATCTTCACCTCGCGGGGCGATCGCGACACCCTTCGCACACTGCTCGATCACACGATCCGCCACCACTTCACCCAGCTGGCCCCCGACCTCGGCGCGCCGGGGCCCGACGCCTACGCGGCGTGGTACCGCGAGGTCTGCGAGCGCACCGCGACGATGGTCGTCGGATGGATGCGCGTCGGCTTCGTCCACGGCGTGATGAACACCGACAACATGTCGGTGCTCGGCCTGACGATCGACTACGGGCCGTACGGCTGGATCGACGACTTCGATCCGAACTGGACGCCCAACACCACCGACGCGGGCACGCGGCGCTATCGCTTCGGCCAGCAGCCCCAGGTCGCCGCGTGGAACCTCGCGCAGCTCGGCCGCGCGATCCTGCCGGTGGTGCCCGGCGATCCCGCGGCCGCTGGCGCCGCGCTCGAGGCCGGCCTCGATGCGTACGTCGCCGCGTTCGAGCGCCAGCAGGCCGCGATGATGGCCGCGAAGCTCGGCCTGGGCCAGCTGCGCGACGGCGACGATCCGCGCGGCGACGTGGCGCTCGTCGACGATCTGTTGGCGCTGCTCGCCGCCGTGCCCACCGACATGACGATCTTCTACCGCCTGCTCGCGCGCGTGCCGACCGAGGCACCGATCGACGACCGCGCGCTGCTCGAGCACGTGCGACCGGCGTACTACGACGCGATCGACGGCCGCGTGACCTCCCCAGCTGGCGACCCAGGGCGCATGGTCGCGTGGCTGCGCCGCTGGATCGCGCGCGTGTCCGAGGACGGCGTGCCGGACGCGGTGAGGCGCGCGCGCATGGACGCGGTGAACCCCAAGTACGTCCTGCGCAACTACCTCGCCCAGCTCGCGATCGACGACGCGACCAAGGGCGATCTGGGGACGCTGGACGCGCTGATGGACACGCTGCGCCGGCCCTACGACGAGCAGCCGGATCGCGAGCGCTTCTTCGGCAAGCGACCCGACTGGGCGAGGAATCGCGTGGGCTGCTCGATGCTGTCCTGCAGCTCGTGATCGCGGCTCACCGCGCCTCGGCTCACTCCCAGCCCGGGTCCACGTTCCCGTACGCCTCCGGCGAGCCGTAGATCGTCGAGGCGAACGGGGTGACGCTGCTCGGCCGACACACCGACGCGCCGCACGAGATCGTCTGCCCCTCGATGCCCGGGCGCAGCGCGGACACGTACTGATCCTCGACGAAGCCCTGCGTGCGCACGCCGAGCAGGCCCGCGATCTCGGAGAGCAGCCGCCGGCCGACGGCGTTGGAGGCGACCTTGCAGCCGGCCAGCGTCACGATGGTGCCGCCGTCGACGAGCGGGCGCAGTTGCTTGAGCGCCTCGGCGTGCCCCTGGGAGAACAGCGTGTCGGGGCTGAGGAAGTCGGTGCCGAAGGACATGCCGATGAACTCGCCATCGGCGCCCTCGACCCCGTGATCGAACAGGAGCAGCTCGCCGAGCACGTCGCCCGGGTGCGCGTACGCCAGCGTGTGTCGGATCGCGCGGGCGAGGCTGGGGGAGGCCGAGATCCACGTGTTCTCCGACACCTTGGGGTACATCGCCGTGCCGGTGCGCCAGGTCTCGATGACCTGCCTCGCGGCCGTCGCGTTGGGGCGTCGATCGATCTCGCCGAGCGCATACGCCTCATCCGCCGTCAGCTCGAAGCGCTCCTCGACCGAGAGCACCATTCCACCGGTGGATCGGACGGCGATCGCATAGCCGGTGACGATGGCGTGATCCATCGTCGGCGTCAGCGAGGGGCGCGGCTCGTTGCCGCCGAAGTAGGCCAGGAACAGACGACGCGCGCCCATGACACGCTGGACTTCAAGCGACGTGCCAGGCGATTCCCGTGGCGTCGGCGAGGATCGCTGCCGCACAGGGGCGGCGGCGTGCCCCAGTCGGGATTGCGGCCGCCCGAGCAGGGCGCGGGACGAGGCTGGACGTGCGTCCCTGGCCCACGCCCACGGCCGCATCGGCGATGGCATCCTGATCGGCGCGCTGCCTCCGTGCGTCCTTCGATCACCGGTCCTTCGCCATGTCGACCCCCGAGCTCCCCTCCGTCTCCGTTCGCTGGCTCCATGCGCTCGCCCTGGTGAGCATGTCCTGCACCGCCGGCCCCGGGGCGGGGCCCGAGGCGGGGGACGCCGCGGCGGCGAGGGCCCCGCGACCGACGATCCTGCCCACGCGATCGCTCGCGATCGAGGCCGATCGCAGCGACCTCGCGCCGCCGCTGTCGCTGACCGCGTCCGATGGCACGGGCCTGCGCCTGGTGAGCCTGCACTCGCGCGCGGTCGTGCAGGGGCCCCTGGCCTTCACCGAGCTGCGGCTCGAGTTCGAGAACCCGCTGCCGCGGCGCATCGAGGGCCGCTTCGAGATCGAGCTGCCGGGCCGCGCCGCGATCTCGCGCTTCGCGATGAAGCTCGGCGACGCGTGGCAAGAGGGCGAGGTCGTCGAACGTCAGGCGGCGCGGCGCGCCTACGAGGACTTCCTGCACCGTCGACAGGATCCCGCGCTGCTCGAGCACGACGCGGGCAATCGCTTCGGCGCGCGTGTGTTCCCGATCGAGGCCAACGCGCGCAAGGAGCTCATCGTCTCGTACTCGCAGGAGCTCGTGCACGACGGCGAGCCGTATCGCCTGCCGCTGCGCGGATTGCCGTCCATCGCGTCGCTCGACGTTTCGGCGACCCTCGCCGGCAGCGACACCCCGGCGATGCACTGGGTCGAGTCGAACGTCACGCCCGATCACGACTTCGAGGTCGAGCTCGCCGCGCGCAAGGGGCCGATCGCGATCCGCAGCGGCGCGCATGCCCTGGCCCGCGTCGCCGTCACCGGGCCCGAGGAGCCCGTCGGCATCGGTGAGCTCGTCGTGCTGTTCGACACCAGCGCGTCGCGGGCGATCGGCTTCGATCGGCGGATCCGTCGGCTGGGCGGGGTGCTGCGCGCGCTCGAGGCCGACGTCGGCGCGCCGATTCCCCTGCGCATCCTCGGCTTCGACCAGACCGCGACCGAGCTCTTCACGGGGACGACCGCGACCCTCGACGACGCCGCGCTCGCGCACATCGCCAGCCGCCGCGCGCTCGGGGCCTCGGACCTCGCGGGCGCGCTGCGGGCGGTCGGCCCCGGGGGGCAGAACGGTGGCGAGCGGCGGGTGCTGCTCGTCACCGACGGCGTCGCGACCACGGGGGCGACCGAGCTCGTCGAGCTCGAGCGCGCCGCCCAAGAGCTCGCCGGCCTCGGCGTCACGCGCATCGACGCGATCGCCGACGGGTCCGGGGACGACGACGTTCTCGCGACGATCACCACCGCGCCCGCGATGGCGCCCGGTGTGGTCGTCGACGCCCGCTCCGACGACGCCGCGACCGTGCACGAGCTGCGCACCGTCGCGTTCGAGGCCCTCGACGTCACGGTGCCCGGGGCGACGTGGGTCTGGCCCGAGCGGATCGAGGGCGTGCAGCCGGGCGACGAGGTGCTGGTCTACGCCGAGCTGCCCGAGGGCGCCGCGATGCGCGTCGGCCTCGGCGAGGGCGAGGCGCAGAACGCCACGATCACGGACGTCACCGGCCCGCTGCTGCGACGCGCCTCGATGCGCGCACTGGTGCAGCGGCTCACCGATCAACGCTCGCGATTGCTGGTCACCGATGCCCAGGGTCGCGAGGCGCTGCAGCGCAAGATCGTCGAGCTCTCCGTGCGCGAGCGCGTGCTCTCGGAGTTCACCGCGCTGCTGGTGCTCGAGCGCGAGGCCGACTACGCGCGCTTCGGGATCGATCGCAAGGCGCTCGCCGACATCTTGGCGATCGGGCCCGGAGGCGTCGAGCTCGTGCACCGCGACGGGCAGCCGGCCGCGCTCGCGATCGCCGAGACGACCGTGCTGCCGGAGGCGCCGGAGTGGTTGGGCGTCAGCACGGGGCGCTGGGGCCCGGGTAGCCCCAAGGGTGGCCTGGGCACCCTCGGGTACGGCAGCGGCTCGCGTGGCGAGGGTGCGTTCGACGGACGACCGGCCGTGCCGGGTGGGTCGCGCGACGGTGTGCCTGGTGGCGTGCCCGGTGGCTTGCCGGATGGCGCGCCCGGTGACGTGACCGCGGTGAAGGACGCGGAGCAGGACGTCGAGGAGGCGGACGATCGCGGCGGCGAAGCTCCGGCCGATCCCGCCTCGGCCGCGCCGGCCACGGGCGACGTGATCGAGACCGCGGCGAGATCCGAGATTGCGGCCCCGCCCGCCGAGCCGATGCCGACCACCGATGAAGCGTTCGAACAGCAGACGCTCCGCGAGAGGTCGGGCGCCACCAAGGCGAAGGCGAAGAAGATGAAAGAGGTGGTGGCAGGCCTACCGCGACGGACGCCGCCGACGCCCGAGCTCGCCCCGGTCACGATCGGGACGCCGGTCCACGACGGCGATCTGCTCGCGCCCGACGTCGCGAGCACCGTCGATGCCCGTCGGCCGCAGTTCGGCTGGTGCGCGCTGCATGCCACCCCAGAGGCGCCGATGGAATTCGGCGCCCTCGAGCTGCAGCTCGTCGTCGACGGCGACGGTGCGGTCACCCTCGCGCGCGTGCGCGAGCGCGACTCCCTCGACGCCCGACTCACGCACTGCCTCGAGCACGCGGCCTCGGGCATGCGCTTCGCCGCGGGCAAGCCCGGCGTCGCCCCGGTCGTGATCGTGCCGCTCGGCTTCGGCGCGACCAAGCCCAAGCCGGCGACCGAGGTCGACGCGCCCGCGCTCGCCGGGCTTCGCCGCGAGGCGATCGCGATGGTGGCGATTCGACGCGCGCTCGCCGAGGCCGAGCGCAAGCGGCAGACCGAGCGCGACGCCGCCGCGGCCGCCGAGCGCAAGGAGGCCGAGCGCACCACCGGCAGCCCCTACACGGGCAAGTTCTTCGACGTGATGACCGACCTCGCCGCGGGCCGCACCGCGCCGGCAACCGAGCTCGCGCTCGCGTGGCAGCTCGAGCAACCGGGCGACGTCCTCGCCCTGGTGGCGCTCGGCGAGGTCGCCGAGAAGGCCGGCGATTCCGAGACCGCGAGCCGGGCGTACGGCTCGATCATCGACCTCTTCCCGGGTCGCGCCGATCTGCGGCGCTACGCGAGCAATCGACTCGCACGCGTGGGTGGTGAGGCGCTCGTGGTCGCGATCGACAGCGCGCGGGCGGCCGTCGCCTCGCGGCCCGATCACCCCTCGAGCCATCGCGCGCTGGCGTTCGCGTTGGTCGCCGCGGGCCAGCACCGCGAGGCGGCCCGCGCCATCGTCGCGGCGCTGCACGCCGAGCACGTGCCGTGGGAGCGCTTCAGCGAGGTCCAGCGGATCCTGCGCGAGGACCTCGGCCTCATCGCAGCGGCGTGGGCCACCGCGGCGCCGGCGTCCCGCGGCGAGATCGAGGCCATGGTGCGCATGGAACAGACCACGATCGCCACGTCCCCCTCCCTGCGATTCGTGCTGACCTGGGAGACCGACGCCAACGACGTCGATTTCCACATCCACGACGGCAAGGGCGGCCACGCGTTCTTCAGCGACAAGACCCTGCCCTCGGGCGGCTCGCTCTACGCCGACATCACCACCGGCTACGGCCCCGAGTGCTTCGCGATCGAAGGCACCGCGGCGGCGTATCCGTACAACCTGCGCGCGCACTACTACGCCCGCGGCCCCATGGGTTATGGCATGGGCCGCGTGCAAGCGGTGCAGCACGACGGCAAGGGCGGGTTGGTGCTCGCGGAGTATCCGTTCGTGGTGATGAAGGATCAGGAGTGGATCGATCTGGGGACGATCACGGGGGCGCTGGGGACGCCTTGAGTCGCGGGAGGACTTGAGGCCTGCCGAGCGCCGAAACACCGTGAGGTCCGGGTTCATCATGCGGTCGCGGCGCCGACCGGCCCTGTCCTCGAGGTCGCTCAGCTTTCACCTACACCGCTCGGCCGGCGTGACGTACGGGCCGCCATCAGGGGATTGATCTAGACGCAGGCCGACTCCAGACCTCATTGGCCAAATTCCGACTCAATGGGTGCGCACGCGGATACGGACATTCGCGGGCAACGCGCCGTCAATCCTACACCCAACCACATCTGTCAAAGGTCGTTCCGAGCACGCGGGTTGATTGGCGATACTCGTGTATTCGTACACCATACGTTCGGCAAGGGGCTTGCCTTGCGTAGCAAGGCAAGCAGAAGAGCACGAACGGCCGTGTTGCATGCGAACTCCGAGACATCTACATCCGGATGTATTGATCGCGGGTCGGTCGCTTGGATTGTCCGTTCATCTCGCAAGGTCGGCCGTCGTGCTCGCGGCAGGTATCAGCTGCGTGGCCTGTGAACCTGGGTGTGGCGAGTCTCATCCGTATCAACTGCGTCTGCACGTGGAGCGCAAGAGCGACTGTCACGCGTACGAGGGAATCGTGGCACAGGCGGTTGAGATTTGGTCAACGCATGGAGTGGACGCCTTCGAGTACGAAGGGTGCGACATCCATCAATTCGCGGCCGATCCGATCTTCTCCTGGAGTCCAGGAGAGATCGCATACACCGACGATCTTATGTTGTATAATGACCACGTCCCGATCTATGTCGTCGAATGGATTCTTCTCGACCAGGACGGGAGCATTTCGGAACTCAGAGGTGCCACCATTCCAAGCGAGACCGTGGGCTGCCCCGGACTGATCGCGGTCGATCTTGCAAACGTCGGACTGATGGCACACGAATTCGGTCACCTCCTATGGCTGGGCCATGACGACACCTACAGCAATGTGATGTACCCCAGCCAATGGCCCAAAGACACAGACGGCATTACGGTCAGGCGTGATCAGGTCGAGGAAGCGATCTACAACTTCGATCTCTGCAACCGGAGAACTCAACAATGACAAAAAGCCCAGCTACCCGTCATATTTTCGCGCTCATCGTTTCAAGCTTCGCAGTCTCCGCCGCTTGCAAGATGGAAGACGAAGATCCGGAGCCGGCACCTCCGGGAGGCACGGACGGATCGATCACCTTTGTCTCATCGCCCGGCGACGGCGGCAACGAGGGAACCGGGCTGACCGGTGCAGATACGACGGGCGGTGGTCTGTGCGTGCCCGACATGGCGCAGTTTGACTGCAAGTTCGTAGCCGCGGTCACCTATTGTCGGAATGACGATTCGAGTATCTGCAGCACGTTCCCGCCGTCGGTTGGCGAGCCCCCTGTGCTAGGCTGTGTTCTTCCGGACGCGACAACCATGGGCGATCACGTCGGTATCATTTTTCCGGGCACCTGTGGTGTCTGGGCAGGCCACGCGTACGACTACACAGATCTTTCCGATCCGCTTGTTTCGGAGATCTACAGCGACTGCGAGGTTGATTGCAACTCGTATCTAGCAGGTGGATTTGGGCCTCTCGTCGTCGACGACGGGACACATCTATGGAACGCGACGAACACGCGGTGTTACACAGCAAACAATGCCGACGATTGGGACGAGGGGTTGAGCGGCGGCTACACCCTTGCTCAAGCTTATACGGAATGTGGACTGGATCTCGAAACCGGTTTCCCGCCGCCACAGGTTCAGGAGGCCGACGACGCAGTTGTTGCATGCGGCTCAGACAACTGCGCCTCTGTCGACTGCAGCGACTACAACTCCGGCACCCTGGCAGCGAGCAGTGTGACGAACACGTCTCAACGTCGGGTTTACGCGAATATTCCGGCGACAAATGCGAACATCCTCCTCGAATCGCCAACAACCATGTTCTGCTCGAATGGTCGCTACACTTGGTCGAGCACGGCGACCCGCTCGCGTTTCACTTCTTTGGGAGCAGGAGATCTCTATTACAAGATGGGACTGCGCAACGGAGACAGGATCCTGACCATGCGGAACTTCACTCCGGGCACGTGGGTGCAGACGGGCACTACGTATAGCATCAATACGCCCGTCGACTTGCTGAACGCTTACGAGGCACTTGTGGCATCTGGCGGCGTGCATGTCGCCATGACCCTGCGGCGTGGCACCGCCAACTGGACAGTTTTCGTAACCTCTACATAGCTGGGAGGCATGCACCGACGTCGTCGTGCCCTGGTAGGCCACCGCCGGGCGGCCAGGGGACGCAGGCGGAGGCCGGAAGCACGTCGGCGCACTTGGCATCTGAACCCGATGCGCTGATATCGCACAGAGGGGCGCAGCACGCACCGTGACTGTTCGAGCACCCCTGGAACGACGTTTCCGGAATGCACGTGAATGACTCCGCGCAGTCGTTCTGATACGAGCAACCCCAGCGGGCGTCCCCCTTAGAGGCTTCATCGCGCGGGTAGCATCCCCACTGCTCACTCATGAGGTTGCATGCGTCGCGCGGCGGGCAAGCAGGCTCCAGTGGGTCGCAATTCTGCACGCAAACCACTCCGTTGAGGCCTGGGCCCTGCGCGCAGAAGTGCTTCTCTGGACACAACGGCTCCTCCTTAGTGCCTACGCATAGTCGTTCGCATCGTCCGACGCTGGCGTCGCTTACGCCCCAGCAGATCAGCCCGGCGCCGCAGTCGTCATACGCCGCGTTCGGGTCTCCGTGGGCGTTGAGATTGACCGTGCACGGTTCTCCCACGCCGGCGGCTTCGTACGCTAGTTCCGAACACCACGACGCGAAGCCGCCTTCGGAGATCACGGCAATGTGGCCAGTTTGCGCGGGGAGGCACTTGTGCGTGATTTGACAGTCGTCGGCAAGGACGTCACAATCGAAGGCGGTGACATCTGCTGTCGAGGATGACGTTAACGTGTCGGTGGACGCGTCAGTTTGTGTCGGAGCGGCGCATGCGAAGCCGAACAGCGTTAGCGACAGGGAGACGTCTCGCAGAACCGCCTGGACCATCGTCCGCGCAGCCTACCGTGGCACGCGCTTTCCGTCGAGGGGACCTGGTCGGGCCTTCTGGGGCGTGGGAGCGCGAGTCCCCCGTCGCTCCAGTCGCTCAGCGCGATCCGCGATCCCGCTGTCAGCACGATCGCTGACAGCGATTTTCAGGATGGAGAAAGTACCCTGAAATCAAACATTTGACCATGTACATCCGCTACCGCGTCGCGCCCGATGGCCACGGTAGCAACCGAACATCGCCCTGCGCATCGCCGATCGCGATCCCATCCCCGCCGGGCGCCAGCGCCAGCGCCTCCACCTGGGCGGTCACTGCGACGCGGCTGACCTCGGCGCCCGTGCGCGCGTCGAGCACGACCACGGCGTGTCGCGCGTACACCAGGTGCCGGCCGTCGGGGCTCTCGAGCAGTTCACCCGAGGTGCCCGCCTTGGGATCGAAGGTGCCGAGACCGCGTCCCGTGCTGGCGTCGACGACGTGGAGCTTGCCGTCGAAGTCGACGACGAACAGGCGCGCGCCGTCGTGCGAGAACAGCAGCCGCGTCACGCCGCGATCGGTCGTGATCTTCTTCGCCGTCGTCGCGCCGACGGTGCCGACGATGATGTTGTCGGTGACGTGGCGGTTGGCCACGGCGAGGCGCGTGTCGTCGGGCGAGATCGCGACGGCCTCGACGCCCGCGCTGTTCGCCGACAGATCCAGGCGCGCGCCCCCGCCCAGCTGCTGCAGGTGGACCACGTGGTCGCCCTCGATCGACCACGCCAGCGCGGTCCCACGGGGGGACAGCACGAGCTGCGCGAGCTCGCCCGGGTCCACGAACACGGTGCCCGACACCGCGTAGGTGCGCCCGTCGATCAGCTCCACGCGCCGCGATCGCTTCGGCTCGGCGCGCGGCTCGGACCGCGGTGTCCGCTCGGCGACGGCGAACACCGGCGCGCGCCCGGCGACGGCGAGCTCGTCGTCATCGACCACCCGCGACCACGAACGCACGCGCTGGCCATCGGCGCGATCGAACGTGTACAGGCCGCCGCCGGTGCCCCAGGCGTGGACGCTCCCCGCTTCGACGCTCAGCCCGACGACGCGCGTGCCGGCGTGCAGCGGTGGGATCGAGGGGTCCGGGCGCGCGAGCGCGGTCGTCAGGTCCGACGAAGTCTCGTCGGCCGGCGCCTCGTGCAGGTCGAGGTCGAACAGCGCGCCCTCACGACCGGTGAGCACCAGGCGATGGCCGTCCGGGTGGAACACGAGCGCCGCCGGGGCCCGGCCGATCGGCGCCTCGGCCAGGCGCACGGGGAGTGGGCCGTCGATCCGCCAGAGCTCGAGGCGATCGGTGCCCGCGACGGCGAGCAGCGGGTGCGTCGGGTGGAACGCGAGCGCCGCCGCCCCGGGCGGCCCCTCCCAGTCGTGCAGCCGCACGCCGTCACGCGCGCGATACAGGGCCAGCCGCGGGGTCGGGCCGAGCACCACCGCGGCGATGACCGACTCGCCGACGCCGAGCGCGAGCGCGTTGCTGCGCAGGTAGTGCATCGACTCGGCGACGAGCGGATAGGTCGGCTCACGGTTGTGCAGGACCGCCGCGACCCCGGACAGCAGCAGGCGCTCGCGACCGATCACGACCGGGGCGTGCGCGCCGACCTCCTCGCGGTAGGTGCCGGTCGCGGTGTCGTAGAGCGTCGCGACCTGGTGCGGCGGCTCGGGTCCCGCGTCCTCGTCGCGGCAACACCGGCTGGGGCGCCAGCGCTTCGTGATCACCAGCAGCGCACCGTCGGCGCTGAACGTCGTGCTGGTGTGCTCGTACCCGTAGGGCGGAGGATCCGAGCGCAGCGCCTGGACCACGTGCGGGTGCAGGGCACGCGTGCCCGTCGCCATCAGCAGGGTCTCGCCGATCGCCAGCGGCGCATCGGCCGGCACGCGCGGCCGCGCGGCGAGCAGCGCGGCCGCATCGAGCGTCGTCGCCTGCGCGACGCCATCGACGAACGCAGTGGCGCGCTCACCGTCCCAGTGCCACCACACGCCCGCCTCACCGAACGCGATGCGGGCGGTCAGCGGCTGCCCGAGATCGGCGACGTGGCGCAGCGTGCCGCCGTCGATCGACGTCGGACCCGACGGGGTGTCGAGGGTCGGCTCCGCGATCGCCGGGCCGGTCGCGGGCTCCGGCGGCGCCTTGGCGCACGCGCCCAGGAGGAACGCGAGCGCCCAGCGATGGCTCCCCGTGCGCACGTGCGGATCGTACCGCGCATGGGCCGTGGGATCACGGAATCATGTCGGCCAGCTCGTCGAGGCCCTGGGCTTCGAGGCGCGCGGCCGCGGTCCGCCCCTCGCGGTCGATTGCGGTGACATCGATGCCATGCGCGAGCAGCAGCTCGATGAGCGCGCGTGCCAGCTCGGGATCCTCGGGCAACAGATGCAGCGGGGTCGCGCCGTCGGGCGCACGCGCGTGCACGCGCGACGGATCTTCGGCGAGCACCTCCCGCGCGAGCTCGACGTGTCCTGCGAGCACGGCGTCGAGTAGATCGCGGGTTCGTTCGGCGAAGAAGCGCGCCATCTCGAGGTTGCCCGAGCGGCGGCTCCACCCCGCGGCGGTGCCTCCATACACGCGCAGCCGCGGATCGGCGCCGAGCGACAGGAGCAGCTCGGCCATCGCTCGATCTCCGCACGCGTTGTGCAGGGGCAGGTGGCCGTGTCGCCCGGGGCGGTTCGGATCCATCCCCAGCGCGATCATGGTCACCACGGCCGCGCCGCGACCGTGCGACGCGGCGTCGACCAGCGGATCGCCGTGCCACAGGTACTCGGGATGGCCCTCGAGCAGGGCCGCAGCGCGCTCGCGTTCGCCGAGGTTGCACGCCGAGATGAACGCATCGAATCCGCTGAGCGGCTCGGTGCGCGCGCCGTGCTTCGCGAGCAGCTCCGCGAGATCGGTGCGCCCACGGATGATCGCGACCTGCCAGCACGACTTGCCGCTGTACCTGCTGCGCGCGTCGGGATCGGCGCCGTGCTCGAGCAGCATCGCCAATCGCCGCACGTGGCCGTTCGCGGCCGCCTGCGCGACCAGATAGCTGAGGATCGGCTCGGCCTTCGCGCGCTCGGCAGGATCGTCGACCCAGTTGGCGGGATCGCGGGGCCCGAGCCCATGCGCGAGCAACAGCGCCAGCCACTTCGGATCGTCGTCGCCGAGGTGCGTGTTGTAGAGCCCCTGGCTGTCGTTGGGATTCGCGCCGCGCGAAAGCAGCAGTCGCGCGAGCTCGTCGGCCCTCGGATGCTCGGGTTGGTTCATCTCGCCGTGGCCCATGACACCGGTCAGCGCGAAGAAGCGCAGGTCGCCGTCGGGGTGCAAGAAGCTCGTGCCCGCGTCGGCACCCGCGTCGAGCAGCCGCTCGGCGACAGCGACGCTGTGCTCGGCGAAGCGCGGGTTGGGCAGCCGGCCATAGCAGAGCAGCAGCAACGGCTCCCAGCGCTGCGGGCCACCCGGCTTCGTCGCGAGCGATGGATCGCGGCGCAGCAGCGTCTCGACGGACTCGAGCTCTCCGCACACGACCGCGGTGTGGATGCTCGCCGTGGCGAGCTCGGGATGCAGCACGCGGATCCGCTCGGCGCGTCGCCACTTCGCCGGCACGTCGAGCGGCCCACCGGAGAAGATGCACGCGCTCTGCAGCAGCTCGTCCAGCAATCCTGCGGGGGTGAGCGCGAGCAGCTGGTGGTGCTCCTTCAGTTGCGCCCAGCTCGCGAAGCCGTGTTCTCGCGCGAGCGCCTGCTGGACCTCGCGCAACCCGGGGGTCGCGGTGTGGCGCGGCAACGTCTTTTCGAGCCGTGCGAGTGCCTCGGGATCACCGGACCGCAGCGATGCGAGCCAGCGCTTTGCCTGTTTGCGCAGGGCCTCGAAGCCCGCGCCAAGATGATCGTTCACGATGACCTTCCTTCCGAAATGGCCGAACGGTCCGCTTGTCGATGGCCGGAAGAAGGCGGTGGACGCACTTCGATTCGGGTCGCTGGGTGGGCCGAAACCCTTGCCGCGGACAGGAGGCGCCCCAGCCAGGCGCGCTGACCGTACGTTCGCACAGGATCCCGGGGCCGTCCACCGCGGGGTTGTTCTCGCCGACGTCGCCCTCAGAGCGGCACCGGCAACGCCGCGGCCGCGGCCTCGTCGTCGCCGAGACAGCATCGCGGGCCCGCCGTGCAGCTGAACTCCGGAATCGTCTCCGGCTCGCAGATCAGACCGGCGCTCGGGTTCGGGACGTCGATCATGCAGTCCTGATCCGACGTGCCATCCCAGCGCTCGGTGTGTCCCCAACAGCGCACCACACCGCCGCGCAAGCGGGCGCAGGTCTGCTCGTCGGAGCCCGCCGCGATCCGCTCGACGAAGCCGCCTGCATCGATCGCTGCGCCGTCGCTCGGGTGCGAGCCGGGGCCGGTCGACTCGGTGGTGCCGACGCCGAGCTGGCCGACGTCGTTCGATCCCCAACACCGCGCCTCCCCGCCCTCGAGCACCACGCAGGTGTGCGAGCCGCCGGCGCTGACCTGCACGACCGGCGCGTCGAACTCGACGAGCGTCGGTCCGACGTCCTCGCCGGGCTCGTGCGCCTGACCGGGTGCCGCCATCGACCCGGCGCCCCAGCACCAGAGCCGACCGCTCGCATCGATCGCGCACGCATGCGAGCCGCCGACCGAGATGCTCGACGCCGCCGAGGCGAGCACGACCTGAGCGGGCGTCGGTGCGTCATCGCCCCAGCACCACACGTCACCGTCCTCGGTGCGTGCACACGAGGCGCGGCCACCCGCAGCGACCTCGACGGCGCGCGATGGCAGCCGGATCTCGCCGACGATCGCCGGTGGATCCGCGTCGATCTCGTCGACGTGTCCCTGACCGAGCTGACCGCTGCCGTTCTCGCCCCAACACCACACCCCGCCGCCCAGGGTCGCGGCACAGACGTGGGCCCAGCCCACCGCCACGTCGACGAACGGCTCGCCGACATCGGCGATCACGGGCTCGCCGGGCTCGTCCTGCGTGAGGAAGTCGAGTTCCGTGGAACTCGACCCCCAGCACGCCACGCTGCCGCGACCGGTGAGCGCGCAGATCCAGCCGTCACCGACGGCGACGTCGATCGCACCGCCGGGCACGTCCACCACAGGGACCGCGTAACGCCCCTCGCCGGGCCCCTCCCAATCCAGCGGCACATTCCAGATCAGAGACCCCCAGCAACGCAGCTCGGCATCGTCGTCGATCGTGCAACCGTCGCCACCCAAGGCCAAGGCCTCGCGCGGCGCCGGCTCCTCGGACGTCGTCGTGCAGGCCAGTCCGATGGTGAGTCCGATGGCGAGTCCGATGGTGAAGATCGTCGAGGAGAGGCGTCTCATGGGGCGATCGCTCCAATCCACAGGTCGATGTCGTCGTCACCCGTCGGCGCCGGGCTGGTGCCGGCCATGACCACCGTGCCATCGGGGCCCAGGGCCATCGCGCCCAACTCGTCGCGTTCCGCCGTCGGGCTCGACCACGTCCACGCGATCGACCCGTCGCGGGCGCGCTGTTGTGCCCACGGGCCTCGAATGCCGTCGCGCCGCACGTGGCCACCGAGGACGCTCCGTCCCTGGTCATCGATCGCGACGGCGTTGGGGGTGATGCGGTCGTCGCTCGGCTCCCGCGACGCCGGCCGGGGCGCCGGCGCAGGAAGTTCGAGCAGCCGCGTCCCCGCAGACCCGTCGATGGCCAAGATTCGGCCGTCGTCCCCGACCGCGATGGCCTGGACCCTGGGCGCCGACTGGCTCTGGCCTGGGATACCCGCGGCGTCGTAGCGGGTGATCGTGTCGTCCCCAGCGACGAGGAAGCCGCCGTCGTCGGTCGCAGCGAGGGCCCGAATCGGCTCGGGTGGCCTCAGGGCGCGGCCGAGTTCGTGCCCATCGGCGTCGAACATGCGCAGCGCCCCGTCGACCTCCGCCACGATTCGATCGTCGAGATCGGTGACGATCACATCCGCCACCGAGACGTGCTCGCCGACGCCGAGCGTCTGCTCCCAGAGCAGGTCGCCGTCGGTGGAGTAGCTGGCGAGCACGGCGTCTCTCCGAGGCGTGGCGTACGTCGGCTGTTCGAGTTGCTGCCGACCTCCGACGATGAATCGGTCACCATCCGTGGCGATCGCCAGCCAGCGATCACCGAACTCGTGCCCACTCAGGTCGATCCACGCCAGGTCGCCGTCCGGGCCGTACTTCGCGATGAACGCCCGCTCGTTGGCGCCGTTGCTGTCGACGGCCATGCTCCCGACGACGACGGCGGAGCCGCACGCATCGACGACGAGACCGTCGACCCTCGTCCGCGCCCCACCGAGGTACATCTGCCGCCAACGCAGCGAACCCGGCGCGCACTCCGGGCAGGCCGGTTCCGCGAGGCGCTCGCATTGCGACTCCGCACTGTGACAGCCGATCGCTCCGAACGCGGGCCAGGCCGCGTGAACGAGAAAGCACCATGCATGACGACGCAGTTCCATGTCGAACCAACCCCACCTAACCAACGCGACGATGGTAGGCGGCGCGGCGAGGCTGGTCAATGGCCGGGCTTCACTCGGCCGTGATGTCCTCGGGCGCGACGGATTCCTCGGACCATGCCAAGGTGGCGACATGAGGCGCGCGCTCGCATGGATGTTCGTGGCCGCGTGCGGGCCGGCGATCGACGCGGCGGTCGAGACCTCCACGGCGACCACCGGCGCGACGGCCACCAGCGACGTCGGGACAGCGCCGGCGTCGAGCACGACGACGCCGAGCGACACGACCGCGCGACGAGATTGGCTGCTGCGCGCCGTTCTGCGACGCGAGCGCGACGGACACCTGTGACACGCTGCAGCCCGGTACGAGCTGCGTGCCGCTGTTCGAGCGCGGCGAAGGTCCCGAGGCGTGCCTCGGGCCCGGGGTCATCGGGGTCTGCCTGGCGACGTGAACGCCGCGGGGCAACGCGTGCGCTCGCTCTCGGCCACGATCGTGGCGACGACGACGAAGCCGGCCGCTCCGGGCCATGGCGTCGACGATGCCCAACCGTCATCGCCTCGCTCGCCCGGTCGTCTTCGCGCTCGGGCTCGCTGGATGTCCAGCGCCCGACGCCGGCGGCGTCACCAGCACGGGCGAGGCGTCGAGCTCGACCGGTCCGGGACCCACGACCTCGGGCGGGGCGAGCACGTCGGCCGAGCCCGAGGATGCGTCGAGCGGCGCGTCGATGATCGCGCGACTGCACGGCGGGGTCGAGAAGGGCCCGCTCATCATCGGCTCGACGATCTCGGCGTCGCGACTCGACGCGAGCGGATCGACCACCGGTGAGGTCTACACCGGGCAGATCGACAACGATGCGGGCGAGTTCGATCTGGGCGAGGTGCCGGCCGGCCTCTATCGCCTGCAAGCCGAGGGGTTCCACTTCGACGAGGTCCGCGGTGCGTTGGGCACCGCACCCATCACGCTGCGCGCGGTGGTGGAGGTCCTCGGGGGCACGATCCACGTCAACGTGCTGACCGAGCTGACGCAGGCACGAGTCGTGCACCTGCTGGGCGAAGGGCTCGGCTTCGACGTCGCGCGGGCGCAAGCCGAGCAGGAGCTGGTCGCGCTGCTGCCGATCGGCGTGCCAGGGCTCGTGCTCGACGACGATGCCCAGGACGCCTCGATGCTCGCGGGCGACTCGCCGGCGGCGCGGTACCTGCTGGCCGTCAGCGCACTGCTCGCGAACGACGCCTTGATCGCAGCCGATGGCGGCGCCGCCGTCGACGCGCAGCTCCAGCTGCGCATGAACACGCTGGGCGCCGATCTACGCGACGATGGCACGCTGGATCCGCTCGCGATCGCGTCGCTGCTCCCGCCGCTGCTGCAGCTCGACCCCGCGCAGGTCGAGGCCAACCTGTCGGCGCGACTCGTGACGCTGGGGCTGCCCGGTGCCGTGCCCGACCTCGACCTCGTGCTCGATCAGGATCGCGACGGACTCGTCAACGCCGACGACAACTGCTCGACCGACGCGAATCCCGGACAGCAGGACGCCGATGGCGATGGCGTCGGCGACCCTTGCGACGTGTATGCCGTCGGCGATCCCGAGTCCCTCGCGGAGGTCACCGCCTGGCCCATCGACTTCGATCTCGCCGACGGCATGCTCTACTTCGTGACGTACTCTGACGACGGCCTGTGGAGCGTGTCTGCCGACGGCGGCGTGCCCGACCTGCTTCGTGGCGACCTGACCGGTCTGGCGCGCGTGAAGGCGGCGGGCGGCTACCTGTACTTCGACGCGTCGGCAGCCCAGCAACCCCATCGGACGGACCTGTTCGGGCAGGATCTGGTCGTGCTCGGCCTCTACCCCGGAACGGCCTTCGACGCCGACGACGAGTTCTTCTACTCGGCCTTCTCGGAGCTCCTCCGCCGGCCCCACGACGGCGTCGACGAGCACATCACGGACATCTCCCCAGAAGCCGACGCGATCGCGATGGGTCCCGACGTCGTTGCGATCGCCTACCCCGGCGGCATCGACGTCGTCGACAAGGACGGCACCAACCATCGCTCGCTCGCCGACCATCCGTATTGGCTGACCTCCGGCCTCGCGGTCGACGAGGACGCGGTCTACTGGCTCGAGGTCGACGTGTGCGAGCTGTGGCGCGCGCCCCTCGACGGGGGCGACCCCAGCGTGATCTGGGCCGGCGCGCTCTCGCTGCTGCCGAGCGGCGGGCTGTTCTGTGTCGAGGGGTATACCCGCCCCGTGCTCGCCGGCGACTTCCTGTACTGGGGCGGCGTCGACGTGATCATGCGCCTGCCGAGGATCGGCGGGGTGGCCGAGATCGTCGCGACCGGCGACGCGGTCGAGTGGCCCACCGGCGTTCGCCTCGACGCAACCCATGTCTACTGGATGAACCGCGACTGCGACGCGGAGGGTGCCGACTGCGACAGTGGATCGATCGTACGGGTCCAGACGCCCGCGTAGACGAGGGTTCACTCTGCCGCGATGTCCCGCAGCGCGACGAATTCCCCGACTGAACGCCTCACTCGCGGAATCTGTCGCTCCCACGGTCATCCGCGGGCAGTGAACTCCCGCGCGCCACCCCGCTCACCCCCACAGGTCCTCGATCACCGACGTCCCGCCATCCCCGAACGAGGTCACGTCCGTCTGGCCCATCACATGCGCCAGCGTCAACAAGAAGTCCTGGTACGTCCGACCGCCGAGGTCTCGATACCGCCCCAGCGCCAGCCCGGCGTTCCGACCACCCGCGATCACGAACGGCATGTCGTCGCGACCGTGGGTGTAATCGCCGATCCCGAGCTCCATGCCCCAGACCATCACGGTGTTGTCGAGCACCGTGCCGTCGCCCTCGGGGATCGCCGACAGCCGCGCGATGAGATCGGCGAACTGCTCGGCGTGGAAGCGGTTGATCCCCTCGAGGTCGGGCCCGGGCCCGACGTGCGCGGCGTTGTGGTGGCCGTTGTCGATCCCGACCTCGTCGTAGCGGCCGCTCTCGATCCCGCCGTAGCCGCCGACGCGCAGCGTGACCACGCGGGTGATCCCGCAGCGGAACGCGTTCGCGACGTTGGCGTTGTGGCCCTGGAAGGTCGCGAGCAACCCGGTGCCCGACGGCGCGCCGGCCAGATCGCACATCACCGGCACGTACGGCTGCTGCAGATCCTGCTCCTGCGCGCGCACCAGCGTCAGGTGCTCGTCGAGCAGCGCGCGCGTCGACACGTCGAGCCGACCCTGCAGCGTGGTGAGATCCTCGGCGATGACATCGAGCACGCTGCCCTTGCGCGCACGCCGGAGCTCCGCGGCCGCGGGATCCTCGTTGGCGAGCGCGAACAGCCGATCGAAGCCACCCGCCGGCGAGCCGATCGCCGGCAGCGGCAGTCCGCTCTCGGAGTACGTGATCTGATCCTCGAGGCGGTTGCCCGGATCGACCCCGAGCTCGAGGCTCGCGAGCGCGGACGTCGACCGGAACCGCTCGGCGAACAGCTGATCCAGGCTCGGACCGCCGGTCGCCCCGGCCTCGATGTCGGCGCTCGGCCGCCCCGTCAGCGCCTCGCTGGTGCCCTGGTGGTGGCTGCCCGGCCCGCTCACGCCGTGCAACAGCAGGAGGTTGTCGCGGTGCGGCTCGAGCGGCGCGACCGCCCCGCGCAGATCGAACCCGGTCTCGCTCGGGTTCGCGGGCACGTAGTGCTCGGTCAGGTGACCGTTGCCCGTGAACATGAAGAAGAACCGCAGCGGGAACTGGCCCTCGCCGCTCTGCGCGAGGTTGCCGAGCATCGCCATCGTCGTCGAGCCGACGCCGAGCGCCGCGGCGCCGCGCAGGAATCGACGGCGGGCAGGGCTGTGGATCGTCGCGCCCCGCGGGCCCGAGGTGGTTCGTTCGTCGCGCGTGCGGGTCATGGCAGCACCTCTTCGTGGCGGGAGACGAACGTCGACGTGGTGGTGATCGCGATGAGGGCCTCCTCGAGGCTGCCGCTCGCGAGCGCCGCCTCGACCACCGCGAGGCTCTCGGCGTCCTGCTCGACCTCGAGCCGGCCCATCGTGAAGCGCAGCCACTGCTTCGCGAAGCACGCCACCGCCTCCGGCGATTTCGCCACCGCGCGCGCCAGCTCGGCGCCGCCGACCAGCGAACCATCCTCGAGGCCGATCACCGGCACGCCACCGGCCGCGTCGATCGGCAGGCCGTTCTCCGTCGTGCGGTGGCGGCCGATCGCGTCGAAGTCCTCGAGCGCGAAGCCGATCGGATCGAGCTGTTTGTGACAGCCCGCGCAGCTCGGATCGCTCGAGTGCTGCTCCCAGCGCTCGCGCGTGGTCGCGTCGGGGTCGGGCGGCGGCGGCGAGATCATCACGCCGGGCGGCGGCGGCGGCAGCTCCTGGCACAGCACCTGCTCGAGCACGAACACCCCGCGGCGCACCGGCGAGGTGCCGTCGAACGTCGCGGTCGCGGCCAGCACCGACGGGTGCGTGAGGATGCCGGCGCGATCGGCCGGCAGCGTCGTGCGCGTCGCCGCGTCGACGCCGTCGAGCCCGTAGATCCACGCGCTGCGCGGGTCGGGCCAGCCGTAGTCCGCGGACAGCAACGTCTCGAGCGAGGCGTCCTCGGCGTAGACCAGCTCGCGGACGTACTGCTCGCTCTCGGCGAGCATGCCGGCGGCGACCTCCTCGTCGAACCCGTCGAACAGCGCCGGATCGCGATCGAGCTCGACCACGCGATCGAGCCACAGCCACTGATCGAAGAACCGCACGACCGTCGCCTGCCCGCAGGGCAGCGCGAACATCCGGCGCACGTGATCGGCGATCTGCGCGGGCGTCTCGAACGCGCCGTCCTGCACCGCGGCGCGCAGGGTCGCGTCGGGCGGCGACTCGCATAGCGCGTAGCTGAGCCGCGCGGCCTGCTCGTGGGGATCGAGCACGAACGAGCCGGGCGCATCGGGCATGGGCTCGCCGATCTCGACCAGGTAGAGGAACGACGGGTTGGCGAAGATCGCCTCGAACACCATCGCGAACGCCTCGGCGTAGTCGCCGTCGGCCAGCGCGATGAGCCCCGCGATGCGCCCGCGCTCGGCGTCGGTGATCGGCCGACGGAACGCCAGCGGCGCCAGCGTGTCGACGATCGCCTCGGCGCACGCCTGCCGCTCGCTCGTGAACGACGCGCCCGGGTCGGCGGGCCCGTCGATCGTCAGCTCCGTGATGAGCAGCGTGAAGTTGCCGCTGCCGTTGATCTCGTAGTCGAAGACGCCCGGCCCCGCCGCGTCGACCACCACGGTCGCGTCGTACGACTGCGCCGGGCTGAACTGATCGATCGTCGCGACCACCTCGCCGTTGAAGCGCAGGATCAACTCGAGGCCCGCGCCGTCGAGGATCTGCATCTGCAGCCCGACGTCGTACGTGCCCGGCGCAGTGAAGCTGTGCGCGTACGAGACCGTGGCCTCGGTCGCGTACTGCAGCAGCAGCGCGTCGGGATCGTCGGCGGGTTGGATCGCCCAGTCGGGCCCGCCCGCGAGCCCCGAGCCGAGCACCGTGTGCACGTGCGCGAGGGCCAACGGCGGCAGGATCGCGTCGGTGCACACCGGCACGACGTCGTCGAGCCGCGCCTCGGTGATCAGCATCGCCACGGCCTGACGCGCCGCGGCGGCGAACGCATCGAGGTGCGCGGGGCTCACGGTCTGCGCGTTGACCATGCGATCGAACCCGAGGCCGAGGCTGTCGGGCGGCGCGGTCGTCAGCGCCGGCGGCACCACGCCGAGCACCGCGGCGTAGGTGTTCTGCAGCTCGACGAGCGACAACCGCCGCGTCGTCGACGAGCTCGTGCCCGGCGGCCCGTCGCCGCCGGTGTCGTCGGCCCCGGTGGGATCGCCGTCGGCGCCGCCGGTCGGCCCGCCCGTCTCGGCGGTCGTGCCCGCGCCATCGTCATCACCGTGGCCGGAGCCGCCAGCGCAGCCGAGCGCCGCGGCAAACGCGAGGCACAGCGCGCCCAAGGGGAGATCCGGGGGACGTCGATGCATGCGAGGTCCATTGCGACATCCGCCGCCGAACCGCGCCACGGATTCGTCCGTCCGGCGAGCGCGCGGGAATTCGAGTGGTCCAGGCCACGCGATGCGCACGGATCCTGCCGCGTGGCGGTGTGGGCCGCCCGTTGTCGCCTCTCTGGGCGATGCGTCCTGTCGCCCTCCGACTCGCGATCCCGCCGCCCCTCGTCCTGCTCGCCGTCGTCGCGCCGCAACCGGCCCTCGCGGCCGACCACGACGTCGGCGAGGGGCAGACCTACGCGACGCCCGCGGAGGTCCCGTGGGCGTCGCTGCAACCCGGCGACACGGTCCGGATCCACGCGCGCGCCGAGCCCTACCGCGAGCGCTGGGGGATCACCGTCTCGGGCACCGCCGACGCGCCGATCTCGATCGTCGGCGTGCCCGCGGACGACGGCACGCCCCCGACCATCGACGGGCAGGACGCGATCGACGGGCCCGACGCCCACCCGCGCGGGCTCATCACGATCCGCGAGGGCGCACAGCACCTGCGCGTGCGCTGCCTCGAGCTGCGCGGCGCCCACCCGGAGCACGGCTTCCCCGACGCGGCCAGCGGGATCTACGTCGAGAGCGGGCGCAACCTCGACTTCGAGGCGCTGACGATCCACGGCTGCGGCAACGGCTTCTTCGTCGCCCCCGACGCCGCCGACATCCGACTGGCGGACTCGATCGTGTTCGGCAACGGCAACGACGGCAGCATCTACGAGCACAACGCGTACACCGAGAGCGACGGCATCGTGTACGAGGGCAACCGCTTCGGGCCGCTGCGCGAAGCGGCCCTGGGCACCAACATCAAGGATCGCTCGGCCGACACGATCATCCGCTACAACTGGGTCGAGGGCGGCAATCGATCGCTCGATCTCGTCGAGCCCGAGGACGGCGCGCCGGCGTTCGGAGCGGCCGCGCAGACCAGCCCCGCGTTCGTCTACGGCAACGTCTTCATCAAGCGCGACGACGCGCCGACCAACTCGCAGGTGGTGCACTTCGGCGGCGATCTCGGCGGCGGGGGCGAGCGCGAGAACCTGTACTTCTACGCGAACACCGTGTTCTCGACCCGACCGACGACCACCGGCTTCTACTTGAACGCCGCGGCGCCGCACGCCGTGATCGTCGACAACATCTTCTTCACCACGCAGGGCGGCGCGAGCCTGCGCATGTTCGACACCGACACGAGCACGGCGACGACCGGCAGCTTCGATCACAACTGGGTGATCGACGGCTGGGTGCTGTCGGCGGATCCGGGGCTCGCGTTCGACGGGCTCGCGCAGACGGGCACGCTGGGCGGCGCCGATCCGGGGTTCGCGTCGATCGTCGACGAGGATCTCCACCTCGTCGCCGATGCGGCCGTGCGCGACGCCGGCGTGGCTCTGCCGGCCGAGCTCGCCGCGATGCCACCGACCTCGGAGCCCACCGCCCCGGGCCTCGCGCCGCGGATCGACGATGGGCTGCCCGACCTCGGCGCGTTCGAGTACTGCGAAGGCGAGTGCGGCGGCGGTGACACGTCGGGCGGCACCGACGGCGGCACCGACGATGGCGGCGCCGACGGCTCGGCGGACGAAGGGCCCGCGACCGGCGACGGGACCGTGGGCTCCGAAGCGTCGGCGGGCGACGGCTCGGCGGGCGATGGCGCGGGCGGGACCGCGGACTCGAGCGGTGCGCAGGGGCCCGGGGCCAGCGATGATGGCGACGCCGACGGCTGTGGTTGCGGCGCGACCGCGCCGAGTGCCACCGCATGGCTCCTCGCGCTGGTGCTGCTGGCGCGGCGCCGTCGATCGGGCAATTCCACCCGCGAAGCCTGAGGGTTTCCACTCGGCGACAAGCCGCCGCAGCGTGGGGGAGCATCGCGGCTACGGTGTGGATCGTGTTGGCGCTCGCGCTCGCTGCCCCGGACTCGGCGCGCGGGTACTCCGGTCCGACCGACGCTGGCCATGCGGCCGCGACCCCGACCCGCGCCGAGACGTCCTCGCCGACGGTCGTCGAGCCCGAGCCCGAGCCCGTCGAGCCCGAGCCCGAGACCACCGCCGACGGGGCCCGCATGGTCCGCGTGAAGACCCGGCCCGCGCTCACCGAGCCCGACCGTGCCGGCAGCGTCGTCACCCGCCGCGAGCTCGACGAGCGTCTGCCCCGATCCGCCCCCGACGCGCTGCGGGGTGAGCCCGGCGTGTTCATCCAGCAGACGGCCCACGGTCAGGCGTCCCCCTATATCCGCGGGCTCACCGGGCAGCAGACGGTGATGCTGTTCGACGGCATCCGGATGAACACGAGCACCTTCCGGCAGGGACCCAACCAGTACTTCTTCACCGTCGACTCGCGGACCATCGATCACATCGAGGTGGTCCGCGGCGGATCGTCGACCCGCTACGGCGCGGATTCCCTCGGCGGTTCGATCCTCGCCACGCCGATCGGCCCGAGCATGGATCGCCCCGCCAAGGGCAAGGGCCCGGTCGTCGCCCACGGCCGCGGCTCGCTCACCACGGCCACGGCCGACGCCGCGCTCGGCGGCCGCGCGCAGCTCGACCTGTCGGTGCTCGGCAAGTTCGGCGTGGTCGGTGGCTTCGGCTACCGCGACCTCAACCAGCTGCGCTCGGGCGGCCCGATCCGCGAGCCGTCGACCGGCGAGACCCAGAAGGTCCCGCCGCGCTTCGGGCCGGACGGCAAGACCCAGCTCGGCACGGGCTTCCGCGAATTCACCGGCGACGTGCGGGCGGTCGGCCAGCTCACGCCGCGCGATCGCGTGACGGTCGCGTACTACGACTATCGCCAGCGCGACGCGCCGCGCACCGACTTCTGCCCGCAGTCGACGGCGCCGGAGGACGAGTGCCTCACGTATCGCAAGCAGTACCGCACCCTCGTGTACGGCAAGTACGAGCGCGAGCGGGGTCCGGTGTGGGCCGAGGCCGTGACGCTCACCGCCAGCTACCAGCGGCAGCACGAAGATCGCTACCTGCGTCGCGGTGACGACTCGTCCACGCGGCGCGCCGGGGTCGACACGGTGCACACCATCGGCACGGCGCTCACGATCGAGACCAAGAAGTTCCAGCTCACCCCGCGCGTGCGGCTCGGCGGGACCTATGGCGCGGACGCGTACCGCGACAAGGTCCGCAGCTCGGCGACGCTCACGTTCATCGACACCGACACCTCGACCGACGACATCTCGCAGTACACCGATGGAGCGCGGTACTTCACCGGCGGCGTCTGGGCCCTCGCGCACGCCGACCTGACGCGCTACGTCCGGGTCCGCGCGGGCGGGCGCTTCGCCGCGGTGCGATCGCGGGCCGCGTACTCGGAGGTGCGCAACTCCCTGGCCCACCGCCTGTACTGGATCACCGCGGTCGGCCACGCCGGCCTCACGATCTCTCCGCTCGAGTGGCTGTCGTTCCCGGTCAGCATCGACCAGGGGTTCCGCGCCCCGAACATCGACGACCTCACCAGTCGCCAGGCCACCGGCGGCGGCTCGCAATTCGAGAACGCCCGCCTGAAGCCCGAGCGCAGCACGCTGTTCGAGGGCGGGATCCGGATCACCCAGCCGTGGCTCGAGCTGCAGTTCTCGGGCTTCTACACCGTGATCCGCGATCACATCCAGCGGCGCCCCGCGACCCGCGACGAGTGCCCCAGCGGCGATCTCATCTGCGGCGGCTCGAAGTTCATCGTGACGCTCGACAACCTCGACGATCTCTCGCGCATCACCGGGTTCGACGGCGGCCTGCGCGTCTACCTGCCCTACGACTTCGGGGCCGCGGCGACGATCTCGTACACGTGGGGCGACGGTCGCAACCCGCGGTACGACCTCATCCCGGACGAGGACTATCGCGTGCCGCTGTCGCGGATCCCACCGCTCAACGGCGCCGCCGAGTTCGGGTGGCGCAGCTCCGACTGGGGGGTCTACCTGATCGGCGCCGTCCGCTGGGCGCGGCTGCAGGACCGACTCAACCCGGTCGACGAGAACGACGACCGCATCCCTGCGGGCGGGACGCCGGGCTTCGTCGTCGGGGACATCCGCGCCGGCTACCGGTTCGACCCCCACGTCTTGCTCGGCATGGTCTTCGAGAACGTCGCGGACACGGCCTACCGACACCACGGCTCGTCGGTGAACGGGCCCGGACGCGGCCTCATCGTCGAGTTCCAGGCCGCCTTCTGAGCGCCTTCGGGGGTTTCACCCGAGCGATCGGGTGGAATTACCCCATCCATTCACAGCGTGGGTCCTCGCTTACGCCGGGGGCAAACGACGTGTCACGTTGGCCGAACTGCCGCCATGACTTCCAAGAATCCACTCTATGCCTCGGTCAGCCTGCTCCTCACCCTCGCCGCCTGCAACGGTGGCAGCGTCGGCGATGAAGGTGCCGACAGTAGCTCGGGCGGTGGAACGGACGATCCCACGGCGACGTCGGGCGACCCGACCTCGGCGAGCGACCCGACGACCAACGACACGACCGTGTCGACGACGATGACCACCGCGGAGACGGAGGATCCCGACACGACGGACACCGATCCGAGCACGACCGGCCCCGGCGGATGTCCGCAGGACATCGACTTCGGCACGCCGGACCTCGGCGCGTGTGGGCCCCTCGACAGCGACTTCACGCCCGACGCGAGCCCCGACTATCCCACGTGCGTCTCCGACGGTGGCGAGTGGGTGCTGGTCGACGAGCCGCCGGGCTCGGCCGCCCGCGTCGTCGCGTACGAGGACATCATCGACCTGCTCCGCTCGGGCGCGACGCCGACCGCCGACGACTTCACCGCGGCGCGCACGATCTACGCGACCGACAACGGCCTCGAGTCCCGCGTGCTGCGGCGCGAGGACACCCACTACCCGCCGATCCCCGCCGAGGATCAGGACGAGGGTGTCGCGTTCGATCGCCAGTGCACGGTCGGCGAGAACGCGACCAACTACCCCGACCGCTGCGTCGGCCCGGCGAAGATCCAGCCGATCGTCGACGCGGCCTTCGCTGCGGGCATGACCGGCGACGGCGATGCGAACGTCCACGCCGCGGTCATCGACGCCGCGCTGCAGTGGTTCCTGTGGGTGTCGATCTACAAGGAGTCGGCGAGCTGCATCCTGGCGCCCGGCGATTGCGACTCGAGCTGGGCGTACTACAACGGCGCCACCGCCCAGGGCGAGGCGATCGGCGTCGCGGCGAACCTCGTCGCGATCGATCCGGCGATCGACGAGGCGATCTTCAACGGCATGCTCGCGATCCGTTGCTGGCGCGACCTCTACCCCGCCGATGGCGACCCGGCGTTCGAGGACCTCGGCCCCAACGGCGAGGCGATGTTCTACTCGGCGCACGAGCAGCTCGACAACGCCGCGTGGTACGGCTGGGCGCGGCTGGTCCGCGAGCACCTCGAGCTGCAGCCGGCCGTGTGCGACTCCGAGGCCGACGCGAACTGGGCGTTCATCCAGGTCGCCGGTCCGGTCCTCGACCCCGAGGCCGAGACCCGCGACGGCACGGCGGCGGGGACCCTCGCCGCGCTGTGGGCCAACGACGCGCCCACCGTCGAGGACCTCGAGGCCGGCATCGCGGCGATCGACGCCGCGTTCCCGTGCCCGCAGTGCGAGACCTGCGACGTGCCGGCCGCCTGGGGGTACTAGCGGCGGGCCGGCAGCGCGGCCCTGATACGATGGTGCCCGATGACCTCGGGCACCATGATGTCGCTGCCGCTGACGCTGGATCTGCTGATCGACCGCGCGCACGACCGCGCCGGTGACGTCGAGGTCGTCTCGCGACGGCCCGATCGCAGCGTCGAGCGCACCACGTACCGCAACGTCGTCACCCGGGCCCGGGCGCTGGCCCGCGCCCTGGTCGGCGCCGGGATCCGCCCCGGCGCCCGCGTGGCCACGCTGATGTGGAACCACGCCGAGCACCTCGAGGCGTACTTCGGGATCCCGCTCGCGGGCGCGGTGGTCCACACCCTCAACCTGCGCCTCCACCCGGACGAGATCGCGTTCATCGCCGACGACGCGAAGGACGAGGTGCTCCTGGTCGACGAGGTGCTCCTGCCGCTGTACGAGAAGTTCGCAGCCAAGGTCGACTTCGCCAAGGTCATCGTCGTCGGCGCGACGACGACGCCCACCGACGGACGCATCGACTACCGCGCGTTCGTCGACGCGGCCGACCCGAGCACGCCGCTGCCGCGGCTGGCCGAGGACGACGCGTGCGGCTGTTGCTACACCAGCGGCACCACCGGGCGACCCAAGGGCGTGGTGTACACGCACCGCTCGACGATGCTGCACTCACTGGTGACGGCGATGCCCGACTGCTTCGGGCTGTCGCGCACCGACACGCTGTTGCCGGTGGTGCCGATGTTCCACGTCAACGCGTGGGGCCTGCCGTACACCGCCGCGATGGTCGGCACCAAGCTCGTGCTTCCGGGGCCCTACCTCGACGCGCCGAGCCTGCTCGATCTGATGCGCGACGAGGGCGTCACCCTGGCCGCCGGCGTGCCGACGATCTGGCTGTCGATCCGCGACGCCCTCGAGGCCGAGCGCGCCCGCTGGCCGCTGAAGCCCAACGTGCGCATGATCGTCGGCGGGTCGGCGGCGCCCGAGCAGCTCATCCGCGACTTCGATCGCCTCGGGCTCGAGCTCATCCACGCCTGGGGCATGACCGAGACCTCGCCGCTGGGCCTCGTGTCGCGGGTGCCGCCGGCGCTCGTCGACGCGCCGGAGGCCGAGCGCCTCGCCGTGCGCGCCAAGCAGGGCGTGCCGCCGCCGCTCGTCGACGTCCGCGTGCGCAACGACGCCGGCGACGTGCCCCACGACGGCCGCACCAGCGGCGAGATCCTCATCCGCGCGCCGTGGGTCACCGCGCGCTACGCCGGCATCGACGTGCCCGAGCGCTGGACGGCCGACGGCTACTTCCGCACCGGCGATGTCGCGAACATCGACGTGCACGGCTACGTGCAGCTCACCGATCGCACCGCGGATCTCATCAAGTCGGGCGGCGAGTGGATCGCGTCGGCCGAGCTCGAGAACGCGTTGATGTGCCACCCGGCGATCCGCGAGGCCGCGGTCATCGGCGTGCCGCACCCCAAGTGGAGCGAGCGGCCGATCGCGGTGGTCGTGTTCCGCAGTGGCCAACAGGCCACCGACGACGAGCTGCGCGGGTTCCTGGCGGCGAAGTTCCCCAAGTACTGGCTGCCCGATGCGTTCGTGGTGACCGATGAGATCCCGCGCACATCGGCCGGGAAGTTCAAGAAGACGGCGTTACGCGAGCAGTTCAAGGATCACCGCTGGGGGTAGCGCGGTGGCTCGTCCGTCCCATGCCGCTCGCCGGTGGCCACGGATCCGCTACCCTCTGCCCGATGGCTGTACGCATGTGGAAACATGGATGTTGGGTGTTGTTGGTCGCGCCGCTGTTCGCCTGCCCTGCGGGCGACGACACCGGAGCGATGAGCACGGGCTCGACCGGGAGCGACACCGGGACCTCGTCGCCGAGCACGAGCATCACGACCGCGACGACGACGGATACGCCGACGACGACGGACACGCCGACGACGACGGTGGATCCCGACTCGAGCTCTTCGGTGACCGATCCCACCTCGGGCAGCTCGAGCACCACCGGCGGAACCACGTCGACCGGCGGCGAGTCGACCACCGGCGCCGAGCTGTGCGAGGTCATGATCCCGCCGCCCGGCGAGTGTCCGTTCGCGGCGCCGGTGGGTGAGCGACGGCTCCTCGGCGGATCGCCGGCGGCTCGGTTCGACGCCGAGCTCGACCTCGAGGCCGAGCCCGACGAGGTCCAGGGCGGCGGCTTCATCCCCGCGCCCGATGTCGGCGACGGCACCGAGTGCGACATCTGGACCCAAGACTGTCCCGACGGCGAGAAGTGCATGCCGTGGGCGAACGACGGCGGCGGCTCGTGGAACGCGACCCGCTGCTCACCGCTCGATCCGGCGCCCGTGGGCATCGGCGAGGAGTGTGTCGTCGAGGGCAGCGGCGTGTCGGGGATCGACAACTGCGACCTCGGACAAATGTGCTGGGGCGTCGATCCCGAGACCAACCTCGGGCACTGCCTCGAGCTGTGCTCGTGCGATCCGAGCTTCCCGGTGTGCAACACCGAGAACACGCTGTGCACGGTCACCAACGGCGGCGTGCTGCCGTTGTGCCTGCCCGCGTGCAACCCCCTCGATCCGACCGCGTGCGGCGACAACGAGGGCTGCTACGGCGTCGGCGAGGGCTTCCAGTGCGCGCCCGATGTCTCGGGCGCCGAGGGTGCGCCGGGTGACGGCTGTGCATTCATCAACGTCTGCGACCCGGGCACCTTCTGCGCCAACTCGGCCAGCGTTCCCGGCTGTGGCGGCGGGGACCCCGGCTGCTGCAGCCCGTTCTGCACGCTCGGCGACGACGCGGCCTGCCTCGACGGGCAGAGCTGCGTGCCATGGTTCGAGGACGGCGCCGCGCCGGACGAGTGCCTGGCGACGATCGGCGCTTGCGTGCTGTAGCGATGAGGCGCAGGGCGTCGCGCATCGGCGCGGCGCCCATCGGCCTTCGCAGCTAGTCGTCTTCGTCCTCGTCTTCTTCCTCCTCGTCCTCGTCCTCCTCGTGCACCCGCAGCACGTCCGCCATGGACCGCGTCGGATCGGCGTCGGTGCGCAGCGTCTCGACCAGCGCGCGGTACTCGGACGCGCGTGACGGCAAGCCGAACCGCGACGACGATTCCGAGAAGTTGGCGAAGCCCTCGAGGCGGCCGCAGCTCGCGATCGCGGCCAGCACGTCGACGAACCCGGGGGCGAAGGGCGGCTGCCCGTCGCCGAAGCACAGGCGCAGCAGCCCGAACGACACCGAGTCGAGGGTGAACAGGTCGAGGTCGGCCAGGCGCTCCGCGAGCCCGACCGCCCGCGCCATCGCGGCCGCGTCGCGCACCTGGGCGAGGCCCAGCGCGACGTAGGCGAGCAGCCGCCCCTTCACGAACGGCAAGCGGCTGAACCTGGGCGCGAGGTCCGACTCGTGATCGAGCGCCTCGCACAGCACCGCGGTCGTGCGCGCAGGGGCGGCGGTGCCGAGGTGGCGCGCCGTGGCGATCGCGGCGCACAGCCGCACGATCGCCTCGCCGTGCTCGAGCCACGGCAGCGCGGCCTCGGCGGTGAGCCCGTCCCCACGCCTGTCGAGCAGGCCGTGCACGGCGGTCGCCGCCGTGAGCCAGTTCCTGTGATTGGCCGCGCGCAGGAGCAGCGACTCGCCCTCGTCCCCAGCGCGGGACGCGAGCGCCAGCGCCGTCGCGACGATGTTCGGGTCGGGCGAATCGACGAGCGCGGCGACCCGCGCGAACCCATGCGCGAGGGCATCCAAGGTGCCGAGCACCGCGACGCGGTCGTCGCTGTCCTCGTCCCACTCGAGCGCCTGCTCCCGATACTCGTGGGCTTGCGAGGTCACCGCCTCGATGTACGCGAGCAGCTCGACCGCGTCCGCGTCGGGGTGGTCGAGCAGGCGCAGGAGGAAGGGGACCACCCTCGCGGTCGCGACGTAGATCGTCCCCTGGTGGAGCGTCTCGCCGTAGATCCGCGCGAGCGCGCTGCGTCGAACCGCGGCGACGTCCGCCATGGACCGCGTCGGATCGGCGTCGGTGCGCAGCGTCTCGACCAGCGCGCG
>LNFB01000272.1 GCA_001464385.1 Deltaproteobacteria bacterium Ga0077550 | reverse complement strand
CGACTCGGACGCTGGTGGTCCCCCCGGGCACGTGGATCGACTGGTTCGACGGCACCATCGTCGACGGTGGCATCGACGTTGGCGTCGATGGCGGCGTCGAGGTCACCGTCGACGCGCCGCTGGGCAAGCTGCCGCTGTGGCTGCGCGCTGGCGCGATCGTGCCGATGTTGCGTCCGGGCATCGATGCGATCGCCCCGACCGGTCAGCCCGATCGCGTCGACTCCCTCGCGACCGACGCGGGCGTGCTGTACCCGCGGCTCGCGTTCGGTCCCACGTCGAGCGCGACGCTCTACGACGGCAGCCTGATCGCGCAGCAGCAGGCGGACGACGGCGCGGCGACGCTGCAGTGGCGCTCGGGCGAGGTGTTCGCCGGCGGCGCGGTGCTCGAGATCCTCGCGGTGCCCGCGGCGCCGGAGACGATCACGCTCGACGGCGCGCCGCTGGCCGCGGCGACCGACGTCGACGCGCTCGCCGACGCGCCGGGCTGGGTGCACGCCGACGAGCGCGGCGGCACGCTGTGGATCGGCGTGCCCGCCGGCGAGCACGAGGTGGTGGTGGTCCCGAACGCGCCGTGAGCGTCCGGGCGCTACACTGGCGGCGATGCTGTTCTCCTGGCTCGCGGATCGCCGGCGCAAGAAGATCCTCGAGACCCCGTGGCCGGCGGCGTGGACCGACATCCTGCGCCGCCGCGTGCCGCACTACGCCTGGCTCGACGACGCCGAGCAGCAGCACCTGCGCGACCTGACGCAGGTCTTCGTCGCCGAGAAGCACTGGGAGGGCGCCGGCGGCCTCGAGCTCGACGACGACATCCGCGTGACGATCGCGTCGCAGGCGTGCCTGCTGATCCTCGGGCTCGAGCACGCGCTGTACCGACGCGTCGACAGCATCATCGTCTATCCCCACACCGTCGTCGCACCGCCGCCGCAGCCGGGGTTCTTCTCGACCGCGCTGCGGATCCACGAGGGCGGCATGCCGGTGCTCGGCCAGGCTTTCACGCAGGGCCCCGTCATCCTGGTCTGGGACGCCGTGCGCCAGGGCGCCGCCAACCCGAAGGACGGCCACAACGTGGTCTTCCACGAGTTCGCCCACAAGCTCGACATGCTCGGCGGCCACGCCGACGGCGTGCCGCCGCTGCACGACACCGCGACCTACGATCGGTGGGTCGACGTCTTCACCCGCGAGTACCGAGCGCTCGAGGCCGAGACCGCCGCGGGCCGCCGCACGTACCTCGGCAGCTATGCCCTGACCAACGGCGCCGAGTTCTTCGCGGTCGCCACCGAGCACTTCTTCGAGCAACCGCTCGAGATGCAGCGCGACCACGCCGCGATGTACGAGGTGCTGCGGGACTTCTACCGCCAGGACACCGCGGCGAGGGTCCGCGGGCGGCAGGGGCGATAGCCGGGCGCGTCGGACCATTCTCTCGCATGTGAGAGAATGGTCTGGACCATTCTCTCACATATGAGAGAATGGTCCCCATGGTCGATGGCCTACCGCGGATCTACGAGGCCATGCTGCGTGATCACCTGCGTCGACACCGACAGATGGCGTTCGTCTCGGGTCCACGGCAGGTCGGCAGGACGACGAGCTGCCGCGGCGTCGCGAGCGCGCGAGGCTACCTCAACTGGGACAACGACGACGACCGCCGGATCATCGAGCGTGGACCCGAGGCCCTCGCCGATCGGCTCGACCTCTCGCGCCTGCGTCGAGCGCCGCCCGTCGTCGTGTTCGACGAGCTGCACAAGTACCGGCGATGGAAGACCCTGATCAAGGGGATCTTCGACACCTTCGAGGACCGTGCCCGGATCATCGTCACCGGGAGTTCCCGGCTCGACGTCTACCGACGCGGCGGCGACAGTCTGATGGGCCGGTACTTCTCGTTCCGGATGCACCCGTTCTCGGTCGGGGAAATCGCGCGTCAACGACTCCCCGAGCAGCCGACCCGGCCCCCGAGGGCGATCCCCGAGGCCGACTTCGCGGCGCTGTGGCGATTCGGGGGCTACCCCGAGCCCTTCGCGCAGCGGGAGGCAAGGTTCCATGTGCGGTGGAAGACCCTTCGCCAGCAGCAGCTCGTACGCGAGGACATCCGCGACGCGACTCGGATCCAGGAACTCGGACAGATCGAGTCGCTGCTGACGCTGCTGCGCGAGCGCAGCGGTGGACAGCTGATCTACACCGGGCTCGCGGAGCAGATCCGCGTCGCCGTCGAGACGATCCGTCGATGGATCGACACGCTCGAGAGCTTCCACGCCGGCTTCCGCGTGCGGCCGTGGGCGACGAACGTGGCCAAGGCCCTCCGCAAGGAGCCGAAGTGGTACGCCACGGACTGGTCCGAGATCGAGGACCCTGGCGCACGCGCGGAGACGTTCGTCGCGTGCCACCTCCTCAAGGCCGTGCACGGCTGGAACGACCTCGGACTGGGCACCTTCGAGCTCCGCTATCTCCGCGACAAGGACAAGCGCGAGGTCGACTTCCTGATCGTCCGCGACCGCAAGCCGTGGTTCTTGGTCGAGGTGAAGTCGAGCGACACCAAGCTCTCGCCGAACCTCGCCCACTTCCAACAGCAGGTCTCGGCCGCCCACGCGTTCCAGGTCGTGCTGGACCTCGACTACGTCGACCGCGATTGCTTCACCGAACGCCGACCGATCGTGGTCCCGGCTCGAACGTTCCTGTCCCAGCTGCTGTGAGCGGTGCGGTGCTCGGGCGCGAGCAGGTGGACGAAGTTGTTGGCGATCGGCGGGTGGAATTTCGCGGCGCTCATGCGACCAGCCGCCGCGCGCAGGGCTGGACCACCTCCTCGAACGCTCGGCGCATCGTCGCGACGACGGCATCGCTCCGCATCAGGCCATGCGCGACGCACTCGGCGCGCGACGGCAGACGCGGGTCGACCCGCGCCGACGCGAACGACTCCTCGACGGCGCGCGCCACCGTCGCGCCGCCGACCGCGATGGCCCAGCGGACCGTCGACCACGACAGCGCGGCGTGCTCGGCCTCCTCGGCGGCGATCTTCGCCATCGTCGCGCGCACCGTGGGATCCGTCGCGTGGGCGTGGATCTCGTCGGCCAACCACGCCGCCACCGTCTCGCCGACGCACCCCTCGTGCACGGTCCACACCGCCAGCTCGACGAGGCTAGCCGCGATCGGGGCGCCGGGGCCGAGCGGGATCCGACCCGGACCGACGGCGCGCCCAGCGTAGGCGGTCGCGAGACCGAAGCACGCGCGGGCGTGCTCCAGCTCCTGGACCGCGGCGCGCTGCGCCCGGGCGACGAGCTCCGCGGGCGCACCGTGGGCGAGCAGGTCGAGCGCGAACCGATGGAACCCCGCGACCGAGGAGTGCTCGGACAGCCCCGCCTCGGTCCAGAACGCCGCGAGCGCGGCGCGTTGCTCGGGCGCGAGACGATCGAGACCCTCGAGCGGCGCCGCGTCCGACCACGTCGGGTCGTCGGAGACCTCGGCGACGCACGCCCGCTGCTCGACGACATAAGGGCGGCCGTAGCAGCCTCCGCAGGGGAGCTCGCCGGAGTCCTCCGGGCCCGTGGACGTGCCGCCGCCGGTGCCCTCGGTGCCGGGGACGGACGTGACCCCCGAGCTACTCGATCCTCCATCCGCCGCGGTGCCGCCCTCGGAGGTGCCGTCGCTCGAACCGCCATCGCTCGAACCGCCGTCGCTCGAGGTGCTGGCCTCCGTGGTGCCGTCGCTCGAGCTCGCGTCGCCCGTGCTGCTGTCACTCGAGCTGCCTCCGGTCGAGCCGGCGCGCGCGACCGGCGAGAAGCGGCCCGAGCCGAGGGCGATCCCTGCGGCGACGAAGAGACGCAGACGGAAGCGATAGAGGCGGAGATCGGATGGATCGGGTCCCACGCCGCGGTAGTGCCGGCGCGGGCCGGGACGATCATCCGCCCGTACATCCCTGGGACGATTCTCAGCCCTCGGGCGGGTTGCACGTGACGTTGCTGAGCGAGCCGCCCGCCATGTCCGAGTAGGTGTACGGCCCGTCGAGGCCCGTGAACGTCTCGATCGCGTACGTGTCCGGATCGATCTTGTACGCGGTCGGATCCCCCTGGCGGATCGCCCAGATGTAGCCGTCGATGTCGGCGCTCACACCCTTGACCTGGCCCTCACCGGGGAGGTCGATCACGTCGCCGACGGCGAGCGACTCCATGTCGACCCAGACCACGCCGTTGTCGCCCGCCGCCCAGATCCGCTGCTGGAGGTCCTGGGTGATGCCGCCGCTGGTCGACACGTTCTGGCTCGCGCTCTGACCGGTCGCGTAGTCGAAGCGCTGGATGCTCGAGCTGGTCCACACGCGCCCCGTCGTGTCGACGGTGATGCCGTAGCCGCCCCCGGGGAAGATCTCGACGTCGAGGGTGTCGAAGTCCACGCGCACGAGCTTGCCGTTGCCGAAGCCGTGGAACCAGAAGTTACCCTCGAAGTCGACCGCGCCGCCGTAGGGCCCGAGCCCGAGCCCGAGCGTCGTGTTGGTGTGGTCGCAGTTGAACTGGTTCTCCGGCAGGTGCACCGTGTCCTCGACGACGCCGGTGTCACCGTCGAGCCGGTGGATCCACACGCCCGATTGCCCGCACTGACCGGGGCCGGCGCCCATCGACCCGGTGGTGGTCCAGATCTTCTGATCGGTGTGGCAGGCGCCCTGCCCCGGGGTCCACTGCACCGGCCGCTGCACGGTCATGTCGGGGAAGTCGGTGAACCACGCGACGCAGTCGTCCTGCGACCACGGCAGCACGTCGTCGCCGCCCAGCGAGGTCTGGATCCCCGGCGTGCCGTTCGTGTCGCTGCAGAACTCCTCGCGCGCCCAGATCTTCACGATGCCGACGTGGCGGTTGGCGATCGCGACCGCCCGACCATCGACGCTCACCGACGTGCGCGAGGGATTACCCGCGCCATCGGAGCGCGTGAGGTACCGGCCCTCCTCGACCAACGAGCGCGTGTCGATCTTCGACACCGTGCCCTGGCTGCTGTTGGCGATCCACACGTAGCTCCAGTCGGTGTTGCCGCACTCGCAGTCCACCGGGCCGCCGTCGTCACCGGCCGTCACGCCGTCGGGCGTGTCGAACTTGGCCCCGTCGTCCGCGTCGTCGGCTCCGTCGTCGCTCGCGTCGGCCGATCCGCCGCCGCCGTCGCTGGGCCCCGCGCCATCGGTCGGCGTGTCCCCGCCCGCGGGGTCGGTGCCGCCGCCATCGCCGAACAGGCCCTCGTCACCACGACCGCCGCCGCCGCAGCCGAGCGCGGACGCCAGCACACAGATCCCGAACGAAGCGCGTGGGGTCGGCATCGGGAGTGCCTTGGCCGCCGACGATCGAGATTGTTGGGCAGACGGACGATTGCCCGACGCCCGCGACCCGCGGCCTTCAGCCCATGAGCGCGCGGAGGGCCGCGACCCCCCGCGGGGCCTCGGCGCGCCACGGCACCACCGCGATGCGCGAGGCCAGTCCGTCGCGCACGCGGGCGATCTGTCGCAGCTCGCCGGCGACGCGCTGGCGCAGCAGCGGATCCGTGGTCCCGCTGCCGACGAGCGTGGCGTTGACGACCCACGCCCACGGCTCGATCTGCGCCCGGCGCAGGTCGTCCTGCAGGCGCGCGGCCTCGGAGACCGGCGTGGTCTCGGCCAGCGTCACCAGCACGATGTGGGTGTACGCCGGGTCGCGCAGGCGCGTCAGCGGGGTCTTCACGCGGGCCGACGACGCCTCGTCGATGCCGCGCATGACGTCGCGGTGATACGCCCCGGTCGCGTCGAGCAGCAGCAGCGTGTGCCCGGTCGGCGCCGTGTCGAGGACCACGACGCGGCCGCGGGCCTCGGCGACGATCCGCGAGAACGCGTGGAAGACCGCGACCTCCTCGGTGCACGGCGAGCGCAGATCCTCGAGCATCAGCGCGCGCCCATCGGCGTCGAGATCCTTGCCCTTGGTCGCCAGCACGTGATCGATGTAGCGCTGGGTCTCGACCGCGGGATCGATGCGACCGACCTCCAGGTGGGGCAGCGCGCCGTCGAGGGCCGCGGCCACGTGCGCCGCGGGGTCGGTCGTCGACAGGTGCACGTCGATGCCGCGCGACGCGAGCTCGACGGCGATGGCCGCGGCGATCGTCGTCTTGCCGACGCCACCCTTGCCCATCACCATCACCAGGCCATTGCGCGTGGCCGCGAGCGCGTCGACGAGATCCCCTAGGTGCGGGAGCTCCGGCAGCGGCGGCGCGGCGGCCAAGGAGGCAGCGGACGGCGGCGTCCCGTCGACGACGCGACGCAGCGTGTCGAGCCCGAGCATGTCCCAGCCACGCAGCGGCACGTCGGTGCGCGGGAGCCCGCGCAGGTCCTCGGGGAGCTGCGCGAGGGCCTCGCGTCCGCGCCGCGCGAGCGCGACCGCGACCGCGTCGTCGGGCGAGCTGGCCTCGAACACGCCGTTGACGACGAGGCGCTGGCCCTTCAGCCCGAGCGCGCGCAGCTCGGCCGAGGTGCGCGCCGCCTCGCGCAGCGCGGCGACATCGGGGCGCGTCACGAGGACCACCGTCGTGCGGGCGGGATCCTCGAGGGCGGCGCGCGCCCGCGCGAAGCGATCGCGCCGCGTGGTCAGGGCGCTGTGCGGGCCCAGGCACGACGCGCCGCGGGTGTTGTCGGCGAGGAAGTCGCTCCACGCGCGCGGGAGATCGAGCAGGCGCAGCGTGTGCCCCGTGGGTGCGGTGTCGAACACGATGTGGTCGTACGCCGCGTCGTCGCCGGCGAGGAGCCCGGCGAAGCGATCGAACGCCGCGATCTCCACGGTGCACGCCCCCGACAGCGACTCGCGGATGCGGCCGATCTCGGCGTCGTCGACCTTGCCGAGGTAGGGCGCGATCACCCGCTGCCGGTAGTCCTCCGCCGCCTGCTCGGGATCGATGTCGATCGCCTGGAGGCCGGCGGCGCCGGGGATCGCCCGCGGGGTCGCGCCGAGCTCGACGCCGAGCATCTCGCCGAGGTTCGACGCGGGATCCGTGCTGACCAAGAGCACGCGCCGCCCCGCGTCCGCGAGCGCGAGCGCCGTCGCGCACGCCAGCGTGGTCTTGCCGACGCCGCCCTTGCCGGTGAAAAAGAGGTAGCGCGCGTCGAGGCCGAGGGGAGGCATGTGGGGGCATCGTAGGGCGCCAGCGGACCGCGCGTCGCGCTGGATCTGCAGCGGTGGTGATCAGCGGAGCTGCGGGGTCGCGCGACGCCACCGGCGTTGGGCCCGGCGCAGGGCCGTGACGTCACGGTAGCCGAGCCGGGTCGCGATCGCATCGGGGCCCACGCCCTCGGCCTCGAGCGCGCGCAGGCGCTCGGCCCGGACCTCGTCGACGACGTCGCGGAAGGTCGTCGACTGCTGCTGCAGGTGTCGCTGGAGGCTGCGCGGACTGTGGCCGAGTCGCCGCGCGACCGGACGGAGCGCGGCGTCGTCGAGGCGCTCGAGCGAGCGGAGGGTGCGGCGCAGCTCGAACACCAGCGCGGGCTCGGTCGCCACCACGAGGGTCCGTGCGTGGGCGTCGATGGCGTGGCGCAGCGCGACATCGGCCTCGAGCAACGGCTCGTCGAGCCACGCGACGTCGAACTCGAAGCCGTTGGTGCTCGCCCCGAACTCGATCGCCTCGCACGCGAGCACGCGGTGCAGCGCCGCGCGAGACCGTGGCGGTGCATGCGCGAACCACACCCTCGTGACGACGAAGTCACGTTCGATGAGGCCCCGCGCCGACGCGACGAGCAGCGCGAGGAAGAACTCGTTGGCGTGGCGACCCAGCGCGGCAGCGCGGCCGGGCACCGTCATCTCGACCCGGGCCGACCGGTGCGCGACGGACCACTCGAGCCGCGCGACCCGGTTGAAGAGGGCCATCGTTCGGCCGAGCCGGTCGAGGGCGTCGCGCAGCGTCGATGACGCCCGCACCCCGAACTCGAACAGGCCGTACGCACCCCGCGGCACATCGGCCACCAACCCGAGGCCGAGGTCCGGCTCGCCCAGCGCGATCGCGGCCGCGTCGTAGAACCCTTCGAGCGCGTCGAGCGGTGCCACCAGGGTCGGCTCGCCCAGCGCGTCCCACGGCAGGTCGAAGCGCCCACACAGCGCGCGGGCGTCGTGACCGGCCGCCTCGAGCCGCTGGACGACCAGGCGCGGCAGGGGCGTCCGCATCGGCGAGGTCTCGGCGCGATCCGTCACGGGGGACACTATGCCGCGACATGCCGCTGTGCTGCACCCCACGAAAAAGCCGACGCGGCGATGGCAAACCCGCCGCCGACCATGGATGCGACCGACGAACGTGATCGAAATCGTCGCGTCGGTGTCTGTCACAGAGCCGGTGTACGTTGGCAATGGGTGGGTCGGGTGTCGAGACGGTGCAGCAGACTGGCGGCGGGACGAGGCGGGTTGCGACACCTCGCGGTGGCGGGCCTCGCGGTGGTCTGGGGGCTCGCGGCCTGCGGCGACGATCGCCGCGCCGTGGGCGACCTCATCGCGGCGACGGGAGGCATCGACGACGACGCGTCGAGCTCCTCGGCCGCGTCGCAGGACACGGAGGCCCGCGACACGACCGACACGGGCGCAGCCCACGATGCCGAGGGAGGTGACCCCGGGCCCTCGCCGGTGCAGTTCGACCTCGGCGGTGTGCCCGACCTCGGCGAGCTGCCGCCCCCTTCGACGCACTGCGAGGCGGTCGATCTGCTGTTCGTGATCGACGACTCGTACAGCATGGCCGACGAGCAGGCGAACCTCGTCGCGAGCTTCCCGGCGTTCATCGCTGGGATCACCGAGCTGCTCGGGGCGACGACCGACTACCGCGTCGGCGTCATCACCACGGACGACTACGTGTTCAACGCGCCCGGCTGCACGCGCCTGGGCGACCTGGTCACGCAGACCGGCGGCGAGGCGTCGAGCGCCGCGAGCTGCGGCCCCTTCGCCGAGGGCCAGCCGTTCATGACCGACGCCGATGATCTCGCGGCGTCGTTCTCGTGCGCGGCGGCGGTCGGGATCTCGGGCGCGAGCGACGAGAAGCCGATGGAGGCGCTGACGACCCTGCTCGCCCGCCACGGCTCGCCGTGCAACGCGGACTTCGTGCGCGACGACGCCGTCCTCGTGATCGTGCTCATCACCGACGAAGAAGACGACGGCGATTCCGATCGCGATCCCGCCGACTGGCACGACGCCGTGGTGGCGGCCAAGGACGGCGACGCGTCGCGCGTGATGATGCTGTCGCTCATCGGCCTCGACGAGCCCAACGCGTGCGCAGGCCCGTGGGACGGCGCGACCGGGGCCGAGTACGCCCCGCGCCTGGCAGAGTTCACCGAGCGCTTCGGGCACGGGGTCGTCGGCGACGTGTGTGCCGCCGACTACGGGCCGTACTTCGCCGCGCTGCTCGCCGACGTCGCGAGCGAGTGCGCGAACAACAACCCTCCGGGGTGACGGGACGGGCGGCTGGCGCGTTCGGTCCCCGGTTGTGGCGCGCCCGGTCGTCGAACTCGCGACCTGTTCGTGTCACTCCACGGGCATGCCGTCTGCGCGCCTGCGTCCCCTCGCCCTACTCGCCTCGCTCGCCGCCTGCGCCGACGAGGCCGACACGGATCTCGACGGATCGATCTGCGCGGAGGCCAACGCCGCGGTTGAATCGTGCCTCGGCGCGCCGCCGGCCGAGCCCCTCTTGTCGTGCGGCGCGGACGAGCAGCAGGTCGCCGCCGAGGTCATCGACGGCCTGCGCGACGCCGGCTGCGAGAACCTCCCCGAGGGCAAGGAGGACTCGCTGCTCTGCAGGGCCCTGTTGTGGGACCCGCTCGGGTGGTGCAAGCCACCCGCGCCGCTGCTCGGCCCGACGCCGAGCGGGTCGCCCACGCGATTCCCGATCATCCTGGCCCACGGCTTCAACACCAGCACCACCAACTTCTGGCGGTTCAACGACGTCGATACGGCGCTCGCGGCCGACGGCCATGTGGCGCGGCTCGGCAGCGTCCCGCCGTTCGACACCCCACAGGTGCGCGCCGAGTTCCTCGCCGATCAGATCGACGCGTTGCTCGCGGAGACGGGCGCGGACAAGGTCAACCTGGTCTGCTTCTCGATGGGCGGGCTCGACTGTCGCTACCTGGTGAGCCCCGCGGGGCTCGGCTACGCCGACGAGGTCGCGTCGGTGACGACGATCTCGAGCCCGCACCGCGGCACGTTCGTCGCGGACGTCGCGACCGCAGTGCTCCCGGGCACCGATCGGTCGGGGGCGATCGACGCGCTCGCGACGATGTTCGGCCGGACCTTCAGCGAGGTCGCGGACGACAGCCACATCGTCGCCGCGCTGACCTCGATGTCCGAGGCGGCGATGGTCGACTTCAACGCCGAGATCGTCGACGCCGACGGCGTGCTCTACCAGTCGTGGGCCGGCTTCAGCAGCGTCGGCGGGCTTCCGCACCCCGACAGGAAGGCCGAGGACCGCGCGTGCACCGACGCCGCGGGCGTGGTTCGGATGCTGCGCAACCCCGGAACGAGTGACCGCATGGATCCGCTGCTCGTCGGCGCCGCCGCGTTCGTCGCCCATGGCACCGAGCTGCGCCCCAACGACGGCGTGTCGACGGTCGCGAGCAGCAAGTGGGGCGAGTTCCGCGGCTGCTTCCCCGCCGATCACCTCGACGCCGTCGGGCAGATCGACGACGTCGCACCGATCGCGCAGACCGGCTTCGACTACCGGCGGTTCTTCCGCAACCTCGCGGGATGAACGCGGAGCGTTCACCCGCGACGAGGCAAGGAGCGAAGCGATGGAGGGATAGGAGGCTCCGGCGGGCTTTGCCCGACGGAGGGAAGGGACGGGCCGTCCCTTCCCATTGCTTGGTAGTTGCGGCGAATCGGGTTGCAAAGACCTGCCGGGTCCCCGACGCTTCACGCCGAGTGGTCGCGCGCCGCACGGCTCGAGTCGCCGCTGATCCGCCCCGCGGCGTGCTGCGACTGAAGGCCCCGGGGTCGGGGACGACCGAGCACGTCCGTCTGCTGCCCGACGCGGCCCTCGCGCCTTGGGTCGCGCACTTCTGGCGCGTGCGCTGGGATCTCCCCGAGCCGACCACCACCGAGGTCCTCCCCCACCCCTGCGTCCACATCGTGATCGAGCAGGGCACGTCGATCCGCGCCGAGATCACCGGCGTACCCACGGGTCGGTTCGTCCGCACCCTCGCGGGGCGCGGCCAGGCCTTCGGCATCAAGTTCCGCCCCGCCGCGTTCGCGCCGCTGTTGGGGGCACCGATGGCGACCCTCACCGACCGCGTGATCCCGATCGAGGCGGTGTTCGGCGCGGACGGCGGTGCGTTGGCGCGCGCGATCGCGGCGTGTGATGCGTTCACCGAGCAGATCGACATCGCCGAGCGCTTCCTCGGCCCGCGACTGCCAGCGCTGCCCGCTGCGGCCGCCGCGATGCGGGACCTCGTGGAGCGCATCGCGAGCGATCGTGCGCTGCTCCGGGCCGAGGACGTCGCAGCCGCCGCGGGCATCGAGCTGCGATCGCTCCAGCGCGGCTTTCGTCGGTACGTCGGCGTCGGACCGAAGTGGGTCATCCAGCGCCATCGTCTGCACGAGGCCGCTGGGCAACTTGCGCAACGCCCGACGACGCCGCTGGCCGCCCTCGCCGCGGAGCTGGGCTACGCCGACCAGGCCCACTTCGCACGGGATTTCTCGCGCGTCATCGGTCGGACCCCTCGGAAATTCGCCGCCTCGAGGTGAATGGTCCGGGTCCCCCACCGACGCGACGCGAAAGGGCGTGACGATCCCGCCCGGTTTCGCTACCGTCGACGCGCTGGGCGAGGTTGCTCGGTCGCAAGCACGGGATCGTGTCGAGTTCGTCCGATATCAGCCGCAAGGATGCGGGCGGTGATGTGCCTCGGCGCAGCCTGCTCGCGAAGACCCGGCGTGGCGCGCTGGTCGAGGTCCTCGGCTACGGCAGCAGCATGGTCATCCGGCTCGGATCGAACCTGGTCCTGACGCGGATGCTCTTCCCCGAGGCGTTCGGCCTCATGGCGATGGTCCAGGTCGTCCTGTACGGCCTCGTCATGCTCTCGGACGTGGGCATCTCGCAGAGCGTGGTGATGAGCGCGCGCGGGGACGACCCGGACTACCTCGACACCGCGTGGACGGTGCAGGTCATGCGCGGTGCAGGCCTGTGGATCTGCGCGTGCCTGCTCACGTACCCGATCTCCCTCGCCCTCGACGAGCCCGAGCTGCTGTGGATCCTCCCGATCGCCTGCAGCTCGTCCGCGATCCACGGCTTCAGCTCGACGCGCGTCTTCACGCTGCGGCGGCGACTCGACCTCGTCCCGCTGCAGAAGCTCGAGCTCGGCACGCAGATCCTGCAGGTCGTCGTCTGCATCGCCGCCGCGTGGCTCGGGCTCGGCGTCGGCGCGCTCGTCGTCGCGCACCTGGTGTCGACCCTGGTCAACACCGCCGCGAGCCATCTCCTCCCGCACACCGATCACCGCAACCGCTTCCGCCTCGAGCGCACCGCCCGCGCCGAGATGTTCGCGTTCGGCCGGTGGATCTTCCTGTCGTCGGCGCTGACGTTCCTCGTCGTGCGCAGCGATCAGATCCTGCTGAGCCGCTGGCTCGGGAGCGCGCTGCTCGGCGTGTACAACGTGGGTCAGGCCCTCGCCGAGGTCTTCGACACGCTGACCAACCGGCTCGCGAGCGGGGTGTTCTACCCGACGCTCGCGCGCGTCCACAACGAACGCCCGAACGACCTCCGCCGCGCCTACTACGACATCCGCCGGTGGTTCGATGCCCTGCTGTTCACCGCGCTCGGCGGCTTCGCGGCGATGTCGCAGTGGATCGTCGATCTTTTGTACGACGATCGTTATGCCGAGGCCGGCGCGATGATGCGCATCCTCGCGTTCCGCACCGCCGCCGCGATGCTGGCCACGGTGTGTGAGGCATGCCTCGTCGCGCAGGGCGCGAGCGTCTACAGCTTCCGTTACAACGCCGTCGTCGCGCCGATCACATTGGTGGCGATGCCGCTCGGCGGCCTGCTCGGCGGCACGACGGGCCTCTTGTGGGGTGCAGTGATTGCGCGCACCAGTGGGCTTTTGGTCCTTTGGCCAGCGGCCTGGAAGCGCGGCTTCCTCCGTCCGGAACGCGAGATGCTCGCGGTGGTGTACCTCGGCTTCGGCTACGCTCTCGGCTGGCTGGCGCTCGCGGTCCTGCCGGAGCCTCCTTGATCACCCGCCGCGCGTCCTTCGTCACCCTGCTCGCGCTCACGGCCGTCTGGCTGGTGGCCCAGTCGTGCTTGCTGCCGCCGATCGCCGTCGCCGAGCACTGGCGACAGGCCGAGACCGCGAGCATGGCGTTGAACCTCGCGCACCGCGAGTTCGATCCGTTCTTCCCGCAGATCAACTGGGGCGGTGACGGACCTGGCTACGTCGAGGCGGAATTCCCGCTGTACCAGGCGCTGGTCGCCGCGTTGATGCTCGTGTTCGGCGACAGCCCCTGGACGGGTATGGCCGTGTCATTGGCGTGCATCGCCGCGTGCGCGGTGGCCGTGTGCGCGCTGGTCGGCCGACGCTTCGGCGCCGCCGCAGGCCTCGTCGCCGGCGCCTACGTCCTCACCAGCAGGCTCGGCGTGCACCTCTCCGCCGCAGTGATGCCCGACGCGCTCGCGGTCCTGCTGTATGTCGTCGCGCTCGAGCGATTCCTCGCGTGGGTCCAAGGCCGTCGAACCTCGGCGCTGCTGTGGTCCGCCGCCGCGCTGGCGCTGTCGGCCTGCATCAAACCCACGGCGCTCGGCCTCGGCGTCGCCGAGTTCGGCATCGTGATCGTCTCGGCCCGCGACGCGCTGCGTCGCCCATGGGTGTGGTTGGCCTGGGCCGGCGTCCTCGCCGTCTGCGCCGCGTGGCTGCTCCACGCCGCGCACCTCCACGCGGTGTGGGGCAACTCGTTCGGGGTCATCGCCGGCGGGGACTCGAAGTTCCCGCTGCTGGCGCAGGTCTTCGATCGCGATCACCTCTACGCGCTCGGCCGGGTCTCGCTCGAGTGGGGGATCGGCGGGGTCCCGCTGCTGTTCGGCCTGGGCCTGCTCCTCTGGCGTCGTTGGGGACCGATCGAGTGGTCGCTCGCGATCGCGAACGTGCTGGTGCTGATCGTGTCCCTGCGCTACGCGACGCTCGACTACGCCGGCGGGCACTACCACGTGTTCGCGATGATCCTCGCCGCGTGGTTCGTCGCGAAGGCCTACGCGCTGGTCGACCGCGGTCTCCGCGAGGGCGCCGTCGCCCGCCGCATGCTGATGGTCGCCGCGGCCGTGGCGCTCTGCGCCGCCTATGGACGCAACGTCACCGCACGGCGCCGTGAGGATCGCGAGCAGGTCCCGGCGGCGATCGTCGAGCTCGGCCGGACCCTGGCGACCCGCGTCACGCCGGACACGCTGGTCGTGGCGCAGAGCGACGACGACGCGTGGGATCCCGCGTGGCAACGCGCGGACAACTACCAGGATCCTCGGCTCTTCTACGCCTCGCACACCCGCGGCTGGGTGCTCCCCCACGACGTCGCCGACGCGACGACGCTCGCCGACTTCGCGGCGCGGGGCGCCGAGTACTACGTCGTCGCCGGCCCGCCCCCGGCAGCGCTCGAGCCATGGTTGGCCGAGCACGCGCGGGTCGTGTACCGCGATCGGTTCGGCTCGATCTTCGAGCTGCCGACGGGCGGCCACGATCCCGCGGCGGCCGCTGCAGCGCCGTGAGTTCGGCCGCGGGCGTCAGGGACAGGTCAGCGTGACCGCGTGCGTGTGCCCGTCCACGCCGCCCGCTGCCGCCGACACGATGACCTTGCCCTCGGCGAGCAGCGTCGCGAAGGCCGAGGCATTGATGAGCACGTCGTGGGTGTGCGCGCCGCCGGCGACATAGGACTTGTCGACGCCCGCGGTCACGTCGGCGAGCGTCACGTCGAGCGTGTGCACGTGCATCGTGAAGCTCGCGTCGGGATCGCTGCCGCAACCCCCGGCCCCGGTCTCGCTGCTCGAGCCCGGCGACGTGTCGCCGCTCGAGCCCTCCGCGGACGAGGCCGTCGTCGCGGTCGTCGCGGTCGTCGAGGTCGTGCCAGCGGCTGTCCCGGAGGAGGTCGCGCCGCTGTCCGCACCGGTGTCGCCGTCGTCCCCGGCCGGGCACCCCGGCAGCAGCGTGGCCGCAGCGGCGCCGACGCCGAGGTGGAGGAACTGCTTGCGCGTCAGTGCGGTGGTCACGGGGGCCCTACCCTTCGAGGAATCGCCATGCTAGCCCGAAGCCCGTCATGAAAGTCATCGGCATCGCTGGCAGCCTCCGCAAGCACTCGTACAACGCAGCGCTGCTGCGCGCCGCCGCGGAGCTCGCCCCACCCGAGCTCGAGCTGGAGATCGCGAGCCTCCGCGACATCCCGTTGTACGACGCCGACCTCGAGGCCGAGCACGGGATCCCCGAGCCGGTGCGCGCGTTGAAGGATCGCATCGCGGCCGCCGACGGGCTCGTATTCGCCACGCCCGAGTACAACGCGTCGATCCCCGGCGTCGCCAAGAACGCGATCGACTGGCTGTCGCGACCGGCCTCGGACATCGCGAAGGTCTTCGGCGGCAAGCCCCTGGCGATGCTGGGCGCGACCCCGGGACCCGGCGGGACGATCGCGTCGCAGACCGCATGGCTGCCGGTGTTCCGGGCCCTCGGCGTCGCCGTGTGGGCCGGGCCGCGGATGTACTTCAGCGGCGCAGCGAAGCTGTTCGACGACGGCGGCGCGCTGGTGGACGAGCCCACGCGCAAGCGGCTCGGCGAGTTCGTCGCCGGGTTTGCCCGGCACCTCGGCGGCGGGCAGCGGTAGCGCGCGTCAGAGCGCCTCGCCGGCGAGCGTCCACATCCCGATCGTGCCGGCGTCGAGCGTCGCCTGGGTGACGTCGATCCACGCCGCCTGGGGCGGTGTGCCGTCCTCCGGGCAGTGGCCACCGATGATGTCGATGATGTACACGTCGGTGCTGCCTTCGCTCGGGCCTTCGCCCCAGTGGTAGTCGATCGCATCCTGCGAGAGATCGCCGACGACACCGCGCTTCCAGTTGAGGCCCCAGCGATCGTCCTGCATCCGCAGCCGTCGCACGACCTCGAAGAGGAAGTCGTTGGTCCCGCCCTGTTCGACACACGAGCCCGTGAGCCAGTCGGGGTGCTCGGCGGCGACCTGCTCGACGATCCCCGAGCCATCGGGCGGCGGCGCGGGGGGGACTGCCTGCGGCGGATCATCGGGGATGCCGTCGCCGGGGATGCCCGTGGTCCCGTCGGCGCTGCCGGAGTCCGCCGTGTCGCTGGGATCCTCCGTCGTCGGGGTCGTCGGGTCCGTCGGGTCCGTCGGGTCCGTGAGCGTCGATCCCGACGCGTCATCGGTCGATGACGTCGAGTCGCCGGCGCACCCCATGCACGGGCCGAACTGATCCCCGCTGATGCCACAGATCTGCACGCCCGGCGGACTGCCGCCCGCACAGGCGCACGCGCGCTGCTCCCCCGGCGTGCACGGCACGGGGCCGGACGCGTCGTCCTGCGACGACGCTGCGCATGCGGAGCAGAGGAGCCACACGAGACCAGGAACGACGGAGGCACGCATCATCGGTAGAACTCCCTAGGCATCCACGCCCGCGACGTCGAGGATACCGCGAACCAGCACCCGTCGACGACGCCTTCGCCTCGGTTTCTGGCAGTCTCGTCGTCGATGCTCGCGATCCACTCCCGGACATGGCGGGCTGTCGTCCTGCTCGCGACCGCGTGCTCGAGCACCGCGCCCGGCTCGGGCGACGACGCGACCGACGGCTCCGGGGGATCGACCACGTCGCCGCTCGCGAACACGCAGGATGGTTCGACCGGCGACCCGCTCGAGGACGACGCCGTGCTCGTCGACGCGATGTTCCCCGACGCGCTGGCGTGTGCCGAGCCGACCGACGCCTACGTCGTCATGCGCAACACCGGCGCGTCGACGTGGACCGCCGCGGACGGCTACGCCCTGGGCGCGGTCGACGACGGTGACCCGCTCTTCGTCGGCAGCCGCGTCGCCCTCCCCGACGACGCCGCCGTCGCCCCCGGTGACAGCCACGCCTTCGGGATGGCGCTCACCGCCCCGGCGACGCCGGCGAGCCTCGACTCCGACTGGCAGATGGTGCGCGAAGATGTACGGTGGTTCGGCGAGGTGTACACCACGGACGTCGACGTGACGTGCGCACCGGGCATGCGCGGCGGTCCGGTGCGGCTGCAGGGCCGCTCGTTCGCCGACGACGGCGGCCCGTTCGTGGCCCTCGGTGCGACGATGATGTGGGCGGCCTGGGCGTACCGCAACGATCGACCCCGGCTCGAGGCACAGCTCGCGTACCTCGCCGACCACGGGTTCCACTACGTTCGAGCGCTCGGCGTCGTCGGCGATCCGATCGAGGCCGACTTCTGGGACGGTCGCGAGATCGAGTTCGGCTGGCCCGACTACACCGAGGTCGTCGCCGGGCTCACCGCGCTGGCGTGGGACGAGTATGGCCTGCGCATCGAGTGGACGCTCATCGGCGACGGGCAGCTCGCCGTGCCCACCGCACGGCAACGCGACCTGTTGATCGACGGCTTCGTCGCGCTCGCTGCGACGCGCCCCGAGGCGATCCTCCACTTCGAGCTGGCGAACGAGGCGTGGCAGAACGGCTTCTCGGGGCCCGAGGGCCTCGACGAGCTCCGCGCGCGGACCCAGTCGATGCGCGAGCGCACCGACGTGCTGGTCGCCGCGTCCGCGGGCATCACCGACGGCTGCGACGATCTGCTCGAGATCTACGGTGGCGACATCGCCGACCTCGCCACCGTGCACACCGAGCGCGACCTCGGCACCGTGCTCGGGCCGTGGGGCCCCGTGCTGCGGCCGGTCGTCGTGGGCACGTGCGCGGGCCTGCCGGTGGCGACCAACAACGAGCCGATCGGCCCCGGGGCCTCCGTCGCCACCGAGGACGATCCCGAGCGACTCGTCGCGGGCGCCCTCGCGACGTGGCTGGCGGGCTGGCCGGCGCACGTGTTCCACAGCGACGCGGGCGTGCGTGGCCTCGAGGATCTCTCGGGCGTCGTCGGCATCGATCGCTTCGCGCCGATCGTCGCGACGCTGCCCGGCGATCTCGCGTCGTGGACCCGCCGCGCCCACGACGATCCCGACGCTGCGCTGCGGATCTACGCCACCGTCGACGGCGTGCCGATCCCCGACGTCACCTGGGCGCAGATCCCAGGGGCCGAGGCCGGCGTCGCCGCGCTGCTGCAGAGCGACGCCGACACCGAGGTCGTCGCGCTCGCCGCGGGGATCCTCGGCGCCGCGACGCTCGAGGCCCGCGTGCCGCTGTCGCTCGAGGTCGTCGACATCCTCTCGGCGTCCGTCGTGGCCGCGCACGAGCTCGCCGCTGGCGAGTCGTTCGTGCTCGAGGGCGCCGGCGCGCGGCTGATCCGCGCGACGCGGCGATGACACGCTACCTCGGGCACGTGTCGCGGAACGCCCGGCCGTGCCGCTCCTCGGCGCGCCGCTGCAGCTTGTCCATCAGCTTGACCACGTCGTCGTCCTCGTAGGCGTCGTAGGCCTTGCCGTAGGCCGCCGCGTTGCGGTCCTCCTGCTGCGCGGCCTGGCGACACGCCTGCTCGACGGTCACCGGCGCTTCGACCTCGGCGCTGCCGTCGGTCGGCGCCGTGAAGCCGCGGGCGTCGACGAGCTTCGCGATCTTCTTGCGATCGCGGCGCTTGACCCGGACGATCTGCGCGAAGGGCTGCTGCTTGCCGTGGCGCAGGAGTACGGCCTCGTAGCGGGCGATGCTCTGCTCGGTGGCCCGCAGCGCGTCGGTGAGCACGCGCTCGGCGATCGCCTTGCCGCGCTCGGCCTCGCGATCGCCCCGGGCCTCGATGCTGAGCGCCGCCGCGCCCTCGTCGTCGCGGGCGCAGGTCTTCTCCAGCACCGCGAGCGACTTGACCACGTCCTTGCGCGAGGCGTGCTCGGGCACGAGGTCGAGGAACATCCGGTAGTGCCGCTGCGCCCGCTGGCAGTCGCCCGCGAGCTCGGCCGCGGTCGCGATGTTGTAGTTGAACAGGTGCTTGTCCGGCGCGAGGCGGTAGGCCTCCTCGAACTTGGCCCCCGCGTCGATGTAGTTCTTCTTGTCGAGCAGGGCCTTGCCCTCGGCGTAGACGGCCTTGGCGCGATCGAGCTGCGACGGCGCGGCGTGGGCCACGGACGCGCTGGCGCCGATCCAGACGGCGAGCGAGAGCCTCGCGAGGTGTTGCTGCACGGTGGACCCCAAGTTCGCCAGCGTAGCAGGTCGGCGCGAGCCTTGGGTCAGGGGGCCGCGGGCAGCGTGACCGTGAAGACCGTACGCCCGGGCACGCTGTGGACTTGCACGTCGCCGCCGTGGGCCCGCGCGACCAATCGCACCAGCGCGAGTCCGAGCCCGGTGCCGTGCTTGCGATCGGTGGTGAAGAACCGATCGAACACGCGCGGCAGATCGGCGGGGGCGATGCCGGTGCCGTCGTCGATGACCTCGATGGCGGCGCATTGCCCTACGTCGGCGAGGCGCACCGTGACCTCGGCGTCCGGGCCGGCGTGGCGCGTGGCGTTGTCGATCAGGTTGTCGAGCACGCTCTCGAGCTGGCGTGCGGACCCGAGCACCGACCGGCACGAGCCCTCGACGCGGACGCCGTGGCGGTGCGCCGTCCGTTCGGCCAGCGCCGCGAGATCGACCGGTTGGCTGGCCTCGGTCCGCTCGGCCCGCGCCAGCGCGAGCAGGCCGCTGACGAGGGACTCGAGCCGCGAGAGCTCGGCCTGGGCGTTGGCCATGAACCGCTCGCGCTGCTCGGTGGACATCTCGGGATCGTCCTGGAGCAGCTCGAAGGTGCCGCGCAGTGTGGCGATCGGCGTGCGGAACTCGTGGGCGACGTTGCCGGCGAACTCGTCGATGTAGTCGAGGCGGGCCTGGAGCTGGCCGTGCATCGCCGCGACCGCGCCCGCGAGCGCGCCGACCTCCGCGACGCGCGAGTGCTCGAGTCGCAGCAGCGCGGTGCGATCGCGCGAGCCGCCGGCGATGCGGCGCGCCGCGTCGGCGAGCTGCGCCAGCGACCGGCTGCCGAAGTGGCCGCTCGTCATCGCCATCGCGAACGTGAACGCCACCACGACGAGCAGCGCGACGCCGAGCCGCGGGCCCATCTGCACGAACGCCTGCACGTCCTCGCGCGGGGTCCGGCTCATGACGACGGCGCCGACGACCGTGGCATCGACGACGATCGGCACGGCGACGAACAGCCGGATCGGCGCGAAGCGGCTCGGGCCGGTGTAGTCGACGTTGCCGCGGACGCGGGGACGATCGCGGGCCGTCGCGCCGATGCCCCCCTCGAGCGCTGCGGCGACCTCGGGATCGTCGGCGAGGATCTGCCCGCGGTTGCCCGAGCTCGACGCCAGCACGGCGCCGGTGGCATCGACCAGCTGCACCGCGCACAGCGTCCGATCGCGCGAGGCGGCGAGATCGGGCTCGAGCGCATCGGCGAGCATCGGCAGTACTGCGCCGGGCCTGGCGAGCTCGGCGGAGATCCGCAGCGCCCAGAGGTGGCCCTGCGCGGTGAGGTTCTCGCGGGTCTGCGCGCGCAGGTCGTGCTCGAGCGCGCCGCTGCCGATGATCGCGATCCACGGCAGGCTGAAGACGACCAGGTACGAGAGCAACAACCACGCCCGCAGCGACAGCCGCCGCCGCGTCACGACGCGGCCCCCAACCGGAAGCCGACACCGTGCACGGTCTCGAAGGGGTCGAGGCCGAACGGGCGCAGCTTGGCGCGCACGCGGCGGATGTGCGAGTCGACGGTCCGCTCGCTGACGTTGCGCGCGTCGGGGTACGCGGCGTCGGCGAGCTCCTCGCGACCGAGCGCGCGGTGGGGTCGACGCAGCAGCGCGGCGAGCAGGCGAAGTTCGGTGGCCGTGAGCACGACCTCGACGTCGTCGACGAAGACGCGGTGCTCGTCGACGACCAGGCGCAGTCGGCCCCACGTGAGCACCGCGGGCTCGGGGGCGAGCCGCCGGCGCAGCAGCGCCTTGACCCGGCTGACGAGCTCGCGGGTCGAGAACGGCTTGGTCACGTAGTCGTCGCCGCCGAGATCGAGCCCGAGCACGCGATCGACCTCGTCGCTGCGGGCCGACAGGAACAACACGGGCACATCGCTGCGCGCCCGCAGCTCGCGGCACAGCGAGAAGCCGTCGAGCCGCGGCATCGCGACGTCGAGGACGAGCACGTCGGGGATCGACTCGTCGAGCAGCCTCCGCGCCGCCTCGCCGTCGCGCGCCTCGATGACCTCGAAGCCCTCGCGCGCCAGGGCGTAGCGCACCACCTCGCGCAGGGGATCGTCGTCGTCGACGAGCATGACGCGGGGGGCGCGGGTCGTGCGGAGCGGCTCGCTCATGCGTGGAGCTCCATCGCCGCGATCTCGTCGATGGCGGCGAGGCGGCCGCGGAGATCCCTGAGACGTTCCTGCACCGGCACGCTGTTCCCCGCCAACGCTCGCAGACCGATCTGTAGCCTCAGCTGGACCACGCCGTCGAGCACCGCCTCGATCTGGGCCGCCGTCGCCGCGCGGGCGCGTCGCAGCTCGTCGGTGCTCTGCACCACCCCGGGCGCGGCCCGACCAGCGCGGAGCTCGACGGAGGCGAGGAGGCGGTCGACGAGCGCGAGCCGCTCGTCGGCGCGGTAGAGATCGTCGACGAGCCCGGCGAGATCGTCGGGCAGCGCGAGGCCGGCGGCCCCGGGCTCGGCCATCGCGTCGCGCAGATCGAGGAGCGTCGCGGCGATCCGGGCGTGCAGCGGACCCGGGCTCGGGGCGGCGCCGCGCTGAGCGAGCAGCGGGACGAACAGCGGCCAGCAGGCGAAGGCGCCCAGGGCGACGCCCGAGGGGTGACCGCGGCGCGACAGCACGATCGCGATCGCGGCCCCGACGGCGACGTAGCCGATGCCGAGCACGTAGGCGAGCGGCTCGAAGGTGGCGGTGGCGATCATCGCTCGTCACTCCGATCGCCGGGCAGGCTGGGTTCGCGAACGTCATCGCCGTCGCTCCACACCTGCACGGCCTCGGCGTCCCAGCCGCGGTAGTCGCCGCGGGACGATCGCCACGCCGCGCCGACGCTCGAGAAGACGTTGGCCTCCATGGGGCGCAGGAAGGTGACCTCGGCGCGCGGTCGGACGAGGAAGGGGCGGAGCAGCCACCCGCCCTGCGCGAAGACGAGGCCCGCGATCGCGAACGAGGCGAGGTGCGCGGTGATCCGCAGGCGCCCGCCGCCGGGCAACAGCGTGGCGACGGTGAAGAGCCCGATGCTGCCGGCGACGACGAGCGCGCCGCAGAGGCACATCACGGCGCGGTGGTAGTCGAGATTCACCGAGTAGAGCAGCCACAGCGCGGGGCCCATCGCCGCGGCGAGGAGGCTCGCCCGCGCGACGCCGACGAGCGCGGCGAAGCACAGCCGGTCGTAGCCGACGTCGACACCCGCGGCGCGGTACAGCGCCCGGATCGCGGGCAGCGTGACGACGAGCGGGAGCAGGAGGACGGCCGGCAGCTTGATCGCCGCGAACAGGTGCTGCACGCCGCCGCGGTACGATCCGATGACGAGGCCGAAGAGGCCGCCGGCCAGGGCGATGAGCAGGAGGAGCCCGGGCAGCACGCGGGCCAGCGGCACGCGATCGCCGGTGACGAGCGAGGCGGGGGCGCGCAGCACCGCGACGGTGAGCGACAGCAGGGAGGTGTCGTTGCGTGCGGCGCTCATGACGGCACCCCCGCGATCACGAGCTCGGCCATGGAAACGGCGATGCGCCCGGCGATGGCGAGGCTGAGCACGGCCCAGCCGAGCAGCAGCAGTGCGAAGCGCGGCGGCATCACGAGCGCGGACGTCTCGGCGTCGCGCAGGCCGAGGATCGCGACGGCCGCCATCGCGATGCCCGGGCCTGCGACCGCGCCCGCGAGCGCGAGCGGCCAGAGGGTGGAGGTCGCCGCGAAGAACAGCACGACGGGCACGAGGCCGAGGGCGACGCTGCCGCCGGCGACGACGGAGCGGCCGAGCGCGGCGACGATGCGCTCGGGCGGTGCGTCGAGGCCGAGGAATTGGTGGACCGCGAGGAGTGCGGGCGCGGTGAGGACGAGCGCGCCGAGGGCGGGGGCGGCGAGGGCTGGGAGGGCGCGGAGGACCACCGATGCATCCGCGGCGCCGAGGGCAGCGGCGGCGCTGACGAGGCCCATCGCGGCGATGGAGGTGAGGACGGCGGGGACGCTGGGCGATGGCGCGGGCTGGGTGGTGGTGGAGGTGGGGGGTATGGGGCGGGATTCGGAGGGTGGTGGGAAGGCGGTCGCGTCGGTGAGGAGCATGGGGTTGGTTTGGCGGATCGGATGCGCGAGGGTCGGGCGACGGGGGCGCGGGGGTGTGCAGTGTTCGTGCAGAATTCGTGCAGACGGGGGGAGGCGGGTCGGCGGGCGCTGCTTGTGCGAGGTCGCTCCGTCGACCTAGAGTGGGGACGGTTGGTCGGATGAGTCTGCTCGAGCGAGTCGGAGTGGACGCGGGGTCGGACCGAAG
>LNFB01000271.1 GCA_001464385.1 Deltaproteobacteria bacterium Ga0077550 | reverse complement strand
CGCCCATCGTCGTGCCGGCCGACGCGACGCCGGTCGACGGGGCGCCGGTGCTCGCGTCGACGGTGTCGCCCGCGTCGCCGGTGCCGGTGTCGCCCAGCGGCACCGCCGAGTTGCATGCGCCCACGAGCGCGAGCGCTGCGATGCGGGACCTCATCGTCGGCGCCTCCACGCGAGGAGCACGAGGCCGGCGAGCCACGCAGTCGCATCGATCGGCGACGACGTCGTCGCGCACGCACAGCTGCTCGCGACATCGCCTTCCGACTGCGCGCCCGGGCCACCGCTGCCCGCGTCGGCCACCGTCGCGCCCGAGTCCGAGCCGTCGCCGCCGGGCAGACCCGATCCGCCGCCCGGACCGCCCGAGCCCTCGCTGCCGCCCGTGCCGGTCCCCTCACCCGCGCAAGGCAGCCTCGCGTTGTGGGCGTCGATCAACGCGTCGATCTCGTTCGACACGTTGACCAGCTCCGCGGGCGGGCCGCCCTGCGGCGGCACGCTCTCGATCCGCTCGGCCCACGGCATCTCGTCGGTCCAGCTCGGCCAGGCCCCACTGTCGCCGAGCTCGATCTCGCGGCCGCCTGGCAGTCGCACGACGGTGCCGCAGCAGTCGTCGCTGCGCTGGGCGCCGAGGCGATTGGGCACGTCCCCGAGCCCGTCGACGCGGACGAACGTCGGATCGGTGGTCATCTCGTGGGGCGACACGCGTGTGTACAGGCGCGTGAGGTACGGCCAGGCCTCGAGCAGCGCCTGGCCGTGCAGCATCGGCGCGACGATGCGCTCGTCGAAGGCCGCGACGAACCCCGCGACGTCCCACGCCTCGGCGTCGATCTGCTCGGCGTAGCACGACAGGCAGCCATAGAAGGCGGTCTCGTCGACGCCCTCGGGCACCGGGATGAACTCGTGCAGCAGCGACGGCACCAGCTCGTGGCCCCACGTGCAGCCGTCCTCGCCGCACGCCGCCAGGCCCATCTCCGCCAGCGCGTCGACGATGCCGACGACCGGCACCAACATGAACGCCGAGGAATCGAACGACGTGGTGTCGAGCGCCGCAGGGCTCACCACCGACGTGGTGCCCGCGTACTCGGTGACGAAGCCGCGCCCGTCGGAGCCCAGCGCGTCGATCGCCATCGTGACGAGGTTGTCGTAGTTGGCGCCGAGCCCGATCCAGTCGAGGCGCGCGCGGTTGAGCAGCACGTGCCGCCAGTTCGACGGGAACACGCGGGCGTCGCTCAGCACGAGCGCGCGGATCGGCATGTCCTCGACCGCGGCGATCTTCGTCAGCCGCAGCGGGATGCACGGCTCGTCGCCGGCGTAGCGCAACACGACGGGGTGCAGATCCTCGATGCCCGCGGCGTGGCGGAGCTTGAACGCGACGAAGACGTGGCCCTCGTCGATGTACGCGTCGAGCAGATCGGGCGCCTCGTCGTCGGGCGCGTAGCCGTTCTCGGCGAGCCAGTCGCCGATCGTCTCGGAGGTGCCGCCCTGCAGCACCGCGTACTCGAACACGCCGACGGTGTCCTGCACGAGGATCTCGGGCCCGCCGCTGCCCGACGCTCCACCGTCGGGGTCCTGGATGAAGCCGACCGAGCTGTTGCCACCGTCGTCGCACGCGCCGCTCTGGCTGAGGCCGTACACCGGCACGGTGGCATCGAGGGCGCTCTGGATCAGCCGGAACGATCCGACCTCGACCTCGGGCACCGCGAGCACCGGGACGATCCACGCGAACTTCGACGCATCGCCGCCGTCGTACTGGATCTGCACGTGGGCCTCGACGAACCCGTCGCCGAACGCGAACAGGATCACCTCGCCCGTCTGATCGACCTGCATCGAGGCCGGCCCGCTGTCACAGAACGTGCCACCGCACGCCTCGGCGGGGCGGGAGTGCAGCGCGACGGCGAGGGCGATCCCAGCGACGCAACCGAGGGGGGCGAGCTTGGTCATCCGCAGAGTCTAACTTAACTAGCATAGATGTTATACAGGACATTCGCGCAATGACTTGTAGGTAACAGAAGTCACGAAGTCCGGCGCGATCTCGGACACTCCGGCTGGAACTGGGCGGCTCGAGGTCGGAAGCGGCCCGATCTGCGCCCTCAACCGCGGCCCGCGCCGGCGATGTACAGGGCGTGTCGACCCCGGATGCGCACGGACGATCCAGCCACGGTGCGCCGCGGCTGCTGATCATCGACGACGATCCGCGGCTGCACGACGACTATCGGCGCTGCCTCGGGCCGCCGACGACACAGGGCGAGGGCCTTCGAGCGCGTCGCGAGGCGCTGTTCGGGCCCGAGCCGTCGGCCCTCGGCGTCACCGACGTGCGCTTCGAGCTGGTGCACGCGCTGTCCGGCGCGAGCGGGCTCACCCACCTGCGCGAGAGCGTGGCCGCCGACGATCCGTTCAGCGTGGCGTTCGTCGACATGCGCATGCCGCCGGGTTGGAACGGCGTCGAGACGATCCGCGAGCTGTGGTCCACCGATCCGGACCTGCAGATGGTCGTGTGCACCGCGTACTCCGACTTCACCTGGGACGCCGTCATCGCCGGGGTCGGCCGCAGCGAGGGGCTCCACCTGCTGCGCAAGCCGTTCGGTGGGGATCAGGTGCGGCGATTTGCGGAGGTGCTCACGAAGAAGTGGCAGCTCGCACGCGCTGCCGAACGCGGCGTCGCGCGGGCGGGCTCTCGGTGAGAGTCGGTGACTGGCTCGATCCCGAGCTCCCACCGGGCGCCGCGGAGATCTCGGAGCGGGGCCGCGCACGTCTGCTGACCTCGGCGCGCCACGACATCCTGCAGCGGACCTACGTCGGGACCTTCGTCTACCCCCTGCTCGTACTGCTCGGTGCGTGGAACCTGGACCTCTGGCGGGAGTTCGGCGCCGAGGTGACGACGGTGCTGGCGGTGCTCACGATCATCGTGGCGATCCGGCTGCGGCTCCTGCGTCGCGCGACCGCGGACACCCGGCGGCCGACACGGGCCGCGCGCGTGCACCTCCTGCTCGGCGTGGTGTCCTCGGGTGTGTTCGCGACCGCGGTGGGCTGGGCCTACCTCGCCCGCTCGGCCGACGCCTCTGTGACCTCGGGGTACGTCGTGGTCGCAGGACTCGCCGCCTCGGTCGTGATGATCGCGAGCACCCACCGTCGGCTCGCGATCGTCTGGGTGCTCGCCTGCATCGTCCCGGGGTTCGTCGCGTTCGTGATCCACGGCGCATCGTCGTCGCAGATGATGCTGGCGGGTTTCGTGGTCTACCTGCCGATCCTCCGCCGGATGATCGCGAGCGGCTACGAGTCGTACTGGGGCGCGCAGGTCAGCGCGGCGAAGCTCGACGAGCGCGCGCACGAGTTCGCCCGGCTGACGCGGCTCGCGGGGATGGCCGAGAACGCGACGAACCTGCTGCACGACGTCGGCAACACCCTCAACGGGGTGAAGGCATCGGCCGACGCCCTCGCCGACGCGCAACTGCGGCACCCCGCGGCTGACCTCGGCCGGCTGCACGCGCTGCTGGTGGCCCACCAGGCCGATCTCCCGCGCTTCCTCGCCGACGATCCGCGCGGCGCGAACGTCTTGCCATTCCTCGCCGAGCTGGCGGCGGCGGGCGCGAACGATGCCGAGCTGATCGGCCTCGAGATCGCGCGGCTACGCCTGCACGTCGAGCACATCGAGGTGATCGTCGCGCGCCAGCAGGGGATCGCCCGGCCCGTCGGCGCCGCGCAGCCGTGCTCGGTCGTCGATCTGGTCGCGGCCGCGCTCGGACTGTCGGGGATCGACGCCGTCGGCGGCAACATCGCGACCGAGTGCGCCATCGATCCCGGTCTGAGCGTCATCGTCGATCGACACGGCGCGCTGCAGATCCTCGTCAACCTGCTCGACAATGCCCGCGCTGCGGTCGGCGAGATCGCGGCGCCGAGGATCTCGATCCGCGGCGCCGCCCGTGACGGTCGCGCGGTGATCGAGGTCGTCGACAACGGCCACGGCATTCCGGCGGAGATGGTCGAGCGGGTGTTCACCCGCGGCTTCACGACCAAGCCCCACGGCCACGGCTTCGGCCTCCACGGCAGCTTCGCGCTGGCGCAGGCGCTCGGCGGCGAGCTCTCGTTCGCCAGCGAAGGGGCGGGGTGCGGCGCGAGCTTCCGGCTGTGTCTGCCCGCGGTCGCGGGGTGAGGCCGGGCGCGCCGAGAGACTGACGTCGCGCCGTCGATCAACCGCGCTCGGCCGACGCGAGCCATGCCTCGACCTGGGCGGCCTGGGTGGCGACGCCTTCGCCGAGGCGGCGGTAGATCGCGAGCGACTGCCTCGCGGCCTCGCGGCCCTCGGTCGAGCTCCGCCCGAGGGCGCGGGCGAGGAGGAAGCGGGACTCGGCGAGCAGCGCGGTGGGCTCGCCCGGCGGAACGATGGCGAGGACGCCCCGGGCCTGGGCCAACGCGCGGGTGCTGTCGCCCTGGGCGAGCGACGTCAGGCCGAGCTCGACCTCCGTGTTGAGGCGCATCGGGTCGGTGGGCTGCAGGGTGCGGCGCGCCAGCTCGACCGCCGCAGTCAGCGACGCCGCCGATGCGTCGAGGCGGCCGAGCTCGCGCTGCAGGTTGCCGACGTTGGTCGTCGCGCTCACGACGAGCCGGTGATCGTCGCCCATCACGGCGGCGAAGACGTCGCGCGAGCGCATGGAGAACTCGAGCCCGCGCGCCGCGTCCCCGCGCATGGCGTAGGCGAGTCCGAGGTTGCCGAGCAGCTCGCCGAGCCGCTTCGACGGCGGCCTCGACTCCGCCGTCACTTGGGCAAGCATGCGTTCGAGCATGGCGATCGCCTCATCCAGTCGGCCCTGTTGCAGACGCAGCCCGGCGAGTTCGATCCCGGCCCAGGCCCCGTCGCCGCGGCGACCCAAGACGTCGTCGGTCACGGCCGCCGCGGCGGTCAGGGCCCGTTCCGCGCACTCCTCGTCGCCCGCGTGCAGGCACACGGATCCGAGCACGCCCTGGGTGTTCGCGAACAGGGGGTGCCGATCGCCGACCCCCGTGCCGAAGATCGCCAACGCGGTCTCCGCCTCGGCCCTCGCCTCGGCGAGGCGGCCGACGTCCCGAAACTCGATCGCCAGGGCCGTACGGCTCTCGGCGACGCTCTCGTGCTGCGGACCGTAGACCTGGGTGTTCAGATCGATCGCCTGCCGGAACGACGCGATCGCCTCCTCCACGCGGTGCATCCGGGCAAGCACGATCCCCGCATTGTTGGCGACGCTGGCGCGTGTGGCCAGCTCGGTGACGTCACGCGCCGCCCCTTGGGCGAGCTCGAGCTGCGCGGCCGCCTCGTCGAGCCTCCCGAGCTCGGCGAGCGTGGCCGCCCACAGGCTCCACGCGATCGCCATGTCGTCCCGATTGCCCCCGCTGACGGCGAGGGTGGCCGAGCGTCGCAGCAGGGGCTCGGCCTCGGCGTCGTCGAGGAGCCGGCCGGCGAGGGCGAGGGCCTGCGAGGCGACGCGGAACTCCTGGGCGGCCTCGGCATCGCGGGCGAGGCGCTCGAGCTCGGCGAGGTCGGCCGGATCGCGCCGGGCCTCGACGCGCAGGGTGAGATCGGCGAGCGCGTCGGCGAAGTGCGTCGCCTCGGTGGCATCGGTGCCACGGCCCTCGACCGCCTGCGCGCACAGGACGGGGTCGGCCAGGTGCGTGACGGCGCTCGGGGCGAAGAGCAGCGCCCGCGGCCCCGCGCGCTCGAGGAACTGCAGCAGGCCGCTGAGGCGACCGCGCGCCGACACCAGGCACGTACGCACGGCGGGGCGCATACAGCCCTGCTGCCACTCGGCGCCCCAACGCGCGGCGTACTCGTCGATCGCGGCCGCGATCGCGTCGAAGCGCTCGGGGGCGCGCTCCTCGTCGCCGACGACCATCGCGGTCCGGACCGCCTCGCGACGGCTCGGATCCCACACGCCGATCATCTCTGCGGTCGGATCGCCGCACTCGTCCCCGGCTCGGGCCGCGCTCCACGTGGAGGCCTGCCAGCCACCGAGGGCGACCACGCCGACCAGGCCGATCGCCGCGGCGGCGCGCCGTCGCGTGCGACCTGGATCGCGCTCGAGCTCGGCGACGAGCGCGGCCATGTCGGGGAAGCGCTTGGCGTCGTCGACGGCCATGCCGCGGCGCAGCGCAGCGCGGATGTGGGCCGGGGCGTGCTGGGGCGGTAGCTCGCGCGCACGACCAGCGCAGATCGCCGCAGCCACGGCCTCGACGCTGTCGCCCTCGAACGGGCGCGTGCCCGAGAGCGCCTCGAACAGCGAGACGCAGAACCCGAACTGATCGGCGGCCGCGGTGACGGCTGCGGTCCGATACTGCTCGGGGGACATGTATGCGGGCGAGCCGACGAGCCCCGCGGTCGCGGCCGGCGGCGCTGCGTCGGAGCTGGTGCTCGTGTCGGCCGAGCGCGCGCGCAGCTCGTCGTCGTCCGCGTCGATGCGTGCCAGACCGAAGTCGGCGACGCGGACGCGACCGTCGCGCCCGACGAGGATGTTGTCGGGCTTGAAGTCGCGGTGGATCAGGCCGCGCTCGTGGGCGGCCTGCAGGCCGCGGCCCGCCTTGCAGTACAGGGCGACGATCTCCCGCCAGGACCGGGGCTCGAGCTCGGCCCACTGTCTTGCGGTCCAGCCGTCGATGTACTCCATCGCGATGAGGACCTGGTCCTCCCAGGCGCCGGCCTCGTGGACGATGATGACGTGCTCGTGCTCGACGCGGGCGAGGGCCCTCGCCTCGCGCAGCAAGCGATCGGCGGCGAAGGCCGAGCGCGCGCGGTGGATCTTGATGGCGACCTTGCGATCGAGGACGAGGTGATGCGCGAGGAAGACGACGCCCATCGCCCCGCGGCCGAGCTCGCGCTCGATGCGGAAGGACGTGCCGATCGATGCGCCCGGGGCGAGCGTGAGCGGGACGTCGGGCGCCGCGGCGAGGTGCACGAGCCACGATTCCGCCGACTCCATGTCCGCGTCCGAACCGGCGTTCGCGTCGAGCGTCGCCGCGTTGGCGATCTCGGCGTCCGAGTCTACGCCCCTGGACCCACGACCCCGATCGACCACGCTACGACCACACCCTCGAGCGCGACGATATCAGGGGGCGTCGCGCACCGCCAACGCGAGCGGGCGTCGCTCCTCGGTCACGGCACGTAGGTGGCGCCGTCCGGCATCCCCTGGTCGAACCACGGGAACAGCACGTCGGCGAGCTCCGGCGGGTGCGGGCAGCTCCCCACCGGCATCCGGTAGCCGCGGACCTCGGACTCGATCGCCTGACCGAGCGTGCCGCTCTCGAACGGACGCGACAGATCGGCGTACTGCAGGAAGAGCGTGCCGCCCGGGGCCTGCAGGTTCTCGAACTCGACGTTCTGGCCGCCGCTCGTCAGGGTGTGGCAGCCGCAGTTGTCCTCGAGGGCATCCGCGATCACGGTCGGGAACACGCCGGCCTCCTCGCCGCGCGGCAGCGGATCGAAGAGCTCGTCGTGGGTCACGTTCTGCACGCTGCAGTACGGACCGGTGGGCACGAAGCCGGTGCTCGAGCTCTCCTCGGCCGCGGTCGTCGTCGTGAACGTCGTGGCGGTCGTGGCGGTGGTCGTGGTGACAGGTCCGGTCGATGTGGTCGCATCGCCGGTCGAGGTGTCGACGCCGGTACTGCCGGTGGATCCCGTGTCGCCGTCGTTGGCCTCGGTCGTGCACGACGGCAACGCCGTGAGGAGGAATCCCATGGAGAAGAGAGCTCGCAGCGCCCGCATCGACCGCGATCGTACCGCGACCGTCGGCGCGACGAGGGGGGCGCGAAGCCCCAGGTGCGCTACAGTCCGTGACCATGGGCCGAACTCGCCCCGAGGTCTACGACGCGCTCGCGCTGTCCCGACGACGGCCGCAGGCCACACCCGCCGAGATCGCCGGGCACGCGCCGATGATCCTCGAGGCGCTCGGCAACTGGGACAGCGGGGCGGTGCTCGAGGGCGAGGCGATCGAGCAGGTGACGGCGATCGTGTCGTTGTTGTCCGCGGCCGATCCGGCGGTGCTCGAGTCCACGCTGCGGCGCTGGTCGCCGACCGAACGCGACGGCATCGGCCGCGGGGCCCTGAACACGGCGATCTTCACGTCGCCCCAGCTCCCCTTCGGGGTCGAGTACGCCGCGCTCGCTGCGATCGCGGCGGCCGTCGCCGATCTCGAGGCGGCCGCGTGGCGGTTCCCCGAGCTCTTCCCCGCGGGCTACGCCCAGTCGTGGGACGCGCCCGCGGTGATTCGGCTGCTCGGAAACGCCGGCGTCGAGATCGATCGCGATCCTGCGCCCGCGCGACGTCTCGACGCGCGCATCCTGCTGCTCGAGTGCATGCAGCGCGTGTTCTCCCGGCCCGCGCGTCCCGACATGGCGACGGTGATCGGCGGCCACTCGACGAGCCGCCTGGGCCGCGATCTGCGGGATCCGTTGCGCGCCCTCGTCGAGGCGCTGCTCCGTGACGCGCGAGGCCTGCTCGATCCGCCCGCGGACGACGAGGCCGTCGCCAGGTTCGTGCGGCTGTGGTCGGTGCTGCGCCATGATTGGCTCGACGTGCTCGGCGACGGGGCCGCTGCGATCGCGGCGCTCTGTCCGTCGCCCCGTGCGGCGGCGCGGGTGTCGGCCCTGCTCGACGACGAGACCGCCACCGTGCGGGACAACCCCCGCGTGCAGGCCCTGCGGTTCGAGCTGGCCCGCCGCGCCGGCGCCCCCGAGGCGATGCGGGCCCTGCTGCCGAAGCGGCCGGCGTTCCCGAGCATCGAGGCGGTCGCGCGGTGCTTCGTGGCCTGCGGTCGCGCGCCCGAGGCGATCACGTGGCTCGAGCAGCTCCCCACCGGTGGCCTGCGCGACGACCTGCTCGCCGAGCTGTTGGCCGCGAGCGGACGCTCGGCCGATGCGCTCGCGCTGGCCGTGATCACGCCCGACAACGTCGAGGTCCTCGCGAAGCAGCACGGCGTCGTGATCGACGAACTCGTGCGCCTCGGCCTCGAGCGCAGCGACGAGCCCGAGCCCTGGCTCGCGTATCTCGTCGCGCGCGGGGATTGGACCGCGGTCGCGGCGCTCGCCGCCAAGGGCGTGCACCCGGACGCCCTGCTCGCGGCCCTCCCCAGCGCGCCCGCCGAGCTCGCGCGGACGCTCGCCACCGCGGTCCTCGACGGCGTCTTGAGCGGCGCGACCACGTGGCTCGACGAGGCCCGCGCCGAGCTCACCGCGCGCGCTGCGTTCGACGCCTGCCTCGCCCGCACCGTCGGCGCCAAGGCGCGCGCGAGTTTCCTGGCGAAGACCCGCAAGCGCGTCGACAAGGCGATCGGGCGCGCGGACTTCGTGCGGACGCTGGCGTTCGTGGTGGACGACGCCCTGCGCGAGGTCGAAGACGCGTGATCCTCGACACCGAGCAGGGGCACCACGGTCGCCCTCGCGCGACCGGGACGCCGGGGCTGTCGCGCGTGCGTGAGGTGACGCGTGTCGGACCGGCGCAACCCGGGGAACCACCCGGCCCGCCGCGGTTACCCGGGATCGCCGTGCCCCGTCGTCGCGTCGTCCTCCCCCCCCTTGGCTCTGCCTGCGCACGTGCTGCCTCGCGGCACCCCTGATCGCGTGCGGACAGGCAGCGCCGGCGACGACGACGGGGCCGGTTCTTCCGCCGATGCGTGAGCCGGCGGGGGCGGTGTTCGTCGCGGCGGCTTCTACTCGCACGCGTCGATCGGCGTGTGCTGCGAACGGTTGGCCAGCAACGCCGTGGCTGCGGCCGCGTCGTCCAGACCGGTGCAGGCGGGCAAGCCCGCGAAACACTCCGGGGTCACCTTGCGGCCCTCGCCGTCCTCGACGTCGTAGCGGGTCTGGTTGACGCAGACCGCCCCTTCGACGCCCCATGCGGCCTCGAAGTGAAACCGTGCGTCGGGGGTCACGGTCTGGATGCCGTTCGGGTCGTAGACATCGATCGTGGTGCCGTCGAGTGTCCACGGTGTGCCCGTGCCGCAGTAGTCGGCACGGGCGAGTCGCGTGCAGGCCTGGTGGAGATCGACGCCGACGATCCACGGCGCATAGCCCCAGGTGACGCACTTGGTGATCACGCCGCTGGCACACGCATAGGTGAGCGCCCCGTCGGCGGCGATGTGCTCGCCGGTCTCGTCCCAGCGCCCGCCGACGAAGACGCCGTGGTCGCCGTCGTCGCAGACCTCGGCGCCTTCGATGCTCAGCGCGAGCCGGTCGACGCGATCGACGGATTCGACCGACTCGATGCGCACGGTGAGATGTCGGATGTCGCGGGTGGTGGCGTCCAACTCGACGCCACGCAGCGAAGCGCTGTCTGGGTAGCCCTCGGCCATCAGTTGATCGCCCTGCAGCGTCACCGCCGCCCCGGTCGCCGCGACCTCGAGGCGCACGCCGTCGAGGTCTGCGAGCCCGAGGTAGCGGCCCTGGGTCTCCATGCCGGGCCGCGGTGACCGCTGCAGTCCGGTCCCCTGATCGGGGACACCACCGCCGCC
>LNFB01000270.1 GCA_001464385.1 Deltaproteobacteria bacterium Ga0077550 | reverse complement strand
GCCGTCACGCCACCGCTGCTCTCGCTCGGATCCACCGCACCGCCGCTGGTGCTGCCGCCGTCCGACGAGCCCCCGTCGGTGGTGTCGGCCGCCGTCGGATCCACCGTCGTGTCACCGCTCGAGGAGGTGCCGTCCGAGGCACCCGAGCTGCTCGACTCGCCGGCGCCCTCGCAGACGTCGCCGACCCCGTCGTCGTCCGCGTCCGCTTGATCGGGGTTGGCGTCGTCGGGACAATTGTCGACGTCACCGCACAGGCCGTCCTCGTCACCGTCGTTGTCGGCGTCGGCGATGCACGCGTCGCAGTCGTCGCCGAGATCGTCCCCGTCGGCGTCGGCCTGGTCCGGGTTCGACAGACCAGGGCAGTTGTCGGTGCTGTCGCAGTCGCCATCGGCGTCGTCGTCGGCATCGAGGGGGTCGAACGGGCACGGATCGCAGGCATCGCCGACCCCGTCGAAGTCGCTCTTCTGCTGGTTGGCGTTGGCGACCAGCGGGCAGTTGTCGCACTCGTCGGCCCAGCCGTCGCCGTCGGTGTCGAGCTGCGCAGGATTGGCGACCGCCGAGCAGTTGTCGCAGAGATCGCCGATGGTGTCGCCGTCCTGATCCTCCTGCAGCGGGTTGTCGACCAGGTCGCAGTTGTCACAGGCGTCGCCGACCTCGTCGCCGTCGGCGTTCTCCTGGCCCGGGTTCGCCGTCACCGGACAGTTGTCGACGTCGGCGCACAGGCCGTCGAAGTCGGGGTCGTTGAACTCGGCGCCCGGGCAGATGTCGCAGAGGTCGCCGACGCCGTCGCCGTCCATGTCCTCTTGCCCGGGGTTGGCGTCGGCGAAGCAGTTGTCGCAGACGTCGCCGACCGCGTCGCCGTCGCCGTCGGCCTGGGTGGCATCGGCGTCGAACGGGCAGTTGTCGCAGGCGTTGCCGTCGCCGTCGGCGTCGCTGTCGAGCTGGTTGGCGTTGGCGAGACCCAGACAGTTGTCACACGCGTCGCCGGCCCCGTCGCCATCGCCGTCCTCTTGCCCGAGGTTCTGCACGTAGTCGCAGTTGTCGTCGACGTCGAGGATGCCATCGTCGTCGTCGTCGGGATCGAGGCTGGGTACGTAGATCCCGATCCGCAGGTTGGTCACCACCTCCGCACCGGGGCAGCTGTTCTTGCCGACGCCGGGGGCGTAGAACACCTCCCAAGAGTTGTCCGCGGCGTCGCCACCTGCGTAGAGGATCGCGCTGTTGGCCGCATTCGCCGTGAAGATGTCGTTGCAGGTGCCCGAGCCGCAGCCACAGAAGTCGCCGCCGTTGGGGAACCAGGCGAACGACGTGCCGTTGCTGCCGTCGCAGATGCCGGAGTGGCCGAGCAGTCCTTCGCCCTCGGGGGTGTCGCTGTCGTAGCCGAGCACGCTGGGCCACGGGCACGCCTGGGGGTCGAACAGGTGCCCGCCCATCAGGATCTCGCCGGTGGCGTCGTCGTAGGCGCGCAGCCACATGTCGCCGCCGTTGAACTCGATGCAGTTGTTCTCCCAGCTGACGTTGATGTCGTCGGCGGCAGTATTGATGAACCCGGCGCACTGATCGTAGCCGACCGGCGGTGCGGGATCGATGAAGACCGCCGCGGCGTTCAGCGTGGTGCCGGCGGGGTTGCAGTCGACGTTGCTGCCGTTGGTGCACAGCGCCGAAGCGACGGCGGGGGCGGCCGCCATCACGGCCGCGACGATCGGCGCGATGGCGAGGCGGACGACGGTCGGGGGACGGCGGCGAAGGATCATGGGACCAGCCTACGACACGGCCCGGACCGGCGCGATGGCCTCGGCGAGGGGATGGGCACGGGGCGAGACTCCGCCCCTACGTCAGCCCCACGCGGTCCGACAGCGCCGAGCGGGGTCGGCCGCGGCTGCATGATGCGCGCCGCCGCGGCCGTGGGCCTCCTCCCGGAGGAACACCTGCCTTCTCGCGGACCCGCTACTTGCCGGCCTTCACGCTCTGCTTGACCACGACGACGTTGCTCGGCGACGTCGCTGCGGCATCCGGCTCCAGCGTCACGCGCAGTTCGAAGGTACGAAACGGCGTGGTGGCGGTCAGGTCACCCGTGCGCTTGTCCTCGTCGTACGCGAGCATGCCGAGCTTCACCGGCGCGGTCTCGCCGGCCACGACCCACACTCCGTACCCGGCGTACTTGCCCAGGCGCGCGGCGGGCGGGAGGTTCTCCACGCCGATGTCGATGTCATAGGTCTGGGTCTTGTTCTTCTTGATCGCGATCTCCGCGTCGCCACCCAGCGCAGGCTCGGCGGTCTGGGCGGCGTACTTCTTTGTGCAACCGCCGACGACGGTGGTGGGAACGAGCAAGAGGGCCAAGAGCAGGGCGCGGCTTTTCATGCCCGCCATGGTGAGCAACCGCCGTGCCATCGAGAGAACACATTGGCCCGCGCGCAACCTACGGTGGGGCTGGGGCGCGCTGCGGGGCGACTTCGGGCCGGCGCGGCGATCGGCCCCGAGCAGGGCGCCCCAGGACAACTCGCCCTCGAACGACCGACGGGCGCGCCGCGAGGGGTGACCGCCGCTACGTCAGCCCGACGCGATCCGACAGCGCCGAGCGGAACACGCCCTTCGGATCGACCCGCGCCTTGATCTCGCGCCACTCCCCCAAGCGCGGATACATCGGCGCCATCGACTCGGGCCCGAGGAACGCGTCCTTGCCCAGGTAGACGCGGCCGCCCGCCTCGATCACCGCGCGGTCCAACGCCCGCAGTAGCTCGGCGAGCCCGGGCGCGATCGGGAAATCGATCGCGAACGTCCACCCCTCGAAGGGGAACGACAGGTGCCCCGGCCCCTGCGGCCCGAGCTTCTTCAGCACGTTCAAGAACGGCAGCTGCCCGCCCTTCGCGATCATCTCCAGCAGGCCACGCAGTCGCGCCGCCTCGCCGAGCGGGACCACGAACTGGTACTGCGTGAAGCCCCGCGCCCCGTAGCCGCGGTTCCACTGGCCGATCTTGTCCAGCGGATAGAAGAACCCCTCGTAGTGCACCACCGGCGCGGCGCCGGCCTGCACCCGGCCGATCGCCGCGTTGAGCATGCGCAGCGTCAACGGGTTCAGCGCGAGCTCCGGCAGCTCGAACGGCACCGACACCGCCGGCCTGCCGCTGACCCGCAGCGGCGCCGCGCGGAGCTTCGGCGGCAGATCGTCGAGCGTCGCGTGATCGCCCACCGTCAGCACGCCGCGCCCCAGCGACGTCCCCGTCGCGAGCGGATCGATCCACGCGACCGAGTAGGGGTGCGACGCGTCGTGCTCGAGGATCCCCGCGAGCAACGCGTCGAGATCCCGCACGACGATCGCCTTCTGGCGGAAGTACGTGGTCTCGACCCGGCGCAGCCGCATCGTCACCCGCAGCAGGATCCCCGTCAGCCCCATGCCGCCGACGCTCGCCCAGAACAGCGCGGGATCGTGCTCGCGATCGACCCAGACGGTCTCGCCGCTCGCGAGCAGCAGCTCGAAGCCCTCGACGTGCGCCGAGAACGAACCGTCGGCGTGGTGGGCCTTGCCGTGGACGTCGTTGGCGATGCAGCCGCCGACCGTCACGTACTTCGTGCCGGGCGTGACCCTCGGCAACCAACCCCGCGGCGCGAACGTCTCGAGGATCGCCGCGAGGCTGAGGCCGGCCTCGCACGTCAATCGACCGGTCGCGTCGTCGAACGCGAGGATCCGATCGAGGCCCGTCGTCTCCAGCACGACGCCGCGCTCGAGCAGCGCCGGATCCCCGTAGCTGCGGCCGAGGCCCCGCGCGATCGTCCCGGCCGGGTCGATCGCCGCGGCGAGCTTGCGAACGTCGTCCGGCGCCGCGACGCGGCACTCCAGCCGCGGATAGTTGCCCCAACCGGCGAGTCTCACCGCGACAGTGTCTCGCAAAGCCGGCCCGAGTGTTCGACACTCGCCGCCGTGGCGAGCCCGATCCCGCACAACTGGCAGGTCCCCCAGGTCTTCCGCGATCGCATGGGCGCGAGCGCCGGGCGGCAGCGGTGCATGGCGGCCGACGGGCACCTCCTCGTCGTCCTGCACGACCTGCCCGATCCGAGCAAGCCGCGCAGCCGCGACGCCAAGATCTACTGGCGCGAGCCGGACGGCGCGTGGCACGGCAGCGCGGGCGGACCCCCGACGATCGTCCCGCTGCGCGCGCACGTCGAGGGGTTCGCCGAGGCCGCGACGCGCCACGAGCAGCTCGCCGAGGCGGCCACCGGCGCCGACGACTGGTACGCGCTGGTCTACGCCACCGGCCCCGTCGCGCGCACGACCAAGAACCTCGCGGCGGCGCTGCAGGAGGCGCGCGAGGCCGCGAAGGACGACCACGCGCTCATCACCGTGCGCGACGCGGCGCTCGACGTCGCGCGGGCGTTCGAGCTGCTGCACGCGCACGCCCGCGAGGGTCTCGAGTACACGGTGGCCAAGCGCGCCGAGGAGCAGTCGCGCAACGCCGAGCACATGCTCGTGTCGGGGCACCGGCTCAACCTCATCGCCGCGCTGTTCCTGCCGATGACCGCGATCGCGACCATGTTCGGCATGAACCTCGATCACGGGCTGTCGAACGTCGCGCCGCCGGCGATGTTCTGGGTGCTGCTCGGGGTGGCGATGCTGCTCGGGATCGTCGTGCGCGCGTCGCTGCCCAAGCCGCCCGCGCCCGCACCGGTGACCCCGCCGCGCCCGACGAAGGCCAAGCCCAAGCCCCGACCCTGACGCGCGACGTCAGTCGCCGACCCAGGTGCGCACGTACGAGCCCGACGGCACGCCGAGCACGACCTCGAGCACCGTGTTGCCGTCGTAGGGCTGCGGCATGTAGATCGCCTTGTGGTTCCAGCCGCCGACGCCGCTGCCCCACTCGAGGCCGTGGCCGTAGTGCTGGGCCCCCGACGTCTGCGTGTTGAACAGCATCGTGACCACGCCGTCGGTGTCGATGCGATACAGCCCGCGGGTGCTGAAATCGGGGACGTAGAGGTTGCCACAGGCGTCGATGCCGAGGCCGTCGTGATAGCCCTGGCCGACGTTGTTGGCGTAGAGCACCGCGTCGCCCGTCGGGTTCAGCTCGTCGTCGACCTCCACGAAGTACACCGGCGAGCCGGGCTCGAGCAGCGTCGACATGTATGCGCCCGTGCTGTCGAGGTTGAAGACGATCGCGCGCGGCGTCTGGCCGTTCGGGAGCGTCAGCCACACCTCGTTGTCGCCCGAGTCCGGATCGAGCCGTCGCACGTTGGAGCTCGTGCACACGTAGGCCAGCTGGTCGGGCCCGACGGTGAGCCCGTATCCGCCGCTGAAGCCCGTGCCGACGGTCGACACCTGCTGGTCGGGCGTCACGCGGCGGACCTCGCCGAAGTCGTTGACGTAGAGCATGTCGCCGTTGTCGAGCACGTCCATGCCCTGCGCACTGTTGACGCCGGGGAGGAACACGCCGATCTCGCCCTCGTAGTTCACCTGCAGGATCGAGTTGCCGTCCCAGCCGTAGATGTAGCCCTCGTCGTCGAAGTAGACGTCGTGGTACCCGCGGGGGCCGACGAGCTCGGCCTCCGACTCGAAGGGCTGCACGAGCGCGTTGCAGTCCCAGTCGATGACGGGGCCGGTGGTCGTGTCCTCGATCGGCAGGTCGAGGTCGAGCCCGCCGCCGACGTCCCACAGGAACGACGGCACGCCCGTGGAGCCAGCCCCGCTGGTGTCGCCGCTCGACCCATCGCCCGTCGTGCCCGGCTGCGTCGTCGTCGTCGTGGGCCCGTCGGTCGTGCCGGTGGTCGGCGTCGGTCCGCCCGAGGAGGTCGCGGCCTCGCCGGTGCTCGTGCCCGCGCTCGGCACCAGCGAGTCCTGGCACGCCGCGAGCGAGAGCAGCCCAGCACACCCCACAAAGCCGATCCCAAGCTTGGATTTCATCGCCGACTCCATCCTCGGTGGTACCACAACCCTTCTGCATGGTCGCCGGGGCCGGCGCCTTCGGCGGGCGCCGCGGCAACCGTCCCAACGGTCGCGGGCTCGAGGGATCCCCCGCGGGTCCAACCGTTGTATGCTCCGCCGCCTTGTCCCGGACCCGTCTCCTCCCCTGGTCGCTCTTCGCCTTCGCCCTCGTGGTCGGCGCCGGCTGCAAGGCCAAGATCGGCGACGCCTGCCAGCGAAGCACCGACTGCAGCATCCGCGGCGATCGTTCGTGCGACCTGTCGCACCAGGTCAATGGCGCGGGGGAAGAGGTGCCCAGCCCCGCCGGCAAGGGCGAGTGCACGATCGAGGGCTGCGGCGCCGACAGCTGCCCGAAGGAAGCCGAGTGCGTGAAGGTCTACGGGAGCGACTTCCTCACCGTCGCGTGCGATCCCGATCGCGAGGACCGGGCCGTGCAGGGCGAGGGCGAGGGCTGCGCCGACGGGGTCTGCCCGCCGCGGGACGACTGCGATCCGCTCGAGGTCTGCCTGCCCGAGGGCCTGTGCGCCGACGAGATCACGGCGCGGACCAGCTGCCGCCGCCGCTGCGGCGACGATGGCGATTGCCGGAATGGCTACGAGTGCATCCGCACCGGCGCGCGCGGGATCTACCCCGCGCCCGATCTCGATCACCCGGGCGAGGTCGACGACTTCAAGATCTGCGCGCCGGTGAGCCAGTAGTCCCGTGGCCGACGCGCTCGACACGTTGCTGGAGGCGATGGCGGGCCTGCTCGAGCAGCAGGCCGAGACCCCGAACGTGCGGCCCGCGGGCGAGGGCAACTTCCGCTGCCAGCGCTGCGAGGGCTGCAGCGACTGCCGCTTCTGCAGCGACTGCACCGACTGCGTCGAGTGCACCTACTGCGACGGCTGCGTGGCGTGCTCGGGCTGCACGCAGTCGAAGCACTGCCGCGACTGCGAGCGGATCTCGCACAGCCAGCTCAGCCGCGCCTGCGACGACTGCTCGTACGTGACGCTGTGCGTTGGCTGCGAGCAGTGCGTGCACTGCTTCGGCTGCGTCGCGCTGTCGGGCGGCGAGTTCTGCATCCTCAACGAGAAGGTCGGGCGCAAGGAGTACCAGGCCCGCATCGCCGAGATCCGCGTCGCGCTCGAGCGGCGGCTGTCGACCGGCTGGCGGCCGAGCTGGCTGGGCGACGACGACGGCGCGGCGATCGACGACGCGCCCCTCGACGCGGACGATCGGGGCGAGCCGGAGGACGACGCGGTCGAGGTGGAGCGCGGCGACGCTCCGATCTCGCGGCCCGAGGAGATCACGGTGCGTCGCCCGGCGCCGATGGCCGAGCCCGTCGCCCCGCCCGTGCTCGCGCCGCCCGTGCCGACGCCGACGCCCGTGCTCGCGACGCCGACGCCCGTCGAGGCGGCGCCCGAGGCTCCGCGTGGGCCGTCGGTGCTGCGTGGACGTCCGCCGCGGCCCGGTGAGGCGACGCCTCCGACCCCCGCGGGCAGCAGCAGCATCGTCGCGGCGCGTCGGCCCCCGCGTCGGCCCTGACGCCGCGGCCGCGGGCGTGGTAACGCCTGCGGCATGTCCAAGCTCGCGATCCTCGGGTGCGGCACGATGGGCGAGGCGATCCTCGGCGGCTTGCTCGGCGCCGACGTCTTCACGCCTGCGGACGTGAGCGCCACGGTGCGTCGGCCCGAGCCGGCGGCGCGGTTGCGCGAGCGCCACGGGATCGCGACGGGCCACGACAACGCGGCGGCCTGCGCCGGCGCCGACGTGGTGCTGGTGTGCGTGAAGCCGCAGTTCATCGTCGAGCTGCTCGACGACGACGCGATGCGGGCGGCGACCGCCGGCAAGCTGGTGATCAGCATCGCCGCGGGCGTGCGGGTCGCGACGCTGGGCGGGTACCTGCCCCAGGCGAAGATCATCCGTGCCATGCCCAACACGCCGTGCCTCATCGGCAAGGGCATGACGGTGATCGCCCCGGGGCCGCGCGCCGACGCCAGCGATCTGGCGATCGCGACCAAGATCTTCGCCGCGGTCGGCCGCGTGATCGAGCTCGAGGACAAGCACATGGACGCGGTGACCAGCCTCAACGGCAGCGGCCCCGCGTTCGCGTACGTGATGCTCGAGGCGCTGGCCGACGGCGGCGTGATGATGGGCCTGCGCCGCGACGTCGCGCTCGAGATCGCCGCGCAGGTCTTCCTCGGCTCGGCGTCGATGGTGCTCGACACCAAGCTGCACCCCGCGGCGCTCAAGGATCAGGTCACGACGCCCGCGGGCTCGACGATCGCGGGCCTGCTGACCATGGAGGACGGGCGCATCCGATCGGTGCTCGCGCGGACGATCCAGGAGGCCGCCCGCGTGGCGGCGAGCCTGGGTGGGCCGACCAAGCCCTAGCCGGGCGCGCCCGCTACCAGTCGTGGCGGACGTCGTCGATGTAGTACTCCTGCCCGCCGGTGCCGAAGCGCTCGATCGTGGTGCCGGCCTGCGGTGTGATCGTCACGGTGCCGCGGTAGCCCCCGGCGATGTTCACCTGGGTGACGGTGACGCTGGCCCCACCCAGCACGATGCCGTTCCACAGCATCGGCTCGAGCACGTTGCTGAGGTTGCCGTTGACCCCGAGGTTCACGTTGCCGCCGAACCACGCGTACTTGAACGTCGCGCTGGTCGCCTGGGTGTTCGGGATGACGCGGACGTTGATGTTGTTGAGGTTGAGCTCGCGCGGCGCGCTGCCGGCGGCGTTGGTGCTGGCGACGACCTCGGCGATGCCGCCGGCCGTCCACGTGCCGTTGCTCCACTGGAACTGCGTGAGCTCGATGGTCGCGTTCGCCGCCGCGATCACGTCACCGACGACGTACGTGGTGCCGGTCGCGAGGGAGGTGAAGTTGTAGATCGCGTTGGCCGCGAGCGCGGTGCCCGAGCCGAGGGCGACGATCGACGCCATGCCGAGGACTGCCGCGCGACGGGAGATGCGTGAGACGAACGGTTGCATGCCCGGCCCCTTGTCTGCGACGCAGCGTCCGCTGACGCGCCTCGACGACTTTTCGGGCGTGGCCGGACGGCCATCGGCGTGGCCGCCCCGAGTTGGGCGCGCGAGCGCCTGGACGATCGTGCACCGCGATCAGCCGACGAAGACCCCCGGCAGGGGCGCGTCGAGCGGGCTGTTCGCGTAGGCGTCCGCCGGCCAGTTGTACGGCCCGCTGAACTCGACCGCGTGGCCGTAGCCCGGCGTGCCCTGCTCGTAGTCCTCGGGCGTCAGGCCCATCGCCTGCAGGATCGTCACCAGCAGGCGATTGTGCTGCACGCCCGGGATGAGCACGCCCCACGGCAGGATCGGGTTGGCGTAGTCGGAGGTCATCTGCGTGAAGTCGACGTAGTGCCCGGTCGCGATCGATCCGCCCGCCCCGCCGGCGAGGATGGCCGGCATGCCGTTCACGTAGTGATCCATCGCCAGCTCGCTGCCCCAGTACACCAGGCTGTTGTCGAGGAAGGTCGCGCCGTCGGCCTCCTCGACGTCGAGCTGCTCGAGGAAGCGCTTGAACACCGCGTCGACGACCCAGCGGTTGAGCGCGACGATGTGATCGTGATCGCCGGCCTCGTCGACCGCGTCGTGGGCGTAGTCGTGCCAGTCGCCGGCGACGTCGTCGCTGCTGTGGTACGAGTTGACCTTGGCGCCGCTGGCGTCGGTGATCGCCATGTTGGCGTTGAAGGTCACCACGCGGGTGATGTCGCAGCGGATGGCCGCGACCGAGATGTCGACCAGCAGGCTCACCCACGCCTCGAAGTCCGCGATGCTGCTGACCTCCTGCCACGGGTACCCGACCCCGTAGATCGGCGGCTCGGGCGGCTTGACGCACGCGGCGGACAGCCCATTGGCGAGCTCGTTCTCGATGTCGGCGAGGAACGTCATGTGCCGCTCGACCGCGTCGCGATCGGTCGCGCTCAGGCGGCTGTGCTGCTTGAGCCGGCTGTAGTCCTCGTACACCGCGTTGACGAGCCGCCGATTCGGGTGCTCGGTCGGCATGCCGGGCTCCATGAAATCGCCGAACAGGTCCTGCCAGAGATCGTGGGGCTCCAGGTACGCCGGGATGTTCTCGATCGCTCCGCCCGCGATGCCGTAGTTCGTGTCGGAGATCGAGCTCGGGCTGCCGGTCGCCAGCACGATCGAACGCGCGTGCGGGGTCGACGTGTAGAACCGATCGGAGTACGCGAGCACCTGATCGATCGTCGGCATCGGGCCCAAACCGCGCGACTCGAACTCGCCGGCCGAGGCGCAGTTGGCGTAGTTGCCGAGCAGCTGGCCGGTGCCGTGGCTGGTGCCCTGCAGGTAGTCGAGGCCGCGCAGCAGCAGCATCTTGTCGTAGTACGGCTGCAGGTCGGCCGAGATCACGCGCGACAGATCCTGCCCGACGAAGTCCGACAGCGGCGCCCACTTGGCGGTCGAGCCCGGCATCGTCTCCGACAGCGCGGTGGTGCCGTCGGCCCGCGGACCGCCGTACATCGTGTCGCGGAGCTGATAGCCCGCGGGCGTCCACGCCGGCCAGAAGTCCGCGACCATCTGCCCGCTCTGCGACTGGATCGCGATGAAGCGCTTGGCCTGATCGCCGGGCGCACCCTTGGCTTGCCGCGGCAGGAGCGAGGGCAGGAACGGCAGGCCGAGCGCCAGGCCGCCGGCGCTGCGCAGGAACACGCGTCGTCCATGAACGAGTGGCATCACATGACCCTCCGCGCGCGGAACGTCGCCGCCAGGGCGATCGTCCGCAGCGCCTGTCGCATCGAGGCGTTGTCGGTGAGCTCGGCCTGCACCGTGTCGAGGACGCAGGTGTCGTCCTCGGTCTCGGTGCGGCCGAAGGTGGCGCGGAAGTACTGGGTGGCGAAGCAGCGCTCGGACTCGCCGCTGTCGACGACCTGCTGGCTGAGCGCGATCCCGTCGTCGATGATCGTGTCGTCGCCGGCGAGGTTCGGCGCCGCCGCGGTGTCGAGCGGGAGCGTGGCCAGGATCTCGCCGGTGACGCCGTCGATGATCGTCTCCTCGGTGCGGTGGCGGCCGAGCGCGTCGTAGCCCTCGAGCACGAAGCCGATCGGGTTGATCGCCTGGTGACACCCGACGCACGCGCCGTCGGCGGTCTTGGCCTCGTAGCGCTGGCGCGTGGTCTGGTCGCCGGTGACCGGCGGCTGATCGAGGGCGCCCGGCGGCAGCATCGTCGGGTCGGGCTGCGGCAGCTCGGCGCACATGATGCGATCGCGGACCGCCGCGCCGCGGTGCACCGGGTGGCTCTCCTCGTTGCCGGTGAGCAGGAACGCGACGCGCGTGATCAGGCCGGCGCGCTGGCCCGCCGGCATGCGCGGCGGCTCGGACTGCCCGTCCCACGGCGCGACGCCGTAGAGCTGGGCGAGGTGCGGCGAGGTCGTGAGCGACAGGTCCGTCAGCAGCAGGTCGGCGAACGTGCCGTCCTCGTCGAAGGTGAAGTGCCGGACGAGCGCGTGGATCTCGTCCTGCGCCGCCTGCAGGTGGTCGGCGTCGGCCTGGCCGATCGTCGTGCCCTGGGCGAAGGTCGTGAACGCCGGCGTGCTGGGGAAGGTCGTCATCCAGCCGAGCTGCAGCCACTCGTCGTAGAAGCGATCGACGGTGGCCTGGGTCCGCGGATCGTCGAACACGCGGTCGAGTTGGGCGACGTAGCCGGCGTCGGTGAGCAGCGAGCCGTCGGCCGCGGCGGCGAGGAGCTCGGCGTCGGGCATCGACTGCCAGAAGTGGAACGACAGCCGCGAGGCCAGGGCGTAGCCGTCGAGGTCGTACTGCGTGTCGTCGCCCTCGCCCTCGAGCTCGGCGTGGTAGAGGAACTGCGGCGACATCAGCACCATGAACACCAGGCTGCGCCAGGCCTCGGTGCCGTCGGGCGACGTGTCGGCGATGTCGTGGAGCTTGGCCCGCTCGTCGTCGGTCAGTGGTCGGCGATACGCCCGCAGGCCGAGGTCGTCGAGGAACGCGTCGATGCACGCGTCGTCCGGCATCGTCGAGCCCGCGCACTCGCCCGCGACTGCGCGCAGGCGATCGGGATCGGCGACGGTGAGATCGGCGAGGCGATCGGCGAGCCGGTAGTACGCGCGCGCGTGCAGGTCGGAGACGCGGCCGTCGAGGATCCCGAAGCTGCCCTCGCCGTCGTCGACGGGGATGCGATCGAGCTCGTCCGCGGCGGCTTCGGGCGCCTCGACGTCGAACCCAGCGGGCGCGAACAGATCGCGCAGCGTGTTGCGGTACTGCGCGGCGGTCAGCCGCCGCAGCGGCGAGATGCTCGAGGACTCGGCGCACGCCGCCGACCCGGTGTCGTCCGCCGAGTCCGCGCCGGTGTCGGCCGAATCCGCCCCGCTGCCCCCGGTGCCGGCGTCGTCCCCGTCACTGCCGGAGCCGGCGCCCGAGTAGCAACCGGCCAGGGCGGCCGCCAGTGCCCCGAGCCCGAGCACGGGGCGGTGTCGATGGTCTGCGCGTCGGGACATGCCGACACGCGTAGTAACGCCGGCGGCGGAACGGTCTCACCGGCGCGGACGATTTCTCGGATCGGGTGCCGGGAGGGCCCGGCACCTCCAGCAGGCCCCGGCACCGCCAGCAGGTCTAGTTCGGCGGCGTGCCGCCGCCGCCCGCGGTGCTGAGCGCGAACCCGGTCATGTCGCTGTACGTGTACGCCTGCGTCAGCCCGGCGTACGTGTCCACCGTGCCGCTGACCGGGTCGGCGCGGTACGCATTGTTGCCGGCGAAGCTCACGCCCCAGACGTTGCCCTGGAAGTCGATGCTGATGCCGTGGACGTACTCGGGCAGGGGGATCTGGTTGACCAGCGCGAGGGTGTCGATGTCGTAGCCGTTGAGGACGCCGGCGGGATCGCTGTGCCACAGCGTGTCCTCGCCGTCGGTCATGCAGCCGCCGATGCCGGAGCCGCCGACGGTCGACCAGGTCGCGTCGTCGAGGTTGAAGCGCGAGGCACCGCCGCCACCGCAGGTCCACGGCCGGCCCTCGCGATCGAGCGCGATGCCGTAGCCGCCGAGCGGACCGAGCGGCCACTCGAGGACCTCGAGGGTCTCGAAGTCGACGCGGAACAGGTCGTCCCCGCCGCCGCCGTAGAGATCGAGGCCCCAGAAGTTGTTGTTCGAGTCGGCCGCGCCGCCGTACACGAGGCCGCCGTTGAAGCCCGGCACCGGGATGGTCTCCTCGACCTCGCCGCTGTCGCCGTTGATGAGCAGGACGTTGCCGTCGCACGCCGTCCACAGCTTCTCGTTCTCGTAGGTGCAGCTGGCCTCGGAGAAGTCGCCGCGGGTCCACGCGACGGGGCGGTTCGAGCTGCACGCGAGCGGCAGGTACCAGGCCAGGCACTCCTCCTCGCCCCACGGCAGCACGTCCGCGGCGCCGGTCGAGGTCTGCAGGCCCGGCATGCCGTTGCTCTCCTGGCAGTCGGCGTCGCGGGCGTAGAACTTCGCGATGCCGCCGTTGCGGTTGGCAACCACGACGTCGCCGTCGAGGTTGACCGAGGTGCGCGAGGGATCGCCGTTGGCGGGCTTGGCCTGGTAGCGACCGAGCTCCTCCAT
>LNFB01000269.1 GCA_001464385.1 Deltaproteobacteria bacterium Ga0077550 | reverse complement strand
TTGTAGAGCCAGAACGGCTTGTCGGCCTCGCTCTTGGTCGCGATGACCTTGCCCGGCGCGACCGAGTTCACGTGGAAGCTCAGATCGCCGTACTGCACGCGGCAGTGGGCGCCCGCCGGGAGCGGGAAGCTGTAGGCCGCGCCCGCCGAACCGGCGCGACCCGAGGCCGCGAGCTCGGCGAGGGTGATGCGCTGGCCGTCGAGGGTGACCTCGCCCTGCATCTCGCGGGTGAACTGCAGCGCGTAGTCCTGGTGATCGCCACCGCGGACCAGCGGGAACGCCACGTTGTCCGGCAGGCCCTGGGTGGGCGCGTGGAACGTCGCGTGGTGCCCTTCGCCGAGGGTGTAGTTGCGGACGCCACGGTCGCCCATGCGCATGACGCCGAACGAGAACGGCACGAGGCCGAGCAGCGCGAGGGCGATGCCGAAGCCCGCGAACCCGGTGCCGGGCTCCTGCGGTTTGGGCTGGCCCGCGTCGGCGGCGACGCGTGCGGCCTCCTGGTACTGACCCCAGTCGCGCGACGCGTCGTAGGCGAACACGCCGGCGCCCGCGAGGAAGATGGCACCACCGAGGACCAGGAAGACCGGCGCCTGGGCCGTCTTGCTCTTCACCTGACCGACGTGCTGCACGTCGACCACGGTGCGGTTGTACATCGTGACGACCTCGGTCACGCGGCTGCCGTCCTGGACCTCGACCTCGCTCGCGTCGATCTGCATGACCGGGCGGGCGGGCGCGGCGGCGGCCATCTGAGCCGCCATCGGAGCGGCGGCCATGGGCACCATCGTCTGCGCCATCTGCATCGGAGCCGGGGCAGCCGGGGCGGAGGCGACCACGGTGACGCCCACCGGCGCGGCGGCGGCGAGCGCCGTGAACTCCACCTCGACGCGGAAGGGGCCGAACTCGAGGACGTCGCCCGACTTCAGCACGTCGTTCTTCTCGACGCGCCGGCCGTTGAGCACGGTCCCCGTCGAGCTGCCGAGGTCGATGACGCGGACATCGGAGCCCGAGACCTCGATCACCGCATGCATGCGCGCGACGGAGTCATCCTCGAGGCAGAGATGGCTGCTCTTCAGCTTGCCGATCTTGACGACGTCCTGGGACAGCGTCTTCTGCTCGATCAGCTGGCCGTTCTGGTAGATCTTGAGCGACAGTGCTTGCGACATGGCTCGGGTCCTGGCGGCGTTGTTCGAGGGTCCAGACAGCGGCGCGAACGCTGGGTTCCGGGTCTCGAACGATTTGCCCAATGGGCATGGTGAGGGATCGCACTAGTTGGGGCGCTGCCGGGGTCGAGGCGGCGCGGAACCGGGCTCAGACGTCCCGGGCCATGTTGATGAGCTCGCGGAGGAAGTGCGGCCGGATGCTGATCAGGCTCGCGTGCTTCACCCGGCCGCGAGCGGCCAGGTTGGCGCCCTCGGGACGCAGCACCTCGCCGTCGACGTTGTCGTCGTCGAAGTCGTAGACCGTCACGCCGCCCTTGTCGCCCTTGCGGGCGGCGTCGTCGGCATCGCCTCCGCCACCCTCGGGTGCTGCGGCGGCCGTGGTGGCGAACAGGGTGACGGCGAGGAAGGCGGTGATGCTCGAACGCATGGCGGTGCTCCTCCCCCGGTCGGCGCGCGTGCGCAGACCTGGGGTCAGGTCAGCATCCTAGCTGGCCCGGTTTGGCTTGGAAGCCCAGAGGCAGGGCCACTGGGCTTCGTCGGGGCCGTTCGCGGCCGAAGGGTGCGGGGGATGTGATGTTCCCCCGCGGGGCGATCACTTCGCCTTGGGCTTGTCGGCCGGCTTGTCGGCCGGCTTGTCGGCTGGCTTGTCAGCCGGAGGCGCGGCCCCGCCGCCCCCCTGCTCCTTCATGAGGTCCTCTTCCATCTTGCGAAGGCGGGCCTTCTCCTCGTCCTCGGCCTTCTTCGCCATCTCCGCGATCTTGGCGGCCTCGGCCTCGAGCTTCTTCATCTCCTCGATGTTCTTGAAGTAGTCGTCGATGTTGGTGATGCGGTTCTTCGCATCGGCCGCGTATCGATCGAGCTCCTTCTTGCCCGACGCCTGCGAGACGAACTTGCCGAAGTAGTCCTTCGCCTTCTCGTACGGCTTGCGATCGAACCCACCCTCGCTCTTGGCCTCGGTCGCCGGACCGATGTGCTCGTGATAGAGGATGCCGAGGTTGTAGAGCGCCCGCGGATCGGCGCTCTTCAGCTCCTGCGCCTTCTTGAAGGCGGTCTCGGCGTCGCTGTACTTCCGCTGGCCACGCAGCGCGACCCCCAGGCCCAGGAACGCCTCGACGTTCTTCTTCTGGCGCTGGTCCTTGAGGGCGACGTTGATGCTCTCCTCCGCGCTCTTGTAGTCGCGGAACCGGATCGCGATCATCGCGATGTTCATGTGCGCGTCGGTGTGGTTCTTGTTGATCTCCACCGCCTTCTTGAACGCGCGCAGGGCCTCGACCTGGTTGTCCTCCTGCATGAACAGGAGGCCCTTGATGTTGAAGATGTCGGCGCTCTCTTCGTTGCTCGACTTGAGCACGCGGATCGCCTGGGTGACGACGAGGTCCGCGAGCAACAGGTACGACTTGTCCTTGAGGCGACCGCGGTCGTAGTACAGCCGCGCGAGGTTCTCGTAGGCGAGCCGGTTGCCCGAGTCGACCGCGAGCACCGTCTGCAGCTGCTTCTCGGCCGCGTCGAAGTCCGGCTGCTGCGGGCTGTCGGCGTACTTGTTCCGGAGCGCGGCGGCGAGGTTGTTGCGCGGCGCACGAGTCGTCGCGTTGGCGTCCACGGCCTTCTTGAACTGGTCGAGCGCGCGGCTCTCCTGCTTGCGGTTCCAGTAGATGACGCCGAGGTTGTTGTACGCGAGGTCGTACTTCGGCACGTCACGGATGAGATCCTCGTAGATCTTCTCCGCCTTCTCGGTGTCGCCGCATTCTTCGTAGACGGCGCCCGAGTTGAACTTGGCGACGGCCATCTGCGCGCCGTACTTCTTGTAGACGTCCTCGAACGCCTTGGAGAGTTCGTCGCACGTGCCCTTCGAGAGGGCACCACGGTCCTTGGCAGCCTTGTAGCGCTGCGCGATCGAGGCGAAGTCCTCCTTCGCCTCCTTCGAGGCCGTCGTCGGATCCGAGGGCACGCCGGCGCTGCCGCCAGGCGTGTTCGTCTCGGGGCCCTTCTTCTTGCCGCACGCGGTGGCGCCGAGCGAGAGCGCCAGGACGCAGAGGGTGATGATGTGCTTGCCGTTACGCATGGTCTTGATCCTCCTCGAGTCGCTCACAGACCCGACGCTCCCGCGCCCTCGGCGTCCGCTTCACCCTCGCCCTCGGGCTTCTTCTCTTCGGCCTTCTTCTCGGCCTTCTTCTTGTCACCGTCGAGATCGACCTGGACGCCGACGACGTCGAGGCGGCTGTCGGTGTAGATGGACCGCCCGAACAGCTCGTTGGTCGCCGGGTACTTCTCGGCGTCGCCCTGCTGCAGCTCCTCCTCGCACATGCGCGAGAAGTCGTTGAAGAACTGGAACTCGGTCGAACGCTCGAGGCAGTACTCCAACGCGCCCTTGGCGATCGCGGTCAGCGGGTCGCCGTAGCTCTCGGCCAGGGCGTCGCAGTACGCGAACATCTGGTCCTCGGTCTTCAGGTTCTCCGGGACCGGGGCGCGGTAGAGCTGGTCGGCGAAGTTGCGGTTGACCAGCGCCGTGCGTGCCGCCGCGGCGAGCACCCAGTACGGGCTGTTGGACCCCTTGACCTTCGCGTACTGCTCGACGAGCTCGGCGCCGAGCTTCTTCTTGCGGTCGAACCACTCGCCGAAGCGCTTCTTGCTGTCGTTCTCCTTCGCGAGCGCCGCCTCGTACTCCTTCTGGAGTCGACCACCGGCGTCCTTCTTCCACTCGTCCGCCGAGGCGCCGAAGAAGAGGTTGTCGGGGATCTCGAGCGAGAGGTACTCCTCGTACTTCTTGTCGCTGGTGTAGACCATCGACATGCCGATCGCGTTGCGATAGTCCTCGGCGCGCGCGATGTCGTCGGCCGGGATGTTCGGCTTCTTGCTCGCCGCGCGCATGACCGCGTCGAAGTGCGACATCGCCTCCGCGACCTTCTTGGCGTCGCGCTTGTGGACGGTGATGAGCGCCTGGGTCTCGGTGCCGCAGTACTTCGGCAGCGCGTCCTTCTTCTTCTTGGTCTTCTTGCGCAGCTTCTCGGACTTCTTGCGCGCGGTCTCGCCGGCGGTCGCCTTCTTGCGCTGGACCGTGATGCAGCTGTCGTACAGCAGCTCCTTGTCACACGACTGCCGCCAGAGGATCTGACCGATGGCTGCGTCGGCGACGGCCTGACGGTCGCTGCCGCCCTTGCCGCCGTACGTCGCGAGGTAGGCCTTCGCGTGCGCGAGCTTCTCGGCTTCGTTGTCGAGCAGGTTGTGCTTCGACCAGAAGATCTTCGCCGCCGTGCTGATGTCCTTCTTCTTGTAGATGTCCTCGTACTTCTGGAGGTCGGTCTGCGCCTTGTCCTCCTGGCCGAGGCCGAGGCGGAACAGGTAGGCGTTGTTCAGCGCCTCCGACGAGAACTTGTCCTTCGGGTACTTGTCCGCGTACTGCTCGTAGCGGTCGGCCGCGTTGCTGTAGTACGCGATGCCCTGGTAGTTCTCGCCGAGCTCGCGCAGGGTCTGCTGGTAGACCGAGCTGCTCGCGTAGCGGTCGAGGAGCTCCTTGCGCATCGAGATCGCCTTACCGACGAGGTAGGCGGCCTCGAAGCAGCGGGCGGCGTTGAACAGCAGGATGTCGGCCTTCGGGTGCGTCTCGAACTCGTTCCACAGCTCGACGTACTCGTTCGCGCACTTCTTGTAGCCCTCGGGATCGCCGGCCTTGCCCTGCGCCTGATAGGCCTCGGCGCGCTTCCAGCCGATGCCGGCGAGGAGCGTCGGGACCGCCTCGCGGACGCGATCGGCCTCCTCGTGCTTCCAGCTCTTCGTCTTCTGCAGCTTCTTCGCCCACTCCTCGAGCTCGTCGCTGGACTTGACCGTGTCCTCGGGCGTGTTGTTCTTGTTGGTCCACGCGATGGTCAGCATGTCGACCAGCATCTCGGACGCCCACGCGGCGTAGATGCTGCCGTCGAACTTCTCGATCAGCTGCTTCGCGAGCGGCTTGGCGTCCGCGAACTTGTTGTGCTCCATCATCAGCTTGAGCCGGTGATAGACGATCTTCGGGAGCTCGGGGTCCTTCTGGTCCTTGACGTACTTCTGGTAGACGTCATAGGCGGTGATCATCTCCGCCTCGTCGGACGTGTAGTCCGACACCGGGTACTGCTGATCGACGTCGGTCTCGGCGTCCTTCGACGTGACCTTCTTCTTCTTGTCCTTGTCCTTGTAGACGCAGACGCCCTCCGTGTTGACCTTGCAGGCCTTCGCACGACCGCCGGTCTCGTCGTACTCGAGCGCGTTCTTCATCGCGAGCATCTGCGCGTAGGCGGCGTCCTTCGTGTACTTGCCGTCCGGCTTGCGCTCGAGGACCTTGACGAACTCGTCGTGGGCCTCGCGGAACTTCTTCAGGCCCGCGCCCTTGAGGCTCTTGTCCTTGCTGTTGTACGCGTGGTCCGCCTGCGCCCAGAGGATCTCGGCGTAGTAGTAGTTGAGCTCGTACGCGTCCTTGTCCTGGGGGAAGGACGTCATGAACGTCCGGTACGCCTTCTCGGACAGGTCGTAGGTGTCGGCCTTGCGGGTCTTCTCGGCCTCGTCGTGCCACACCGTGGCCATCTGCTTGACGGTGTCGCGCGCGGTGTCGCGGCAGGCCTTCTTGACCGGCTCCTTGAACTTGCTGTCCTTGTAGGAGTTCCAGTAGCCGGCGAGGCGCTCGGTCTCGACCCACTGGATCTGCTTGTCGTCCGTCGCCAGGGCGTTGATGACGACCTGGCCCTGCCACGAGCACACGTCGGCGTCGTCGGAGAAGAGCTCCTGCAGCTTCTTGTAGATGGAGCTCGACTCGACGTACATGCCCTCGCCGAAGTAGGAGGTCGCGAGGATCTCCATCATCTTGCGGGACATGTCCTCTTCCTTCTTCGGACCGTTGCCCACGGTCGTGAAGAAGTCCCAGGCCTTGCTCGGCTTGCCGGCGTGGACGTACGCCTTGACCATGTCGCGACGCGCGTCGCGGCGGAGCTGCTTGGCGTTCGCCTCGCTGCCGGCACGACCATCGAGCGTCGCCTTCACGGTCTCGACGAACTTGTTGAGGCTCTTCTGGTACTCCGGCTCGGCGGTACCGACCGGGTTCATGTAGCACCAGCCCATCTTGTAGAGGGCGTAGGCGTAGACCGGGCTGTCTTTGTAGCCGTCGACGATCTTCTGGTAGAGCTTCAGCGCCTCGTCGATGCGGTTCTTGCCGAAGTAGAAGTCCGCGAAGCTGAGGTACGCGTTCGGGATGTACTTGCTGGTCGGGTAGTCGCGGATGAGGCGGAGGTAGGCCTCCTGCATCTCGGCCTCGCGCTCGAGGTGGCCGAGCTCGAAGGCGTAGAAGTAGATCGCCTCGTCGAGCCGCTTGTACTTGGCGAAGATCGGCTTGGTGACGAGCACCTTGTAGACGTTGACCGCCTGACCGCTCGCCTCCTTGGCCTGCTTCTCGAACCGCTTCTGCTTCTCGGTGAGCTGCTGGGCCTTGGCCTTGTCCTTGGCCTCCTCGGCGGCGTAGATCTGCTCGTACAGGCTGCCGGCCTGACGCTCGAAGTAGGCCTTCTTCTCCAGGTGGTGATCGGCGAGGCGATACAGGAGGTCCGGCATCTCTGCGTCGGTCTCCTCGGTCGCCTTGATCAGCCGCTTGAGCTGGTCGATCTGCTTGTCGGCGATCTCCTGGGTGACGGCCTCGCGCTGCTTCGCGAAGTCACCGCCGGACATCATGTCGACCTTCTTGGTCTTGTTCTTCTCGGCGCTCTGCTGCGCCGCCTTGAACTTGGTGTCGAGCGTGTTCTTCGTCTGGACCTTGCCGGACTTGCGCTCGTAGCGGACGGCGTTGCCGTCGCCGGCGGGCTCCTCGGCCGCGACGGGGCCCGAGAAGAGCAGCGACGCGAGCACGCAGCCGGTGATGCCCCAGCCCAGCGGCCGACCCAGCGGATGGCTGATGGCGCGGCGCAGCGGCGTGGAATTGCGGGGGTGACCTGGGGACCTCGTCATGGCTTCACCTTCTCGATGCGTGTGCGGCAAGCCCCTGGGGGTCCAGGTGGCTTGCCTGCGGTTTTGGTCAGCGAGCTTGCAGGCTCGCCGACCGGACAAACGTCGTCATGGTCGCAGGGTGCGCGCGCTGCCCCCCACGACTACTCCTTGCAAAGACTCGTGACCTTGTAGCGGTAGTAGCCCAGCTCGTCCTGCCAGTACTCACCGTTGTACTTGTAGATCTCGTGCTCGCCGTCGATCTTGGCCCGCTGTGGTTTGGCGGGGTTGTTCTCGAGCGCGCCCTGCTGCTTGCGCTTCTCGAGGATCTCGTACTCGACCTTGATCATCTCTTTGTTGAGATCCTTGATCTCCTTGATCTCGCCGGTGAGACGCACGCGCGTCTCGGCGCCGGTCGCCTCGCGGGCGGCCGACAGGGCGAGGTCGAGATCCTCGGTCACGCGCTCGCCGATGCCCGCGCCCTTGAAGGCCGAGCTCATGTCCTGGAGCTGCTGCTGCTCGCGCTCGAGCTCGTCGACGTACAGGATGTACTTGCCGAGGCTCTTGTCGGACAGCGCGATGCGGGCGACCTGCTCGACGAACGGGTCGAGGCCCGAGTCGTCGCTCAGGATCTTGCGGGTCATCTCGTACAGCTTGAAGTCCTCCGGCGCGCCGTCGAGGATCGCCTGGAGATCCTCCATCGCCTTGGGGTACTTGCGGTTGAACTCGTCGACCGCCCGCTTCGCCGAGTCGTAGCGGCAGTTGAAGTAGTACGTGACGGCCTTGATCTTGATGCCGTCGGGGTACAGGTACTCCTCGAAGAACGGGGCGTTCAGCGTGTGCACGTAGCCGAGCGCGCGCTGGTAGTACTGGTTCGCGTTCGCGTCGTCGATCTCGACGCGGCGGAACTCGGCCCAGCCGGCCATGTGGATGGCGCGCAGGAAGTACGGCGAGTCGACCGGGATCTGGTCGAGGTACTTGATGGCGGTCTCGAACTTGCCAACCATGTAGAAGATGTTCGCCATGCCGAACGCGGCCATGTGCTCGTACTGGCGCATCTCCTCCTCGAAGGACGCCTCGGTCTCGGTCTTGCCCTTGCCACGGCGACGACCCGAGCCCTTGGTGCTGACCTTCTTCGACTTCTTCTTCTTCTTCTTGGCGTTCTTCTTCTTCTTCTCCTCGGCCTCGCGCAGCTCGATCGAGCGGCGAAGGACGTTCTTGAAGGCGCCGACGGCCGGCTCGCCCGCGAAGTTGCGGGTGTGGGCCACGCCGAGGAAGAACTGGGCCGGGATGTAGTAGTCGCTGTTGTTCGGGACCTGATCGAGCAGCGCGATGCCCTGCGGGAGATCGCCCTTCTCGTAGTAGAAGCGGCCGAGCAGGTAGTAGAGCTCGTCGCGGACGTCGTCGAACGCCTCGTCCTCGAGATCGGTGGGCTTGTAGCGGCCGATCTTCTGGAGCACCTCGGCGCCCTCGGGCAGCTCGCGGGCGAGCGACGCGAGCCACGGCAGCGTGAGCTTGTGGAACGGGTGCGCGGGACCGGCTTGGACGATCTCGTCGAAGATCGCGAGCGACGACGAGTAGAACTTCAGCTTGTAGAGCGCCTTGCCGAGCCAGAACTGCGCGCGGGGCTGATCACCGGGGACCTCGCCCGAGGCGACCTTGTAGAACTGGATCGCGGCGGCCTCGTAGTCCTCACCCTTGTACTGGGCCTCGCCCTGCGCGTTCGGGCTGCCGGCGACGGCGTTGGGAGCCGGCGGCGGTGCGGGCGTCGGCGCGGCCGGGGCAGCGGCGGCCGGCGGCGGCGGAGCGGTGCCGCCCGGAGCCGGCGGCGGCGGCGGGGCAGCGGCGAGCGCTGGCGCGGCGAGCAGGAACAGACCCATCGCGGACATCGCGAGGGTTCGCATGGGTCGAAGGGTGCGGAGAGTCGTGCGCCAGCGCGTGGTCATTGGTTGGTCCTAGGATCGCGTCGGAGTGGATCGCGTCGGAGTCTCGTACGTCGCATGCGCTCGCAGCACGACGTCTTCCTCGAGGGCGATGGGCCGAGCACCACGCGTCGCGTGGTGGAACGTGCTCGGGGCGGAGACCGCCATCGAAGGCGCGAGGACATTACCAAGGCCAGGGTTTGGCCCGCAAGGCCCGCTTGCAGCGGCGAGAGGCGGACGTTGGCGGGCGGGAGGCTCATGGCGGCGGCGTGGCGGACGAGTGGTCGGCGCAGTTGCACGGGCCCGACGCGCGTGGGTTCCGAGCCCGGCGAGACCGGGGTGAGACGCCACGCGCCGCGTGATCGGCGGCCGGTGTGCGGCAGGGATCGCGCCCTTGCGGGTGTGGCTCCCCGCGCAGGGACCTCGCGCAGCAACGGCCCTCCGCGCAGCAACGGTGGGCTTCGACACGGGCTCGTCGACGTGCTCGCCGGCCGTGGTGCGCGCCGACGGGCAGCCGGGAACCCGCGGCGACCACTGCACGTGAGTCGAGTGATCCGCCGAATCGTCGGGCACCAGGGCGCCAAGTGCCGCCTTGACCCCCACGACCGGCCGTGTACGATGCGCCCTGGGTTGCCCTTTGGGGCCCCACCACCGACCTCTGCACCTGCTCCGGCACTCGAACCGCGCGAGGCCCCGCGGCCCCGCGAACGCCCTCGAACCGAGCCGGTTGCCCTAGCCGCTCACCCGCGAGTCCACACGATGACCCACTCTCTGCTCGATACCCTGCGCGCGCTCGTGCGCTCCAGCTCTGGCCTGCGGCGTACAAGCGGGCTGGTCGGCGCCACGGCGCTGGTGGCTCTGCTCTCCGCGTGCACCAAGGGTGACGTCGGCGCGCCGTGCAACCACGGCAAGACCGAGCCGCCGCAGAGCAAGCTCGTCACCTTCCCCGCGCTGAGCTGCAACGAGCTGCTGTGCATCTACGCCGACGAGAACGAGGCGCCGGAGACCGCGTGCACGGACGCGGCGCAGTGCAACGCAGCCGATCCCGGCACCAACCGCTTCACGTGCGACACCGAGGCCGGCCGCTGCGAGCTCCGGATCGACTACGTGCTCGAGCGCTCGATGTGCTCGAAGAAGTGCGCGACGGACGACGACTGCAAGGACGGCGGCCCGACCAAGAAGGTCGTGGTCGAGAACACGAAGTGCGAGACCGGCTTCTCGTGCGCGCGCATCCAGACCCTCGGCGAGTTCTGCTGCGAGAAGCTCTGCGTGTGCAACGACGACCTGCTCGAGGCAACGGCCTCGAAGATCCAGCAGGACTGCGCCGCGAGCACCCAGACCGGTTGCTGCACCGGCCTCGGCGAGGGCGTGCCGCCGGCCCCGGCCTGCGGCAAGCCGTAGTCCCGCGGCAACCCCCGCAGAACCAGCCCCCTGGCCCTCGGCCCGGGGGCTTTTTCGTGCCCGCGATCAGCCGTCGCTCTCGAACGCCGCCGGCCACCACTCGATCGGCGCCGCGTCGGGATCCTCCCCCGTCACCGTCACCACATCGAATCGCACCGCGACGCGCTCCCAGAGATCGTGCGCGACCAACCACGCCGTCGCGGCGCGGATGATCCTCCGCTGCTTCTCGGCGCCGATCGTCTCGACCGCGTGCCCGCTGCGATCGTCCGCGCGACTGCGGACCTCGACGAACACGATCGTCCGCTCGGCGGCGTCGTCGAGCTCGACCACGAGGTCGAGCTCGGCGCCGGCGAGCGTCACATTGCTGGCCAGGCGACGGCAGCCCCGCGCCGCGAGGAACTCGGCGACGCGGGCCTCGACACGCAGGCCGCGGGCCCGCGTGGATTCATCGTCACCGCCCGCACCCGGCGGCGCGGACACGCTACTCCTTGTCGGCGAGGGCGCCCTCGGCGAGCGCCACGTCGCCCTCGGCGACCTGGGCCGGCGCGCCGGAGAGGATCGCCGCGTAGTCGCCGAGCTTCTCCTTGATGCGCGCCGCGTTGCCGCTGAGATCGCGCAGGTAGTAGAGCTTGGCTCGACGGACGCGGCCGCGCGACACGAGCTCGACCTTCACCACGCGGGGCGAGTTCTCGGGCCACACACGCTCGACGCCGACGCCGTGCGACACCTTGCGGACCGTGAACGAACCGCGGGCGCCTCCACCCTTGCGATGGATGCACACGCCCTCGAAGATCTGGACGCGGTCCTTGCCACCCTCGGAGATCATGGCGTGCACGCGGACCGTGTCGCCGCTGCGGAACTGCGGCAGGTCGGAGCGGCGGTAACTACGTTCGATGGCCTCGATGGTGGGGCAGCTGTTGCTCATGGCGTCTGACCTCGGCCCTTTTGGTGGGCCCGTGCGGCGCGGCCTTTGGGGGGCAGCGCGAAGAATCTCGACCTTAGGCTCCGCGGAGGGCGGCGATCGCTCGCTCGACCCACTGGGCGGGACCGGCGGGAGGCGAAGGGTCGACGATCGCGGCCCCGGGCGCAAGGGCGAGGACGTGTTGTGCCGCACGATCGGGGGCGAATGCCGCATCGGGTGCCGCGGCGCCGAGGGCCGCCAGGGCACCGGGCGGGAGCAGCACCGCGGCCGATCGCTGTCCACCTGCGCAGGTCCGCAGGCGATCGAGCAGCTCGGCCGCCCCGGTCGCCGCGTCGGCCACCCCCGGCCCCACGTCGGCCTCACCCGAGGAGATCGCCACCAGCCAGGGCTCGCCGCCGCGGGCGCGGAAGCGGCGGCGCAGCGCCCGGAGATCGGGGAACGCCGCGACCGCGACGCGGCCGCCCAGCGCCTTGGTCCACGCGACCGCGGACTCGGGCTGGCCGCCGATCACGACGACGCCCTCGAGGCGATGCTTCGCGATCGCGTCGCGCCACGCCTCGGCGTCGTCGCCCGGTGCGTGCGGCACCGCGAGATAGAGCGCGACGTCGTCGGGCCACGGCGCGTGCGGTCGCAGCTCGGGTCGCAGCGCCCATGTGCGCGCCAGCGAGGCCCGCAGCCGCCACGCCGCGATCGCAGCATGATCGCCGGCCTGCAACACCTCGGGCACCGCGTGGCCGCGGAACACCGCGGGCCTCGTGTACTGCGGGAACTCGAGCAACGCCGAGCCGCCCGCGAAGCTGTCGTCACTCACCGACTCGGGGTTGCCGACGACGCCCTCGACCAGCCGCGACACCGCCTCGATCACCGTGAGCGCCGCGACCTCACCACCGCCGAGCACGAAGTCGCCGATCGACAGGCACTCGTCGACGAAGTGCTCGCGCACGCGATCGTCGATGCCTTCGTAGCGCCCGCACAGCAGCGCGATGCGGGGGAGCTTCGCGAGTCGCTCGGCGACGCGCTGATCGAAGCGCGGCGCCGACGGGGTGAGCAGGATGCGGTGCATCGGTCCACGCGCCGCGGTCACGTGCTCGATCGCGGCGACCACCGGCTCGGGCTTGATCACCATGCCCGCGCCGCCGCCGAACGGCGCGTCGTCGACGGTGCGATGGCGATCCTCGGTGAAGTCGCGATAGTCCGTGGTCTCGATCGCGACGTGCCCACGCTCGAGCGCCCGGCCGAGCAGGCCCGCCGACGCGAACGCCCGCACCGCCGCGGGGAACAGCGTCAGCACCTCGAACGTGACCCGCGGCGCGCTCATGGACGATCGCTGGAAATGCCCGTGGACGCCGCCCTACGGGCGATCAGGCGCCGTCCTCGAGCTCGTCGGGGACGAGCCCGAGCGGGGGATCGACCCACACCGCCTCGCTCGTCACGTCGCGGATGACGTGGGGCAGCACCGGCAACAACCACGTCTGCGTGCGACCGTTTGCGCCGCGGAAGCTGACCTCGAAGAGATCCTGCGCGCCGTTGCTGGTGATCGACACGATGGTGCCGAGCATGCGCGGCTCGGCGCCATCGCGGGCGCGCAGCACCGGAAGACCGACGGCGTCCGCGAGGAAGAACTCGTCGTCGGACGCGGGCGCGACGGAGCTGCGATCGACCTCGACGACGCAGCCCGCGAGCGCGAGTGCGGCGTCGCGATCGCGGACGTCGTCGGACTCCACGCGCCACGTGCCGGGCTTGCCGGGCACCGCGACCGCGCGACGGACCTTGATCGCGATCGTCTTCGCCGGGGCAGCGCCCTCGCCCGCGCGGCGCAGCTGCACCGTGCGACCGACCGCGACGGCGCGCGAGTTCGGATCGAACAGATGGATCCGCAGCGCGCCCGCGAGTCCGTGGGCACCCGCGACGACTCCGACCTCGAACTTGTCCGGAGTCGCCATGATGCCTCGTGGACTGGCGGCCTAGCCGCTCAGAATTACTCCAGAATTTCGAGGTCGGCGCGCTTGCGGACCTTCGAGGACGCGGCGCTGAGGATCGCGCGCATCGCCTTGACGGTGCGGCCCTGCTTGCCGATCACCTTGCCGAGGTCGTCCTTGGCGACGCGCAGCTCGAGGACGACGGTCTGCTCACCCGAGATCTCGGAGACCTGGACTTCGTCGGGCTTGTCGACGAGCGCGCGGGCAATGAACTCGATGAGTTCCTTGAGGGAAATCGACGACATCTGGGCTCCGAGAGGTGCGAGAGAGAGCGGGAGGAAGAGCCTCGATGGCAAGCATCCCACAGGCGGGCGTGGTCGGCAAAGCCGAGCCCGCGGCGCCGCGAGGTCTCGTCGACCCGGACAACCGCGGGCGGGCCGCCCACCCGCCGGCGGACGGCGGGGACGACCGACGACCGGGCGTCAGCGCGCGGGACGGACCTTGATGAGACGCGCGACCGTCTGGGTCGGCAGCGCTCCGACGCCGAGCCAGTACTCGAGCCGCGGGCGATCGACGATGACCTTCGACGGGTTCGCGGACGGATCGTACGTCCCGAGCCGCTCGAGGAAGGCGCCATCGCGGGGCGCATCGGCATCGGAAGCGACGATGCGATAATAGGGACGCTTCTTCGCGCCGGTACGGGCAAGCCTGATCTTGACGGCCATGGAACGGTCTCGAACCTCGGAAAGGGGGCGCAGGCTAAGCCTGTCACCCGCGGAGATCAAGCGAGGCGGCACCGCTGTCGGACGCCAGCGGGGCCCGGAGCCGTGAGGAAAGCCACGGCGTCGTGGACCCGACTTCGGCCCGGCGGCGCCCATGCCGGGGGGCGGGCGTGCCAATGCTGCGGCTGCACGGTCCCGCGATGCCACCCCAGAAGGTCTATTTCGTCTCCTTGGGCTGCCCCAAGAACCAAGTCGACACCGAGGTGATGCTCGGCGTCGTCCGGGACGGCGGCCACCGCATCGTCGACGACCCCCACGAGGCCGATACGCTGGTGGTCAACACCTGCGGCTTCATCGAGGCCGCCAAGCAGGAGTCGATCGACACGATCCTCGAGCTCGCCGGGATCAAGGCGACCGGCGCGCAGCGGTTGGTCGTGGCCGGCTGCCTGAGCCAGCGCTACCCGACCGAGCTCGCCAAGGAGATGCCCGAGGTCGATCACTTCCTCGGCTCGGCGGACATGCTCGGGCTGGCGAAGGTCCTCGGCGGCGACGCCCCGCGCATGGGCGTCTCGGCCCTGGGCAAGCGCGCGTACATCTACGATCACCAGACGCCACGGCAGCTGAGCGGGGCGCGGCACACCGCGTACGTGAAGATCGCCGAGGGCTGCGATCGGCCCTGCGGCTTCTGCATCATCCCGACGCTGCGCGGGCCGCAGCGCAGCCGCGCCATCTACTCGATCGTCGAGGAGGTCGCCGCGCTCGTCGGCGCCGGCACCCGCGAGGTGTGCCTCGTCGCGCAGGATCTGACGACGTACGGCAGCGACCTCGAGCCGGCGACCAACCTCGAGCAGCTCTTGGATGCGCTCGTGCGCGTCGACGGGCTCGAGTGGATCCGCCTGCACTACGCCTATCCGTCGGCGGTGACCGAGGGGCTCATCCGCCGCATCGCCGGCGAGCCACGCGTCGCGACGTACCTCGACGTACCGATGCAGCACATCGACAGCGACGTCCTGAAGAAGATGCGCCGCGGCTACGGCGAGAAGCGGGTGCGCGAGCTGGTCGAGGATCTCCGCAATCCGGCGAAGGTGGGCAACGCCCACGTCTGGCTGCGCACGACGATGCTCGTCGGCCACCCCGGCGAGACCGACGAGGCCTACCAGCGCCTGTACGACTTCATCGCCGAGGGCGAGATCGATCACCTCGGCGTGTTCCCGTGGTCGCGCGAAGAGGGCACCGCGTCGGCGCTGCTGCCCAGCCGCGTGCTGGCCCGACGCGCCGAGCAGCGCGCGGCCGCGCTGATGGAGCTTCAGGAGGAGATCCGCACGCGCAAGCACGCGGCGCTCGTCGGTCGCGAGCTCCGCGTGATGATCGACGGTCCCTCCGAGGAGAGCGAGCTGCTGCTCGACGGTCGCCACGAGGGCCAGGCCCCGGGCATCGACGGCAAGGTGATCCTCACCGACGGCACCGGTCGGCCCGGCGACTTCGTCCGCGCGATCGTCACGCAGGCCGGTGCGCACGAGCTGGTCGCGTCGATGGACGCCGAGGCCGCCGTGGCGACCCTCGCCGCCCACGCCGAAGCCCGCGCAGACGCCTGACGAGGCGCGCGGGGAACCTCTGGCCTGCGCCGGGCAACGACCCCCATGGCGCGCGGGCGCCGTGGGGCGACCGAATGCGCAGCAAGACGAACGCGATCCTCGTGGTGTTGGGCCTGGTGGGCTGTGCCGGCGGCGACGCCGGATCGAGCACGTCGCAGTCACCGTTCTACGGGCCGTCCGGCGAGGCCGGCGGGGGTGATGACGACGCCGTGGACGACACCGCCGGCGACAGCGGCACCGAGGACGGCGGCGCCGGGCCGATCCCCGAGGATCCCGATCCGTCGGATCCCAACGCGACCGATCCCGCGCCCGACGATCCGACCGACGCGGACGGCGGCGACGCACCGCAGCCGCCCCCGCAGCCGCCGGTGGGTGGCGATTGCTGCACGCCCGCGGGCGCGCCCGGCTGCGCGAACGATCCCAACGTCGAGATGTGCGTCTGCCAGATCGACGACTTCTGCTGCACGCAGCAGTGGGACGAGACGTGCGTGTCGATCGTCGGCGAGTGCGCCGAACCGTGCCCGGGCGCCGAGCCGCCCCCCGACGACGGCGGCACCGGCGGCACCGGCGGCACCGACGGCGGCGCGATGGGTGGCGACTGCTGTGCGCCGACCGGCGCGCCCGGCTGCGCCGACCCGCAGATCGCCGACTGCGTGTGCCAGATCGACGACTTCTGCTGCGCCGTCGAGTGGGACGACGTCTGCGCCGAGATCGCGACCGAGTGCGGCTGCTGATCGGCGCCGCTCACAGCACGCGGTCGAGCACCGCGTGGTCATCGGCGGGCGCGTCGCTCACAGCACGCGGTCGAGCACCGCGATCAACCGCTCGATCTCGTCGGGCGTGTTGTAGTGGACCATCGACACCCGCACGACCTCGCGGTCGGGCACGCCGAGCTCGGCCGCGAGGGCCTTGGCGTAGAAGTCGCCGTGGCGGATGCCGATGCCGGAGGGATCGACCGCGCGGACGATCGACTCGGCGGTGCGACCGGCGACGGCGAAGCTGATCGTCGGCACACGGACGTCGCGCAGCGGACGACGATCGCCGAAGATCGTGACGCCGGGCCGGGCCGCAAGCGCGGCCAGCAACGGCGCCGCGAGGCGCTCCTCGTGGGCGGCGATGGCCGCGAATGCCCGCGACTTCGGAGACCCGGCCCCTGGGCAGCGGCCGCCGAGCGCGTCGAGGTACGCGTAGATGCCCCCGAGCCCGTGGGCCAGCTCGAAGTTGAGGTTGCCCGGCTGCAGCCGGTACGGCAGCTCGGTGATGAAGTCGTGGTTGATGGTGTCGAGCCGCTCGAGGCACTCGCGCTTGCCGTAGAGCACCGCGACGTGCGGGCCGAAGACCTTGTAGAAGCTGAACACGTAGTAGTCGACGTCCCACGCCTCGACCTCGACCTCGCGGTGCGGGGCGAAGGCGACGCCGTCGACGACCACGCGCGCGCCGTGCTCGTGGACCAGGCGCGTCAGGCCGGCGACGTCGTGGATGGTGCCGAGCAGGTTCGAGACGTGGGTGAAGGCGACGAGCTTGGTGCGCGGGCCGAGCAGCGGCAGCAGGCCCGCCGGCTCGAGCCGCCAGGTGTCGCGATCGATGGGCCAGGTCTTCACGACGATGCCGCGCGCGGCCAAGCGCCGCCAGCAGCCGACGTTCGCGGCGTGATCCGCTGCGCTGACCACGATCTCGTCGCCGGGCACGAGCCCGCCCTGCATCGCCAGCGCGAGGTTGTTCAACAGCTGCGTCGTCGACGGGCCGAGGATCACGCACTCGGGGTCACTCGCGCCGACGAACGCGGCGGTCTCGCGGGCCGCCTCGCGCACGCGCGCCGTGGAGGCCTGCGACGCCGCGTAGCTCGCCCCGAGCTGGACGTTGGTGGTGAGCAGGTAGTCGCGGATGCGATCCGCGACCGCGGCGAGGGTCTGCGACCCGCCGGCGTTCTCGAGGAAGACGGTGTCGGAGGCGAGCGCCGGGAACTGGGCACGGACGAAGTCGAGATCGAGGTCGTGCAAGGCGACGGCAGGGTACCGCGACCGCGAGCCGCGTCAGCGCGGGGCGGTGCGATAGGGCTCGTCGTGGGCCACGAAGGCGTCCTCGGCGAGCGCGGCCTCGGTCCAGGCGCGCACCGACGGCAGCACGCGCACGGCCTCGGCGTAGGCCGCAGCGACGGGCGGCAGCGACACGCCGTAGGTGTGGAAGCGGGTCACGACCGGGGCGTACATCGCGTCGGCGATCGTGAAGTGGCCGAACAACAGCGGCCCTCCGGTCGCGGCCTCGCGGCACTCGGTCCAGATCGCGACGATGCGCTCGATGTTCCGCTCGACCTCGGGCGTGCGGCCGTGTCCGCGCAGATCGGCGGCGATGTTCATCGGCATGCGCTTGCGCAGCTCGGCGAACCCACCATGCATCTCGGCGGCGATCGATCGCGCGCGACGGCGCGCGCGGGCGTCGGCCGGCCACAGGCCCGCGGCGGGGAACAGCTCCGCGACCGCCTCGGCGATCGCCAGCGAATCCCACACCGGCTCGTCGTCGATCCACAGGACCGGCACCTGCCCCGTCGGCGTCAGCGTCGGGATGCGGCCCGCCCACGCCTCGGTGTCGAACGGGACGAGGATCTCCTCGAACTCGATGCCGGCCTGGCGCAAGAGCACCCACGGCCGCATCGACCACGACGAGTAGTTCTTGTTCGCGATCACCAGGCGCAGGTTCGGCATGTCCGGAGCACCTTGCCACGTCCGCACGACCGACGACACCGCGGCCTGATAGACTCTCCGCACCGACGATGCCGATCGACGCGCGATGCTCGACGTGGGTGGTGGCGATCCTGCTCGCTGCGACGGGCGGCTGCCGATCGGCGCGCAGCTCGAGCGCGCGCCCCGACAACGCCGTACCGGGTGCCGCTGCCGTGCGCTGCCCGCCGGGCACGACGCTCGTCACCGCCGCGGATCGAGGGACGTGCACGCGCCCGGACGGCCGCCCCCACGGTCCCGTCGTCGAGCGCTTCCCCGACGGCGGGCTGCGGCTCGAGGGCAGCTACGACGCCGGCGAGAAGCACGGCCCGTGGCGGACCTACTACGACGGCGGGGTGCTGCGCGCCGAGGCGCACTACGACCACGGCAAACCCACGGGCACGTGGGTCGAGTACTTTGCCGACGGCAAGCCCGCGACCGAGCGCGCGCATCGGCGAGATGGTGCGGTCGCGCTGAAGACGTTCCGGCCCGGCGGCGCACCGCTGCGCAAGGGCGTGCTCGTCGACGGCGTCGAGCACGGCGAGTGGACCGACTGGGACGCGGCTGGCACGGCGGTGCTCACCACGTGGGAGCGCGGAGCACGGGTGACGCCGGGCAGCGTGTCGGGGACCGGGGTCGCCGCGTGCGACGACTACGTCACCAAGTACCGACGCTGCATCGCCGACAAGGTCCCCGAGGCCGCGCGCGCGCAGATGAACGCGGCGATGGAGCAGTCCCTCGTCGCGTGGCGCGAGGCGGCCGCGGGGCCCGCCCGCGATCAGCTGCAGACCGCCTGCATCGCAGCGATGGACGCCGCCCGCCAGGCGACCGCGTCCATGGGCTGCGAGTGGTGAGCGTCAGGATCCGAGCTCGTAGTCCGCGGCGTCGAACACCCGCGTCCGGCGCCAGAACTCGAACGTGAAGCCCGGCCACAACGCGGTGATCTTGCCGCTGTCGTGCTGGTACCAGCTCTTGCAACCCGTCGCCCAGATCGAGCCGGACAGCCGCTGCTGCAGCGCCGTGTTGAAGCGGGCCTGCACGTCGGCGCGTACCTCGAGCCGCGCCGCGTCGGCGTCGGCCATCAGCGCGAGCAGGCGCTGGATGTACGCGACCTGGGTCTCGATCATGAAGACCATCGAGTTGTGGCCGAGCCCGGTGTTGGGCCCGACGATGAAGAAGAAGTTGGGGAAGCCGCGCACCAGCGTGCCGAGATAGGCCTCCTCGCCGTCCTTCCACGCCTCGGCGAGGCTGAGCCCGCCGACGCCGCGGATGCGCGCGGCGATCGGGTTCTTCGTCGCGTAGAAGCCGGTGGCGAAGATGATGCAGTCGACGGGCCGCGATTTGCCCGTGGCGTCGACGATGCCCGCGGGCGTGACCTCGCGGATGCCAGAGGTGACCAACTCGACGTTGCTTCGCTGCAGCGCCGGGTACCAGTCGTTGGAGATCAGCACGCGCTTGCAGCCGAAGGCGTAGTCGGGGGTCACGCGGGCGCGCAGCGCCGGGTCCGCGACCTGGGCCTCGATGTGGCGCACCGCGGCGCGCTGGGGGAATCGCATCAAGGCCGGGTGCACGACGAACGCGAGGACGCGCGCCTCGTGCTTCCAGTACAGCGCGGCGCGGTAGCCCGCGCGGAGGCCGGGGACGTGGCGGAACATCCACTGCGCGGCGCGACCGTACGGACGATCGCCGCGCTCGATCACCCAGTTGGGCGTCCGCTGGTAGACGTCGAGGTGACCCACCACGGGCGCGATCTCGGGGACGAACTGCACGGCGGAGGCGCCGGTGCCGATCACCGCGACGCGCTGGCCGGCCAGATCGTAGCCGTGGTTCCACGCAGCGCTGTGAAAGGTGGTGCCGGCGAAGCGCGCCAGGCCGGGGAGCTCGGGGTCCTTGGGCTCGGACAGGCCGCCCGTGCCCGACACCACCTTGCGCGCGGTGATCACCCCCGCCGACGTCGTCAGGCGCCAGATCCCGCGCGCGTCGTCGAAGTCGGCGCCGAGCAGGTCGTGGCCGGTGCGGATCTTCGAGCGCAGGCCGTGGTCCTCCGCGAGCTGCCGCAGGTACGCGTGCAGCTCGGGCTGCGTCGGGTACACGCGCGACCAGTCGGGCTTGGGCGCGAACGACAGCGAGTACAGGTGCGAGGGGATGTCGCACGCCGCACCGGGGTAGTGGTTGTCACGCCAGGTGCCGCCGACCTCGGTGGCGCGCTCGAGGATCACGAAGTCGTGCTGACCGTCGCGCTGCAGCGCGATGCCCATGCACAGGCCGGCGAAGCCCGCCCCGAGGATCGCGATCTCGACGTCGACCTCGGCGGACTGGGTTGCCTGCGCCATGGCCCTACCGCTGCGCGACGACGTAGACCAGCCAGGATTCCTGGTTCTCCTCGTACTCCGTGGGCCGGTACTCGCCGGTGCCGTCGCCGTCCTCGTCGACGCCCTCCCACCAGATCTCGACCTTGCGGAAGCCGGCCTCGAGCAGCAGCTCGCGCAGCTCGGGGATCGTCCACAGCCGCCAGTCGTACGTGAAGGCCTTGTCGATCCGCGAGCCGTCCTTGAAGCGGTAGTGGATGTGGCAGAGCGCGTCGTGGGTGATCGGGTTGTACCGGGCCTGCTCCCACACGTACACGAAGCCCTTGCACTTGCGCTCCTCCTCGAGCTCGACGATGGCCTCGGTGCCGCCGTACAGCTCGGTGATGAAGACGCCGTCGTCGACGAGGCGCTCGCGCACGGTCTCGAAGTAGCGGCGCAGCAGATCGCGGGTCTTGAAGACCGAGTAGCTGAAGTTCAGCGCGCACGTCAGCTCGGTGCGATCCCCCAGCCCGTCGAGGACGTCGCCCTGGATGAGCTGCAGCCGCTTGCGGGCCGCGGGAGGCAGCGTCGCGACGTTGTGCTGCTCGCCCCAGTCGAGCGTGGGCCGGTCGAGGTCGATGCCGATCGCGCGGCGCTTGGGGTGGCTCGCCACCCACGTGCACGACAGGTACGCCGTTCCGCAGAAGTCCTCGCGCATCGTCATCGGGCGACGGCCGCGGATCTTGCTGAAGATGTCGTCGAAGATCGCGATGTCGGCCTCGGGGACCTGCACCGAGCCCTGGTAGAGCACGTGCTTGTCGGCGAGTTGCGCCATCGTCGGCTTGGCCTTGGCCTTCGCCTTGGTCTTCGACTTGGCCTTGGTCTTCGTTCGGGGGGTCTTGCTGGATGCCACGGGGTCCTCGGCGGTTGCGGTCGGGCAGCGACGTCACCGCTCGGCGACGACGTAGGTCCACCACTTCTCTTGGTTGTCGATGCGACGCGGCTCGTAGAACACGCCGGTGTCGTCGCCGTCGGCGTCGGTGCGCTCCCACAGGGCGTGGACCTTGGAGAAGCCGGCCTCGAGCAGCAGCTCGCGCAGCTCCTGCACGGTCCACAGCCGCCAGTCGTAGGTGAACGCGCGATCCATGCGGATGCCGCCGGCGAGCTCGAAGTGGATGTGGCAGAGGATCTCGTTGGTCAACGGATCGAACCGCACCTGCTCCCACTCGTAGTAGAAGTTGCCGACGCGCTTGCGCTCGCGCTCGGGCTTCATCGATCCCCAGCCGCCCCACGCGTCGAGCACGAACACGCCGTCCTTCACCAACATACTGCGCGCGACCTCGAAGTACTTGCGCAGCGCCTCGCGGGTCTTGAACACGCTGTAGCTGAAGTTCATCGCGCAGCCGATGTCGGCCTTGGCGCCCTCGCCGTCGAGCACGTTGCCCTGCACGAGCTCGACCCGCGCCTCGACGCCGGGCAGGTGGTGCTTGCGGCCCCACTCGAGCGTCGCGCCGTCGAGGTCGACGCCGATCGCCGTGCGCCCGGGTTGCGCGCGGGCCCAGTGCGCCGACAGGGTCGCGGTGCCGCAGAAGTCCTCGCGCAGGCGCATCGGCACGCGGGTGCGGTAGCGCCGGAACAGCTTCGCGAGCATGGCCGCGTCGTTCTCCGGGTCCTGCACCGCGCGCTCGTAGTACGCGTGGCGATCGAACCGCGCCGTCGTCGCGTCGCGGCGACCTTTCACTCGTGCCATGGTGTCGTCCTAGCCCCCGAGGAGCGCGGTGAGGCCGTTGTAGGCCTCGGTCAGCTTGCGGGTCACCGCCGTGGCGACCTCGAGCTTCTCGGGATCGTTGGCGAAGCGGTCCGGGTGGTACTGCTTCATCAGGCGTCGATAGGCGCGGCGCACCTGCTGCAGATCGGCGCCGGGCTCGAGCTCGAGGGTCTTGTACCAACGGCGGCGATCGGCGGCGGGATCGGCCGGCGGCGCGCCGCGGACCCCGGCACGGGCGCGGGCCGCCTCGAAGGCGCGATCCCAGGCCTCCTCGGCGGCGTCCTTGAAGCGCCGCGCGCTGCGACCCGCGCGGGCCCCGACGGTCGCGTCGTCGCCCGCCTCGCCGTCCTCGCGCGCGCGCTCGGCCTCGGCGTCGCGGGCCGCCTCGCGCTGGGCGTCGAGGAGCTCGCGATCCTCGTCGCGATCGAACGCGGTGCGGAAATCGGTGAGGCTCGCGCGCGCGAGATCCAACAGTCGCTTCCCGATGCTCATCGTCGTCGCCCTGCCGGGCCGCTCGTGTCGGAATCGTGATCGAAGTCGTCGTCGTCGTCGAGGATTTCCACGTCGACCGCCTGGAGCTTCACCAGGGTCTGGCTGACGTCGAACGCCTCGGCGTCGGGCGGCGGCGCCGGGGCGGTCACGACCTTGGTGTCGCCCGGCGGCTCGATGGGTGGCTTGGTGACCCGCGTGTTGCCAGCGGGTGACGGCGGCACCGTGGTGGCGCGGCGGGGCTCGACCGCCGGCGCCGAGGCCGAGGGCACGAGCAGGTCGCGCGGCCGCTGCTGCGTGACGATGTCACCCAGGCGCAGGACCATCTCCGGCGCCACGCGCGTGAACTCGATTCCGAGGCCCGCCGGGTCGTCCTGGTGGCGGACGACCCGCCCCCGCGCGCTGATGACCACGGGATCGTCGAGCAGCACCGTGAAGCGGACGTGGACCACGGTGCCGATCGTGATCCGCCGCTCGGTGTGCACGAAGACCCCGTGCTCGGAGAGGTCGCTGACGTAGACCATCGCCGGCATCGCGCCGAACTCGGCGTTCACCGGCACGCGCTCGGCGCGACGGCGCTCGGGGCCGTCGTCATGCATCAGTCGTCGTCACCGTCGCGCCCGCGACCGCCCGAGCTGCCACTCTTGCCCGGCGTCTTGCCCTTCACCTCGAAGTGCTCGACGTGGAAGCCCTTGCGGGCGTGGATCTCGATCGCGCGCTGGATCCGCTTCACGGTCTCGTCGACCGCGACCGACTCGGGCCCGCGCATGAGGTCGGCGACCTCGGGGTTGACGTTGACGAGGATCGCGTCGCCGGGGATGTGCGCCGCTTCGCGACGGATGTGGCGGAGGATCTCGAACGCGACCGTCGCGGTGCTCTTGGTGTAGCCCTTGCCGTTGCACGACGAGCACGGCGAGGTGAGCATGCGCTGCAGGCTCTCGCGCGTGCGCTTGCGGCTCATCTCGACCAGGCCCATCTCGCTGATCTTGGTGATGTGGGCCTTCGCGCGATCCTTGCGCAGCGCGTCCTGCAGCTTGCGGTAGACCTTGCGACGGTTGGACTCGCGGTCCATGTCGATGAAGTCGATGATGATGAGACCACCGAGGTTGCGGAGCCGGAGCTGATCCGCGATCTCGTCGGCGGCCTCGAGGTTGGTCTGCGTGATCGTCTCTTCGAGGGTCTTGCCCTTGGAGCCGACGAACTTGCCGGTGTTGACGTCGATGGCGGTGAGCGCCTCGCCCTGGTCGAAGATCAGCGTGCCGCCGCTCTTCAAGGTGACCTGGCGCTCGAGCGCGCGGTCGATCTCGGCCTCGATGCCGTAGCCGTCGAAGATCGGCTCGCGGCCCTCGTACAGCTCGATCTTCTCGGCATAGTCGGGGAGGAACGCCTTGACGAAGCGGCTGAGGCGCTCGTGCTGGGCGCGATCGTCGGTGATGACGCGATCGAGATCGGGGCTCAGGTTGTCGCGGACGATCCGCAGCACCAGGTCGAGGTCGCGGTACAGCAGCACCGGCGCGCGGTGCAGCCGCTCGTTGGCCTTGATGTTGGCCCAGAGCTTGAGCAGATAGTCCATGTCGGCCCGCACCTGGCCGTTGGTCGCGTTCTCGGCGACGGTGCGGACGATGAAGCCGGCGCCCGGCGGCCGGACCTGCTCGACGAGGCGCCGCAGGCGACGGCGGTCGCGCTCGGTGCCGACGCGGCGCGAGATGCCGATGTGGCTCACCGTCGGCATGAACACGACGTTGCGGCCGGGCAGCGAGATGTACGAGGTGATGCGGGCGCCCTTGTTGGAGATCGGATCCTTGACGACCTGGACCAGGACCTCTTGGCCGGGGCGCACGAGGGTCGCGATGTCGGGGGCCTTGCCGCGGCGCTGGGGCAGACCGCCCTCGCCGAGATCCTCGTCGCCCTCGGTGACGGTGCCGTCGCTCGGCCGGGCGATGTCACCGGCGTAGAGGAACGCGGCCTTCTCCTCGCCGATGTCGACGAAGGCGGCCTGCATGCCGGGGAGCACCCGGAGCACGCGGCCCTTGTAGACGTTGCCGACCGTGCCGCGGGCGCGCTCGCGCTCGAGGTAGAGCTCGGACAGGATCCCGTGTTCGATGAGTGCGACCCGCTTGTCGGGGCCGTCTGCGTTGACGACGATGACGGATTGTGCCACGTGCGAATGTCTCGATGAGGTGGGGGAACTTGCGGTCGGCGTGGTGATCGCCTGCAGGGGGCGCGCTCGCGCCCGACACGGCTGGCGGCTCGGACCGGGTGGCGGATGATAGCAGCGTTGGGGGAAGAACGCGCAGCGTTCCCCCCAACGCTGCTCCGTGCCCGTGCCCGTGCCCGTGCCCGTACCCGTGCCCGCCCGTCCCCGTAACCCGTGCCCCGTCCCTGACCGCGTGCCCAGTACCCCGCCGCCAGTTTTTTGGCCCGCGCACCCGCATCGGCCAACCTCGCGGACCGTGACGTCTCGCCCTGTGACCCAACGAATGCTCGCCGCCGCAGTCATGCAGGAGGCGTGGCGCGCGGGTGATCGCCGTGTGCGCCTGTTCTGCGCCGACGAGCTGCGACCCGCGGCGTGCTGCATCGTCGACGCGCTGCTCACACGTGGCTACGACGTCGCGTTGCTGACCGGCGCCGAGGCCCGCGCGGGCCTGCAACTCCCCGCGAGCGCCGACGTGCTGCGCGTCGTCTGGACCCCCGACGGCACCGATCGCGGCACCCGATCGCGGCTGCGCGAGGCCCTCGATCCCGACGCCGCGGGCGACGTGCTCGTGCTCCCGGCCCCGACGCCACGCGGCGTCATCGAGGCGATCGAGGCCTTCGGCGCGCCGCGTCGTCGGCGCTCGCGCATGGCCCCGCGCCGCAAGACGTACCTCGCCCAGCCGACGCTGATGGAGCGGCGCATCGAGCCCAAGCGGTGGGCCGCGAGCCTGCTCGGCGCCGCGGCGATCGCGATCGCCTTGGTCGGTGGCCTGTGGTTCACGTCGGATCCCGCCGCGCCGGCCCTGCGCCCGACGCCCGCGAGCGTCGCCCGCGAGTCGATGTCGTCGCCGAAGCGGGACGAGCCCGTGCTCGCGTCGACCCGGACCGAGCTCGCCTTCGAGGACGACGCCGATCTCGACGACGACGACGATGACGACGTCATCATCCTCGACGACGATGCGCCGACCCGACCCCGCGCCACCGAACTCCGCGAGGACGCGGCGCCGCTCGAGCAGACCGTGGCCCCCGCGCCCGCACGACCCACCGCGGTGACCGTGGGCAACGGCATGCCGATGGGCGCGATGCCCACCGGTGGTCGCGCGATCGATCCGTTCTAGTCGGCGACTCTCGTCGGCGGCGTCGCGGGTGCTACGCTGGAGTCGACCATGGTCGACGCAGCCCATCGGCGCTTCACGTACGAGGACGTCCTCGCCGTCGGCGCGCCCCTCGTGGCCGAGGTCGTCGACGGCGTGCTGCACACACAGCCGCGACCGGGCCTGCTGCATGCCCAGGTCACCACCGAGCTCGCCGCCGGTCTAAACCCGGCGTTCCGGCACGGGCGCGGCGGGCCGGGTGGTTGGATCTTCCTCGTCGAGCCCGAGCTGCACCTCGGCGTCGAGCCGGACATCGTGGTGCCCGACATCGCCGGCTGGCGGACGACGCGGATGCCGAGGGTCCCCGCGCAGCCGTACCACACGCTCGCGCCCGACTGGCTCGCCGAGGTGCTGTCGCCGTCCACAGCGCGCTTCGATCGCGGGGCGAAGCTCCCCGTGTACGCTCGCGAGGGGGTCGCCCACGTGTGGCTCGTCGATCCGAGCGCCCGCACGCTCGAGGTGCTCCGCCTCGACGGCGAGGGGTACCGACTCGTCGGCACCTGGGGGGACGACGAGACCGCGTTGCTCGAGCCGTTCACCGCGGTGCCGTTCGAGCTGCGCGTGCTCTGGGATCGCGGGCACGACTGAGCGTCGCCAGTCGCGTCGGCGCAACAGTGTATTGCGCCGCGATGCCCCCGGCGCACCGTGCATCGCCGCGCGGGCCCGCGTAGGCTCGTCTGCACGCCGTGGAGCACCGAGGGCCCAACCGCCGCCAGATCCTCGTCGGCTCGCTCGCCGGCGCCGCCGCGGTTGCGGCCGGCTGCTCCGAGCGCACGTTGTCGCCCACGCGAGAGGATCCGACCATGACCGCCACCACGCAGCGCATGCCCGTCGCCTACGTCCCGCACGGTGGGGGACCGTGGCCATTCGTCGAGATGGGGCTCGATCGCGCCGAGCTCGACGCGCTCGCGACCTACCTGCGCGAGCTCGCCACCCTGCCCGCGACCAAGCCCACCGCGCTGCTCGTCGTCTCCGCGCACTGGGAGGCGTCGGTGCCGACGGTGATGACGTCCGAGCATCCGCCGATGCTCTACGACTACTCGGGCTTCCCGCCCGAGTCGTACCGGATCACCTGGCCGGCCCCCGGCGCGCCGGCCCTCGCGTCGCGCGTGCGTGCCCTGCTCGCGGCGGCGGGCTTCGACAGCGCGGACGATCCGGCCCGCGGCTTCGACCACGGCACCTTCGTGCCGCTCAAGCTCACCTACCCGAACGCCGAGGTGCCGACGATCCAGCTGTCGCTGGTGAAGGGCCTCGATCCCGAGCAGCACCTCGCGATGGGTCGCGCGCTCGCCCCGCTGCGCGACGAGGGCGTGTTCATCGTCGGCAGCGGGATGTCGTATCACAACATGCGCGGCTTCGGCGATCCGCGGGCGCGCACCGCCGCCGAGACGTTCGATGCGTGGCTGCGCGAGACCTCGACCGCGCCGAAGGTCGATCGCGATCGTGCGCTCGCGCAGTGGAGCCGCGCACCCGCGGCCCGACAGGCGCACCCGCGCGAGGAGCACCTGTTGCCGTTGATGGTGATCGCGGGCGCAGCCGGCGACGACGTCGGCCGCACGGCCTTCGACGGCCAGGTCTTCGGGATGCGCGTCAGCGCCTATCACTTTGGCTGACACGTCTCGCCAGGGCGGCGAAGATCGTCGACGATGGGCGGACGCATGCCCCTCGTCGACGGCGCTCTCCTGCCGCGTGTCTTCTTGCCCTCCGCGCTCGCCGCGTGCGGCGACGCGGGTGCAGGCGCCGCGGGCTCGGGCGATGATACCGCAGCTGCGACGGCGAACGCGGACACCGCGACCGGCAGCGCTGCGGATGGGACGGGCGGCGAAGACGACGCGTCCGGCGCAGGCGGCTCGGGCGGCGCCGAGTGGTGGACGCCGCAGCCTGGCGAGCACGCGGACTGGGACTGGCAGATCACCGAGCCGTACGACGTCAGCGTGGCGCGCTCGATGTACGATCTCGATCTCTTCGACCTCGCGACGGAGGGCTCGTACCTCGAGCATCCGTCCGGGGTGAAGATCGACGTGCCCGCGGGTCCACTCGCCGGTACGATCGACGAGCTCCACGCCCGCACGCCGCGGGCCATCGTGATCTGCTACGTCGACACCGGCGCATACGAGCACTACCGCCCCGACGCCTCGGCGTTCCCGGGCTACCACGCCGACATCGCCGACATCCCCGATGGCAGCGCCCCGGAGGACGGCTCGGTGATCGGCTGGAACACCGGCTGGGACGAGGAGCGCTGGCTCGACATCCGCGAGGGCATCCGTGATGCGTTCGCGCCGATCGTCTGGGCGCGGCTCGACCTGGCCGTGCGGCTCGGGTGCGATGGCGTCGAGCCCGACCAGAACAACCCGCTCGACAACGGCCCCGGCTTCGACATCACGCTGGACGATCAGATCTCGTGGTACCAGGCGGTCGCAGCCGCCGCCCACGATCGCGGGCTGTCGGTCGGCATGAAGAACGGCCACGATCAACCCGGGGCGGTGGACGCACTGGTCGACGCGTTCGACTGGGCGCTCCCCGAGGAGTGCGCCGAGTACGACGAATGCGACACGCTGCAGCCGTTCATCGCCGCGGACAAGGCGGTGTTCGCCGTCGATTACATGGGCTCGGTCGATCCCGACGCCGCATGCAGCACCCACGCCGCCGCCGGCTTCGACGGCCTCGTGAAGGACGAGCCGCCCAGCGGCGCGTACCGTCGCGGCTGCAACGAGTGACCCTGGCAGCGCGCGGCATCGGTCACGGACAGAACACGACGTCGAAGTCGGTCCGACGATCGCAGACGAACGACGGCTCGCCCGCGACAGTGATCGCGTCGGGACACAGGCTGTGCCACAGCTCGGTGATCTCGTTGCTCTCGCAGCCGAGGCCCGTGCAGCACACGTCGGAGACCGCAGCGCACGTGTCACAGGTCCCGTCGATGGCCGCGCAGTCGGTGCACGCCTCGCACATCGCACAGGCGCGACAGATGCTGCGGCACCACGCGGGCTCGCCCGGGGCGTCGGGCTCGACGAGCCCCTCGGGGCACACCGCGCGCAGATCGGCGGCGCAGCTCGCCGCCTCGCACACGCGCGCGTCGTCGCCGACGGGCACCATCGCCATCGGGCGATCGAAGCCGTCGACGAGGCTCACGTCGTAGACGTCGGCGCCCGCCGCCGCGAGGGTGAACTGCACGAGAGTGCCGCGGCCGGCACCGCCGTCGGTCTCGCAGACGTCGTCGACGCAGCCGAAGCGGCCCCACGCGCGACCGCCCGTGATCGCCGAGAACGCGACCGCGACGCACTCGCCCGGCGCGAGCGCACCGACCGCGGCGAGGGCGTCGGCCGGTTCGGACTCGCCGGAGGCCCCGGCCCACACCGGCTCGGCGCACTCGTTGACGACCCGCAGGCAGCGCTCGCCGGGCGCGAGCTCTGGGCACGCGCACGTCGCCGCTGTGCCGGTGCTCGAGGTCTCGACGCCCGCATCGTCCGTGGTCTCGACGCGACCGCTCGACGACGTCGGTGGCACGGTCCCGGTGCCCGTGCCACCGGTGGTCGGCGACCCCGTGCCACCGTCGCCGCCGACGATCGGGTGCCCATCCGCGAAGCCGCAGGCCAGGCAGACCCCGAGTGCGGCGAGCGCGACGGAACGTCTCACCATGCGACGACTCCGAGTCCGATCGCCCCGAGCGCATGGGGGCGACACCACGTCGCGACCGGTCGATCGGAGAAGCGCACCCGGACCGTGCGCGCGCACGTGCCCGCGCTGGCCTCGAGGCGCAAACGGATGCGCCGCGACAGCACGACGTCGAGCCCCGCGGTGGCCTCGAACATCGCGTCGACGACCCGTGCGTGGGCGCTGGTGCGACCGGCCGCGGCGTGGCCCCGCATGTCGACGAACGCCGGGCCGACGGCGAGCGACAGATCGGGCAGCGCCCTCGCGTCGCGGCGGCGAAGGCCGAACCATGGGCCGAGACCGATCCACCCCGCGTACACGTCGGCGCGGCCCTCGGGGCCCCGGACCTCCGCCGCGTGCAGCGGCGCGGTGCCCGAGAGCACCACGCCGACGTGGCGATGCGGGGCGTAGCGCACCGCCGCGCGCACGTGGCCCATCACGCCCAGCCCGCCGGGCGCACCGCCTGCTGCTCCCATCGCTGCGATGACCAGCCGCGCGCGCACGAGGGCAGACAGCGTGCGCTCGATCGTCGGCGACGACGCGACCTCGGCCTCGGGGGCCGCCGGCACGTGCTGCAGCTCCACGAGGCTCGCGCGGAGCAGCTCGACGGTGCGCACGGCGATCTCCCGGGCGCGATCGGGCTGGGTCGGGTCGAGCGCGCGCGCGACCGACTTGCCGGTGACGCGATCGCCGATCCACACGGTCACGCGATCGCCCCCGTCGTGGATGGCGATCGCGGCCGCGGCGTCGTGCACCCGCGCGAGGTCGTGCAGCGCGGCGACGTCGCGGGGCACCGGGACATCGACGACCTCCGACGTGAACCCGAGGAAGCGCAGCTCGGCCAGCAGGCGCGCGTCGAGATCGGGATCGGGGTTGCGGACCACCACGACGCGGTCGCCGACGTCGACCTCGGCGGCGACCGGCTCGGCTGCGACCACCCCGTCGGCCGGGGGGCCCGACGACGCGAGCGCGATCCACAGCAACGCGGCGATGCTCACGGCCCTCGACACTCGGCGATGCGCTCACGCGCCGCGTCGACCATGGCGCCGCGCGGCCGCTCGCGGACATACGTCTCGAACCAGGTCACGGCCGTGGTGCAGCGCGCCGCCTCGCCCGTCGCGAGCCGCCCGAGGTCGAACGCGGCGGTCGCCGCCGCATCGCTGCCGGCGAAGCGCTTGCGCAGAGCGAGCAGGGCCTCGCGCGCCCGGGCAACGTCGCCGCCGTAGCGCCCGACATCCGCGAGCTGCAGCAGGCCGTCGGCGTCGAGCGTCTTGCACAGCGCGGCGAAGCCCTGCCCCTTGGCGGCGTCGAGGGCCGCGTCGTGGCGGCCGGCGCGGGCCAGCGCGCGCCAGTCGGCCTCGGGCGGCGATGGGCGGGCGGGCCGACGCGGGCTCGCGCGCGGGGCTTCGATCGGCGCCGCGGACGGCGGCGGCTCGGCGACGTCGCGGGGCGAAGGTGCGCTCACGACCTCGATCGGCGGCGCCGCGACCTCGGGGCCGAGCTGCACGCGCTCGCCGATCGCGACCACGCGCTCGCCGTCGATCGCCGCCCCGCGCAGCGACACGGAGCCGCGCGCCGCGGAGAGTTCGAGCGTCGCGGCGTCCGCCGACCACCGCAGCTCGAGGTCCGCGCCCGCGGCCACCACGTGATACGGCCCCGCGTCGATGCTCCACGCGCCGCCGCCGTCGGCGAGCCGCGTCGTGAGGCTCCCCGTCTCGAGCACGACGTCCGCACCATCGCTGCGCCGCGCCACCACGCGCAGGCGCGAGCGCGGCCCGAGCTCGAGGGTGCTGCCGTCGGAGAAGGTCATCGTCTGCGGCGCGTCGTCGGTGACGAAGAACGCCTGCACGCCGGCCTCGGCCACGCCGGCCTCGACGCGGAACGTCAGCGGCGCGCTCGACCACCGAACGAGGCCGAGCACGAGCGCGGCCGCGACCACGACCAGCGCCGCTGTCGGGATCGACCAGCGCAGCGCGCTGCGTCGGCGTGGCGCGAACGCCCGCGCGAGCACGTCGGCCCGCATCGCGGCGTGCCGCGCGTCGCGATCGCGCCCCTGGGCCTGCGCGTGCTGGGCGGCGAGCTGGGCGGTCAGCGCTTCGAATCCTCGGCTCACGGCACATCCTCCTGCTGCGGCGCGTCGGGCTCGTCGGGCTCGTCGAGCCAGTCGCGCAGCAGCGCGTCGCTGGCCGCCAGCGCGGAGAACCGGGCGCGCGCGCCCCGGAGCCGGCGCTTGGCGGTCGCGAGCGAGACACCCGTCGCCTCCGCGACCTCCTCGAGGCGGAGCCCCTCGATGAACCGCAGCCCGAACGCGACGCGCTCGCCGAGCGGCAGCTGCTCGAGCACGGCATGGGCGCGCACGAGCGCGGCCTGCGTGTCGGTGCGCGCAGGCCCGATCAATCGCGGCACGTGGGCCGAGCCCGCCCACCCGAACCACTGTCGCGTCCGTCGCCAGCGCAGCTTCTTGAGCGCGAGCCGGACGCCGATGACCCGCACCCACGGGCCCAGCGCGTCGTCGTCGCCGCGGAACCCCGCGATCCCGTCGAGCGCCGCGACGAAGGCGTCCTGCACGACATCCTGAACGTCGTCGTCGAAGCCCATCACCGATCCGACGGCGCGCTCGACCTTGTCGGCGTGGCGATCGAACAGCTCGCGCGCCGCGTCGCGGTCGTGCGCGCGCAGCCGATCGACCAGCGTCGCTGGCGGGGCCAGGCGCAGGGCGGGGACGAGCGGTCGCGACGACGGGCTGCTCATGGTGGCGGATCGATCCCGGGCACGAGCACGGCGTCGTCCCCGAGGGTAGCGCAGCCGAGCCCCGTCGCGGGGTCCGCGGCGCATTGGTACACGCGCACGTGGTCGATCGTCATCTCCTGGGGGAACACGGACGCATCGATGCCGCCGGCGTTGACGTTGCCCGCCCACGCGCCGCCGACCGCGAGGTTGAGCAGCAGGTGGAACGACTGATCGAACGGCGCGGCGCCCTGCCCCTCGATCATCTGGCCGGTGCCGTCGTCGTAGAGCGTGTACCAACCGTCGGCGCGCTGGGTCGCGTAGTGGTGGTCGTCGACGTACCAGCGGATCTCGCCCTGCTCCCACTCCATCGCGTAGTCGTGGAAGTCATCCGCCGGGTTGGCGCCGGGGATCCGGTACTCCGCGCCGGTGTGCACGTTGGCCGGCCAGTACGAGCCGTAGTGCAGCGTGCCGTAGAGGCGGTCCTCACCGTCGACGTGGAGGTTCACGGTCTCGACGATGTCGATCTCGCCGGACGCCGCCCACGTGCCGTAGACGCCGTCGGTCGGCAGCATCCACACGCCCGTCCACGTGCCCTGCCCCTGCGGCATCCGGGCCCGCACCTCGACGCGCCCATACGTCCAGTCGCCCATGCCGCGCGTGCGCAGCCGCGCCGAGCTGTAGGGCAGCGTCACCGACGTGTCGTTCGGGTCGTAGTTCGGATCGTCGTCGTTGACGGCCGGGCCGGAGCTCGGCCCGCTGCGCGCGACGAGGTGCAGCATGCCGCCCTCGACGAACGCGTTGTCGGGGCTCGCCGTGTAGCACTGCTGCTCGCCGTTGCCGCCGCCCCAGCAGTTCACCTCGTGCTGCCAGCGGGTCGGATCGATCGCGTCGCCGTCGAACTCGTCGGACCACACCAACGTCCAGCCCTCGCCGGGCGCACTGCCGTCGCTCCCGTCGCTCCCGCTCGGGTCGCCGGTGACGTCTGCGGCGGTGCTCGCCGTGCCCGCGCTCGCCGTGGGTTCGCCGGACGCAGTGCTCGGGCCCGCCGAGGTCGCGTCCGCGTCGGTCTCGACGCCGCCGACCCCCGCGTCGTCGCCCGAGGCCGCGCCCGTGGTCGCGTCGGTGGCCTCGCCGGGCGGCGCCGAGACGCAGCCCGCGACGGCCGCGAAGGCCGCGATCGACGTCATCGTCGCCCATGGGTGGCGGTGGAGCTCGAGCATTCGCGCCCAGTTCCCCGAGGTCGTGGTTTCGGCTCACGCGGCGCGGTTCGGATCGCGCCGCACGGCTTCGGCGGTGCCGCGTCGACGACGCAGCGCGAACCCGACGACGCACGCGATCCAGGGCATCGCGGCTCCAGGGCCCGTGCCGCCGCCACGGCAGCCGCAACCCGCGGCGTCCCCGTCGGCGCCGCCGAAGCCCGGCGGCAGCGCGGGATCGCCATCGCTGGTGCCCGCGGGATCGGCGTCGCCGTCGGTGCCGGCGCCCGCCGTGCCCCCGCCCTCGCCGCCGCCCTCCGAGTCGGCCCCCGGCGCGTCCGTCTCGCGCACCTCGAACGTCACGATCGCGCTCTGGGCCTCGTGGATGCCGTCGTCGGCGACAGCGTAGAGCTCGAAGGTCCCCACGGGTGCGTCCTGCACCGGCCACTGCCACGGCGGCGCCGTGAGGGTCGACTGCAGCGTGCCGTCCAGCCACAACGAGACCCGCGACACCATGACGTCGTCGCTCGCGTCGACCTCGATCGTGAACGACGCGCCGGGATCGAAGCGCTGGCCGTCGGTCGGACTGGTGATCGCGACGACCGGCGGCTCGGCGTCGCCCTGGAACGGCCCGCCAGCGCAGGCCAGCACGCCCCAGACGTCCGCGACGGCCTCGGGCGTCCCGCCGCCCTCGCAGGTCGGCTCGCCCGCGCCGCCGTCGGCGAACACGACGTCGATCACCGCGTGGGTGTCGAGCAATTCGACGATCGTGAACGTGACCAATCCCTGCGGATCGGTGTAGCTGTCGCCGGCGCGGAGGAACCCGCCGTCGCCGATGCCGGTGAGCACGAAGGCGTCCGGCCCATAGTAATCGGCGACCCCCGAGACGTTCACCAGGACCCCCGACAATGCACCGTCGAATCCCAGGGGCTGGCGGTATTCGAGGTAATATTGCCGGCCGTCATACGCAGGGAGCCGCAGGGCCTGGATCCCGTCGCACGGCAGCTCCAGCGGGAGCAGCTGGAATCGGCCGTCGGCGGTCGAGGAGACCATGTTGCAGCCCTCGAGCCACCCCATGTATTGCTTCTGGTGGGCCGAGATGTGCGCACATCCGCCGCCCATCGGATCGTACGGATTGCCGTACTCGTTGCCCGGACAGGACTCGAACGCCGACCCACTCGCGCACTCGTACGAGTGGCTGTGGACCATGCCATAATTGTGCCCGACCTCCTGATTGCGGACGACGCAATCGAAGTAGCCGTTGTACCAGCTGTCGCGGGCCGGCTGCCCGGGGATTCCGAGCTGCGCGAGCCCGCCGAAGTCGCAGCCCCCGGGGAAGAGGTACATGAGCTGCGAATAGGCGGTGGGATCGTGGCCGTCCGCGGCCATCGCCGCGATGGCCGACGCCGCGATGGCGTCCGGGTCACACGAGCCCGGCCACGGGATCGTGTAGGTGCCGAAGACGTCGCCGGTGAGCGACTCCTTGCCGAACGACGCCTCGGCGTAGTACGCCGCGCTGCTGTCGGCCGCGTCGAACATGCGCGTCCTCGCCTCGTCGATCGTGAACGGCAGCGGGTCCGCGCCGAAGTCGAGCAGGAGCAGCGCGAGCGTGCGCGGCGGCAGCGGGGCCGGATCGATCGCGGGCGAGGGCGGCGGGGCCTCGACGGAGAACCGGTCGAGCGCGAGGTGTCGCCCGTCGCGGCGGCCGTGCACGCGCAGCACGCTGCCCGGCACCGCGAGCGGAGTCGGGTCCGCGACGTCGAGCACCGTCGCCACGCCGTCGTCGACGATGCGGTGGATGAACAGCGGTCGCCCCTCGAGATCGGTGCCCGCCCACGGCTCGTAGCGGCCGTGCGCGGTGTCCAAGCGGTCGTCGGCGACGATGGGCGACAGGGCGAGCAGCATGCCGAGGGACGCGAGTGCAGCGGGCATGTCGCCGGGTAACCCGAGCCGTGGCCGCGGTTCCGCGACGCGGCAGAAATCGCCGCGAATCCGCGCGATTGGGCCCCGATGGTGCGCGCGTGGTGAGCCGCGCGACACGTTGGGCACGCGCGCGGCGCTGTGTTACCCCTTGGTCGTGGAACTCCGCAGCAGCGTCGCCCATCATGCGTTCGACCGCGAGGCCTTCGCGGATCTGTGTCGCCGCGTCGTCACCGGCGAGCTCGAGCCCGCCGCGAACCGCCTCGCGAAGGCACCCACGCCGCTGGCGGTGCCGCCGGTCGACGTCCGCAGCAGCACCGGCCCCGAGGCGGCCGCGCGCGCCGAGCTCGGGCTCGCGGCGCTGCGCGCCGGCAAGGTCGCCGTGCTCGTGCTCAACGGCGGCATGGCGACGCGGTTCGGCGGCGGCGCGAAGGGGGTCGTGCCGGTCGTCGACGGTCACAGCCGCACGAGCTTCCTCGCGGTGAAGCTCGCCGAGGTCGAGCGCCGCGCCGAGACGCTCGGGTGTGCGATCCCGGTGGTGCTCATGCACAGCTTCGCGACCGAGGCGACCAGCCGCGCCCACGTCGAGGCGGTCGACTGGGCCGGCCTGCGCAAGGACGATCGCTACTGGTTCAGCCAGTCGATCATGCCCCGCGTGCTGCCCGACGGCACGCCGCTGGCGAGCCTGCCCGAGGCCGCGGACTTCGACGACGCCACGCTGTACGCCGCGCCCGGCCACGGCGACACGTTGGCGCGGCTACGCAGCAGCGGCACGCTCGCGACGCTGCGCAGCCGCGGCGTCGAGCACATCCTCATCTCGAACGTCGACAACGTCGGCGCGTCGCTCGATCCCGTCGTCTTGGGCGCGCACCTGCAGGCCGCGGGTCGCGGCGCGGCGGTCAGCGTCGAGGTCGTGCGGCGCTTGGCCGGTGACGCCGGCGGCTGCGTGGCGGATCTGCCCGGCGGTCGCCCGGCGATCATCGAGGGCTTCCGCTTGCCGGTCGGCACCGACCTCGCCGACTTCCCCCACTTCAACACCAACACCCTGTGGCTCGTCGCCGCCGAGATGGACCGCGACTTCGGCCTCACGTGGTTCGCCGTCCGCAAGAAGATCGCGTGGCCGGGAGGAGGCGAGCGCGAGGTCGTGCAGTTCGAGCAGCTGATCGGTCAGGTGACCGAGTTCGCCCCGTCCGCGTTCTTGGACGTGGACCGCGAGACGCGGTTCCTGCCGATCAAGACGCGGGAGGATCTGGCGGTCGCGCGACCGCGGCTGGAGGCGTTCGCGCGGAGCGTGGGCTTGGCCGACGAGTGATCAACCGCTCGGCCCGCCGCCGACGACGTTCGACAGCGCCCACCCGGTCATGTCGCTGTACGTGTACGGGCCCGTGAGACCGGCGAAGGTCTCGAAGGTGCCGTCGGCCGGGTCGACGCGATAGGCGAAGGGCTGGCCTAGCGTGACGCCCCAGACGTAGCCGTAGAAGTCGATGCTGACGCCGTGGACGTAGTTGGGGATCGGGATCGTCTGGACGACGGCGAGGGTCTCCGTGTCGATCGAGATCATGTTGCCGCCGCCGTTGCCATAGCCACCGATCCACAGGTGGCCGTCGGCGTCGACCATGCAGCCACCCCCGCCGCCGACGTTGGCGTTGGTCTGCCAGGTGCCGTCGTCGGGATCGAAGCGAGCGACGCCGTTGCTGCACGTCCACGGGCGGCCCTCGGTGTCGACCGTCATCCCGTAGCCGTTCAGGGCCATCGGGTGCTCTTCGTACTCGAAGTTGTTGCGATCGACGCGGACGAGGTTGCCGATGCCGAGCTGGCTGCCCCAGAAGTTGCCCTCGGCGTCCGAGGCGGCACCGTAGATGCCGTAGAAGCCGGCCTGCGTCCCGACGATCGGGATCAGCTCCTCCACCGCGCCATCCTCACCGTTCAACAGCAGCACCTCGACCGCCTCGCCCTGGGCGCCCGAGGTCCACAGCATCTCGTCCTCGTAGCGACAGGTGATGTCGCTCCACGTGCCCGGCGCCCACGCGACCGGGCGCTGGCTCGTGTAGTTGAACGGCGTGAACCACACAACGCAGCCGTCGGGGAACGGCTTCACGTCGCCGGCGCCCGACGACGTGTTGTTCGGCTCGGGGCAGCCCTCGAGCCGCGCGGAGATCTTGATGACGCCGCCCTCGCGATTGGCGACCGCGACGTCGCCGTTGAGCGACACCGAGGTGCGCGACGGGCTGCCGGCCGGATCGGCGCGCGTCCAGTAGCGGCCCTCCTCCTCCAGCGAGACCGTGTTGATCTTCGAGACCGTCCCTTCCTCGCTGTTCGCCACCCAGATGTACGAGAAGTCGGGATCGTTCGAGCCGCCGCCCTTGCCACCGCAGGCCCCGATCGCGATGTCCGGGATCCCGAGCACGTCGAGCTTCACCGGGAGCGGGCCGCTGTCGTTGCCCTCGTCGGCGCCCGTCGTGGTGGTGGTGTCACCGACGCTCGCGCTCGCCGACGCGCTGGCCGCAGTGTCACCGGTCGTGCCGGTGGTGGCGGGGACCGTGGTGTTGCCGGTGCCGCCGCTGTCCTCCGCCGACGCGGTCGCAGCCGGGTTGGAGTCGGAGCCGCACCCCAGGACCAAGGCACAGCCGACGAGCGTCGCGCGACAGGAGACGTACTTCATGGGGAACTCCGAGGTCAGCACCCTAGCAGGATTCCCCCGCACGGCGCAGCGGAGACTCCCCGCGGCGTTGTGTCGCGAGGTGCACAGGCGCGCGCCTGCGCCGCCGCGATTCCGCACGGCCGTGCACGCATCCGCAGATCCGCGCCGACCGTCGTAGTCTCGCGCCCGTGATCTACCCCTACGACAACGCGACGCAGACCCGCTGGGACCACGGCGAATTCCAGGTCCAGCTGTGCGCCCCCAACAACCCGCGCCCGATCGGCTTCTGCGACGGCACCGCCGCCGACCTCGCCGAGCTGCGCGCACTCGCCGAGTCCGAGGGCGCCGAGGGCTTCGCGATCGCGAAGAAGCAGCTCAAGTCGGGCCGCGAGATCTGGACCCTCGGTGGATGACTCGGCGTGCGGCCACGCGGCGTGAACGGAGCGCAGCGATGGAAAGGGGGAGGCTCCGTCCGGGCTTTGCCCGGATGGAGGGGGAAGCGGGCCGCTTCCCCTGAGAGCTAATTACAACCATCGAAGCTCGGGTCGCCGGGCCCGAGGTCAGCCCACTCGATCGGGCCGTCCTCCACGCCGAAGCGCTCGGCCGTGTACGACTCGAGGTCGATGAGCGCGTCGGCGTCGCCGCGGTTCTCGGTGCAGCAGCCGTCGCAATCGGCGTCGGCGCAGGTGTCGACCACGGTCACGACCAGCGTGTGCTCGCCGGAGCGGATGCACAGCCGGTGCAGCGCGAGATCGCCGAGGGGGAACACCGCGGCGAGATCGTGGGCGGCGACCCAACGCTCGGGCATCGTGTTCTCGCACGCGGCGAACTGGCCCTGGTACTTGCAGCCGTTGAACTCGATGCACTCCTCGCTGCCCGGCTCGGGATACGACTCGTAGTACGTCTTCATCCCGGTGCGCCACGTCAGGTCCGGGTCGGCGCACTCGGCCACCGGGTCCGGGCCGCTCGAGTCCGACGACGTCGACACCGCGCCCGACGACGCCGAGCCGACCGAGTCCGACGCGTCGGCGGACGACGCCTCGGCAGACGACGCGTCGGCACTCGACACATCGGCGGCGCCCGACGACGCGACACCCGACGACGCGGCGCCGGACGCCGCACTCGTCGCGTCGGTGCCCGCATCGGGCGTCGGCTCACCACCGCCGCACGCGACGAGCACCAGCCACACGAGCGACGGGACCTGGACCTGGAGGCGGGGCATCGTCCGATCGTAGCCGCTTCGCGACGACCGGCCCACGCCCCGGCGCCGCAGCGCCCGTCGCACCGGGCCGCAGCGGGCCGCTGCGAGCCCCGCAGGCCCATCCGTTCGCCCCGCCTCCGGGGGCTTCCCCCGGGCGCGGTTGGTCGTCTATCTTCCCGCATCCCATGGCGTTCAAGTACGAGCCCGGCATCTACAGGACCAGCAAGTACCTCCCCGGCTTCGAGGCGCAGGTCGGGCCCGATCAGCTCGTGCTGATCCGTACCGACGGCGAGTTCGCGCCGGCCTCGGTGCTGCTGCCGGTCACCAACACCCACAATCAGTGGCGGTTCCAGATGCCCGGCATCAAGATCCCGGCCAACTCGCTCAACTGGGGCGACACCCTGAGCAAGCTGCAGCACGAGGGCTTCTACCGGCTGAAGCGCGAGTTCGCCTTCGGCGACTCGGGCAAGTGGATCCAGAACGCCATCGTCCAGCTCGGCTACACCCGCAAGGGCGAGCCGATCCTCTTCATCGCCCAGCGCCGCGCGCCGCTCACCAACAACGAGCTGTGGTTCTCGGACAAGGGCGTGAAGATCGAGCCCGACAAGCTCGACGAGCTGATCGAGCCCCTGGCGTGGTACCAGGAGCCCGAGAAGAAGGACGGCAAGAACAACTAGCGCGACGCTTCGGCCGCGTCGTCGCCGTAGCGCGCGACGAGGCGGCGGAGCTCTGCGGCGCCGAAGGGCTTGTCGATCCGTGCCGGCGCCCGCTCGAGCGCCGCCGCGGCCTCCGGCTCGATCGAGCCGCCGCTCATGAACACGAAGCGCGCGGCCATCTCCGGCCGCACCGCCGTGACGGCGTCGAAGACCTCGATGCCGGTCTTGCGCGGCATCATCATGTCGCACAGCACGAGCTGGAAGTCGCCCGCGATCGCCAGCTCGATCGCGTGATCCGGATCCGACGACGTCGTCACCTGGTGCGGCAGCAGCACCCGCGTGACCGAGGACAGCACGCCGGGATCGTCGTCGACGAGCAGGATGCGGAGCGGTCGCGGCTCGACCAGCGTCGTCCGCCGCGGCGCCACCGGCCGGTGGTGCGGGAGTTCGACGCGGACCACGTCGGTGTCGGCCTCGCGGCGGACGCTGAGCGAGCCGCCGAGCACCGCCAACGCGCGCGAGACCCCCGCGAACGCGTCGGCGTCGGCCGTGGGCACGCCGAACTCGACCGAGATGAGCGCCTGCTCCTGCCGCGTGCGCACGGCGATCGGACGCGCCGCGCCCCGGCGCGCCGGCCCCACGCCGAGGATCTGCGCGAACAGGCGGCGCACCACCGGCTGGGGCAGCGCCGCGAGCCCGACCTGCTCGGCGTCGATCGTCACGCGCGACGGGCTGCCCTCGCGGAACCGCGTGGCGGCGAGGGCGTCGTCGAGGGCAGCGTGCACGTCGGCCGTGGGCTCCTCGCCCGAGTCGCTCGAGGCCCGCAGGTCCTGCACCGTGCCGGCTGCCCGCGACAACGCCGAGATCGCCTCCTCGAGCAGCCGCACGTGCTCGTCGCGCGAGGTCGTCGCCCCGCGCATGTCGTCGCGCAGCAGCTGCAGCGTCGTGAGGGCCGACGTCAGCGGGCCGCCGAGCTCGTGGCCGACGCCGCGCGCCGTCCGAGTCGTTTCCTCGAGGCTCAGGGAGAGCTGCTCGAGCCGGATCGCGTCGCGACGCAGCCGCGGGCTGACGACGAGCAGGCTGTGACCGAGCAGCGCGAGCAACCCCGTCGACATCGCGATCGCCGAGAGCGCGATGAACCGCAGCGCGGTCCATCGACTGCCGAGCTCGGCGGACAGGGCCCCGTTCTCGCGCCGCAGCTCGGCGACGGAGCGGGACAGGGCGTCGCCGATCGAGGCGCGCCGGGCGGCGTCTTCGGGCCGCGCGCGCAGGGCCCGGACCTCGACGATCGCCATCGCGACCTGGTGCGAGAGCGCGTCGCTGGAGGCGCGCTGGTCGAGCAGATCCAGATCGAGGGCGTGGAGTCGGGCCTCCGCGTCCGGCAACGCGGCCGCCGTGGCCCCCGCGACCTCGGCCTGGATCTCTTGGAGCTCACCGAGCCAAGCGACGCGGCGCTCGACCTCGTCACGCAGCCGCGAGACGTCGACGAGCACGCTGGCGCACCACGCCGAGAACGCGAGCACCAGGACGGCGAAGGTGGAGGTCAGCGCGATGCTCGAGCGACGCATGGCGGACCTCCAGCGTAGCCACGGGAGCCGCGTCGCCGCAAAAACCGACCGCACGCTGCCGCCGCAGGGGTCCGCCGATCGGGGCGTCCACCGCCTGCGATCGACGAGGAACGGCGTTGCCCCCCGCTCGACGCGGCATTCGGCCGAACGGCCAGTTCGAACGCGCCCCCCACGTGGACCGGGAGGACGCGGCCCGCTCCGAGGGGCGAGGCGCGAGGCGGCTAGAAGCGCCCGCCGCGGCCGCGGCGTCCGCCGCCCTCGTCGTCGCCGAAGTCGCGATCGCGCCCGCCACGATCGCGTCCGCCACGATCGCGACCACCACCCTCGCGCTCGCGGTCACGGGCGCCCGCGTCGCGACCTCGATCGCCCGGGCGCGGGGGCGCACCGCCGCGATCATTGCCGAAGCTGCGCGGCGGTCCGTGATCCCTGGGGCCGCCCGGTCCGCCGCCGCGGGGTCGCGTCTGCGTCTGCGCCTCGTTCACGCGGATCGTCCGGCCGTCGAGTTCCTTGCTGTCCATCTCCTTGATCGCGAGCTCGGCCGCAGCGGGATCCGCATACGTCACGAACCCGAACCCTCGAGAGCGTCCCGTCTCCCGATCGGTGATGATCTTCGCCTCGGTCACGTCTCCGAAGCGGGCGAAGGCTTCCTTCAGCCGATCGTCGGTGGTGCCCCAGGACAGCCCGCCGACAAACAGTTTCTTCGACATCTCTCTCTCTCTGACTTCCTCCCCGCTCTACGCCAGGCGCGGAATGCATGAAGGCGAACGGGACTTGCCGGCCAGGATAACACCGGGCCGCGCTGGCTCGCCAGGGTCCCCACCGTCCCCACCGTCCCCACCAGCTCGTCGCCAGCTGTTCCATCGCCGCGCGCCGTGGGCCGCGTCGCAGAGTCGCCCACAGCCGCGCGATTCGGCCCCGGCCGAGGGCGCGGTGGAACATCGATTCGGGCCCCCGCGCACGCCGGGGAGCGCCATCGACGGCGACCGCCGCGGTGCACCGCCCCGGAGGATCCCTCAGGGCGCACACGCCCGCAGCGACCCAACTGTGGCCCGCCGACGGCGGATCCGCACCGATCTGTGGTAAGCCCCGGGGTCGAGGTCCCGATGACCAACGCCATCGTCAGCGTGTCCAAAGAGTCCCGTCTGTTCGAGCCGCCCGAGGCCTTCGCCGCCGCGGCTCGTGTCGGCGCCCGGGAGACGTACGACGCGATGTACCGGCGCAGCATCGACGATCCCGAGGGCTTCTGGGGCGAGCTCGCCGCCGAGCTGCACTGGTTCGACGCCCCCAAGACCATCCGCCAGTGGGACCCACCGAAGACCCGGTGGTTCGAGGGTGGCACCACCAACCTCTCGTACAACTGCCTCGATCGCCACGTCGCCGCCGGCGGCGGTGACAAGGCCGCGCTCGTCTGGGAGGGCGAGCCCGGCGACGTCCGCACGCTCAGCTACACCGAGCTGCTCCGCGAGACGGCCCGCTGCGCCAACGCCCTGCGCAGGCTCGGCGTCGGCGCCGGCGATCGCGTCGTCATCTACATGGGCATGGTGCCCGAGGCCGCGATCACGATGCTCGCGTGCGCCCGCATCGGGGCGATCCACAGCGTGATCTTCGGCGGGTTCGCGGCCGACGCCGTGCGCGACCGCGTGAACGATGCCGGCGCGAAGCTCATCGTCACGCAGGACGGCGCGTGGCGGCGCGGCAAGGTGGTCGCGCTCAAGGAGCACGTCGATCGGGCGCTCGCGAGCTGCCCGTCGGTCGAGCACACCCTCGTGCTGCGTCGCACCGGCAACCCGATCGAGATGGTCGCGGGCCGCGACCTCGAGTGGACCGAGACCGTCGGCGTCGCCCACCACGAGTGCGACGCCGTCCCGGTCGCCGCCGAGCACCCGCTGTTCATCCTGTACACCTCGGGGACGACCGGCAAGCCCAAGGGCGTGCTCCACACCACCGCCGGCTACATGGTCGGCTGCTACGTCACGACCAAGTACGTCTTCGATCTCCGCGACGACGACGTGTACTGGTGCACCGCCGACGTCGGCTGGGTCACCGGCCACAGCTACATCGTGTACGGGCCGCTCGCCAACCACGCGACCGTGGTGATGTACGAGGGCGCGCCCAACCACCCCGGCCCCGATCGCTTCTGGGCGATGATCGCCAAGCACCGCGTCACGGTGTTCTACACCGCGCCGACGGCCATCCGCGCGTTCATCCGCTGGGGCGACGAGCACCCCGCCCGCCACGACATGAGCTCGCTGCGCCTGCTCGGCAGCGTCGGCGAGCCGATCAACCCCGAGGCGTGGATGTGGTACCGCGACGTCATCGGCGGCGGCCGCTGCCCGATCGTCGACACGTGGTGGCAGACCGAGACCGGCGCGATCATGATGGCGCCGCTGCCGGGTGCGATCGCCACGAAGCCCGGCTCGTGCACCGTGCCGTTCTTCGGCGTCGTCCCCAAGATCCTCCGCCACGACGGCACCGAGGCCGCGACCAACGAGGGCGGCTACCTGGTGATCGAGCAGCCGTGGCCGTCGATGCTGCGCACGGTGTGGGGCGACGACGAGCGCTTCCGCGAGACCTACTTCTCGCGCTTCCCCGGCAAGTACTTCACCGGCGACGGCGCCCGCCGCGACGAGCACGGGTACTTCTGGGTGATGGGCCGCGTCGACGACGTGGTCAACGTCGCCGGCCATCGCCTCGGCACCGCCGAGATCGAGAGCGTCCTGGTCGCGCATCCGTGGGTCGCCGAGGCCGCGGTCGTCGGCCGCCCGGACGAGCTGAAGGGCCAGGCGCTGGTCGCGTTCGTGACCCTCAAGTCGGGCCGCGAGCCCACCGATCCGCTCGCCGAGGAGCTCGCCGAGCTCGTCTCGGCCGAGATCGGGAAGTTCGCCCGGCCCGACGCGATCCGCTTCGCCGACGCGCTACCCAAGACGCGCAGCGGCAAGATCATGCGTCGCCTCCTCGGCGAGCTCGCCGCGGGCCAGGCCCCGAAGGGCGACACCACCACCCTCGAAGACATCTCGGTGCTCGCGGCCCTGCGCACGGACGACGAATAGCCGCGCGCGCCGCATGCGGCCGGCGTAGCATGGTCGAGTCGATGCCCGACTCGCACGAGACGGGCCCGCACTCGAGCGGCGCTCACGAGACCATGTCGGACGACGCGCCCGTGCGGCGCTCGCTCCACCTCGAGCGCGGCAGCGCCCTGGGCCGGTACGTCGTGCTCGAGCCGATCGGCGCCGGCGGCATGAGCATCGTCTACGCCGCCTACGACCCCGAGCTCGATCGCAAGGTCGCGCTCAAGGTCCTGCGCGGCGTCTCGGACCCCGACAGCCCCCTGCACACCCGCGAGCGCATGCGGCTGCTGCGGGAGGCCCAGGCGATGGCCCGGCTGACGCACCCCAACGTGGTGCCGATCTACGACGCGGGCTCGATCGGCGACCGCGTGTTCCTGGCGATGCACTACGTCGAGGGGCAGACGCTGACGCGGTGGCTCGCGCAGGATCGATCGTGGCGCCAGATCGTCGAGTTCTTCGCCTACGCCGGCCGCGGACTCGCGGCCGCCCACGCCGCCGGCCTCGTGCACCGCGACTTCAAGCCCGACAACGTGCTGGTCGATCGCGACGGCCGCGTGCGCGTGACCGACTTCGGCCTGGCGCGCCCGAGCGAGGCCCCGCGATCGAGCGACGGAGACGAGCCCGCGGACGCGAAGGTGGTGCGGGTGCCGGTGTCGCTGACCTCGTCGGCGCGGCTCGATCGACCCGTGACGCTGGCGGGGGCGATCCTCGGCACGCCGGCGTACATGTCGCCCGAGCAGCACCTCGCGCTCGAGGTCGACGCGCGCACCGATCAGTTCAGCTTCTGCGTCGCGCTGTGGGAGGCGGTGGTCGGCGAGCGGCCGTTCGCGGGCACGTCCATCGGCGAGCTGGCGTTCGCGGTCACGCGCGGGGAGATCCGGGCGTTCCCCCGCGAGTCCGCGGTGCCAGCTCGGATCCGACGCGCGCTCGTCCGCGGCCTGTCTCGCGCGCCGGCCGAGCGCTTCGCGACGATGGAGGCGCTGCTCGACGAGCTCGCGCCGCGCAGCCGGAGGCGGCCGCTGCTCATCGCCGGCTCCGCGCTCGCGCTGGTCGGGCTCGGCGCGGGGCTGTCGTCGCTGACGGCGGTAGCGCCCGAGGATCCATGCGCCGTGGCGCGCGCGGGGCTCGACGAGCTCTACGGACCGGCCGTCCGCGAAGAGCTCGTGGGAACGGTCGTCGCCACCGGCGGCCTCGGGCCCGAGGTCACCGAGACGCTCGCGCGGCTGCTCGATCGCCACGCCGAGCAGTGGCGCGAGATCGCCACGGCGAGCTGCGTCGCGCACCACATCGACGCGACCGCGTCCGCCGAGCTGTTCGACGCGCGCATGCGCTGCCTCGGCCGTCGCCGCGTCGACTTCGAGACCAACCTCGCGCAGCTGCGGGAGGCCGACGAGGAGCGCGTCGAGGCGATCGCGTCGCGCATCTTCGACGCCGTGCCGCCCTCGGACTGCGAGGACGACGTGCGCCTGCTGGAGTCGACCCCACCACCCGACGACCCGACCCTGCGGGCGCTCGCGACCCGCGTGGAGCAGGACATCGACGCGATGAGCAGTCGCATCGTCAGCGATGACGAGGCGCTGGCCCGCGCCAGCGCGCTGGTCCGCGACGCAGAGACCACGGGGTGGCAGCCGCTGATGTCGCGCGCCCTCGGCCTGCAGGCGCAGATCCACGAGGCGCGCGGCGAGATCGCCCAGACCGAGGCGCTGATCCGTGACGCGACGCGGGCCGCCGCGGCGGCCCACGAAGACGGACGCGTACAGATCCTGTTGGGCAGCCTGGCCTACACCCTGCTGTACCTCGAGAATCGCGTGCCCGAGGCGCTCGAGGTCGCGTACCTCCTCGAGCTCGAGTTGGCCAAGGGCAGTGAGCCGACGACGGCGACGTCGATCTACACCTCGCTGGGGACCATCTACCAGGGCGCCAACCAGCTCGACCGGGCCGAGGACTCCTACCGCAAGGCCCTCGAGCTCATGGGCAACGGCGAGTTCGACAACACGTTCCGCCGCACGGTGGTGACGAACAACCTCGGCACGATCGCCCTCGCCCGGGGGGACGCCCTCTCCGCGCGCGCGTCCTTCGAGCAGGCGCTCGCGCTGTCGACGAAGACCTTCGGCCCCGACTACCCGCGCAACTCGGACAACCACGTCAACCTGTGCGAGTCGTTCGTGATGCGCGGCGAGTACGAGCGCGCGAAGCCCCAGTGCGAGCGCGCGCTGGCGCTGGTCGACGGTCCACGACCGCGCGATGTCGCTGCGGCCGCGCGGGCGCTGCACACGTTGGCCGGGCTCGCCCTCGCGACCGGTGACCTCGCCGAGGCCCGCGCGTCGATGGAGCGGGGCCGACCGCTCGTCGAGGCGGCGTTCGGCGCCAGCAGCTATGCCGTCGCCTCGCTCGACGGCATGGAGATCGCCGCGCGGATCCTCGAGCGCGACCTCGATGGGGCCGCGACGCGACTCGCCGCACTCGACGCCGCGCTCGCGTCGACGCCGTCCACTCCCGCTGCGCTGCGCGCCCCCGTCGAGGCGCTCCACGGCGAGCTCGCGCTGGCCCGCGGCGATGCCACGGCGGCGCTCGCCCGCTTCGAGGCCGCGGCCGCGGTGACCGAGGCGCCCGAGGATCACCCGGACCGCGTGCAGCTGCTGGCCGATCGCGGCACCGCGCTGTCGCGGCTCGGTCGCGCCGCCGAGGCGACACCGCTGCTCGAGCGCGCGCTCGAGCTCCGCGCCGCGAAGGGCGGCGATCCGTTCTACGCCGCGCGCGCGGGCTTCGAGCTGGCGAAGCTGCGCACGACCGAGGATCCCGTCGCCGCGCGTCGCCTCGCCGTGGCCGCGCAGGCCGAGCTCGCGCTGGTGCGGCGCCGCGATCCCGACTTCACCGCCGAGGTCGATCGTTGGCTGGAGGCCCACCCATGAGCGACCAACTCGAGCTCACGCCCGGGCAGCGCTACGAGGACTACGAGGTCCTCGAGGTCCTCGGGCGCGGCGCGTTCGCGGCGGTGTATCGCGTGCGCGCCCCCGGCTTCGAGCACGGCGCGGCGCTCAAGCTGTCGCTGCGGCCGGTGGGTGACAACGACGCGTTCCGTCGGGCGCTGCGGGAGATCGCGATCCTGCGCACGCTGACCAACAACCACGTCGTGCGGGTCCACGCCGCGGGCCAGGGCCGCGACGGCCGGATCTTCATGCTGATGGACTACCTCGAGGGCCAGCAGCTCGACGAGTTCCACGACTTCGACGAGCCGATGCCCGCCGCCCAAGCGGTGTGGATGATCCACCAGGCGTGCCTGGGCCTGGCCGAGGCGCACGCCCACGGCATCGTCCATCGCGACGTGAAGCCAGCCAACCTGTGGGTCGAGCCCGACCACAACGTCCGCGTCATCGACTTCGGCCTGGCGCGGGCGTGGGACACCGTCGGCACCATCGGCAGCGAGGTCACGATCGGGCGGCTGCTCATCGGCACGCCGCACTACAGCCAGCCCGAGCAGCTGTACAACTCGCGGCTGACGCCCGCGAGCGACGTCTACAGCCTCGCGGTCGTGCTCTACGAGCTGCTCACGGGGCGGTGCCTGTTCTTCCCCGACCGCAGCTTCTCGGCGGTGCGCGACGAGCTGCGCGACGATCCGGTGCCGTGGCTGACCGCCCACCGCAGCACGCTGCCGCACCCGCTCGAGATCTTCCCGCAGTGCCGCGATCTGCCCCCGGCGCTGGGCGAGCTCGTGCTGCAGTGCCTCGAGAAGGTCCCCGATCTGCGGCCGCAGTCCGCGGGCGTGCTCGCCAACGCGCTGGGCTCGATCCTCCACTACGACTTCGGCGTCGCCGTCGCCGCGATGCTGCGCATCACGCTGCCGTGGGGCGGCTACGAGGACAAGCTCCTGCTGCCCGGGAGCCACCGCGTCGGCTCGGGGCGCGACGCCGAGATCCCGCTGCACGACCCCGCGATCAAGGCGGTGCACGCGGTGATCGAGTGGGGCGGCTGGCCCGAGCTGCCCCAGCTGCGTCCGCTGGTCGGCGACGGATCGATCACCGTGAACGACGTCGCGGTGACCCACCGCATCCAGCTCCAGCGGGACGATCGGCTGGGCATCGGTCGGTTCCGCATCGACATCCAGTATCCACAGGGCTGACGCCGCTGGCCCAGGGCTGACGCCGCTGGCCCAGGGCTGACGCCGCTGGCGCAGGGCTGACCCCGCCGGCGCAGGGCTGACGCAACGAGTTGAACCCGGCGACGTCGCGGCTATCCTCGTGGACGAGGCATGACGCCCGCGCCCCGCCTCCGCTCGTTCGTGGTCGCCCCCGAGGTGCTGGTCGCCGGCGGCCTGGTCGCGACGCTCGTGCTGTGGTCGCTGCCGTCGATGCTCGGCGTGTGGGTCGGGGGCGTGCTCGCGCTCGGATCGCTGGTGGCCGGCGGGCTCTCGGGGCTCGTCTACCACGTGCAGCTCCACCGGGCGCTGGCACCTCTGCCCGCAGGGTGGTGGTGGAACCCCACGCGGCTCCACGTGCGCCTCGACGATGCGCAGCGCCGCCGCGTGATGCCGTGGTTCTTCGCCGGGGCCTGCGGCTTCGTCGGCGCGATGGCGGGATCGATCGCGTTCCTGTCGGCCGCGCTTCGGCTGTGACGCTTCGGATCATCCCCCCAGCGCGCCGAGCCGCGCGCGGGCACGCGCCGCGTCGTCCTGTCGCGCCGTGCCTGCGGCGGTGAAGGCGTCGAGGGCCACGCGCGCCAGGGCGCGGGCGCGGGGAGGATCGTCGTCGATCAGCTCCGACAGCGCGACGCGGGTGGTGCCGGCGGCGGTAGGGTCGTAGACGTCGAGCCCGTCCCAGATCGCCGCGGCGCGCTCGAGCGATCCCTTCGCGGCCGAGCGCTCGCCCGCGGCGAGCTCGGCCGCCGCGAGATCGGTCAGGGCCTCGGCCACCTTGGGGTGACGCTCGCCATAGGCAGCGTGCCACACCAGCAGCGCGCGGCGGTGGTGGACCAACGCGGCCGCCGCATCGCCCTGCGCCATCGCGAGCAGGCCGAGGTTGTTGATCGTGGTCGCGGTGTCCGGGTGCTCGGGCCCGAGCTTGGCCACGCGGATCGCCCGGGCCCGATCGTACGACTCGCGGGCCTCGGCGAAGCGACCGAGGCGACGCAGCGCACTGCCGCGGTTGTTCAGCGTCTGCGCGACGTCGATGTGATCGGGGCCGAGACCGCGCTCCTCCAGCGCGAGCGCCTCGTCGTAGCGCTCCAGGGCGCGTCCCGGCTCGCCGCGCTCGCTGGCACACAGCGCGAGGTTGGCGATGACCTTGCCCAACGCCGGGTGCTCGGCGCCGAGGTTCTTGCGGGCGCCGACGAGCGCGCGCTCGAAGTACGCCTCGGCCGCGTCGAGCTCGCCGGTCGAGTACAGGTGCACCGCGAGGTTGTTGAAGGCCTCGTAGACCCCCGGATGATCCGCGCCCAGCGTGGCCTCGCCGAGGGTGACGGCGCGCTCGAGGTGCGCCCGCGCCTGCGCGCCGTCGCCCAGTCGATCGGCGATGAAGCCGAGGTTGCTGGCGTAGCCGACCTGCGAAGGGTGGTCGCGCCCGAGAGACTCCTCCGCGATCGCCGAGGCGCGCTCGAGCGCGGCGCGGGCCTCGGCGTAGCGGCCGGCCGCGGCCAGGGCGTTCGCGTAGTTGTTCAGCGGCGCCTGCAGGCGCGCCGCGCCGTCGGGGCTCTTCGCGGTGAGATCGACCGCGTCGGCGAAGCGGGTGATCGCGGCGTCGGGCTCGCCCGCGGCGAGGCGCAGCAGCCCCTCGGAGTTGCGCAGCGCGGCGAGCAGATGCGGCGCGGGCGTGAACCGAGCGAGCGCGGCCTCGGCGTGCCGCTCGATCGCGCGGCCGTCGTCGAGCCGCGCCAGATCATGACCCACCACCTTGATGAGCGACGCCATCGCCGACACCGCCAGGTCGTCGCGTCCGATCTCGACGGCGATCCACCGCGCGCGGTCGAGCTCGAGCTCGGCGCGCGCGTAGTGGCCCCCGCTCTCGAGCACCGTGCCGAGCAGCCGGTGCGCGCGCGAGGCCGCGACCGGCTCGCCGAGCGCGTCGGCCTCGACCGCGGCGGCCTGCGCAGCAGCCTGCGCCGCCTCGATGCGGCCCGAGGCCTCGAGCGCGTCGATCTCGGCGAGGTCGCGGTAGAGCTTCGCGAGCGCCGGTGTGCGCCCGACGTCGACGTCACCGCCCGCTCCGCAACCCTCGGGCGGCGGCAGCGACTGCACCGCGACGGTCGCCCGCGCCAGCGTCGAGGCGTCGGCGCGCTCGAGCACCTCGACGGTGGTGGCGAACCCGGCCCGCACCTCGTCGAGACAGCGCAGCGCGTCCGGTTCGTCGAGCGGACACAGCTCGGCATGCCGCGCGCGCCACCGCGTGGCCCAGGTCTCGAGGCCCTGGGCCACGCGCGCCGCGGTGTCGTCGGCGAACGGCACGTCGAAGCTGCGCAGCCGCGACGCCACCGCCTGGGCGCGCTCGGGATTCCAGGTGCCCGCGAGCTCGCGCTCGGCGTCGCAGGCGGCGCTCGCCGGGGCCTCGGGCCACGCGACGAACGTCGCGATGCCCACCGCGCCGACGAGCGCGGGGATCCACGGCCGTCGTCGGGGGCGGATCGCCCGCTCGAGGCGGTCGACGAGGCGCTGCATCGACGGCCATCGACCGCCGGGCAGCGCCGAGAGGCCGCGGACCAGCGCGCGATCGAGGCTGCGCGGGATCCCGCGCGCAGCCGGACGCGCCGCGATCCGGCCGTGCTCGATGCGGGCGAGCAACGGCTTGACCGCGACCGGCCGATCCGAGCCGTCGTCGTCGATGAACGGGTGACGCCCATAGAGCGCGATGAACAGCGCGACGCAGAACGCGAACTGATCGGTGCGCGCGTCGAGGGGCTGGCCGCAGAGCTGCTCCGGGGCCATGTACGCCGGCGTTCCGCGGACCAGGCCGTCGCGCGTGCTCTCGTCGTGGCGCGGCACCGCCTCGGCGCTGGCCCGCGGATCCGAGGCCGGCGCGAACTCGGTGCGTCGCGCGAGCCCGAAGTCGACGACGCACGGCTCGCCGCGACCGTCGAGCAGCACGTTGAGCGGCTTGAAGTCGCCGTGCACCAGGCCCGCGTCGTGGGCGGCCGCGAGCCCGCGCCCCACCGCGACGAACATCGCGACCTGCTCGGTCCACGGCCGCTCGCGCTCGAGCCACCGGGTCAGGGAGCCGCCGCGCAGCTCGGCCATCGCCAGCCACACGATGCCGTCGGCGATCCCGACGTCGTACACGGGCACGATGTTGGGGTGCGAGAGCATGGCGAGCGCCTGGGCCTCGCGCAGGAGCTCGGCCCGGGCCGACGGATCGTCCGCGGGCGTGCGCAGGACCTTGATCGCGATCCGACGATCGAGCCGCGGGTCGCGGGCCGCGAACACGGTGCCCATCCCGCCGGCGCCGATCTGCTCGAGCACCGTGTAGCGACCGAGGTGCGTGCCGCGGGGCAACACCGTCGGCCTCGCCACCGGCAGCGTGTCCTGCACGCCCGGCGCGTCGCCCCGGACCCCTCGCGGCTCGTCGAGCACTCGCCACCATCGTGCCAGATGCAGGCGGTCCACCACGAACCGCGAGGGCGCGGTCGGGCCGCCGTGCCAACTCGGCAACGCGCGGCGACGCCCCGGCGACAGCGTGGCAACGACGCGCTGTGGGTGACGGCACACAGGGCCGACACCCCGGCCTGCACGTGGACTCGCGCCGGCGGCACGCCGGCTGCAACAATGCGCGCCACCGATGATCATCGATCAGCTCCTCAAACTCGTCGAGGCCCAGGCGGCCCAGGCGCTGGTGATCCGCTCGGGTGCGCCGCCGGTGCTCGAGCGCCGCGGGGGCAAGGTCGCGCTCAGCATGCCGAGCCTCGACCCCGAGATGGTCGAGATGATCCTCGAGGAGGTCGCCTCGCCCGCGCAGCGTGGGGACCACGCGGCGATCGCAACCGGGATCGAGGTCGAGTACCGCAGCGCCGATCAGCGCGAGTACCAGGTCGCCATCTCGCGCACCGGTGCGGAACTGCGCCTCGCGTTCCGACCGATCTCCGCGGCGACGCGCGCCGCCGCGCTCGCCCGACCCAGCGAGGCGCCGGTCCCCGCGGAGCCACCGAGCCCGCCCGTCGGCGTCGCGACCGCGCCGCGGCCCGCCCCGATCGAGCCGACGCCATCGCGCGCCACGGATCGCGCGGGCGCGACCCAGGGCGTCATCGATCGCACCCTCGCGCGGGCCCAACACGAGGGCGCCTCGGACGTGTTCTTCGCCAGCGGCATGGCCGTGCGGCTGCGCGTCGGCGGTGGCCTCGTCGAGCTCGACGACGTCGTCGAGGAATCCGAGCTGCGCGAGTTCTTCGCGCCGCTGCTGCACGCCGAGCGGGTCGAGGAGCTGCGCGTGCAGGGCAGCACCGACCTCGCCGTCGAACACCACGACGGCGGCCGCACCCAGCGATGGCGCGCCAACCTGTTCCGGCGCCACGGCGGCCTGTCCGCGGCGCTCCGACCGATCCGCACGGAGGTACCCTCGCTGCGCGAGCTCAACCTGCCCGACGACTTCCTCGAGCTCACGCAGCATCGCACCGGACTGGTGCTCGTCACCGGCATGGCCGGGTCCGGCAAGTCGACGACGCTGGTGGCGCTGGTCGAGCACGTCAACCGCACCGCGGCCAAGCACGTGCTCACGCTCGAGGATCCGATCGAGTACGAGTACCGGCCGGCGCGCGCGTTGGTGCAGCAGCGGGAGATCGGCCGCGACGTCGCCGACTTCGCGACCGGCCTGCGCGCGGCCCTGCGCGAGAGCCCCGACATCATCCTGCTCGGCGAGATGCGCGACCGCGAGACCATCTCGGCGGCCCTGACCGCCGCCGAGACCGGCCACCTCGTGCTCGCGACGTTGCACGCCGGCAGCGCGGCGATGGCGATCGATCGCATCGTCGACGTCTTCCCCGAGCACCAGCAGTCGCAGGTCCGCACCCAGCTCGCGGGGGTGCTGCGGGCGGTCGTCACCCAGGTGTTGCTGCCGTCCACGCGGCCGCCCGCGCGCGTCCCCGCGTACGAGAAGCTCCTGGTGAACACCGCCGTCGGGGCCAAGATCCGCGAGCTGCGGGGCCACCAGATCCAGTCCGAGATCCAGAAGGGCCGCGCCGAGGGCATGGTCAGCCTCGAGCTGTCGATGGCGAAGTTGGTCCGCGCCGGGCGACTCGCGATGGACGTCGCGCTCGCGCACGCGGGCGATCCGAACCTGCTCGCCGAGCTCGTCCGTCAGAGCTGACGGCCTCGTGCCCCGTCCGCCCACGCCGGCCGCGGAGCGCCGGCGAACGCAGTTGTCCGCGCCGCCGCACCGGCGCGCGGCGGCCCTGATAGGCTCACCGCGGTTTGTCGGACTCCGCACCGCGCCAGCCCCCGGAGACCTTCGTGGCGCACACGACCGAGCTCGGGGTGCTCGGGCCACGGCGCGAGCGCAGCGCGCCGCTCACCATGCTCGGGCGCTATCTGCTCGAGGATCGAATCGGTCGGGGCGGGATGGGCGAGGTCTTCCGCGCCCGCGACCCGGAGCTCGATCGACCGGTCGCCATCAAGCGACTGATGACGTTCTCGGACGACGAGCAGGCGCGGCTGCGACTCTCCCGCGAGGGCCAGGCGATCGCCAAGCTCAGCCACGTGAACGTCGTGCAGGTGTACGACGTCGGCCGCGACGCCGCGACCGGCGACATGTTCATCGCGATGGAGCTCGTCGACGGCGTCACCCTGCGGCAGTGGTTGCGCACGGGTCGGCCATGGCGCGTCGTCGCCGACATCTTCGCGCAGGCCGGCGCCGGGCTGCTCGCCGCGCACCGTGAGGGCATCGTCCACCGCGACTTCAAGCCCGAGAACGTGCTCGTCAGCGCCGACGGCGTCGCGAAGGTCGCCGACTTCGGCCTGGCGAAGCCGATGACGGAGCCCGAGCCCGAGCCCGAGGCGCGGCCCGAGCCGTCGCGATCGACCCGGCGGCCGCCCGACGAGGGCGCGTTGCGCCGGACCGGCGGCAGCTCGCGATCGCCGTTCGACAGCGACCTCACCCCCATCGGCGCGCGGCTCGGCACGCCGGCGTACATGGCCCCGGAGCAGGCCTCGGGGGTGACCACGCCGCGCGCGGATCAGTTCTCGTTCGCCGTCGCGTTGTTCGAGGCGTTCTGCAGCTACCTCCCCTTCCCCGGCGAGGGCCCGGGGCAATACGCGGTGGCGGTGCTCGAGGGCGCGATGCTCGAGTTCCCGCGGGCGACGGCGGTGCCCAAGCGGCTCCAGCTCGCGATCTACCGCGCGCTCGAGGCCGACCCGGCCCAGCGCTTCCCCACCCTCTTGCCGCTGCTCGCGGAGCTGCGCCGCGATCCCACCGCGGGCCGGCGACGCGCGCTGCAGCTCGGCGGCACGCTCGCGCTCGGCGGCGTGGTCACGCTCGGCGTCAGCGAGCTCGCCCGCACCGGCGACACGACCTCACCCGAGTGCGATCGCGACGCCGCCATCGTGCAGACCGTGTGGAACGACGACGTACGCGCGGCGCTCGAGGCTTCGATGGCCTCGGTGTCGGCCTCGTTCGCCGCCGACACGGCGACCCGCGCGACCGCGGCGCTCGATCGGACCTCCGCGGCGTGGGTCGACGTGCGTCGGCGGTGGTGCACCTCGAGCCGGGCCGAGGGGGCGCCCGTCGCCGTGACCTCGGCGATCGGGGCCTGCACCGACCGGATGCTGTCGCGCCAGCGCGAGCTAGTCGCTTCGTTCCTCGACGCCGATCCCGAGGTGTTGACCAACGCCCTCGACGCGATCGAGCGCTTCGATCGCGAGCTGTCGCGCTGCGAGGACCCGCTGTTCCTCGCCCAGTATGCCGCGGTCGACGACGCCGACGCCGATCGCCAGGCTGCGCTGGACACCCTCGCCCAGGCCCGTCAACGGCTGGTGCTGGGGCAGAGCGCCGCCGGCCTGCGCACCCTCGACGGGCTGGTGTTCCGCAGCGATCCGATCATCGCGCTCGAGCACGACCTGCTGCGCGCCGGGCTCGAGAAGCTGCGGGGCAACTTCGCCCAGGCGCGCGCGCTGCTCGAGCAGGGCGCGCGCGACGGACTCGGGGCCGACGCACCGCTGCTCGCCGCCGAGTGGAACGTCAACTACGGCGACCTGCTGTACGCGATGGGCGATCTCGACGGCATGGCCGCGCCAGCCGAACGCGCGTGGATGCTGCGGCGACGCTACCTCGGCGAGGACCACATCGACACGCTCGTCGCCGAGGGCGCGCGCGGGCACGTCCCGTACGCGCGCGGCGACTACGACGCCGCGCTGCGGCTGTATCGCGCCGCCGCGGATCGGGCCGCCGCGGTCGCCGGCGAGACCGACATCGATCGGGTCTTGCTCGACGAGTGGGTCGCCCAGGCGTTGGGCCACACCGGCGCCCTCGACGAGGCCCGCGAGCGCACCGCCGATCTGGTCGCGCGCCTCGAGCAGACCCGCGGCCCGCTGCACCCGCGCACGCTCGAGCTGCTCGAGACCCAGGCGATGATCGAGCTGCGTGCTGGTCGGAACGCCGACGCCCTCGCGCACTTCGAGGCTGCGCTCGCCCGCCGGGCGCCGCTCGAGCGGGGCGGCGATCCGGTCGCCCGCGCGGTGACCCTCGGCAACATCGGCGCGAGCTACTCCGCACTCGAGCGCTTCGACGAGGCGGCTGCCGCCCTGACCGAGGCGCTCGCGACCTCGCGGCAGGCTGGCCTCGGCCCCGCGCACGCCAACGTGATCGCGCTCGAGGGCAACCTCGCGGCGGTGCACCACCGCCGCGGACGGCTGGACCTCGCGCTGCCGCGTTTCGCCGAGGCAACCTCGCACATGCAGGCCGCCGGCCTCGACGTGACGAGCGATGGCCTCATGATCCGGGTCAACTACGCCCGCGCGCTCGACGACGCGGGCCGACGCGACGAGGCGATCACCATGCTGCGCGCCGTGGTCGAGCGCGCCGAGGGCGGCAGCGACGTCGTGCTGCGGGGCCGCGCGGCGCAGGCCCTGGCCGCGACGCTGGACGCGGCCGGGGATCGGATCGGCGCCGACGCGGCGGTCACGATCGCGGCGCGGGCCTTCGCGGATCAACCCGCGGACAGCCGCTGGCGGAGGGCCTTCGAGGACTTCCGCCGCGCCCGATAGCGCGACGCGGGTCAGTTCACGTCTTCGCCCAGCGCCCGACGCACGTCATCGATGATCTCGAGCTCGCTCTCGTCGATTTCGCCGTCGACGGCCGCCGCCGCCTCGAGCTCGGCGAGCAGCTGCGCGCGGCTGCCCGGGTCGAGGCGGGCGAGCTTGTCGTCGATCGGCTGGCCGATGTCGACACCGTTGAAGACCGCCTGCTTCTGCGCCGGCTCGAAACCGAACCGATTCATCAGCCGCTCCAGGAAGTCACGCTCGGCGTCGGTGACCGCGGCGTCGGCGATGAGCAACTGCGCCACGATCTGGCAATAGAGGATGTTGCGCTCGTCCGAGGCCTCGATCATCGCGCGGGATCGTAGCACCGGCATCGCGGGCTTGTGCATCGTCGTGCGCAGGTGCGCGTGCGCACGGAATTTCCTGTGTTCGGGGCGCTACGGAGCGGGCTGCGCCGCGTCATCGAGACGATGACCGAACGCAACCCCATCCTCGTCTTCCTCCTCCCCGCGATCACCCTCGGGATCTACGGCCTCATCTGGTTGGTGAAGACCAAGGACGAGATGAACCAGCAGGGCGCCGCGATCCCGACCGCGTGGCTGCTCATCATCCCCATCGCGCAGCTCTGGTTCCTGTGGAAGTACGCCGAGGGCGTCGGCACCGTGACCCGCGGCGAGATGGGCGGCGGGCTCGCGTTCGTGCTGCTGCTGCTCACCGGCAACATCGGCATGGCAGTGATCCAGAACTCGTTCAACAAGCGCGCGCTCGTGGCCGCGCGGGCCTGAGTTCCGGTGGCGGTGCCGCGGAGTGGAATCCCTCCGCGGTAACCGAGTGGAAACCCTCAGTCGGCGCGCACGAGGCCGAGGCGGATCGCGTGGCGCACGAGGCCGGCGACGTTGCGCGAGTCGAGCTTGGCCATGATGCGACCGCGGTGGCCCTCGACGGTCTTCACCGACAGCTCGAGGTCGCGGGCGATCTCCGGGCTCGAGCGACCCTCGGCGACCATGCGCAGGATCTCGCGCTCGCGCGGCGTCAGCTCGGCGCCGACGAGGCGCTCGCCCGGCGCTGCGCGGCGGGTGCCGTCGAGCACGATGCGCGCGACCTCGGGGCTGAAGAACGCCTTGCCGGTGGCGACCGCACGGATCGCCGCGAGGAGATCCGACAGCCCGGAGCCCTTCAGCAGATAACCGGCCGCACCGGCCCGAATTGCCGGCCGAACGTGCTCTTCGGTGCCGTACATCGACAGCACGAGGACCTGCGTCGCCTCGAGCTCGGCGCGGATGATCCGGGTGGCCTCGACGCCGTCGACCCGCGGCAGGTTCAGGTCCATGACGACCACGTCGGGCTTGAGCGCGCGGGCGGCGTCGATGCCGGCCTGGCCGTCCTGCGCCTCACCCACGAGCTCGACGTCGTCGCGCCCGTCGAGCAGCGCGCGCAGCCCTTCGCGGACGATCGTGTGATCCTCGACGAGCAACACCCGAACTCGCTCTGGCGACATTGCCCAGCACGATAGCACTTCGCCCGAGGCCGCCCGAGGAATTTCTCGGCGGCCGGCGCGATGGTAGGTTGCGACGAAATGAGCGGCCACCTCGACACCATCCGACGCGTGCTCGACGGCGACTACACCGACGCCAGCGACGAGGACCGCCAGCGCGCGGTGCGGGAGCTCGTACAGGTGTGCAGCGTGGCCGCGGGCGCCATGACGATCCAACCGTTTCCGCTCCTCGACACGGCGCTCATCGCACCGATCCAGATCGCGATGGTCCAGGGCATCGGCAAGATCCACGGCCACAAGCTCGACACCAAGTCGGTGCTCGAGATGCTGAGCACGTTCGGCGCCAGCATCGTCGCCCAGAACGTGATCATGGCCGCGGCCAAGCTGATCCCGTTCTTCGGCTGGGTCGTCACCATCTCGATGGCCTATGCGATGACCTGGGCGATCGGCGAGGTCAGCGACCACTACTTCCGCAACGACCGGCGCATCGACGAGGCCGAGCTGAAGGCCATGTTCGAGCGGATCTACCGGGCGAAGAAGGCCGAGAAGACCGAGCAGCACAAGTCCGACACCGCCCTGCGCGACAAGCTCGCGCTGCTGAAGAAGGCCCACGCCGACGGGCTGCTGACCGACGCGGAGTTCGAGGCCAAGAAGGCCGCGCTGCTGTCGAGCTTCTGACGCGCCGCTGCTCGGCGAGGCGCTGACGCCCGGCAAGGCCGGTCGAGACCTCAGCCGGGCCGCAGCGGGATCGAGGCGCACAACCGCGTGCCGCCGTCGCCCTCCGCGACCACCTCGAAGCGCCCGCCGAGCAGCTCGACCCGCTCGCGCATGCCGGCGATGCCGTGACCGGACCCGGTCGTGCCGCCGATGCCGACGCCGTCGTCGACGACCACGACCTCGATCTCGTCGGCGCCCGCGCGGATCTCGACCTTCACCTGGCCGGCGCGCGCGTGGCGGATGACGTTGGTCAGCGCCTCCTGGACGATGCGGTAGCAGGTGGTCTCGACCGCGGGCACCGGCTTGCGGTCGCCCAGATCGATCTCGTACTCGACGAGCACGCCAGCGCGGTGCTCGACGTCCTCGCACATGCGCTCGACCGCCCGCGCCAGGCCGACGTCCTCGATCACCGCGGGGCCGAGCGACCGCACCGCGCGGCGGATCTCCTCGACGGTCTCGTCGACCAGCGCGGTCGTCCGCGCGGCGAGCTGCTTGACCCGCTCGAGCTGCTCGGGCTTGGCCTGCTCGAGCAGGTTGCCGACCAGCTGCAGGTTGATGCGGATGGCCGTCAGCGTCTGTCCGGCCGAGTCGTGCAGGTCGCGGGCGATCGCCCGCTGCTGCTCCTCTTGCAGCTCGACCGCGCCCGCCGAGATCTCGCGCAGGCGGTGCTCCTTCTCCTGCACCTCGGCCAGCGCGCTCGAGAGCGCCGACGAGCGGGCCTCGACGAGGCGCTCGAGGCCCGCGTTGAGCGCGGCGAGCTCGGACTTCGACGCCTCGAGCCGGGCCAACAGCGCGCCGATCTCGTCCTCGGCGCGGCCCACCGCGCGCATCGGCAGCCAGTACACGAGGCCCGCCAGCAGCAGCGCGAGCCCGCCGAACGCCGCGAGCAGCAGCCACGCCTGTCGCCGCAGCTCGAGCGTCGACATCGCGACCCACACCCGCGCGACGACGGTGTTGTTGACGACGACGTCGGACACCTGCCACAGGAGCCGGGTCCGATCGAGCTCGGCGAGCGCCTCGGCGTAGCGCGGATCGATGGGCACCTCGAGGTCGTCGACGACCTCGACCCGCGCGACGCTCTCCTGGAGCTCGTAGCTGCGGATGTGCTCGATGAGCTTGACCGCGTCGTACTTCCACATCGCCGGGCGGCGCTCGGCGTCGGAGCGGATGACGTCGCTGACCTGGCGCGACGCGACCTGGGCCTGGACCGTCAGCGCGCGCATGCCGAGCACGTAGAAGGCCGTCGGCGCGGTGACCGTGACGATCGCCGCGAGCACGACGACCAACGGCCGCAGCTGCGCCGCGAGGTAGTCGCGCAGGCGCACCCGCATCGCGGTGCTCGCCGCCTCGGCCGCGCGGCTCATGTCAGGGGGACCCCGCGATCGTGCTGGGGTTCCCGAGCGGCATGCAGCCGTGGTCGCGGATGACGTCGCGGCCCTGCGGCGCGAACACGAAGCGGAAGAAGTCGGCCGCGCGGGCGTCGGGTGGGCCCAGGGTGACGAACGACAGGTCCTTGTAGATCGGGTAGCTGCCGTCGGCGACCGCATCGGGCGTGGGGACGACGCCGCGGAAGCTCAGCACGCGGATGGGCAGATCCTCGGGGAGCGAGCCGCTCCCGACCAGGCCGATGCTGCCCTCGGTGCTCGCGATCGCGTCCTGCATCCCGACGTCGTCGTAGATCACCCGCCAGCGACGCGCCACGTAGGCGCGCTCGTCGACCTCGGCGAACTCGGGCATGACCCGCGCCATCGCGGCGTGCGACGAGTCGCCGCGCTCGCGCTGCAGCACCACGATCGGGCTGCCGTCGGACCACTCGGTGCGCGTGCCCTCGAAGATCGCGAGCAGCTCGCCGCGCTCGATGTCGGTCTTCGGCACGCTCGAGTGGACGGCGACCATCACCGGCACGCGAGCGTAGGGGACGGCGATGACGTCCTGTTCGCGCTCCTTGGCCGTCAGTGGGCGCGACACCAGGGCGATGTCGACCGCGCCGTCCACCAACGCCCGCACGCCGCCACCCGAGCCGATCGACGCGTGCACCACCGGCGGCGGCGCGCCGTGCGACGCGTGCGCCGCCGCGAGGGCGCGCGTCACCGGCAGGTTCGAGCCCGATCCCGCGAGCACCAGCGCGTCCTCGGTCCCCCCACGGCGATGCCGCGAGGGCCCCGTCTCGGAGAGGAACGGCGGCTCGGGCCCGCGCGCGCTGCCGAGGAGCAGCCACAACGACAGGCCCAGGGTCGCGAGCACCGTCAGGCCGGCGACGGCGGGCCACGGCGTGGTCGGGCGACCGACGGCTCCGATCCTCACGACGCGATGGTAGTCGACCGCCGCGATCGCCACCATACGAGCGACGCCGCCGTGATCACCGGCAGCTCCCACACCGCCGTGCGCCACGCGCCCGCGAGCGCGGCCCATGGATCACGCCAGCCCGGCCCACCGTCGCGGGGCTCGACCAGATTCCACGGCGACCACATCGTGGCGTCGAACGGCCACAGCGGGGCGATGCCGAGGCCGTTGCTGGCGTTGCCATCGAGGCACGCGTCGACCAGCAGGTGCGACAGACCACCGAGCAACGCGGAGGCGGCCGCGCGCGCGAACCCGACGCCCGGCCGACGCGCCAGCGCGATCCCGACGAGGAGCGCGACGGCGCCGACGAACACCAGGTTGTGGGTGACCACGCGGTGCCAGGTGTTGAACGCCGGATGCCACAGCATCACGAAGTCGACGTCGGGTGCGAGGGCCCCGACGACGCCGACCAGGGGCACGAGGCCGCGCGAACGCCCGAGCAGGTAGCCGACCGCGGCGTGGCCGACGGGTGTCATCGCGCCGCGTCGCGCGGGGGTCGGAGCGTCGGTGGATGCCGCACCGGCCGAGAATAGCCGGCCCGCGCACGCCCGAGGGCCGCTTGCTATGATCGGGCGCCGGCCATGCACGAGGACGATCCGCAGTTCACCAACACGCTGCCGTCGAGCGGCGTGGGGGTCGCGAGCGAGCGCGGCGCGGCCGCGGGGCCGGCGGACGCGCAGCGCGGTGCGGACGACGGCGCGCCGCCGGACGACGCGTCGACGCGACCGCTCGAGCCGGGCGATGCGATCGGTCGGTACCGCGTGCGCGAGCGGATCGGCGAGGGCGGCATGGGCGTGGTGTATGCCGCCGAAGATCCCGAGCTCGGCCGCGTGGTCGCGATCAAGCTGTTGCGCGCGGTCCAGGGTCGCGAGGCCGAGGGCCAGCAGCGTCGGATGCTGCGCGAGGCCCAGGCGCTGGCGCGCGTCTCCCATCGCAACCTCGTGATGGTGTTCGACGTCGGCAGCCTCCGCGGCCGCGTGTGGATCGCGATGGAGTACGTCGCGGGCGACACCCTCGAGACCTGGCTCGGTCGCGGCCGACGCACGTGGTCCGAGGTCGTCGAGGTCTTCGCCGCCGCGGCGCGCGGCCTCGCGGCGGTCCACACCGCTGGCCTCGTGCACCGCGACTTCAAGCCGGGCAACGTCATCGTGCGCGACGACGGCACCGTGCAGGTGCTCGACTTCGGCCTCGCCACCCAGGTCGGCGAGGTCGACCCGGAGCCGACGCCCGAGTCGTTCACGACGTCGGGTTCTTCGCGCGCGCGGGCGGCCCCCGACCTCGACGCGCTCGCGGCCAACCTCACCACGACCGGCGCCTTCATGGGCACGCCGGCGTACATGGCCCCCGAGCAGTTCATGATGCTGCCCACGGACGGGCGCGCCGATCAGTTCAGCCTGTGCGTCGCGCTGTACGAGGCGCTGTACGGTCATCGTCCGTTCAAGGGCCGCGACCTCGCGCAGCTGATGGCGGCGACGCTGCAGGGCCTGCCGGGCACGCCGCCGGAACTGCCGGGCGTACCGCTGGCGGTGCGCCAGGTGATCGCCCGCGGGCTCGCGCGCGCACCCGAGGATCGATTCCCCGACATGGGCGCGCTGGTCGAGGCGCTGGTGCAGACGCGCACGCCCACCGCGACCGCCGGCGGTGGTTGGCGGCGCTTCGCCCTCGGGGCGCTCGCCGGGGGCGGTGCGCTGGCGATCGTCGCGGGCGTGTGGCTGTCGCAGCAGGGCGACGAGGCGCCGACGCCTGTGGTCGAACCACCGCCCGCGCCGACACCTCCGCGACCGATCGAACCGTCGGTGCCCGCGTCGCCGACCGACGCACCGCGGCCGACGCTGCCGTCGGTCGTCGACGTGCCCGCGGTGACGCCGATCGAGCCGCCCATCGCCGACCCGAGCGATGTCGCCGTCGAGCCGACGCGCTCGGGATCGACGACGGGTGTCCGCCCCGCGTCGACGGACGCGCGGGGCCTGCCGCAGGCCGAGCGACCGACGACGAACGCCGCGCCGGGATCGACCGCGCTGCCGAGCCTGTCGGATCTCGAGGAGCGCGACGAGCCGGCCCCCGCGGCCGCGGAGCCCAAGCCCGCCGAGCCGGAGGTCGCGCCGCTCGATCCACCGAGCTCGCCCGGCGCACCTCCTGCGCCGTGAGGGCGCCGCCCTGCGCCACGATGGCGGCGTGCCGAGCCTCGGGCCCCTCGCATGCTCGATGGGGTGCGCAGCATCGATCACCGACGCGCGTGGTTCCTCGGCGTCACCGTATCGCTGACGCCCGGTTGCGCCGCGGACGAGTTCGCCTACGACACTCGCGAGGAGTGGGAGGCCGCCGCGCGATCGATTCGCGAGGGCATCGAGGACCACCTCGCGATCGATCCCGACGCCCCGCGCCCACCGCTCGGCCGCGTCTCGATCCACGGCCGCCAGGAGCACGACGGCTACTCGATCGAGAACGTCTCGTTCACCTCGCTGCCGGGGTTCTACGTCACGGGCAACCTGTATCGCCCGCTCGGCGTCGACGGGCCCGTGCCCGTCGTGCTCAACCCCCACGGGCACTTCGACGAGCCGGGCTGGTACCCGCGCACGCGGCCGGACATGCAGGCCCGCGCCGCCACGCTCGCGCGCATGGGCGCGGTCGCGTTCACCTGGGACATGGTCGGCATGGGTGACTCCACGCAGCTCGAGCACGACGACGCCATCGTCCCCGCGCTGCAGACGTGGAACAGCCTGCGCGTCGTCGACTTCGTGCTCACGCTGCCCGAGGTCCTCGACGAGGCCGCTCGGGTCGGCGTGCAGACCCACGTGCAGGCCTACCCGCTGTCGCGCCTCGGGGACGCGCTGTGCGACCTGAAGCTCGACGCGGTCCGCGGCGCCGCGGTCATCGACGTGGCGGTCGATCCGACCGGGGGGCGCGACCCGTGATCCCGCGCGAGGTGGGTCCCTCGGTCGTCGCCATGGGGCTCGCCGGCGCGCTCGCGGCGGTGACGTCGAACCCGTGGGTCGGGCTCGCCGCGTGCGCGGTGCTCGTGATCGCCGCGCTGCGGTTCGCCGCCCGCCTCGCCCGGCCGCCCGGCGCCGCGCCGAGCACGACCCGGACGATCGTCGTGCTCGCGGCGCTCGCCTACCTGATCGGGCTTCCCGCGACGTGGCTGGTCGCGCGGCACCTCGACGCGCTCGCGGGAGCGAGCTGACCCCACGGCGACGCCCGCGCCGACGGTGTATCCTCCGCCGCGGTGACGTCGTCGGACGCCTACGAGGTCAAGGGGCTGTGGTTCGAGTCGACGCGCGGCTACGTGCTGCGCCTCCACGGCGCCGAGCGCCTCGCGGAGCTCGATCGGCGCATGCAGGCATGGAAGGGCGTGCTGCTCGAGCCGACGAGCGCGCAGTGGTACCCGGAGGCGGCGCTGCAGCGGCTGCTCTGGGTCCTGCGCGCCGAGCTCTCCGATGGCACGCCCGAGGACTTCGTCCACCTGCTCGACGAGATCTCCGTCGCGGGGATCGGGCGGTTCTTCCGCCTCGTGCTGTCGGTCTCGTCGGCGAGCTTCGTGCTGCGCAAGTCGCCGGTGTTCTGGCGCTTGCTGCGTCGCGGCCCGGGTGAGCACGAGGTCGAGTGCACGCCCGATCGCGTGCGCATGCGCTACCGCGACTTCCCGTACTTCGACGACGAGAACTACCGTCTGATGACCGTGGGCACCGTCCGCGGGCTGCTGCGCGCCAGCGGCACCACGGACGCGACCATCGAGATCGCGTCCCACGATCGCGACAGCTTGGTCACCGACGTGTGGCTGCGACCGCGGACGTAGCCTCGCGCGCGCCCGTAACGTCGCGACGCGACGTACCGACTGGGAGTCGCACCCGTCGCGGTGCCTCACCATGTCGACAACACCGGCGCTCGCGCGCGCGCCCACGCCGTCGTGGGTCCTCGCGGCGATGCTGTCGCTCACGTACGGCTGCGTGCCGAGCGACTTCGACTACGACACTGCGGACGACTGGGAGGTCGCAGCGGCCGAGATCCGCGACGGCATCGCGGAGCACCTCGCGATCGATCCCGACGCGCCGCGACCACCGCTTCGGCCCGTGTGGATCCACGGGCGGCAGGTGCACGACGGCTACGCGATCGAGAACGTCTCGTTCGCGTCGCTGCCCGGGGTCTACGTCACGGGCAACCTCTATCGACCGCTCGACGCTGCGGGGCGATCGATCACCGCGCCGGGGTCGCTGCCCGCGGTGCTCAACCCGCACGGCCACTTCTTCGAGCCGGGCTGGTACCCGCGCACGCGGCCGGACATGCAGGCCCGCGCCGCCACGCTCGCGCGCATGGGCGCAGTGGCCTTCGCGTGGGACATGGTCGGCATCGGGGACTCCACACAGCTCGAGCACGACGCGCCCTCGGTCCCCGCGCTGCAGACGTGGAACAGCCTGCGCGCGGTCGACTTCGTGCGCTCGCTGCCCGAGGTCGATCCGACGCGCGTCGCGGTGACGGGCGCCTCGGGCGGCGCCTCCCAGGGCTTCGCGCTCGTGGCCCTCGACGATCGCCTCGCCGCGAGCGTCCCCGTCGCGATGCTCTCGGCCGTCTTCGCCGGCGGCGATCCCTGCGAGGACCTCTACCCCGACGGACTGCACGGCACCCTCGAGGTCGACGCGACCGCGGCCCCCAAGCCGCAGCTCGTGATCTCCGACGGCGGCGACTGGACCGCCCACGTCCCCGATCGCGAGCTCCCCTTCCTGCGCCACATCTATGGGCTGTACGGCGCCGAGACGAACCTCGAGTCGGTGCACTTCGGATCCGAGGGCCACGACTACGGCCCGAACAAGCGCGCCGCGATGTACGACTTCATGGCGCGGACCCTCGGCTTGGAGGCGCCGGGCGAGGAGCCACCGGCCGTGCCGCACGCGACGCTGGTGGTGTTCGACCCGGGGCACCCGCGGCCGCAGGACGCGGTGATCGGGGAGCTGGGGATCGCGGGGGCGCTGCGGGGGCTCGGAGGCGGGTGAGCGAGCACCCCGCGCCCCGACGAGTCGTGACGCCCCGGGGCCGCCCGGGTATCCTCCGCCGCCATGGCTGACCCGGTCCTGCCGCAACACGCACGCGTCGTCGTCATCGGTGGCGGCATCATCGGCTGCTCGGTCGCGTATCACCTCGCGCACATGGGCTGCACCGACGTGGTGCTCATCGAGCGGGATCGGCTGACGTCGGGCACCACGTGGCACGCCGCGGGGCTCATCGTGACCTTCGGATCGACGTCGGAGACGTCGACCGAGATGCGCAAGTACACCCGCGATCTCTACGCGCGGCTCGAGGCCGAGACCGACGTCGCCACCGGCTTCAAGCCCGTGGGCTTCATCGAGATCGCGGCCGATCGCGATCGCCTCGAGGAGTACCGGCGCGTGTCGGCGTTCAACCGCCACTGCGGCATCGACGTCCACGAGATCTCGGCGAAGCAGGTCCACGATCTGTTCCCGCTCGCGCGCACCGACGACATCCTGGCCGGCTTCTACGTCGAGAACGACGGCCGCGCGAACCCGGTCGACGTGACCATGTCGCTGGCCCGCGGCGCGCGGATGAAGGGCGCGAAGATCGTCGAGGGCGTCGCGGTCACGGGCGTCACCACCAAGGGCGGCGCGGTCACGGGCGTCACCACCACCCACGGCGACATCACGGCGGAGGTCGTCGTCAACTGCGCCGGCATGTGGGCCCGACAGCTCGGGGCGAAGAACGGCGTCAACATCCCGCTGCAGTCGGCCGAGCACTACTACCTCATCACCGACGCGATCCCCGGGCTGTCGTCGTCGTGCCCGGTGCTCGAGGATCCGGGCTCGCACGGCTACTTCCGCGAGGAGGTCGGCGGCCTGATGATCGGCCTGTTCGAGCCCATCTGCGCGCCGTGGAAGGTGAGCGGCGTCCCCGAGGACTTCTCGTTCGGCGAGATCGAGCCCGACTGGGAGCGCATGGGTCCGTACGTCGAGACCGCGATGAAGCGGGTGCCGATCTCGCTCGACACCGGGGTGAAGAAGTTCTTCTGCGGGCCCGAGAGCTTCACGCCCGACCTGCAGCCGGTCGTCGGCGAGGCCCCCGAGCTGAAGAACTACTTCGTCGCCGCGGGCATGAACTCGATCGGGATCCTGACGGGCGGCGGGCTCGGCCGCGTACTCGCCCACTGGATCTTGAACGGGCGCGCCGACGTCGACGTCACCGGGTTCCACATCGATCGCCTGCACCGGTACCAGTCGAACCCCGAGTACCGACGCGTGCGCACCGTCGAGTCGCTCGGCATGGTCTACCAGTGCCACTACCCGACGCGGTCGATGCAGACCGCGCGCGGGGCCAAGCGATCCGCGCTGCACGACCGGCTCGCGGCCGCGGGCGCCTACTTCAAGGACGTCAGCGGCTGGGAGGGCGCCGACTGGTACGCGCCGGCCGGCCACGAGGCCAAGGTCGAGACCCTGTCGTGGGGACGCCAGCCGTGGTTCGACTGGTGGAAGGCCGAGCACGACGCCGCGCGCAACGACGTCATCCTGATGGACATGTCGTTCATGGCGAAGTTCTGGGTGCAGGGCCGCGACGCCGGCGCGGTGCTCGAGCGCATCAGCGCCAACCGGGTGAACGGCCCCAAGGGCACGATCACGTACACGCAGTGGCTCAACGGGGGCGGCACGCTCGAGGCCGACCTCACCGTGACCAAGCTCGACGACCAGCACTTCTGGGTCGTCGCCTCCGACACGGCGCACCGCCACGTCAACGCGTGGATGCGGCGGCACATCGGCGACGCGCATGCGTTCGTGACCGACGTGACCTCGAGCTATGCGCAGCTCAACGTCCAGGGCCCGCGCTCGCGCGAGTTGCTCGCGTCGTTGACCAGCGCCGATCTCTCGAACGAGGCGTTCCCCTTCCGCGCCGCGCGCGAGATCGACATCGGCTTCGCGCGGGTGTTCTGCGTGCGCATCACCTACCTCGGCGAGCTCGGCTACGAGCTGTACATCCCGGCCGAGCAGGCCGTGCACGTGTACGAGCGCATCGTCGCCGCCGGGGGTCCGTTCGGCCTGCGCCACGCGGGGCTGAAGGCGCTGGCGAGCCTCCGCATGGAGAAGGCGTACCGCGACTACGGCCACGACATCGACAACACCGACTCGGTGCTCGAGGTCGGGCTCGGGTTCGCGGTCGATCTCGAGAAGCCCGGCGGCTTCATCGGCCGCGACGCGGTGCTGGCGAAGAAGCAGACCCCGCTGCGCAAACGCCTGGTGCAGATCCTGGTGAAGGATCCCGAGCCGCTGCTGTTCCACGCCGAGATCGTCCACCGCGACGGCAAGCCGGTCGGCTACGTCCGCGCGGCCTCCTACGGCCACACGCTCGGCGGCGCGGTCGGCCTGGCGATGGTCGAGGCCGACGGC
>LNFB01000268.1 GCA_001464385.1 Deltaproteobacteria bacterium Ga0077550 | reverse complement strand
TTCGCGGCCGGCTTCTTCGCGACCGTCGTCTTCTTCGCGCCCGCCGTCCTCGCGCCCAGCACCGCCTCGTACTCCGCGATGTACCGCTTCGCCGGGATCCGCCGGATCGCCTCGCCGATGACCTCGAGCGCGAGGTCCTCGAGCCGCTTGAACCGCACGCACGCGCGGCCCATGTCGAGCTTCTTCCCGGTCTTCGCCCAGGCCTCGCGGAACCACCGCGCCAGGGGGGACTCGACCCCGTCGGCCCCGTCCGCCCCCGTGTAGACCCCCATCAGGTACAACGACAGGTGATTCTTCTGCGAGGCGAGTGCCGCGAACGGCAGCGGCTGCTTCGGGTTGGTGTGGTAGCCCGGCGGATACACCCGGTGCGGGACGTAGTAGCCGATCATTCCGTATTGCATCCCCTCCTCGTAGGCAGGATCCAGGTTGGCGCGGATCACCTCGCGCACCGCCGCGACGGTCGCGCGGCGATCAGCGGGGAGCGAAGCGAGGTACGCCGAGACGGTGGTGATGTCGGACTGCATCGGATCGGATTTCGATCGCGATGCTACCAGGCGCGCTTTCGCGGTCACGGGACTGTTACGCTCGACGCATGATCCCTGGACGCACTGCCCTGCTCCCCGCCGTCCTCGCCCTCGCCTGCGGCTCGGACGGTGGCTCCGACACGGACGCCGCCACCGAGGGCGGCTCCGGCACGGCCGACCCGATGACCTCGGCCTCCGCGACGGTGGGCACCACCGCCCCGACGAGCGCGACGACCGCCACCTCCAGCGACTCGGACAGCCAGGGCACCTCGGGCGATCCGAGCGACACGGATCCCACCACCCTCGACAGCTCGGGTGGATCGTCGGAGGAGAGCAGCGGTGGCATCCCGACCGAGCCCTTCAGCTTCTTCGTGACCAGCCTCCGCGCGATGCAGGAACTCTCGGGCTCCGACGACGGCTTCGGTGGCGATCTCAGCTTCGGCGAGGTCGGACCCGGCGCGGGTCTGCGCGGCGCCGATGCGATCTGCGCCGCGATCGCCGAGCAGAGCATGCCGGGCGCCGCGGCCAAGCAGTGGCGCGCGTTCCTCAGCGTGTCGGCCGACGAGAACGGCAACCAGGTGAACGCGATCGATCGCGTCGGCGAGGGCCCCTGGTACGACCGGCTCGGCCGCGTGGTCGCGATGAGCAAGGCCGACCTGGCGAACGAGCGGCCGCAGAACGGCGACGCCGCGATCGTCGACGACCTCCCCAACGAGGACGGCGTCCCCAACCATCAGCCCGATCCGAACCAACCCGAGGTCGACAACCACGACACGCTCACCGGCAGCAACGAGCAGGGCATGCTCGCCGACGCCGACGCGACCTGCAGCGACTGGACGTCGTCGGTCGGCGACCAGGACGTCCGCCCACGCATCGGCCACAGCTGGCCGCGCGGCCCCGACAACGGGCGCAACTGGATCTCGGATCACGACGCCGGTGGCTGCGCCCCGGGCGTGAACATCAACGGCGGCGGCGGGCCCCAGCCGGGCGACTACAGCGTCGGCGCCGGCGGCGGCTACGGCGGGATCTACTGCTTCGCGCTGTACCCCTGAAACACTGGGCGCCCCGATCGATTTGCGTCGCCGGGTGACCTCGGCGACGCTTGCGCTCCACGATGGGATTCGAGGAGACCCGACGTCGACTCCCCGTGGTCGACTCGCTGCCGCGCTCGCGCACCCGCTGGGCTCGGCCGCTCGCGCCGGGTGAGCGCCCGACGCCGAAGCTCGCGGTCTGGGAGTTCACGCTCGCCTGCGATCAGAAGTGCGTGGCGTGTGGTCCACGGGCCGGGCGCGCCCGCGCCGACGAGCTGACCACCGACGAGGCGCTGCGTCTGGTCGACGAGCTCGCCGAGCTCGGCGTGGGCGAGGTCGATCTCATCGGCGGCGAGGCGTACCTGCGCGCGGACGTGCTGCTGGTGATCCGGGCGATCCGCCAGGCCGGGATGAAGGCATCGATCGTCACCGGCGGGCTCAACCTCACCCGTGCGCGGGCCGACGCGCTCGTCGAGGCCGGCCTGCAGCTGGTGTCGGTGTCGATCGACGGCGGTGAGCGCAGCCACGACGCGCTGCGCCGCACGCCGGGTGGTTGGCGGCGGGCCTTCGCGGCGCTGGAACACGCGAAGGCGGCGGGCGCCGTCATCTCGGCGAACACCCAGATCAACGCCACGAGCCGCCACGACCTGCCCGAGCTCGCGGACCGCCTCGCCGCGGCGGGCGTGCGCAGCTGGCAGATGTTCCTGACGATCCCCCACGGCAACGCGGCGGATCACCCGGAGCTGCTGCTGCAACCGTACGAGCTGCTCGAGGTGTTCGCGGCGCTCGAGCGCGTGATCCCGCAGGCGCGCGCGCGCGGGATCCAGATCTGGCCGGGCAACAACCTCGGGTACTTCGGTCCGCTCGAGCACGAGCTGCGCCGCGCGCAGAACCAAGCCGCGCACTACCGCGGCTGCCAGGCGGGGCTCACCGGGATCGGCATCGAGGCCGACGGCATGATCAAGAGCTGCCCGAGCCTCGGCGGGCCGTCGAACACCGGCGGGAGCTGGCGCGAGCACGGGCTGCGCGCGATCTGGGAGCGCACCGAACCGATGCGCTACGTCGAGGAGCGGACGATCGACGATCTGTGGGGCTACTGCCGCGAGTGCTACTACGCGTCGACGTGCATGGCCGGTTGCACGGCGACGAGCGAGCCGCTGCTGGGGCGACCGGGCAACAACCCGTACTGTCACCACCGCGCGCTCGAGCTCGACGCGATGGGGCTGCGCGAGCGGGTGGAACAGGTCGCGTCTGCGGGGCCGGGGCCGTTCGAGCACGGGCTGTTCCGCCTTGTCCGCGAGCACACCGACCCCGCGCTGCGGGCGGCGGGCCCGGTGCAGATCGACGACCCACGGACCTCCCGCGACGTGGATCCGCAGGGATCGGGGCAGTCGATCGACGTCGCGTCCCTCGGGCGTATGATCACGGGAGAGTCGTCATGACACCAACGTTGCAGCGATGCGGCACGTGCCGCCGTCACCTGGCCGCGCACGAGTCCAAGTGTCCATTCTGTCGAGCGCCCGTGGGGCTCGTCGGCGCCGCGTCGGCTGCGATGGCCCTCGCCGT
>LNFB01000267.1 GCA_001464385.1 Deltaproteobacteria bacterium Ga0077550 | reverse complement strand
ACATGACCTCGAACGGCTTCATCTACGGCGCGCCCGACGGGGGCAACGGCGTGCTCGAATGCGACGTCTGGACCCAAGACTGCCCGGCGGACGAGAAGTGCGTGCCGTGGGCGAACGACGGCGGCGAGGTGTGGAACGCGGCGCGCTGCAGCCCCGTCGCCGCGAGCCCGCGCGAGGTGTCCGAGAGCTGCGTCGTCGAGGGCACCCCCACCAGCGGCATCGACGATTGCGTGCCGGGAGCCGTGTGCTGGCGCGTCGACGCGGCGACGCTGGAGGGCACCTGCGTCGCGCAGTGCGGCGGCAGCTCGGACAGCCCCGAGTGCGCCGGCGATCTGGCGTGCGCGGTGCTCGTCGAGTCGGTCGCGACCCTGTGCCTGGCGACATGCGACCCGCTCGCGCCGACGTGCGCCGACGGCGAGACGTGCGCGCCCGTCGACGCGGCGTTCTTCTGCCTGCCCGACGCGACCTGAGCCGAGGCGAGGCGCCGACGCACGCGTCGGGCATACTGTGATCTCGACAGGAGGTCCCGATGTCCCGTTACGTCCGCGTCCCTACCCCACGTGCCGTCACCGCGGCGCTCGCCGTCCTCGCGGCGTGTTCGTCGTCCTCGGGCGACAGCACCACGTCGACCACCGGCACCACTGATCCGACCTCGACCGCAGACCCGACGACCGCGCCGTCGGATACGTCCTCGAGCACGGCGAGCGGCTCGAGCTCGACCACCGACGCCACCACCGGCACGACGATGGGCTCGGTCGACTCCACCGACGGCAGCACGGGCGACCCGCCGGTCGCGGACCCGGGCTGCCCGGAGTGCACCGTCCTCGTCGACGGGCTGGAGGGCGGCCGCGGCCTCGCCCTCGACGCGACCCACGCCTACTACACCGATCAGAACCGCGGCACCGTCGAGCGCGTCGCGCTGGCCGGCGGCGCACCCGAGATCCTCGCCGTCGATCAGGTCACCCCCTACGACGTCGCCGTCGACGGCGCTCACGTCTACTGGACCAACTTCTCGGCCGCGGGCGGGGTCTATCGCATGGCCAAGGGCGGCGGCGAGATCGACGTGCTCGACGACTACAGCAGCCTGCCGCGATCGCTGGTCGTGGACGCGACGCACGTGTACTGGACCACGTTCGCCAACGGTAACGGCGGGGTGTGGCGCCGCGACCTCGCGCTCGCGGCGACCAGCGAGCAGATCGTCTTCGCGATCTCGGGCGTGGCCGATCTCGTCATCGACGCCTCGCGCGTGTATGCGACGTCGCACGACCCCGCGCCGAACGGCGGTGGTGTCGGGTTCATCCAAGAGCCGCCCGAGGAGCCCGCCGTCGGCGTCGTGGTGTCCGTGCCGCTCGCCGGCGACCCGGACTTCGACGCGACGACGATCCTCGCCTCCGGGATCGCGCAGCCGTGGGGGCTCGCGAAGGCCGGTGACGCGCTGTTCTGGGCCAACGGCGACGGGGCGGGCTCGAACGACGCCAACGCGGTGATGTCGGTCGACATCGACGCTGGCCCGGCCGTGGTGCTCGCCTCGGGCCAGAACGCGCCGTGGGGCGTCGCCGCCGACGACGCGGCGATCTACTGGACGGACTCCACCGAGGTCCGCGCGATGCCCCAGGCCGGTGGCGAGCCCGTGGTGCTCGCGACCATGCAGGCCAACGCGCGCTCGATCGCCGTGGGCACGGACACGGTCGTGTGGATCACCACCGTCCGCGTGCTGTCGCGACCCAAGCCGTGACGACCGCGTCTGGGCCTGGATCGACGCGGCGCTCCAACGACCCGGCACGCGGCGCGAGCGCGGGGCGAGAGAATCCACATGGACCATTCACTCTCCACATTTCTTTGCGGCTGCGCGCCGTTTCACGACCTCATCTTCTTCGCGAAGTCACTCGACGAGTTGGACGCCGAGGACGAACCCAACTCCACCTTCCTCTTCATCGACGGCGACAAGACCGCGCGCTTCGCAACGTCCATGGCCTGGCCCGCAATCGCCATGGCCACGGTCAAGCCGGCAGGAGGGGAGCGGGTGGTGTGCGCCATCGGCCGGACCGGCGAGCTCTGGGAGGGCGCGCCGAACACCGCCACGCACGTGCACGGAGACATCGGCATCGGCGACGGCTCGTGGCGCAACATGACGGTGATCGATGGCGACATCTACGCCTGCGGAATGGACCGCACGGCAGCGGTGCGCGCCGGTCCGCTCGAGTGGCGGGACATCAGCGCTCCTCCTGCCGAGGACGACACGCGCGTGGTCGGCTTCGAGAGCATCGACGGCTTCTCGTCCGAAGACCTCTACGCCGTGGGCTGGCAGGGCGAGATCTGGCAACGCAAGGGCACGAAATGGCGCCAGATCGACTCCCCGATCTCCACCGTCCTCACCGCGGTGTGCTGTGCCTCGGACGGCGTGGTCTATGCGGTCGGCCAGGGCGGCACCATGCTCGGCGGGCGCGACGACCGATGGTCGGTGATCCACACCGGCCTGACCGACAACCTGCAAGACGTACGCGACCACGACGGCAAGATCTACGTGGTCACCGACTTCGACATCTACCAGCTGGCGAACGGCGCGCTCGAGCCGGTGGCCCTGGCGGACGAAACCGACGAGCCCGTCACCTGTCTGCACCTGCTGAAAGCTGCCGACGGCCTGATCTCGCTGGGCCAGAAAGACGTCTTCACCTTGCGCGCGGGCAAGTGGCAACGCGTCGTGTGACGACGCGCCGTTCATCGCACGAACGAGCGGTCATCCGCGCGGCACGGGCCGCGTCAGCCGCCGTCCTGTGCGACCGTCAGTCCGTAGTAGACGCAGTCCTCGGCGCCGCCGTCGACCTCGACCAACACCTTGCCGGTGCCGTCGCCGCCGCACGCGAACGACATCGCCACGTCCGCGTCGCCGCAGCAGCCCTGCGCGCCCCCGGCTTCAGCCGCTCGGCGCCCCGACCTGGCTGAGGCCGAAGCCGGTCATGTCGCTGTACGTGTACGGGTAGTTGAGCCCCGCCACCGTGTCGACCTGGCCGGTGACCGGGTCGATGCGGTACGCCGCGTTGGCGCCGAGCGACGGACCCCACACGTAGCCGTTGAAGTCGATGCTGATCCCGCGCGGTGCGTCGGGCACGTCGAGGGTCTGCACCACCTGCAGCGTGTCGATGTCGACGCCGACCACGGGATCCGCCGCCATCCACAGGATGTTGCCGCCGTCGGGCATGCACCCGGTGCTGCCGCCGACCGCGTTCGTCATCCACGTCTGCGTCGGGTAGTCGAAGCGCCCGACCGTCGAGCTGCACGTCCACACGCGATCGTTGCGATCGACCGCCATGCCGTAGCCGCTCGTCGCCATCGGGAAGGTCTCGACCGCCATCGAGAGGCGATCGACGCGGACGATGTGGCCGACGCCGAGCTGGCTGCCCCAGAAGTTGTCGCCCGAGTCGACGGCGCCCCCGTAGATGCCGAAGTACCCGGCCACGACATTGCCGGGCATCGGCACGGTCTGCTCGATGACGCCGGTCTCGCCGTCGAGCAGCGCGACGTCGATCGCCGGGTCGTTCGCCGCCGAGGTCCAGACCTTGGTGTTCTCGTAGCGACACGTCGAGTTGTCGAACTCGCCGGCCGACCACGCGACCGGCCGCTGGCTGACGTAGGCCATCGGGGTGTGCCACGCCACGCAGCCGTCGGGCCACGGCTTGACGTCCGCGGGGCCGGTCGACGTGTTGGTCGCGTCGGGGCAGTCCGCCGCGCGCGCGTAGTACTTGGTGACGCCGCCGTTGCGGTTGGCGATCACGGCGTCGCCGTTGAGGTTCACCGACGTGCGCGACGGGTTGCCGTTGCTGTCGGGGCGCGTGATGTAGCGGGCCTCCTCGATCAGCGTCTCGGTGTTGATCTTCGAGACCGTGCTCTCGTTGCTGTTGGCGATCCAGATGTACGAGAAATCGGCGCCGGCCCCCATGCCGCCGCCTCCCCCGCCTCCGCCACAGCCCGCGACGATGTCGGGCGGCGGCGGCATGTCGAACTTCGTCTCGTGGTGATCGCCCGACGAGTCGGCGGTGACCGACGACGCGCCGGTCATGCTGCCGGTGCCCTCGGCCGTGGCTCCGGACTCGCCCGACGCCGCTTCGGTGTCACCCGGCAGCGTGGTGATCCCGGTGTTCGCGCTGGCGCTGCCGTCGTCGCGCGCCGGTCCGTCCCCGCCGCACGCGACCAGCGTCGCAGTGACGAGCGTTGGCGCGACGGTCACGAGGACGCGGGCACCGAGGCCCCCGAGTGTGCGGAAGTTCGTCGTCGACATGCTTGCAAGCCCCCCCAGGCGCACCGAGAGCGTAGAGCGGTCGCACGATCGCTTCAATCGATGCCACGCGATGGGCCCCGCGGTCCCGTCGCAAGTCGCGAAAAATTCGGTGGTTTCGCCGAGGTCGTGCCCGGCGATTCGCCCAGGTGGGCCCCAGGTCTCCCCGAAGGCCCGGTTTTCGTGCAAACTAGCGGCTTGGCCAAGGCATACTCGAGCGGCAAACGTGATCGCGAAGCGCGGCGCGACCAACGCAACCAAGAGAAGCAGGCTCGCCTGCAGAAGAACCGCGACCTCCGAGCCCGCGGCATCGACCCGATGATCGGCGAGGCGCCCGTCCGCGAAGCGGAGGTCAACATCGACGACATCTCGCCCAGCGGCACCGCGCCGCGCACGGGCGCGCGTCGGTCGATGCCGATGCGCCTGTTCGTGGGTGGCCTCAGCTGGGACACCACGGACGCCGACCTCCGCAAGGCCTTCGAGACGATCGGTGAGGTGAGTGAAGCCGTGGTGATCCTCGATCGCGCGACCGGTCGCTCCCGTGGCTTCGGCTTCGTGACCTACGCCGACGCCGCCGACGGTCAGCGGGCCACCCGCGAGTTGCACGGCAGCGAGCTCGACGGCCGCGCGATCAAGGTGTCGACCGCCGAGAGCCGCTAGCCGCGTCGAACCGGGCCGGTCCCGATCGCCCTCGCGCACTGGCACGAACGCGACACGTCGGTCACGATCCAAACGTGCGCACCGCGTTCGTGCACGCCGGTATCCTGGCCTCGCTCCTGTGGGGCCTGCTGCGCACCGACATCGACGCGAACGCGGCGACCGCGGCGTGTACGGGCATCGAGCAGGACGTCGCCCCGGTCCCGGTCGCGGCCTCGCTCCCGGTCGGGCTGCTGTATCGCCGGGCGTTCCTGGGCGACGAGGCGCTCGTCGGGCCCTCGTCCACGCTCTCGGACATCACGGTGCGCGACGGCCTGGGCCGTCCCGGGGGCGGCGTCGTGCTCGAGGCCGCCGCGAACGCCGAGCTCCGGGTCGCGCCCGCGACGGCGATTCCATTCGGCGCCGCGACCCGCGCCCGGCTCGACCTCGTCGCCCACGCGCCGGCGCGGATCGAGCTCGAGCTCCTCGACGACACCCGCGGGACCCGGCTGTACCGCACCCTGGAGCTCGCCGAGGGCGAGCACATGCTCGAGGTGCCGCTCACCGATCTCCGCTACGGCCGCGGCGTCATCCCGCGTCAGGACCACGCGACCCGATGGGGCGTGCGCTTCGTCGACGGCGGCAGCTTCGAGCTGCGGGCGTTCGAGCTGTGGCGAGACGACGACGCGGACGCGAACGCCCACGAGATCGACGCGCTGCGCGATGACTTCGACGATCCGACGCGGGTCACCACGTGGCGGCGCGGACCGTTCGTGCTGCTGTCCGACGCCCCGAAGCTCGACCCCGAGCCCGTCTTCGACGCGCTCGCGCAGATGCACGACAACGTCCGCGCGCTGCTGCCGAGCATGCCGACCACCGACCAGGCGATCCCGCTGCTGGTGTTCGCCGACGCCCCCGAGTACCGCCGGTTCTGGCGGCGGTTCTCGGCGCGTCACGGCGCGGACATCGGCCCGCGCGACGAGGACGAGGGCCTCACGTGGCTCGGGGTCGCGACCGCGTCGTGGTCGCCCGAGTGGACGGCCGTGCGGCCCACGTACGTCCACGAGGCCCACCACGCGCTGCTCGAGCGCAGCTACGGGCTGTCTGCGGGCCGCAGCTGGCTGCTCGAGGGCCTCGCGATCCTCGAGCAGCTCGCGATCTCCGAGCAGGACCTCGCCCCGGTGTATCGCCGGGGTCTGCGGCGCCGCGGCGCCGCGGCCGAGCTGCACGCGCTCACCGACGGCAGCCCGATCGACACCCGGCAGTACTGGCAGGCGGCGATGATGGCCCAGTGGCTGACCTCCGATCCGGGTCGGCGCGCCGCGCTCGACGCCGCGCTGGTCGAGATGTCCGCGCGCGGCGACACCGATCTCCGCCCGCTCGCGATGCGCTACTTCGGCCAGGAATTCACCGGTCTGTCGGTCGAGTTCTGGTCGTGGGCATGGCTCACGCACGGCGCTTGAGCTACCGTCGCGGCCGTGACCGTCGGACCCCTGCTCGCGGCCGCGCAGCTCCCCGGCGAGTTCGCGATGCCGACCGAACAGCTCCGCGACGCCATCATGGGCCTCGCCGGCATCACCGGCTTCCTGCTGTTCCCGATGCTCGGCGCGTGGATGCGCCTGTTGCTGCAGTACCTCGAGCGCGGCCGCCCCGGCATCACGCGCGCGCGGCCGGTCAGCGGCCTGGGGTTCGTCCGCGCGGTCGCGACCACGGGGCTGCTCATGTTCTTCGCGTTCACGATGCTGCGCGCCAGCAGTGACCTCCGGGAGATCCACGCCGAGGCCCCGGTGTTCGGCAGCGCGCTGCAGGGCGTCGCCGTCGGCGTGTGCCTCTGGGCGATCTACGCCCTCGGGATCTCCGCGCTCATGCGCGCGACGAAGAACCGACTCCGCGGCGAGCGACGCATGGGCTCGCTGCGCTGAGGCGTCAGGCCTCAGGCCCAGCGCCCGTGCAGGATCGTGTACGCGCCCGCGCGGTGCTCCTCGACCGCCGCGCCCGCGGCCTTCAGCCCGCGGGTCGACACGCCGCCGCGCGAGACCACCGCGAACGCCGAGCCGCCGGGCGCCATCCACGGGCGCATGCCGGCGAACAACGCCACCAGATCCTCGGCGGCGGCGTGCGTCGGCGGGTTCACCAGGGCGAGCTCGACGGTGCCCGGCGCGATCGATCCGGTGGGGGACACGGTCGGCATGCCATCGTGCAGCGCGACGTGGACCCGCTCGCCGACGCCCGCCGCGGTCGCGTTGTCGGCCGCGAGCCGCGTCGCGATCATGTTGCTCTCGACCGCGAGCACGTGCGCGGTCGGGAAGCGCCGCGCGGCCCAGATCGCCAGCGGCCCGATTCCCGCGCACAGATCGACGACGCGGCGCGGCGCGGCGCCGGTGGCCTCGCTCCACGCCGCGACGTGCTCGATGAGCGCCCGCGTGCCGTCGTCGAGTCCGCGCCGCGAGAACACCCCCGGTGCGCTCTGCAGCACGACGCCGGGCAGCGCGTCGTCGCGGATCTCGTGGCGCAGGCCGATCGCCTCGGCTGCCCGCGCGGCATCGAACCCGTCCTCGCGGACGCTGCACAAGAGCCGATAGCCCTGCGCACGTTCGACGACGTCGACGTTGCCGAGCAGCGCGACCATGAAGTCGCCGAGGCTCTCGGCGCCCTTGGCCTTGCGGACGCTGCACCACAGCTTGCCGCCGGGGCCGAGGGCGCGGGCGCCGAGCGCCAGGCAGGCGAAGCTGAAGTCCTTGCCGAGGTGGGCGCGCGGCCAGACCGCCGCGTGCTGCATGCCCGAGAGGGCGGCGATGGCCGCATCGTCGTCGGCGCGGACGATCCGCGAGCGCGCGCCATCACACTCGCGCACGTCGAGGACCAGCCGCGCCGGGCGCCCGCGGACCCCGGGGAGGTCGCCGCAGTGCACGAGCACGAGGCGATCCGGATCGGCGCTGGCGACGGCGCGCCCCAGCAACTGCACTCCGGGATCGTCGTCGTGGAGACCTTCGCTCATGCGGCGCACCATAGCCGACCGCAGCGGCATCTGGCGGGCCCGGACGAACTCGCGTAGGCTCGATGATCATGTCGGGTTGGACGGGTTGGACTCGAGATCGCGCCGTCGCCCTCCGCTGCGCTGCCGCGGTGGCCTCCACCCTCGCCGCGTGCGGCGACACCCGCGACGACGCCGACCCCTCGGCGACCCTCACCACGACGATCGGTGAGTCGTCGTCGAGCACCGGGGCGGCCGACGAGTCGAGCAGCTCGGGGACGCCCTACTTCGACCTGCCGGTCGCCGATCTCCCGTCCGAGGAGTGCGCCGGCGAGACCGTCCCCGCCGAGCAGAAGCTCCAGGGCGCGCGGGTCGTGTTCGTCGTCGACAACTCGCCGAGCATGTACGCCGAGACCGCCGAGGTCCAAGCGCGCCTCAACGGCTTCGCCCAGGGCATCGTCGACGACGGCATCGACGTCCGCGTAGCGATGCTCAGCGCCGCTGCGATGGGCTACTACACCACCAACTTCGTCGCCGAGGGCATCTGCATCGACGCACCGCTCGGCAGCGGCATGTGCTCCGAGACGCCGGACCCCAACGGCATCGCGCTCGACACCAACGAGCCGCAGTACCTGCACGTCGACCAGTACGTCAACAGCAGCAACGCGATCCCGGTGATCATCGAGCAGCAGCCGCAGTGGGGCCCGTTCACCGCCGGCGACGACACGGTGCACTTCGTCATCATCAGCGACGACGACTCCAACCAGCCGGCGGGGTACTTCATCGAGCACTTCATCGAGGTCGAGCCCGACCGCGCGGCGATCGTGCACGCCGTGGTCCCGACGACCGATTGCCCCGAGGCCGCGCAGATCGGCCAGGTCTACATCGACCTCGCGGAGCTCACCGGCGGCGTCGTCGGCGACCTGTGCGACCAAGACTTCGTCGGCGTGTTCCAGACCTTGAGCAACGCGGTCGTGCAGCAGGCCGAGCTGCCGTGCCAGTACGAGATCCCCGAGCCCCCCGAGGGCAAGGACTTCGACCCCAGCCAGGTCAACGTCGAGTTCGACGACGGCCAGGGCGGTGGCTTCGACGTCGGCTACGTCGAGTCGGCGGCCGATTGCGCCAGCGTCGAGCAGGGCTGGTACTACGACGATCCGGCGATGCCGACGGCGATCCTCGTGTGCCCGCAGACCTGCGACGCCATCCAGGGCGTGACCGGGTCGGGCGTCCGCGTGGTGCTGGGCTGCGCGACGATCCCCGCGGGCTGATCCGGTCGCGTCGTCGCCACCTCGCGCGCGTCAGGGTCGGAACCCCGACGCGCGACCGCGACGATAGCCCGCCGCGTCGACGCTGCGCGATCGCCCGCGGGCGAGGCCGAGGTGGGCGTCGACGAAGCGATCGAGCGCGTCGCGGTGGGCGACGCGGGCCGGATCGACGACCACCAGCGCGCCCTCGGGCAGCTCGGCCCGCAGCGCCTCGGGGATCGCGACCAGCTCGCGATCGATGGCATCGACGACGCCGATGCGGAACGCCTCGTGCCACCGCCGCGACTTGCCGGCGCCGTGCGTGGCCGAGAGCCACTCGATGCGACGCACGAGGTCGCCCCAGAGCTCGGCCACGGCCGCGCGATCGCGGGCGCGGCCGACCAGGATCAGCGCCTCGCCCGCGCCGGTGTCGAGCAGGTACGCGACGCAACCGTTGGCGTCGGCGAGCACGCTCGCGAGCGCGACCTTCCACGGCCGGATGCGACGCGCCAGCTCGAGGGGTGCATCGCGGGCATCGACGATCGGGTCGGGATCGTCGGCGACGCGCTGGTCGGCGTCGAGCCAGGCCTGGAGGCGATGGGCCTCGACGAGGCGCTGCGCCTGCGCTGCGGCGAGCGCTGCCTCGTGCGGGTTGGGCGAGGTCGCCAGCGCGAGGAGCTTGCGGACCTTCGCCAGCATCGGCGGCGCATGACTGCCCGCGTCGGACGTCGGGTCGCGATCGGCCACGGCGACGGGAGCGTAGCGCAACTCGCGAGGTCGTCGCGGAGGGTCGCTCGCACGCACCCGAGCGACACCAAGGAACCTCGGCCGCGTGGGCGTAACAACCGCCCCCGGGGACCAGACATGATGACACGCACACTCGCTCCGTCGTTGCTCGCGCTCACGCTCTCGCTCGGGGCCTGCGCCGCCGAAGACGATGCCAACGACGACGCGGCGACGACCGTCTCGACGACCGTCGCGCCGACCACGACGATGAACCCGTCGACCGACGGCGGCTCGGCGGAGGAGTCCAGCGGCTCCGATGGGGGCTCGACCGATCCGACCGAGGATCCGACCGCCGATCCCACCGAGGATCCGACCGCCGATCCCACCGAGGATCCGACGGTCGATCCGAGCTCCTCGGAGGGCGGCGACGAGAGCAGCGGCGGCGCGTCGGGCCACTCGATCAGCGGCAACGTCTCGCGGGCGCAGGCCGGCAACATCTCGCCCGGCGACGACGGCGTCGGCACGCTCTACGTCGGCGTGCTCGCGGCCTGCGATCAGAACGCCGCCTCGCTCGGCGGCACCTCGGTGCTCGGCGCCAACCTCTCGCAGGTCGGCTCCCCCGTGGCGTACACGCTCGAGGGCCTGCCCAACGGCACGTACTACGTCGCCGGCTTCCTCGACGACGACGTGAACGCCGACCCCGAGAACCCCTACGCCGACATGGGCGACCTCGCCTTCGCCGAGGGCTTCGGCGTCGGCTGCGTCGAGGTCGTGATCGCGGACGCGGACGCGAGCGGCGCGGACTTCCAGCTGAACATCAACGTCCCGTTCTGAGGGTCCGGCCGCGGTCCCGCTCACCACCAGCTGCGGTAGCCGTTGCTCCGCGCCGGCACTCCGAGCTCGCCGCAGATCTCCGCCACCACCTCGGGGTTGTGGAAGTAGGTGACCATGCGCGCGATACGATCGCCGGCGCACTCGAACCGCGAGATGCCGCGCACCGCCTCGCCGTCCGCGTGGGCAAACCACGCCAGCAGGAGGACCTCACCGCGGTGGACCCGGAGCTCGGCGCGCGCGGGGATCGACAGGAGTCCGACGCGGTACTCCGGCGCGATGCCGCTGTGGTCGCTGGCCGGGTCGCCGTAGACGACGCCCGCGAGCGCGCCGCGCTTCGCCACCGCCGCGCCGTACTCGATGTGGAGGCCCGGGAACTCGTTGGTCGCGTCGTCGAGCAGCACCGCCGTCAGGCGAAAGATACGTGCCCGCGTACGCGGGCGCACCGCGTCCGTGATCAAGACCGCGGTCCCCCAGTCTACCCTTGCGTGAACCCCAACCGAGCTTCCCTTCGCCTCCTCTGGATCTCGTCCGCGCTGTCCCTCGCGCTCCCGGGCTGCGTGCTGCCCGGCGCCGAGGATGGTGAAGAGGGCGGCGACAGCACCCCTGCTGGCGACAGCACCGGCGCGCCGACGACGGGCACCGACCCCTCCGACAGCGGCGGCTCGTCGGGCGTCGAGACGGGCACCGACGGCGCGGACTCGAGCGGTGACGGCGTCGACTCCACCGGCGACGAGGATCCGACGCCCGCGGTGTGCAGCGACGCGACCCTGCTCGCGGGCAACCCCTACTTCAACGGCGAGCTCGAGGGCTGGAACCCCGCGGGCCAGCCACTGCTCGCCGATCCGCCGCTGCGCATGCGACACCTCGCCGACGTCGGCGGGCGCCTCGCGATCGAGACGCAGACCGAGGTGTGGCTCGCCGACGGCGCCGACGTGCGTCGCCTCGCCGGCGACGAGCTCGAGCAGGAGGTGCAGTACCAGCCCTTCGGCCCGTGCGCCGACGTGCGGGTGATGATCGGCAACGGCATCGCGGGGCTCCCCAACGGCGACCTCGTCCTCGCAGACACGCGCGGCAACGGCCTCATCGAGCTGCGCGATCCCATGGGCACCTGCACCGCCGCGCCGATCGCCGGCAACCCCGAGGCCACCCTGGAGATCGATCTCACCGACGACGCCGCTGCGATCGGCGACATCGACGGCCCCGGCGCCGATGCGCGCTTCTACGGCGTCCAGCGGCCGGTCGCCGACGCGGACGGCAACATCTACGTCATCGACGCGGGCAACACCAAGGTCAAGCGCGTGGCCAACGACGCCGAGCGAACCGTCAGCACCGTGTTCGACTACGGCGGGCCCGAGGAGTACTTCGTCCTGGCGATGACGGCGATGGACGGGATGGTCTACGTGACCGGCCAGAACGCGGTGGACGACATGATCTGGGCCGTCGATCCCACCGCCCCCGGCGGCGAGCAGATCCTGTTCCAGGGCCGCGGTCTGTTCGAGGAGATCGATTCCAGCCAGCAGGCGACGCTGTTCGCCGCGGCCAACGACGGGGTCGATCTGCTGTTGGCGTCGAACAAGGGCTACATCTTCCGCGTGTCGACCGCAGGCGATGCCCTGGGCGCGGTCGCGGGCATCGGTAGCATCGTCGACTTCCCCGACATCGACGTGTCGGCGCCCGTCCCCCTCGATGAGTTGCCCCTGCGTTCGTACGGCGTCGGCGAGGCCGACCTCCTGCGCCTCGGCACGAACTTCGTGTTCACCGGCAACGCGGGCGGCGTCGGCTTCCACCTGTGGTCGGTGAACTGCGAGTAGTCGCTCACCACGGGATGCGCAGGATTACGGGCGCGGCGATCTCGACGTCCGCCCTCGGCCGCCCCTTGGGATCGAACACGCGATCCCAGCGGTCGGTCTGCGTGACCCAGAGCTCGTCGCCGACGAACGTCGCGAGCGTGGGCTCGCCGTCCTTCGGGTCGGGCACGAGCAACACCTCGGCCGCGACGACCTTGCGCGCGTCGTCGGACAGCGTCAGCCGCAGCACCTGCGGTGGGCTCGCGCCGTTCTGCACCGCCGCGAGCTCGCGGCCGCGCAGGGCGATCCCGTCGATGCCGCGCAGATCGACCGCCGTCGGGCGCTCGATGACGATCGCCGACTCCGCGACGCCGGACGCGTCGAGGCCCAGGCGCACCAGGCCCGCCGAGTAGTCCGCGACGACGAGCGTGGTCGCGTCGAACAGCGCGAGGCCCTGGATCGACCGGAACGATCCCGGGGTGACGACGACGCGCAGTGTCTTGGCGTCGGGGGCGGCCGCGAACACGCCGCCCGCCAGCGTGTCGGTGACGAACACGGTGCCGTCGGAGGCGATCTCCAGGTCGCCGAACAGGTGGCTCGCCGCGTCGGGCTCGGTGAGGATCGCCTTCACCGGGGTGCCACCCTGCGTGAACGCGAACAACCCCGCGCGGCCGAGCTCGGCCGGCAGCGCGCGCCCCTGCGGCACCGCGGCGCACGCCGCCCACACCAGGCCACGCTCGACGTCGATGTCGACGCCGAAGACCGACCACGCGGGATCGGGCGCGGCGAAGCGGCGCGGTTCACCGCCGGGGGTCGCCTGGCCGATCGACACCGCGGCGATCGATTGGTCCACGATTCCACCGAGGAGCACCTCGGCGCGCGCGGGATCCCACGCGAGCCCCTCGGCGAAGAAGCCGGGCAGCGCGATGACCTCGCGACGCACCGCGATCGCGCGCGGCTCGATCGACGCCGCTGCGCCCGTCGCGGAGGTCGGCGGCGTCGTCCCCGGCGTCGACGTCCGCGGCGCGCGCTCGGGCCCACGCTCGCAGGCCAGCACGAACAGGGACACGAGTGCGGCGATCCTCGGGGCGGCAGCGTGCACGCCACGAGCATCCTCGCTCCGCGGCCACGGTTCAAATTCCCCAGTCATTTTCCCGGCTTTGGGATGCCGCCGTGCGGACGCGGAGCATTGTGTGGTACGAAAGTCGCGAGGCGGGGTCCGAGGTCCCGTCCGTGTCGAGCCCGCCCGTATCCCTGGCGGAATCCACGACGCGGACGTGCGAAGCGGACGCCGATGCCAGCCAGGGGGCATGCGCCGCGCCGCAAGAGGACGCAGCGATCCATTCGAGAGCCGACGTGCAGGTGCACGCGGCGCAGCAACGCCGGCTCTTCGTCGAGTTCCTCCAACCTCGGTGTTCCGTGAATCAAATCGAAGCTTTTCTTCCCCTCGTCGAGCCTGACGCGCTCGCCAAGATTGCCAGCGTGAAGGCGTTCCGCGCCGGCCGCGAGCTCTTCGACGCCAAGAGTGTCAGCGACATCGTGTTCGCCGGCGAGACGGTGCAGGGCCGCGTCCGCGGCTCGCATCCGACCCCGCATACGGCGTCGATCAAGCTCGAGGGCGCCGGTCGGCTCAGCGCGCAGTGCTCGTGCCCGACGTTCACCGACGGCTGGGAGCGCATCTGCCAGCACTCGATCGCCCTGGGTCTGGCGCTGCGCCAGCAGTACCGTGCCGGCGGCGAGATCACCACGACGCAGAACCCGTGGGTCCACGACGTCGGCGCCGAGGCCGTCGCCAACGGGAACCGCTACACGATCTCGCAGCGCGGCAGCACCTGGCACGTGCAGGTGTTCCAGGGCGGCGCCGCGATGGAGAGCCGCCGCGGCAAGGGCGGCCGCGAGGGCCTGCCCCCGGCCGATCGCCTGATCCGACACTTCCTCGCCCAGGAGGTCGATCGCAGCGAGGACGGCGCCCACGAGCTCGACGACCTCGCGCTCGCGGGGATGCTGTACATCGCCCGGCACTCGCAGGTCAGCCTCAAGGGCGCCGGCAAGCTCCGCTTCGTCCCCGAGCCGCTGGTGCTGCGCGTGCTCGCCGAGCCGCGCAAGGACAACAACATCGATCTCCACGCGTTCCTCGAGCACGTGCCGTCGGGCCGCACCTTCGAGATCGACAAGGGCCGCGTCATCGCCGGCGCGCCGACGTGGTACCTCGCGGCCGAGACCTGCGAGCTCTTCCTCGTGCTCGACACCCCGCCGTGGGTGCTCGAGGCGATGGGCAAGCAGCCGCGCATCGTCATGGACGCGCGCGTCGACGCCGAGACGATGGACGCGCTCTCGAGCCGCCTGCACTCGGCCGGCGTGCCGCGCTCGGACCTCTTCGCGCTCGCCAGCGACGCGCGCAAGGCCGATCAGATCGTCATCACCATCGAGGGCGACCCGCAGCGGGTCAAGGTCTCGCTCGCGGCGCGCTACGGCCTGGTCACGATCGGCATCGGCGGCGAGGACCCCGAGTCCGCCCGCTACTCGCTGTCGAACGGCGGCGAGAACCTCACCTTCTACCGCGACCTCGACGCCGAGGCGGCCGCGCGCAAGGCGGTGCTCGACCAGAAGCTCGAGTGGAGCTCCACCGACGACGCGTTCGTCGCGACCGGCGACACCGCGATCGAGTTCCTCATCGCCGGCCTGCCGCTGCTGCCCGAGACGTGGGAGCGCCGCGTCCCGAAGCTGCCGAAGATCCGCTCGAAGTCGCCGTCGCCGCGCGTCTCGGTGTCGGGCGGCGACGGCTCGGTGCTGGACGTCGAGGCGGTCGTCGACATCGAGGGCGAGACCGACCTCATCTCGTTCCGCGATCTGCTCCGGTGGCTGCACGAGGGCCGGCGCTGGGTCACGCTCGCCGACGGCAGCGTGGTCAAGCTCGACCCGAAGATCCTCCAGCCCGTCGCCGACGCCACCGGCGACATGCAGTTCGACAAGAACGGCAAGGCCGAGGTCTCGACGCTCGAGCTCGGGGCGCTGTCGCACCTGCTGGCCGAGGTCCCCACCGCCGAGGTCGCCAAGGAGGTCCGCACGCTGCTGGCGGGCATGACCGGCGATCGCTCGGGCAAGGCGCCGCGCAAGGCCAAGACGCTGAACGCCAAGCTGCGCGAGTACCAGAAGTCGGGCTTCGCCTGGCTGTGGCAGCTCCACGAGAACCGCATGACCGGCGTGCTCGCCGACGACATGGGTCTCGGCAAGACGGTGCAGGCGCTCGCGCTGCTGACCAAGGCCAAGGAAGAGGAAGGCGCCGCGCCGACGCTCATCGTGTGCCCGACCTCGGTGCTCTTGGTGTGGAAGCAAGAGGTCGCCAAGTGGGCGCCGACGCTGTCGCTGCTGGTGTGGCACGGACCCGACCGCATGGAGAACGCGCGGCTGCTGAAGAAGACCGACGTCATCGTCACCAGCTACGCGCTGCTGCGCCGCGACATCGACGACCTGGCCAAGATCCGCTTCCGCTACGTGATCCTCGACGAGGCCCAGTACATCAAGAACTGGACCACGAGCACGGCCAAGAGCGCCAAGATGCTGAAGTGCGATCACCGGCTGGCGATGTCGGGCACGCCGGTCGAGAACCACCTCATCGACCTCTGGGCGATCTTCGACTTCCTCGCCCCCGGCTTCCTCGGCAAGCTGACCGACTTCCAGAAGAACTACGTCAAGCCGATCGAGGACGGCGACACCAAGGCGCTCGAGCAGCTGCGCGTGCGCGTGCGGCCCTTCATCATGCGCCGCAAGAAGGAAGACGTCGCCTCCGAGCTGCCGCCCAAGACCGAGCAGACCATCTTCTGCCACTTCGGTCGCTCGCAGCTGGGCCTGTACAACCGCATCCTGAAGGCCGCGAAGGACGAGATCACCGGCCGGATCGACGAATTCGGGCTCGAGAAGGCGCAGATGACGATCTTGGCCGCGCTCACGCGGCTGCGGCAGGTGTGCTGCGATCCGCAGCTGCTCGGCCTGCCCGAGGGCACGCCGGTGCCTCCGTCGTGCAAGCTCGAGGCGTTCGAGGAGCTCATCGCCGAGGCCGTGGGCTCGGGCCGCAAGACCCTGGTGTTCTCGCAGTTCGTCGAGATGCAGAAGCTCATCGCCGCATCGCTCGAGAAGCTCGGCATCGAGTACCTGTGGCTGCACGGCGGCACCAAGAACCGCGAGGAGATCGTCGGCAAGTTCCAGCAGGTCGGCGGCCCGCCGGTCTTCCTCATCAGCCTCAAGGCCGGCGGCAGCGGCATCACGCTGACCGAGGCCGACACGGTCATCCACTTCGATCCGTGGTGGAACCCCGCCGTCGAGGACCAGGCCACCGACCGCGCGCACCGCATCGGCCAGGACAAGCCGGTCATGGTCTACCGCATGGTGGTCGAGGACACCGTCGAGCAGAAGATGGTCGAGCTCGGCCAACGAAAGCGCGCCGTGGCCGAGAGCGCGCTCGGTCGGGACGCGAGCGCGGGCAAGAGCCTCACGATGGAGGACGTCGAGGAACTGCTGCGCACGCCGGCGATCAATCCCTGGGATTGATCGCGGCGGCGGTGCGCGCTAGCGTCCCCCGCCTTTTGCCCGGAGCCCTGATCATGCGGACCTCGACTCGACCCCTGTGCACCCTGCTCGTGTTGCTGACCCACGCCGCCTGCGGTTCGGACTCTCCCATCGAGAGCCCGACGACGACGCAGAGCGACGACACCGGCAACGGTGACTCGATCACCGAGGGCGTCACGCTGACCAACGGCGGCTCGGCCGAGAGCTCGGGCGACGCGTCGGCCGACAGCTCGGGCCCGGGCACCGCGGAGACCGGGAGCGAGACGGCCACCGACCCCGACTCGACGGGCCCGGGATCCACCGGCGACGCGGAGTCGGGCTCGACCGACGGCGGCTCCTCCGGCGCGGCCGAGTCGTCGAGCGGCGAGTCGACCGGCAGCGACACCGGCAACACGATCTACGAGGTCCAGGACGGCACGCTCCCCGCGGGCTCGGACGTCATCATCAACGGCGTCGTCGTCACGGGCGTCGCGAGCAACGGGGTCTACGTCGAGGAGCCGGCCGGCGGCCAGTACAGCGCGGTGTTCGTGTTCTCGGTGGACGGCCCCGATCTGTCGGGCGCGCAGATCGGCGACGTCGTGAACCTGAGCGGCATCACCGGCGAGTACATGAGCAACACCGAGATCGACATCACCGCGGGCACGTACGAGCTCGTCGAGAGCGGTACGCCGCTCGATCCCGACGTGGTCGCGATCGCCGACCTCGGCGCGGACGACACCGCCGAGCCGTGGGAGTCGGTGCTCATCCGCATCGAGGGCGACTTCACCGTGACCACCGTCGCCGCGTCGAACGAGTTCGTCGTCGACGATGGGGGCGCCACCGCCCGCGTCGACGATTTCCTCTACGAGCTGCCCACCGCTGGCGACTTCGCCGGCTTCGACGTCGGCGCCGGCTTCACCGCGATCCAGGGGCCGCTCAACTTCTTCAACAACCAGTTCAAGATCGCCGGGCGCGACGCCGCGGACTTCGAGGGCTACTCCGCGCCGTAGCAGGGTATGCTCCGGCCGACGCCGCATGTCGCAGGGCCGTGGGCATCCTGACCTCGATCTCGTGGATGCGTCCGCGCGGGGCGATCGCGCGGCGCAGCGTGCGTTGATGGTGCGGCTGGTCCCGGTGCTGCAGGCCCAGATCGGAGCCATGCTCCTGCGCATCCGCGGCGCGGTCACCGAGGTCGATCTGCGTGACCTCGTGCAGGACACGCTGGTCGAGCTGCTGCGCTCCGACTCCCGCGAGCTCAAGCGCTGGGATCCGGCGCGCGGCCTCACGCTCGACGCCTTCGTGCGCCTGGTCGCCCGGCGCTTCGCGCTGCGGCGACTCGGGCGGATCGGGCGGCACCAGCACGCCTTCGAGGCCACCGACCCCGACGTGCTCGACGCCTTCGCCGGCCGCCACGTCTCGCCGCAGGTGGCCGACGAGCTCGACGTGCTGCTGTCGGCCCTCTACGCCGAGCTGGGGCCCCGCGACCGCGAGCTGTTCGAGCGCCTGTTCCTCGAGCAACAGGAGCCGGCCGAGGTCGCGACCGCCCTGGGCATGAGCGCCGACGCCCTCAAGAAGTGGCGCTCGCGGTTCTACGAGCGGGCCACGAGCACGGCGGCGCGGCTCGAGCGACGCCCCCTGTCGAAAGTCGGTCGCCGATGACGGGGTCGATGCCAATGAGATCGTACGAGCCCGCGCGAGGACGCGACCAGCCATGAGCCCGACCCCCGACCCCCTCGATCCCGGCCTCGCCGCGCGGGCCCAGCAGCGCTGGGACGAGGCGACGACCGCGACGCTCGCGGGGCCGCCGAGCCACGGGGTCGCGCTCGACATCGACGCGACCGTCGACGGCGCGCTCGCGCGTCTCGAGGCTGCGGCCCGATCCGGGTCGGAGGTCGCGTCCCTCCCCACGCGCCGGCGCGCGCGACTGGGGCTCGGCATCGCGGTCGCGGCCCTCGCCGCCGCGGTGATGGTGTGGACGCTCCGGCCGCAGGCGCCGCTGCTCCCCCACCACACCGCCGAGTTCGAGGGGGGGATCCGCACCGAGCGCGGCGACGCCGATCCACGTGCGGGCGAGCCCGCGGTGTTCCTGCCCGCGTCGCGGCTGCGCTGGTCGTTCGCGCCGGCGACCGCGAGCACGATCCCCGTCGCGCTTCGCATCGAGGTGCGGGGCGACGGCACCGCGTGCCTCGATCCCACGGGAGTGCGGCGCGCCCCGACCGGCGCGATCGAGCTCGCGGGCCCGGTCGGCGAGCTGCTGCCGCTGCCGCCGGGCTCGTACGAGCTCATCGCGCTGATCGGGCCCGCCGATCGCGTGGCCGGTCTGCCGGACCCCTGCGCGCTCGAGGACGGCGCGCGGCCGGTGGGCGTGATCGAGGTCGACCTCCGGCGGATCGAGCTGCGCGCGGGGCCCTGAGCTACGCTCGCGGCACGCGGACGATGTCGCCACGTCCCTGGATCTCCCTGCCGCTGATCCTCGCGCTCGCGTGCGCGGATGGCAGCGCCGAGCGCGACGCGCATGCGCCTCCTGCGAGCGCCACGCTGCTCGGCTGCGCTGCGCAGGACGGGCACGCGTGCGTGCGGCCGATCCCCGGGCCCGCGGCGCGCTGCGACCCCGCGCGGCGCGACGCGGAGGGTCGCTTCACACCGGTGGTCTGGGTCGACGACGGGACATCGAGCGACACGCTCGCCGTCGAGGGCGACACGCCGGCGCGCGCCGAGGCGGTCGTCCTCGACGGCGGCGTGCGGCTCGAGCTCGCGGTGCCCGAGGACGCGCATGCGCTGGTGCTCGCGCGGAGCGGCGTCGTGCTCGAGCGGTGGACGCTCCGCGATCCCGACATGCGCGGTGCCACCGACGACGCGGTGCGGGCCCTCGACGCGCGCGCCGATCTGCGGTTCCGAGAGGCGGACGCGGCCGACGTCGCCGAGCGCGGCGCGGCGTGGCGAGCCGCGCTCGAGGTGACCGAGGAGGCCTGGGCGTCCGCGCACGCCCGCGGCGATCGCCTGCGCGCGCGCTGCCATGTGCGCCGCGGGATGTTCGTCGCCCTCGAGCGCCTCGGCGATCCCGCGGCCCTCGAGCGGTGGACGACGCGGCTCGACGACGACGCCACCTCGGGGATCGCGACCGCCGGCGCCGACGCCTACGCGCGCGGCCTCGTCGCGCAGCGGCTCGGCGACTTGCAGGCCGCCGCGGCCCTGTTCCGCGCCGCAGAGGCCGGCGCAGCGCGCATCGCCGATCGCAAGCTCGCGGCCGCGGCCAGCGGACAGCTCGCCGCGGTGCTCGCCAGTCTCGGTCGCGACGACGAGATCGCCGCGGCGCTCGAGCGCGCCGAGGCGGCCGCGACCGCGCTCGACTGTCGGCAGTGGCTGCACATGCTCAACAACACCAGCTGGTCGCGCGTCGTGCTCGGCGAAGCGGGCGGCGCCACGGATGATCCGCTGCCGGGCCTCGCCGACGCGCTGCTGGTGCTCGACGCCGCCGACGATCCCGAGGACGCGTGTCATGACCCGCGGCTCGCCGAGCACGTGCGGCTCGGCCTCGCGCTCGTCGCCGCGGCCGAGGGGGCCTTCGGTTGGGCCGAGCAGCTGCGCGAGGGGCTGCCGAGCGCGCCCGAGGGCGATGGCGACGACGACGCGGCGCGTTGGCACGGCGAGCTCGATCGCCGCATCGCGTTGGCGCGGGGCGATCGCGGCGCACTCGTCGAGCACGTGGTGCTGCACGCCCGCGATGCAGACCCCGACACCCTCGACGCGGCCTGGTCGCAGGCGTGGGGCCGGGGTCAGATCTACGAGGCGCTCGGGGCGACCGAAGACGCCCTCGGCGCGTACGACGGCGCCGAGCGAACGCTGTCGACGATGATGCTCCAGCTCGAGTTCGACGCGGGTCGCGATCGCCTGCTGCTCGGACGACAGCGCAGCGCGGGTCGCAGCGTGGCGCTGCGGGTCGCCGCGGGCGACGCGACCGGGGGCTTGTGCGTGGCACGGAACGCCCGGGCCCGGACCTCGCGCGTGCTCGATCGCTCGGCCCGCATCGCGTCGCTGTCCGCGGGTCGGCGCCGCGAGTGGGCCGCGGCCGTGGCCGCGCACGCCCAGGGGATCCGCGATCTCGACGCGCTGCGATCGGAGCGGTGGTCGGTGCCCGTCGATCGCCGCGCCGCCCACGACCAGAGGATCGCCGCGCTCGAAGCCGAGACCCGCGCGACCAGCCGCGCCGCCGCGAAACTCCTGGGCGCCGGCGAATCGGCCCCCACCGACGCGACCTGCGACGGTCTCGGGGCCCCCGACGTCGGAACCCTCGCGCTGCTGTACTTCCCCGTCGGCGACGACGCGTGGATGGGCTTCGCGTTCGGCGACGGTGTCGTCACCGCGCGGCGGCTCGGTGCCCTGCCGCTGACCGACCCGACGCGCCTCGCCGAGCGCCTGCTGGTCCCCTTCGCTGCGCAGATCGATCGCGCGCGATCGCTGCTCGTGCTGCCCACCGGCGCGCTCTGGACGGTGAGCTTCGCGGCGCTGCCGTGGCGCGACGAGACGCTCCTGGACGCCAAGCCGATCGCGCTCGGCCTGGATCTCGCGCCGCTGCGGACGACCGCAGCGCCCGAGCAGCGCCGTGCACTCGTCGTCGCCGATCCCCGCGGGAATCTCCCGGCCGCCGCCCACGAGGCCGAGCGGGTCGGCGCGGCGCTGCGTGCCGACGCGTGGTCGGTCACGATGCTCCTGGGCGCCGACGCGCGCGCCGAACTCGTCCGCGAGGCGCTCACGCGCAGCGAGCTGCTGCACTACGCCGGCCACGGCGAGCACGCCGGCCTCGAGGGCTGGCAAGGCGCGCTACAGCTGGCCGACGGCGCGCGCCTCGGCGTCGACGACGTGCTCGCGCTCGCGAACGTGCCGCGCCTGGTCGTGCTGCCGGCGTGCGACACGGCACCGAGCGAGCGCACCACCCAGGGTGGCGACATGAACATCGCGCGGGCGTTCCTCCTCGCCGGCGCGCAGACCGTCGTCGCGGCCCAGGGCCCGATCGACGACGAGCTCGCCGCCCGCATCGCGATCGCGTTGCACGAGGGCGGCCCGCTCGATCCGGACACGACGCCGGCACGGCTGCGCGACGCGTTGCTCTCGGTGCGCGACGATCCGCGGGGGGTATCCGCGGCGCGCGTCGTCGCGTTGGTGCGCTGAGAGCGGCAGCGATTCGGAAGGGGGTAGGTTCCGCCGCCCCAGGAAGGACTGGTCCTCACAGACGCACGATCAGCAGCGAGTTGCCCCGCACCATCTCGTCCCCCGTCGCGTCGTCGACGAGCACCGCGTTCATCGTCGCCCGCGCGAGGTCCGACCAATTCCCCGGCAGCTCGATCGTGACCACGGCGCCGGCGAGCAGATCGCCCAGCACGCTCGACTTCGGGAGATCGAAGACGAGCCGCTTGCCCCCGTCGGTGACCAGCACGAGGTTGGCCCCCGACCAGTGCACCGAGCCGTCGAGGTACTTCTCCTCGAGCGACAACGTGACCCACGCCTGCCCCGTCCCGACCTCGAGCACGAGGGGGCAGTCGGGGCACACGGGCACGTTCGGTTGCGGCCCGGCGAGCTCGTGGTGGGTGTCGAACGCGAAGCTCGGCGCGAGCTGCTGGCACGACTCGAAGAACCACGCGGCGTCGGAATCGTCGGGGATCTCGGGCGCCCAGGCGAAGGTCGGCTCCCCGCAGGCCTCGCACTTGTCCTCGATCACGCCGATCGCCTTCGCGTCGTAGTGCACGCTGGCGCTGGCGGTCGCGGCGTCCGCGGCGGCCGTCGCGAGCTCGTCGGTCGCGATCGTCAGGGCGTCGGGCGCGGCGCAGCTCCCCCCCAACGGCTGCGCGGCGCAGGCCGACAACCGCCGCACGCCGAGGCCCGGCGCCCAGCCATGGATCGCGAACTCGGAGGTCCCCGCCACGGGCACCGCGGTGTCGTAGAGCTGGCGCAGCACCGCGCCGGCGTCGAGCCCGTGCTCCTGCGACCACACCAACGCCGCGGCCCCGGAGACCGCCGCCGCGGACACCGACGTGCCGGACAGCGGCGCCTCGGCGGCATCGAGCGTCACGTGGTCGCCCGGCGCGACGAGCGGTGTGATCGATCCGGGCCGCGTCGCCGCGATCGGCCGATCGAGACCGTCGACGGCAGAGACGGGCACGACCAGCGGCCAAGCGTGCTCGGCGTTCGCAGGCAACGACGCCGCGATCGAGTCGGGCGGCGTGAACCCCAGCGCCTCGCACTCCTGCACCGTCGGCGCGCGGTAGCTCGCCCACACCGCGGGCGCGACCGGATCGAGGTTGCACGAGTCGTCGTGCGCATTGCCGGCCGCGGCGACGATGAGGGCGCCGTGGCACGACGCGTAGAGCAGCGCCGCGTGCACGGCCTCGACGGCGTAGCGGCTCGACAGCGCGCCGGGGGGTCCGCCGGTCTCGAGCCGCGTGAGCAGCTCGCCGACGTGGTCGTGGCACCACGGCTGGCCCTCGGCCGCGCCGCAGTCCTTGCCGCCCTGCGGCGCGGTCCACCCCAGCGACAGATTGACGACCAGCCGTCGTGGCTCGCCGTCCTCGGCCGCGCGGGCCCGGAACTCGGCGACCGCCTCCATGATCCCGATCGCCAGGTGTCCGCGCGTGCCGTAGATGCCGTCGTCGGGATCCTTCGGCGTCCCGTCGTGCAGCAGCGGCAGCGCGAGCGCGTGGGGGAACTTCACGCTGCACTCCGGCGTCGGGCAGGCGATGCGCTCGCCGATGCGGCGCATTGCCAGGGCGTGCCCGGCATCCCACGACCAGCCGCGATCCGAGTGGGTGTCGACCAACGCGAGGTCGACCGGCCGCTCGCCCGGGACGAGCGCGCCCGGCTCGGCGTCGACCTGGACCTCGAAGCGGTGCTGCAGCGACGCCTGCAGCTCCTTGCCCAGCGCGTTGGCGTGGGGGGCGATGGCCGGGCAATCGACCGACGCCGGGAGCTTCGGCTCGGTGAGGACGAGGCCCTTCGACTCGCCGCGGTAGAAGCAGAACCGCTGCAGTGCCGCGGGCAGATCGTCGTCGACCAGGCCGAGCCCCGCCAGCGCGTAGGTGCCGTCGACGAACATGCGATGCCCCTGCAGGAGCCAGCCGTCGTCGAGGACGTCCGGGCAGATCCACTGCTCCGGGCAGTCCTTGGGCTCGCACGTCGCCGTGATCACACCGACGGCCCAGCACGCGTCCTCGACCGACGAGCTCAGCGCTGCGCCCCGGGGCGTCGCCTCCTCCCCGCCCTCGGCGACGACGGTCTCGCACGCCCCACCGAGCAGCACGCCCCCGAGCACCACGACGAGCCGCGACGAGAACCCACGCAGGCGCGCGCGCCGGATCGCAAGGTGGAGCATGCAGGAGGTCATTGGTCGCCCGCGGGACAAAGGTGACATCGATCGTCGAGTGTCACCTCGACGGGGTCGACCCCCAATAGCTCGACGAACCGCGCCGCGCACCTCGGGCACCGATGGCCGTTGGATCGCGCGCGCCGACGAAGGAGCACCAGTCATGTCGAGAACCCGTCTGCGCCCCCGCAGCACGGCGATGGTGGCGACTTGCCTCGCCCTCGCCTCCGCCTGCAACACCGAAGCCCCCGCCGACTCCGACGCCGTCGAGACCACGGTCGACACGACCGAGGATCCCGCCGGCGCCGCTGGCCCCTTGGCCGCGCCCGCCGACCCGCAGGAGTACGGCGGCTGCGGCAAGCACAACCCGATCGACCCCGGCAAGTTCGACTTCATCCCGATCGACCTGATCGAGGACATCTTCGTGCACCGCCTCCCCCACCCGAACGAGCTCGGCGAGGACCTGGTGATCCACGTCCGGCTGCCGAAGCCCGAGGTGAAGGAGGGCGACCCCCACCCGGAGCCCAGCCTCGTGGCCGTGCTCGGCGTCGACAAGGCGCCGGTCGTCGCGTTCCGCTCCGACACCCTCGCCGAGCTCGGCCTCCTCGACAAGAGCCCCGGCGCCGACTTCTTCGCGGTCTTCGCCCGCAGCGACGACGACGGGCTGCAGCGGCGCGTCGCCCTCGAGCAGCACATCCTCGACAAGGAGGGGACGTCGGAGTTCTCGTTCGTGCTCGACGGCCGCCACCCGGTCGCGATCTCGACCGCGACGCCCTTCGCCGCGGAGGCCTTCTTCGCCGGTGACCTCGTCGGTCTCGGCCGCGTCCGCATCACGCCCAAGTCCATCGAGTCGAACTGGCTCGAGTCGGTGTTCATCACCGATCCCGCCGTCGTGCAGGACCCCGAGCGCACCTACGACACGTGCACGCAGGAGGGCAACGCCTGCGGCCCGTGGACGTTCTGCCACCTCATGACCGAGATGGCGAACACGCCGCGCACGGGGATCAGCCCCGAGGACTTCACGCAGCAGTGGCTCGGGCAGTGGCTCGCGAACTACGACGTCAACGGCGACGAGGTCGACGCGCGCACGCAGATGTGGGATCGCGTGATCGGGCCGTGGATGGCCGCGAGCGGGGGCAAGAGCCTCGATCTGTCGCGATCCCCGTTCCGTCTGCTCGCGATCGTCAACCGCCTCGACCTGCGCTCGAGCGGCCCGTCTGGCGGCGGCGGCTACGGCGGCGGCGGCGGCAGCGAGCCCACCAACGGCGGCGAGCTGCGCTTCGTCTTCGGCGTGATGGAGCCGGACGACAGCGGCGCGGCATGCAACCCGATGCCGTTCACGGTCATCTTCGAGTACGGCGTGCCGCGACGCGGCTGCGCGGACGTGCGCGACTGGGCCAACGCGTGGGTCGGCCTCGACCTGATGGGTGGCTTCGACGCGACGTACCGCGACACGCTCGCGGGCATGACCGAGAGCGTCGTCCTGCGCGATGCGGCGCCGGAGCGCGGCAACGGCAACGCGATCAACCAGATCCGCACCAACGAGATCGCCCTGGGCGACCCGTGGGAGCTGCGCGAGTTCACGCTGTCCGATCAGGCGATCGACTGCGAGAGCTCCACCAACGTCGAGACCGACGGCTACCTGCGCCCGCACACCGTCGCGCAGACGCCCGACGACGAGGCCCACTCGCCGACGACGAACCCCCTGGTCGATGCGTTCGTCGACACGCGGGTGCTCCCGGCGACGACGCTGTCGCCGTGCGAGTCGAGCCACGGCGTGCCGCCGAAGTTCGACTGCACGACGGACGACCCCGAGCCGTTCCTGGGCGGCAACTCGCTGGCGTCGCTGAACCCGGGCGCGAGCCCGCCGGGCGCATGGCTGGCCAATCCCTCGGCGGCCGCGACCTCGCAGTTCGTCTGCGGTCGCCACCAGTTCTCGCTCAACACCTGCAACGGCTGCCACACCTGCGACACCGGCACGACGTTCACGCACGTCGATCCGATGTCGGGCATCCCCGCCACGCTGTCGGGCTTCCTGCTCGGCAACACGGTCGTCGACACCCAGTTCCCCTCCACCACGTGGAGCTTCGCCGACCTCGACCGCCGCTACCAAGACCTCTACGACATGGCCGGGGCGGCGTGCATGCCGTTCATCCCGGTCTTCCCGGAGATGTTCGAGACGATCGGGTTCGACCCGTTCGGCCCCGTCACGGACATCGATCAGTTCACCAAGATCTTCGAGGCCCGGCTGACGCAGAGCAACCTCGACGCCTTGGTCAACCCTGTGGTCGAGGACATGAACCGCGTGCAGATCCTGTCGCACTGAGGACCCCCGAGGCGAGGTCGTGGCGGCGTCCCGCCGCGACCTCGCCTGGAGGCTGCTAACATCGCCGTCGATGCGCGGCTCCCCTGCCCTCCGACTCGCGATCTGTGCGCTCCTGCTCCTGTCGTGCGGCTCGTCCGACGCCGCGCCCGACACGGGGACCACCACCACGACCGCGGGCACGTCGAGCACGGACACCGGGACGGCGGCCGTCGACACCACCGACGACGGCGCATCGTCGTCGAGCAGCTCGGGCGCGATGCTGCCTACGCCGCCGGTCACCGAGGGCGAGTCCCGAGGGCACCTCGCAGTCGATGCCGCTCGAGTACACGCCGCAGATCAGCCCGCTGCTGAACCTCTACGACCTCGCGCTCGTGCAGGAGGACTTCGCGTACCACGATCTCCTGGTCGCGGACGCCGGGCATCCATACCAGAGCGAGCCGCACCCCGACTCGAACCCGCGCGAGCTCTCCTTCGGCGACGGGCTCAACGAGTTCTCGCAGTTCGAGTTCGGCGCGCTCGACCGCGTGACCTGGGCCGAGTGCAACGGCACCGTCGACAGCGGCTCGGACTGCCTCACGATCAAGGGCTTCTTCGCCGCGACCCACACCCTGTCGGAGGGCATCGAGGTCCTCGTGTACGATCTGCACATGGACGCCGGCGGCTCGAAGGGCGACATCGCGGCCCGCGACGCGCAGGTGGCCCAGCTCCTCGCACACCTCGAGGCCAACGCGGGCGATCGCGCCGTCATCATCGCCGGCGACACCAACATGGACGAAGAGGACGAGGCCAGCCTCGCCGCGCTGCTCGACGGCGCCGGCCTCGTCGACGCCTGCCGAGCGCTGTCGTGCGGCGACGAGGGCCGCATCGATCGCGTCCTCTTGCGCAGCTCGGCGCAGGTCGAGCTCACCGCCGTCGATTGGCAGGTCGACGATCGGTTCGTGGATCCCGAGGGGAACCAGCTGTCGGATCACGAGGCGGTGGGCGTGACGATCGGGTGGCGCTGGACGGGGTGAGCCCCGGTGCGCGGGGTCACCCGCACGCTCCGCCGTCCTCCACGTAGCCGAACGCGAGGTGCCCGACGGGGTGACCGCCCGTGAACGCGTCGGGCGCGAGCACCTGCCACGTGCGGCCATCGCTGCTCCGGTAGAATTCCTGGTGCTCGTAGGCCGACTGCCAGCCGCCCTCGACCGCGATGAAGGTGCCGGCGTCGTCGAGGGCGACGGCGACGGGGTGCACCTCGGGCGACAGGGGCGTCGTCGTCCACTCCACGCCGTCGACGCTGGTGAAGGCGAGGCCGCCGCCCCACGCGATGAACTCGCCGCCGGTCCACAGCGCGCGCGACTCGATCCATGTGTCGCCGAGATCGACGGCGGACCAGGCGTGGCCCTGGTCCTGCGAGACGCAGAACTCGGGGCCATCCGGACCGCCGTAGCGGACCATCACCAGGGTCTCGTCGTTGCCGACGATGTCCAGGACGCCGTCGCCGCACGCCGGGGCGATGGTGTCGGCGTGCCACCAGCTCGCGCCCGCGTCGCTCGACGCGACGATGTCGTACTCGGCGCCCACGTCACCGCCGCCGCTGATCACGAACGTCCCGCCGCCCACGGGCGCGAAGCCCATGCCGCGACCGTTGAACGGGATCAAGCCGGTGGCGACGGGGCCGTCCCAGGTCCGCCCGAGATCGTCGGAGCGCCACGCCTCGCGGTTGCCGGCCACGAACGCGCCGCCGCCGAACGCGACGCCCGCGAACGTCGGACCGCTCGCGACGGTCTCCCAGGTGACGCCGTCGACGCTGCGCCGGATCGTGCCCTCGGTGCCCCACCCCAGCGTCGCCACGAAGGCCCCGTCGCCGAACGCCAGGCCCGTGGTGTTGCCGGCGTGGTGATCGCAGTCGAGCCCGTCGTCGCAGCGCAGGCCGTCGTCCTGGGACTGATCGGCGATCCACGTCAGGCCGCGATCGCACGAGATCGCGGTGCGCCCGACCATGCCGCCGAGCACGACGATCGGTGTGCCGTCGGCGGGCGTGCCGGTGGTCGAGTCGTCCTCGCCCCCGTCCGTGGGCAGGGACGTGCCGTCGTCCGCGGACGTCGCGTCGCCGGGATCGGTGGGCGCGGAGGGATCGGTGGGCGCGGACGGATCCGGTGATTCCGTCGAGCCCGAGCCCTCGGCGTCGCCGTCCGTCGCCCCGCTGGCCTCCGTGGAATCGACCTCGGGCGAGGCCGCGCCGCAGCCGAGCGCGAGGGCGAGCCCGAGCACAGCGCCGCGGCCGGGCGCGAGCGCAGCGCCGAGGCCGACCCCGAGCGCAGCGCCGAGGGTGGATCCGGATCGGGGGCGGGTCGCGGGGTCGCGCACGGGGGCAAGGAGGCGCCGCCCTGGGGTTTCGGCTCACTCGTCGTCGTCGTCGCCGAACAACGCCCCGACGAACAGCTCGATCGCGTCGAACGGCTCCGCGCGCACGCGCTCGGAGCGTTCGGCCGCGAGCACCAGCAAGAACCCCTGCGCGGTCCATCGGAAGACCGTCAGCGTCTCGACGTCCGGATCGACCACCCAGTAGTGCGGCACGCCCACCCGCTGGTAGGCCCGCATCTTCTTCACCAGGTCGTTGCGGGCGTTGGATGCCGAGAGCACCTCGCACACCCAGTCGGGTCGGACCGTGATCGGCGCGGCGTCGGGCAGCGTCGCGAGCCGCTCGCGCCGCCACCCCGCGACGTCGGGTCGATACACCTCGTGGGTCTCGAGCTCCACCTCGACCTCGGTCACCAACCACCAGCCGCCGGGGAAGCGACCGCCGGGTCGTCGGTCGAACGGACCGCCGATGCGCGACGCGATGCGGGACTGCGCGCGGCCGTGCGGCCCGGTCGGCATCGCCTTGCGCACGAGCTCGCCGTCGATCACCTCGTGGAAGCGCTCGGCCTCGGGGATCGCCAGGAGGTCGACCCGGGTCGCCGTGCGCGCGGCCTCGGCTGCGGACGCCATGCCTCCACGGTAGCGCGAACGCAGGGCCGGGGCCACGCCGACGGGCGCCGCGCGGTCCGGGCCGCTACAGCGGCTTGCTCAGGTACACCGCGGCCTCGTCGGCGACCGGTGTGCCCTCGTAGTAGTGCGCATCGACGCCGCACAGGGTGTAGCCGAGCCGCGCGTAGGCGGCGATGCCGGGCACGTTGACGGTGCTGGTCTCGAGCCACACCCGCGTCGCACCGCAGGTGCGGCCGTGGTCCTCGACGCGCTGCAGCAGGGCGCGGCCGATGCCCTCGCGGCGCCGCGCCCGATCGACGTAGAGGTGCCAGAGCACGAGGCGTCGGTGCCACGCCTCGTACTCGACGCCCGCGAAGCCGCACACCCCGCCGTCCTCCGCGATCCAGCCGCGCTCCCAGGACGACCACGGCGCGAACACCTCGGCGATCGGGTAGCGCTTGGTCCGCGGCGTCACGAGCGTCTGGGGGACGAGGTCGAGCCGCGTCGCTGCGGCGACGAGCGCGTAGATCGTCGAGGTCTCGAACGCGGTGTCGATCGATCCGACCGCGGCGTGGTCGTCGGTGCGATCGACGGCGCGGATCTCGAGCATGGCCGGATCACCCGCCGCGCTTCGACTGCTCGAGCCGGCGCTGGATCACCTTCGCCAGGGCATCGACGCCCTTCAGCGCCTCGACCTGCTCGACGAGGCGCTGCACCGCGGACGTGAGCGAGGCGAGATCGGCGGCCATGCTGGCGAGCCGCAGCTCGACGCGCTCCTCGAAGGTCTCGGGCTCCGGCGGTGGGAGCTCGGGTTCGGGCTCGGGCTCGGGCTGGGTCTGGGGCGCGCGGACGATCGGCACCGCGGCGAGCCGACCGGTCACGGCGCCGGCGACGGACGCCGGCGCGGCGACCTCGTCGGGCGGCGCGATGGGCTCGAGCTCAGGCAGCTCGAAGCTGCACTCGACGCGGTGGCCGGAGAGCACGAGGACGTCGCCATCGGCGATCGGGTGATCGTCGACGCGGACGCCGTCGACGACGATGCCGTTGGTGCTGCCGAGATCGACGACGAAGAACAGCCCGTCGCGGCGCTCGATCGCGCAGTGCTGCCGCGAGATGTTCGCGTCGATGATCGCGAGATCGCACTGGCTCGAGACGCGACCGATGACGAAGCGCTCGGTCCTCACCGCGTGCACGCGACCATCGACGACGAGGTAGAGCCGCCGCGGGTGCGTGGGCTCCTCGGGGATCTCGAGCAGCTCGTCGAGCTCCTCGATGTCGTCGCCGAGGTCCTCGCCCTCGCCGAGGTCGTCGTGCTCGCCGAGGTCGTCCCGTGGCGCCGGGGTCTGCAGCGCCGCCGCGAGGGCGTCGACGTCGAAGTCCAGCTCGGGCACGGCGGGCGCCCGCACGGGCACGTCGTCGGCATCGTCCTCGTCGTCGTCGAGCGCGTCGGGCACTCCCTTGGGCATACACCAACGGCGGGGCGAGCGGGGAGTGGCGCGCTCCGGAGAGGCGCACCAAGGGCGGGGCGAACGGGGAGGATCTACGTAGGCCGCCGGCGCGGCGGATGCCGAGCGGGGCGATCGGCCGTTAGCCTGGGTGCCATGTTGCCGCCGAGCGTCCGGGCCCCGCTGCGTGTCGTCCTCGTCCTCGCGTGCGGCTGCGGATCGGACGACGACGCCCGCCAGAGCGGGACCGCGTACACCTCGGTGGCGACCGTCGATCCCAGCACGGGCGACGCGAGCCAGGGCGACGTCGGCTCGAGCTCGAGCGCCGCGGGGTCGACGGGCAGCGCGGGATCGGATGCGTCGAGTGTCGGGACCGCCGATCCGACCGCGTCGACGGGCCCCGACATCGACACGTCGACGGGGGCCGTGGGCACCGAGTCGTCCGGCGGCGCGAGCGTCTGCGACGGCGTCGTCGGTGCCGAGCTGATCCCGCCCGCGTCGTGCGACGGCCCGAGCGGCAACACCAGCACCGAGATCCCCGCCAACGGCCTGTTCTCCACCAGCTGGTTCGGCTGCTACTACGCCGACGACGGCTCCATCGTGCAGGACGCCAGCGACAACTGCGAGTTCGCCTGCGGGCCGCAGGGCCTCTGCGACGCGGGCGCGTCGGGCCCCGAGTGCGAGGCCGAGCTACGCTGGTTCGCCGCGGACGCCGATCGCTACGGCTGCGGTGGCCGCATCCGCGTGACGAACTGCGACAACGGCAACAGCGTCGTGCTCGCGACGCTGGATCGTGGCCCGAACTGCGGCGTCGAGATGGACTGCGAGACGCCGGTGCTCGACATGTCGCACGACGCGATGGTGTTCCTGTTCGACGGGGAGGAGCACGGGGGCTGCGACCACGCGACGGTGGTGGTGGAGGCGGTGGACGAGGGGACGCCGCTGGGGCCGGGGTGACGAGGGGCGCGGCCCGAGCGCGGCCGACCGCCCCGCCGACCGATCGTCGGCGCCCCGCGCGGAGCACCGCCGCCGCGCACGTGTCGGCGACCGCGTGACGACGGCGGCGCGCGCCATCGCGTCGCGCTGGCGACCCCGCTATCCTGCCGCGCCGAGGAGTCTGCCCATGCCTTCGCTCGCCCGGTCCTTCGTGTTCGCCTGCCTGTGTGCCGCCGCCTGCGGCGAAGCCAAGGACCGCTCCGGCGAGATGGCCAAGGCGCTCGACAACAGCAAGCTCGGCGGCGGCGACAAGCAGGCCAGCGCCGACGGCATGAAGCAGCTGAAGGCCAAGGCCGACGCGAAGGCCCAGGCCGCGCACCGCGAGCAGCTCGACGCGCTGACCAAGGTCGACGCGGCGCTGCCCGCCGATCTCCCCGCCGCATGCAACGCGGCCGCCGCGGCCCTCGACGCCTTCATGCGCAAGCGCGTCACCGGCGACGCGCTCGGCCGGTGGGACGCCGTGAAGGAGCCCGATACGCGGAAGGTCGTCGAGCACTGCACCGAGGTCGGCAAGATCGAGTACGGCGCGTGCCTGGCCAAGGCCTACGAGAACGCCGCGGTCACCGAGTTCGCCGTCGAGTCCCGCAACGAGCTCGACGTCGCCTGCATGACCCACTACGGCGCACCGCCCGACGGCAAGCCGACCCCGGCGGAGGCGAAGTCCGCGGCACCGAAGGCGGAGGAGAAGGCCGAGGTGCGCGCGGCGGGGATCCAGCCGAACTGAGGCGGCGTCTCTCGAATGCCTCGCCGCACCGAGTTGCGGCGCTGCGGTGATTCCGACGTCGATGCAATCAGGGCGCACGTCAGATCGCCCGCACACCCGTGCCACAGTGCCGAGCGCGGGGCTGCACGCGCATGGAAGTCCGCCGAAAGATCATCCTCGTCCTCGTCGCACTCGCGGTGATCATCGGGGCGTGGCTCGCCCTACGGAAGCCGCCGTCGACCACGGTGACGGATCGGGCCGTCGCCGCAGGCGAGCGCCCCCAGACGGCCGCGCCCTCGCGTGCGAGGGATATGGAGACCCGTCGAATCACGCGCGCGGACTGGGAGGAACGACGCACACGGATCCGGCCCGCCCCTGCCCCGCGGGTGCGTGACGAGGCGCGCGGATCCGCGTCCCCGTCGTCGCGGGATTGTGCGGAGGCCGAGTGCTCGACGGACGCGCGCGAGGCCCCGAACGACGCGGTGTTCTCCACGTTCATCGACGAGACGACGACGCTGACGCAGGGCTGCGAGGAGCTCATGGAGGGCAAGCCCACGTCGGTGCGCATCCAAGCGCGACTGATCGGCGCGCCCGACATCGGCACCGTCGTCGAGAGCCTCGACGTCTCCGGCCCGGCCGAACACGTCGACGCGCTGACGGAGTGCCTGATGGAGGGGATGTATGCGCTCGACCTCGGCGATGCGGAGGCGAACTTCGAACGCGACGCGGTGCTGATGCATGGCCTGCTCGACGAGGTCGCCGGCGAGGGATGGATCCCAGCGGAGCGCGTGGAGGAAATCCGACAGCAGATGATCGATGGGGGATTGGACCCGGCGAAGGATCCGATGGTGATGGTGGACGCGGAAGAGCCTCCGCCGGCGCCGTGACGGCGGGTCGATCGCGGCCATGGTCGGTGTCTCAGCGCGGAGCTTTCACGGTTGCACGCTGACGAGACGGCCGAAGATCGCGTTCGCGCCGATCCAACCGTTGATGAAGCCGCGGTTGTTTCCGATCTGGAATCGCTCGCCTTGAATCGCCTTGACGATGTGGAGGTATTCCGCGCCCTTGACCTTGCACAGCACGACATCGCCAACCTCGAGCGCCGAGCAGTCAATCGGCTCCACGGTGCACAACTGACCGGACTCGATCCGAGGCGACATCGAGTTCCCGCGGGGGCGAAACGCGACGGTCTCTCCTTCGCGGAGTTTCGCCATGTAACCTGTGGCCCAACCCATGTTCTGTTCCGATCCGTCCAACGTTCAGAATCAGCGACGGCGTCCGTCCCGACGGCGCCCCTCCCCACTTTAGAACCGGAACCGCACCCCCCCACTCCATCCCCCCGGCACCCGCGACACCGCCGTACCCACCCGGTGCTCCTGCAGGATCCTCCGATACTTCTCCCGATTCTTCGCACCGCGCACCAGCAGCGGAATCCCGGCGCCGAGCATTCCGCCGCCGAGGATCAACAGCGGCAGATGGATGTATGTGCACGATGGGCAGATCGCCGCCATGGCGACGCCCGACACGAACACCGGCGTCCCCACGCCGGTCAGGATCCCGCCCGTCACCAGGGCCCCGATGCCCGTCTTCCCCGGCAGCGGCGGCGGCATCACCACCGACAACGACGACACCCCGCTCTTCGGCAGCACCAGCACCGCCCCGGTGCCGGCCTCGATCAGCGTGAACGTGTCCGGCTGCACCGCGCCCACGCGGCCGCGCATCTTCCGGCCGCCCTTCAGCTGCAGCATGACGTCGAACCCGTCGACGCCCTCCCACGCCGCGTCCACGATCGCCGAGCTCCCCAGCGGCGCCGGCTCGGCCACCGCCTGGGGGTTCTCGACGGGCGCGAACTCCCGCGTCGCGGCATCGGGCGCATCGCCGCCCTCGGGCGCCGCCGTCGGATCCACAGGGTCCTCCGCGCCCGCCTCCACCGCCGGCGCCTCCGGCAGCGCCGGCGGTCCCGATACCGTCGCCGGTCGCTGCACCGACGGCGCGGCATGGACCGTCGCCTCGGTCCCCAGCACCAATGGCAGGCACGCCGCGATCACCCAGGCCGCCCGCGCTCGCCCCGTCGCCGTCGCCGTCGCCGTCGCCCGCGGCACCGACGCGAGGTATCCGAACGCCGTCGGCCGAAAGCTCCAGCTCGCCAGATCCGGCGAGACGAACTCGGGTGAGACGAATTCCGGCGAGACGAATGCCCCCAACGGCGCCGGGATCCCGAAGCTCGCCGGCTGCACGAAGATCAACAGCGGCGCCGCAGGGTCCAGCGCCCGCGCGCCGGGCATCACCGCGATCGCGGCCTCGCGCAGCGCCGCCGGCGACGTCCGTCGGGCGAACGCGGCCACGTCGGGCGGGTCGTCGACCACCGCTCGCTCGCGCAGCCGCAGATGCAACACCTCGGGGATCTCACCGGCCATCACGGCCCAGGTTATCACCGCTTGCCGAGGATGTCGGCGATCGTCTCGGCGTCCACGCCCGCCTGGCGCTCGAGCACCATCGGCCGCAGCGCCTCGTTCGTCCGATTGAGCCGCTGGACCAGCGCCGCGTCCAGCGGTCGCTCGCGATCGATCGCCTCGAACAGCGCGTCGAACACGGCGAGGTGCTCCGCGGGAACCCCATCGGCGAGCTCGGCGTCCGGCAGACGCGGCGCCTCGGGGGCGACCGCGGGCGCGCGCACGACCGCCGCCGCGCGCTCCGGATCCCCCACCCCGATCCACGCCAGCACCTGCGCCACCACGCCCGCCGGATCCCGCAGCAGCGCGTCGTACGACAGCACGTGCACCGGATACCCGCGGATCGCCAGATCCCGCACGAGCGCGTAGTTCTGGCACCACCAATCCAGCGCCGGGGGCAGCACCGACGGCTCGTCCGCCGATAGCCCCGACGCCCGCGCCAGCCCCTGCATCCGCCGCATCGACGTCACATAGGATCGCCAGTCGCGGACCGTCGCGATGCAACGATCGAGGAACGCCACGTCGCTGCGCACCAACCCCGGGATGAAGACCTTCACCGCGTGCTGCCGCGTCGCGTCCGGGTGCAGGTACGCCCCCGTCATCGGGTGCGGGTTCGTGCGGTAGTTGATCCCCGCGACCAGCTCCGACTCGAAGAACCCGTCCGGGTTCGCGTCGCGCAGCAGCTCACCCCAGCCGCCGGGGAACCGATCGCCGACATGCGGCAGCCCGGCCGCCACCAGGAGGTGCATCCACAGCGAGGTCCCCGAGCGCTTCGTCCCCGTGACGATGATCATGACCCGACCAGAGGCGCCTCACAGCGTCCGCAGATACGCCGCCATCGCGTCGATGTCGGCCTGCGGCGCCGTACGGGGGGCGTTCGTCTTCGGGTCCACCGTGCCCTCGACCATGTCGCGCACCGCGTCCTCGAGGGTCTTCGCGCGGCCGTCGTGCATGTACGGCGGTCGCAGCGACACCCGACGCAGGAGCGGCACCTGCAGGTCCTGACCGCGGAACGTCTCGGTGTTCGCGCCACCGAGCTTCGGGCCGCTGTGGCACGTCGTGCACCCGTACGTGGCGAACAACGCCTCGCCGTCGGCGACCTCCGCGGGATCGTCCTTGCCGGCATCGGCGACCGGGCGCTCCTGATCGAACATCCAGCGCGCGAACGACTCGCGCCGCGCCTTCGACTGCCGGTGGCCACCCATGCGATGCGCGAGCACCTCGCCCATGATCATGTCGAGGTCCTGCATGTCGCCGTCCCAGTGGAACGGCTCGGTGTCGGCGAGCCCGAGGTCGAGCGCCTGCGTGCGCCGCTTGCCGATGCCCTCGAACGTCCACACGTGGCCGTCGTCCCCGCCCTCGGGGTGACACGACGCGCAGCTCAGCGTCGACTCCGTCGCGCGGTGGAAGATCTCGTGGCCCGTGTCGAGGCGCGACTCGCCCTCGAGCTCGATCACTGTGACCGACCCGAACGGCGCGCCGTCGAGGATCATGAGGCGGGCGGGCTCGCGGCTCTGCATCACCAGCGCGCCGCCGGGCGTGAACGCCACCGCGGTCACCTGCCCCTTGCCGACCATCTCGGGCACCGAATCGTCGTCGAACA
>LNFB01000266.1 GCA_001464385.1 Deltaproteobacteria bacterium Ga0077550 | reverse complement strand
GAACTTCGCCCTCGACGTCGTCGCAGCGCAGTGGCGCATCACCCTCGACGACGCCGGCACATCGATCACCTGCGAGGTCACGCAGACCGGCGCCACCTTCCCCTGCACGCTGCGCACGATCGACGCGACGGCCTTCGCCGAGCTCACCTCCCCACCGCGACCGCAGTCGCCCAAACCGCCGTTCCCCTACGCGACGCGCGACGTCCAGATCGACGCGGGCGCCGTCACGCTCGCCGGCACCCTCGCGATCCCGACCGGCCCCGGGCGCCACCGCGCCGCCGTCCTGATCACCGGCTCCGGCGCCCAGGACCGCGACGAGACGATCTTCGGCCACAAGCCCTTCGCCGTGCTCGCCGATCACCTCGCGCGCCGCGGCATCGCGACGTTGCGCCTCGACGACCTCCAAGGCGACCACCGCCGATCTCGCCGCGGACGTCCGCGCGGCCCATGCGTGGCTGCGCGCGCAGCCCGAGATCGCCGCCGATCAGGTCGGCGTCATCGGCCACAGCGAAGGCGCGATCGTGGGCCCCGCGGCCGCAGCGAAGGACCCGACGATCGCGTTCGTCGTGCTACTCGCCGCCCCGGGCGTCCCCGGCGAAGCGATCGTCGTCGAGCAGACCGAGCGCATCACGCGCCGCAGCGGCCTCCCCGAACCGGAGGTCATCAAGGCGGTCTCACGACAGCGGCAGATCTTCGACACGCTGCGCTCCGTGAAGGACGAGACCACCGCGCGCGCCCGCGTGGCCGAGATCCTCCGCAGCGCGGGCCCCATCGACGACGCGGTGCTCGCCCCGCAGATCGACGTCCTGTTCTCCCCCTGGTTCCGCGCGTTCATGGCCCACGACCCGCGCCCCGACCTCGCGAGGCTGCGCGTGCCGGTGCTCGCGCTCGCCGGCGAGCTCGACCTGCAGGTGTCCCCCGACCAGAACCTCCCGGAGATCGAGCGGGCCCTGCGTCGCGGCAAGAACCGGCGCGTCACGGTCCACCGCCTGCCCGGCCTCAACCACCTGTTCCAGCCCGCGCGCACGGGCCTCGTCGCCGAGTACGGCATGATCGAGCAGACCCTCGCGCCGCAGGTCCTCGTCCTGGTCTCCGACTGGATCGCGGGGCTCGAGCCGCCCGCCGCGCGCCCGTAAATTCGCGGGCGGCCCGGGGTCTATGCCCAGCTCCCCCATGACCTTCGCACGCCCGCTCGTCCCGACCGCGCTCGCCCTGTGCTCCCTCGTGCCCGCCTGCGGCGGCAGCGGCGGCGGACGCGACGACACCGACCCCACCGCGAGCGGTATCAGCCTGACCGGCGCCACCGCGGAGGACAGCACGGCCGGCGACACCACGGCCGGCGACACCTCCGCCGGCGACACCACGGCCGGCACGACCGACGGCGGCTGCGCGGCCGATTGCGAGGGCGTGTGCATCGGCCAGCTGTGCTGCGCGCTCGAGTCGGCCTGCGGCGACGTCTGCTGTCCCGAGGGCGACGTGTGCTCGTTCCAGCAGTGCGTCGTACCCGGCATCGAGTGCATCGACGCGAGCGAGTGCGAGGACGACGAGTACTGCGAGTACTCGCTCGGCGAGCCGGGCAAGGGCGGCGGCATGGGCATGTGCCAGGGCGGCGAAGAGCTCGCGACCGGCAAGTGCCTGCCCAAGCCCCCCGAGTGTCCCGCCGGCGTCGAGCCCGAGGGCGACGAGATCGATTGCCTCCCGGTGTGCGAGGTCATCCCCGCTGGCGGCTTCGAGCCGACGGTCAAGTACCACTGGCAGGGCGGCGACTCGATGATGGCGCCGATGGTGATCCAGCTCGACGACGACAACTGCGACATGATCGTCGACGAGCGCGACATCCCCGACATCGTGTTCGCGACCTTCGCCGCCGGGGCGTACACGGTGAACGGCACGCTGCACGCGATCTCGATCGTCGACGGTGCCATCGTCGACAAGTGGGCGGTCAACCCCCAGGCGCCGCAGTTCAACCCGGGCCTGTCGATCGCCACCGGCAACATCGACGGCACGCCGGGCAACGAGATCGTCGTGTGCACCGTCGACGGCCGCGCGATGGCGTTCGACCACGACGGCACCCAGCTGTGGGTCTCGGGCGGGGTCGCGGGCGGCTGCTTCATGCCGTCGATCGCCGACTTCGATCAGGACGGCGTGGCCGAGGTCCTCACCGAGGCGGCGATCTACGACGGCGTCACCGGGGCGCAGGAGGCGACGTTCGCCTGGCAACAGACCACGTCGGCCGCCGACATGGACGCCGACGGCCGGCTCGAGGTCGTGGGGCCGCGCTACATCTTCGAGGCGGACGGCACCCAGCTCGCGGACAGCGGCGTGGCCGGGTACCAGCACGCGATCGCGGACCTCGACGGCGACGGCCAGCCCGAGATCGCCGCGATCAACCGCGCCGCGCACACGCTGTACGTGTGGCGGCTGGTCGCCGGCGTCGGGGTCGAGACCATCCGCGCCGGCATCGACATCAACGATGGGCTGCCACCCTGCGCCGGCGGCGACGGGGGCGGTCCGCCGACGATCGCCGACTTCAACGGCGACGGCACGCCCGACGTCGGCGTCGCGGCGGGCGTCGGCTACACCGTATTCGACGGGGCCCAGATCATGAACCCGGCGGTCGCCCCCGCCGACACGATCCTGTGGCTCACGCCGGCGGTCGACTGCAGCTCGCGCGCGACCGGCAGCTCGGTGTTCGACTTCGACGGCGACGGCGCGGCCGAGGTCGTCTACGGCGACGAGCAGTACCTGCGGATCTACGACGGTGCCAGCGGCACGGTGCTGTTCGAGACCTGCAACACCACCGGCACGCTGTGGGAGTACCCGATCATCACGGACGTCGACAGCGACGGCCACGCCGACATCATCGCGATCTCGAACAGCTACTCGAGCATCACGTGCCCCGCCGATGGCACCAAGCAGAGCGGCCTGCGGGTGTTCGGCGATCTCGAGGGCCGGTGGGTCCGCACGCGCCGCGTGTGGAACCAGCACCACTACCATGTGACCAACGTCGAGGAGGACGGCTCGATCCCGGCGATCGAGCAGGCCAACTGGACGGTCGACGGGCTCAACAACTTCCGCCAGAACGTGCAGCCCGAGGGGGAATTCTCGGCGCCGGATCTCGTCGTCAGCGTGCTCGCCGAGTGCAGCCCCGATGCGTACTCGCTGGTCGCCCGCGTCCGCAACATCGGCCAGGCCGCGGTGCCCGCGGGCGTGGCGGTCGGCTTCTACGACGGCGATCCCGCCGCGGGCGGAGCGTCGCTGGGGAGCGGCGTGACGACCAAGACGCTGTACCCCGCCGAGGCACAGGACGTGGTGCTCGCGCTCGATCCTCCGCCGGCGTCGCTGGTCGACGGCACGGCCGAGGCCTGGGTGGTCGTCGACGACGGCATGCCCGCGCACGTCTGGGAGGAGTGCCGCACCGCGAACAACTCGGCGCACGGCCCGGTGCCGTGTCAAATCGTGGGGTAGGAGCGGCCCCGCCTCGCGCCCCGGCCCGGACCGGGTCATGCTCTCCGGCGTGCTGCCGCGCGCGCTCCTCGGCCTCCCCCTCGGCGTCCTCGTCGCCGAGCTGCTGGCGTGCGCCAGCGAGGTCGGCTCGTGCATCGCCGGGACGCCCGGCTGCATCTGCACCGCCGAGGGCACCTGCGAGGCCGGCCTGTACTGCGTTCGCAACCGCTGCGTCGAGCCCGAGGATGCCGACACCGACACCGAGGGCGACCCCGGGACCGGGGACGCCGCGGGGGCGTCGAGCTCCGGCGAACCCCCGCCCTAGGCGCGCCGCCCAAGCGTCCCGACGTTGCGACTTGCCGGCCGCGGGTGAATGGGACCAAGATCGCGGTCCGATGTCGTCGCCCCGTCGATCCCTCGAGTGCCGCGCGTCGCTGCTTGCCCTCGCGATCGCGTCGGCGGGCGCCTCCATCCACCTCGCGCTCGAGGTCGCCGTCGCGCTGTGGCAGTCCGACGTCCGCGTCGTCCCCACGCGCTGCCCCGGCAGCGACACGGCGCCCGTGCCGACGCAGCGCGCGGGCGCGGTCACCGAGCCCGAGTCGCTCGAGGCGATCGAGCTGCGCTGCCGCGCCGCCGGTGCGGCACGCTGCGAGATCACGGAGGCGATGCCCTTCGAGCGCGCCGTCGAGGTCACCGCGTCGCTCTTCGGCACCGACGTCCCCGACCACGCGTATCTGCGCTTCTCGCCGTCGCACCACCGCGTCGTGTGGACGCTGCGCGCCAATGAAGCGGGCTTGTCCGCCGATGTGGACGCCTTCGACGCGGGCGTGGTCGAGTTCGTCGCCTCCGGCGTGACGACGAACTAGCGCGCCGGGACGCCCCGCCTCACTCGTCGTCGTCGTCGTCGTCGCCCGACTCGCGATCCTTGCGGGGTCGCGGCAGGCCGAGCTTGCCGAGCTTGCTCGTCAGCGTGCGGCGAGCGATGCCGAGGACCTTGGCGGCTCGGGTCTGGTTGCCGCCGCAGGCAGCCAGCGCCGCCATGATCCGCGCGCGCTCCTCCTCGTCGGGATCGACCGGGGCGCCGACGGACGGCGGCGGGACGACCGGGGCCGGGGCCTCGGGCGGGCGACCGCTCGCCTCGCCGACGCGGCCCGAGCCGCGACCGGCCCTGGGCGCATAGGCCTCGGAGCGCATGTGCTCGGGCTGGATGACGCCGCCGGTCGCGAGCAGCACCGCGCGGTTCACCGCGTTGCGGAGCTCGCGGATGTTGCCCGGCCAGCTGTGCTTCATCATCCACTCGACCGAGTCGCGCGACAGCACCGGCTGGGTGCCGAAGCCGGCCTGCTTGCACGCCTCGGTGATGAAGGAGCGCGCCAGGGCCTGGATCTCGCCGATGCGCTCGCGCAGCGGCGGGATGACGAGGGAGATGCCGTTGAGCCGGTAGAACAGATCCTCGCGGAAGTGCCCGAGCTCGATCTCCTTCTCGAGGTTCTGGTTGGTCGCGGCGACGAAGCGGACGTCGACCTCGCGGGCGCGCAGGCTGCCGACGCGCATGACCTGGCGCTCCTCGATGACGCGGAGCAGCTTGGCCTGCGTCGAGAGCGGCATCTCGCCGAGCTCGTCGAGGAAGACGGTGCCGCCGTCGGCGGTCTCGATGAGCCCCGGCTTGGTCTGCTGGGCGCCCGTGAACGCGCCCTTCTCGTAGCCGAACAGCTCGCTCTCGAAGAGGGTCTCGGACAACGACGCGCAGTTGAGGCCGAGGAACGGCTTGCTCGCCCGCGGCGAGAAGCTGTGGACCGTCCGGGCCATCACCTCCTTGCCCACGCCGGTCTCGCCGAGCAGCAGCACGTTGATGTTGCTGCTCGCGATGCGGCGCGCGAGCTTGTAGATCCGGTCCATCGGATCGTCGGTGCCGCTGAAGGTGCGGTCGGGCCCGTCGACGCGATCGACGGGCGGCGCCGAGCCCCGGGCGAACTCGGGCTGCACGATCACGACGGTCGAGCCGACCTCGATCGTGTCGCCCACGGAGATCGGCACGGGCTCGTTCGGCGGGATCCGGCTGCCGCGCACGATCGTGCCGTTGCTCGAGCCGAGGTCGCTGACCGACAGGTTCGCGCCGAGGTGGAGCACCGCGTGGACCCGCGACATCAGGGGGTCCGGCATCTGGATGTCGGCGCTCTCGGAGCGCCCGAGGCTCACGTCACCGGTCCGCGGCAGCCGGTGCGCCGTGTGCTGGTTCTCGCCGATGACGAGCAGACGGTACCCGCGGGTGACGCCGCCCTCGATGTCTTGGGGGCGCAGCGTCGTGCGGTCGAGTTTGCCCTCGTCTTCGGGCGGATTGCCGGCCTTGCCCACGGGTGCGTGCGGAGTTCTGGCCGGGACCATACCACGGCTTGGCCGGCGGACGGTCACCGGGCCACAACCGACCAGCTCGGGGCCCAGGGTGATGGTCTCGCAGCGCTGCAGGCCTATGGCCAGGGAATTGGCCAGGGACTTCGGGAGATCGGAGCTTCTCGCCATGGAACGCCCTTTGGGGAGCACGCCGCGCCAAACAAAACCCCGCGGCCGCACGAGGCGGACCGCGGGGCTCCTCCCGCGGCGCAGACGCGCCGCAGGCACACCCATCGGGTCGAGCTCAGCCCGCGAACAGGAGGCTCGCGACCAGGCACCACGCGCCCAGGCCGATGCCGACCAGGCCGAGGACGCCCTGCTTCGGCGCGAGCTTCGCGACGAGCATGTCCATCTTCTCCACCGCCTGCGGCTGCTTGATGAACGTCTTGAGCGTGCCGATGCCGAGCAAGAGGCCCAGCGCGACCAGGATGACGTCAGTCGCCACCCACGTGGCCCACCAGATCGGGAACGTGGTCAACAGACCGAGGCTGAGGATCGCGCTGATGAGACCCCACACGCCCCAGAGCGCGGAGACGGCACCCATCCACCCTTGGTAGGGTGCGATCTTGCCGATGAGTTCCTTCGCGTCGGGCTTGCGCGCGATGATGAGGTTGGACGCGCCGAGAACACCGAGCACAATTAGCCATACGCCGAAAAGCATTGGGACGGACTCCTTCTTCGCTTGGATGAAGCGAGGGCGTCGATGTGACAGCCCCGCCGAGGTTGACGTTGATTCGGTCCGGCAACCGATTGTCGTCTTCGCCGGCCTCGACAGAGTACATGAGCAAGAGCGGCGCCCACGCCAAAATCCAAGGAAATTCCAAGCGCTTGCGTCGGGACGTAGGTCGACGTGCTCAACTGGGGCAGCCGAGGCGCGAGTTGGGCAGCGCCCGTGCGCTGCACTGCCCAACGGTCGAGATCAGGTCGGATGTAGGTTCACGGTGCCGTCGCGACGGCTGCGGTTCCCTCGGTCAGCAACTCGTCCAACGCAGCGAGGAGCCGTGGGACCTCGTGGACGTCGTTCGACCAGTGCGGCGCGAAGCGGAGCAGCCCATCGGGCGTGGCGCAGCCGATGCCACGCCGCTCGAGGGCGTGGTGCAGCGCGATCACGTCCACGCCCGACGGCGGCTCGAGCGAGAGGATGCCCGAACGCGCGTTCGGATCGCGCGCGCGTCGACTGGTGAAGCCGCGCGCGACGAGGCCAGGCTCGAGGGCGTCGTTCCAGCGCTGCACGTGATCGAAGATCTCCTCGACGCCGAGCCCGTGGAGGATGTCGAGGGCGGCCGCGAGCCCGGGCAAGAGGGCGAGGGCGAAGCCGCCGTCCTCGACGAAGTCCGCGCGCGGGCGCACCGGCCGGTCGTAGCGCAGGTGTCCGGGCCCCTCGAGGAGGAACGACGCTGCGTCGACGTGGCTCGTCCAGCCGGCGACGGCGGGCCGCAGCGCCGCCGCGACGTGCTCGCGCAGCACCCAGAACCCGAGCCCCATCGATCCACCCAGCCACTTGTGGCCGCCGCAGGCGAGGATGTCGATCCCCTCGGCGACGACGTCGATCGGCACCACGCCGCAGGCCTGGATCGCGTCGACGCAGAGCCACGCGCCGTGAGCGTGGGCGCGCTCGGCCATCGCCGCCAGCGGCATGCGCTGGCCCGTCTGGAACTGCACGGCCGACACCGCGACCGCGCGGACGCGGCCATCCGCGAGGACACGCTCGAGCGCGGCGAGGCCGAGCTCCGGATCCTCGGCATACGCGTCGACGGACAGCATCACGACCTCGCCGCCGGTCAGCGCCGCGGCGCGCTGCCACGGCGTGACGTTGGCCGGGAACTCACCGGCGAAGCACACGACCCGATCGCCGGCCGACCACGGCAGCCCGAACGCGGCCGCGCGCACGCCCGCGGTGGTGTTCGGCACGAAGCCGACCTCGTGGGCCTCGGCGCCGACGAGCCTCGCCGCCGACGCGCGCACCGTCTCGCGCAGCCCGAGCAGCTCCCAGCCGGCCGCCCCGCCCTGCGCCGCGATCGCGTCGATCGCCCCACGGATCGCGGTCGCGACCGGGAGCGACAGCGGCGACATGCCGGCGAAGTTGGCGTAGACCGCCGTGCCGAGGGTCGGGAACAGCGAGCGATCACCGAGTCGGGCCTGCATCGGGCCCGAAGATACCCGCGTGGACGCCCGGTCGGGCGGGATCTCGGGGCCCGTCAGAGGCCCATCTGCTTGGCGGCGAGTTCCTTCATGATTTCCTCGGCGCCGCCCCCGATCGACAGCACCTTGGTCTCGCGATAGATGCGCTCGACCTTCTGCCCGCGGATGTAGCCGGCGCCGCCGAAGATCTGCACCGCCTCCTTGGCGCAGAACTCGAGGCACTGCGTCGCGGCGTTCTTCAGCATGCACACCTCCGCGATCGGCCAGTGGCCCTGCCCCACGCGCCACGCGAGCTGCTCGAGCCACGCGCGGCTGGACCCGATGCGCTGGGCCATGTCGACGAGCTTGTGGCGGATCACCTGCCGGTGCACCAGCGGCTTGCCGAACGTGTTCCGCTCCTTGGCCCACGCGATCGCCTCGTCGAGGCACACCTGCGAGAACGCGACGGCCATCGACGCGATCGCGATCCGCTCGCCGTTGAAGTTGTGCATGATGCCGAGGAACCCGGCGTTCTCGTCGCCGACGAGGTTGGCCGCCGGGACCCGGCAGCCGTCGAAGTACAGCGTGGCGGTGTCCGAGCACCACCAGCCCATCTTCGCCAGCGGCGTGCGGGTGAAGCCCGGCGTGTCGCGCTCGACGACCAACAGCGAGATGCCGCCCATGCCGGGCCCACCGGTGCGCACGGCGACGGTGACGTAGTCGGCGCGCATGCCCGAGGTGATGAACGTCTTGCTGCCGTCGACGATGTAGTGGTCGCCCTCGCGACGCGCAGTGGTGCGCAGGTTCGCGACGTCCGACCCGCCGTCGGGCTCGGTGATCGCCAGCGCGGCGATCGCCTCGCCGCGCAGCACCGGCGGCACGATGCGCTGCTTGAGCGACTCGCTGCCCAGGGCCACGATGGGCGGCAGCGCGATGCCGTGGCTGAGCAGCCCCGCGATGATCCCCCCGGAGCCGGGACGCGCCAGCTCGTCGGTGACGACGATGCGGTGGAACGGATCCGCCGGCGTGCCGCCGAGCGCATCCGGGTAGCCGATGCCGAGCAGGCCCATCTCGCCGGCCTTGGCGTAGAGCGACCGCGGGAACTCGCCGGCCTCCTCCCACGCCTCGATGTCCGGGGCGATCTCGCGTTGGACGAAGCGGCGGACCTGCTCGCGGAGCTGCTCGTGCTCCTCGGTGTAGTAGGGCGCGTGGGGGGCCATTGGTCGAGGAGTGTACCGCCGGCTGGCGGCCCGCGCCGCCCTGGCCCCCGCGCCGAGGAGCCCCCGCGCGGATCACTGCTCCGCGACGATCTTGCGGTCCTCGATCTCGACGCGGACCTCACGGCGACCGTCGTCGTCGTCGTCGACGTGCACCTGCACGTCGCCCTGCACCCCGTCCGCACGGAGCTGCGTGATCACGTGTTGACGCACCACCTCGGGATCGTCGCTGGGGTCGACGTCGATCTCGGCGAGTCGCCCCGCAGGGCCCTCGCCCGCGAGCGCCTTCACGGCGATCATCGCGTTCTTCAGGGCCGGGAAGCCCTGGCGGAGCCCGGCAACGAGCGCGTCGTCGCCGATCGTCGCGCGGCCCCAGGCCTCGATCACCACCGTCGCCCCCTCGTCGTCGGACTGCTTCACCGACACGCTGAGGTTCTCGGCCGCGGTCGTCGCCTCGAGGTGCTTGGCGATCGCGTCGACGGCCGCGGGCTCGAGGGCGCCGGGCTCGAGGGCGAACTCGATGGCGCGACCGACGAGCGGACCGCTCGCCTCGCGGGGCACCGCGGCGTCGTCGGTGGTGTCGGTGGCGCAGCCGCCCGCGAGGGCGACGAGGAGGGGGACGAGGGCGATGGGGCGGACCATGGGGATTCCTTTGCGACGCGCCGGCTCGGCGCGCCGTCAGCCCCTGCTACGCGCGAGCCCCGGGGGCGGTGACACGGCCCCTCGCCCTCAGGCCTTGGGCTCGAGCTTCGCCTCGAGCTTCGCCCAGCTGTCCTTCAGCTCGATCGTTCGGTTGAAGACCGGCCGCTCGGGCGTGCTGTCGAGGTCGGCGCAGAAGTAGCCCACGCGCTCGAACTGGAAGCGGGCGCCGGGTGCGGCCGCGGCGAGGTCCGGCTCGACGAAGGCGCCCTCGACGATCTCGAGCGACTTGGGGTTGAGGAACTCCTTGAAGTCGCGGCCCTCGACGCCCTGCGGATCCTCGACCGTGAACAAGCGGTCGTACAGCCGCACGCTCGCGGCGACGCCGTGGCGCGCCGAGACCCAGTGCGAGGTGCCCTTGACCTTGCGGCCGTCGGGCGAGTTGCCGCCGCGCGACTCGGGGTCCCACGTGCACCGCAGCTCGATCACGTTGCCCGCGTCGTCCTTGACCACGTCGCGGCACGTCACGAGCCCGGCGTAGCGCAGGCGCACCTCCTGGCCCGGCGCGAAGCGGTACCACTTCTTCGGCGCGACCTCGCGGAAGTCGTCCTGCTCGATGTAGACCTCGCGGCAAAAAGGCACCTTGCGCGAGCCGGCGGCCGCGTCTTCGGGGTTGTTGGGCGCGTCGAACCACTCGACCTCGCCCTCGGGGAAGTTCTCGATGACGACCTTGAGCGGGCGCAGCACGGCCATGCGCCGCGGCGAGGTCGCGTTCAGGTGCTCGCGCACCTCGTACTCGAGCATCGTGACGTCGGCGATGCCCGGGCGCTTGGACACGCCGGTGCGCTCGCACAGCGCTCGGATCGCCTCGGGGGTATAGCCGCGGCGGCGCATGCCCGACAGCGTCGGCATGCGCGGGTCGTCCCAGCCGTCGACGACCTTCTCCTGCACGAGCTGCAGCAGCTTGCGCTTGGACATCACCAGGTACGACAGGTTGAGCCGGGCGAACTCGATCTGCTGCGGGCGGTGCGGCAGCTCGAGCGCCTCGAGGAACCAGTCGTACAGCGGGCGGTGATCCTCGAACTCGAGCGTGCAGATCGAGTGGGTCACGCCCTCGATCGCATCCGACAGCCCGTGGGCGTAGTCGTACGTCGGGTAGATGCACCCGTGCGGTGGTGATGCGCGTGCTTGATGCGGTACATCAGCGGGTCGCGCATGTTGAGGTTGCCGTGGGCCATGTCGATCTTGGCCCGCAGCACGTGGGCGCCGTCGGGGAACTCGCCCTTGCGCATGCGCTCGAAGCGGTCGAGGTTCTCGGCGACGCTGCGATCGCGGAACGGGCTGTCGACGCCCGGCTTGTAGAAGTTGCCGCGGTTCGCCCGGATGTCCTCGACGCTCTGGCTGTCGACGTACGCCAGCCCCTTGCCGATGAGCTGCACCGCCCAGGCGTAGAGCTGCTCGAAGTAATCCGACGCGAAGTACTTCCGCTCGCCCCAGTCCCAGCCCAACCACCGGATGTCGGCCTGGATCGAGTCGACGTACTCGGTGTCCTCGGTGACGGGGTTGGTGTCGTCGAACCGCAGGTTGCACAGCCCGCCGAACTCCGCAGCCAGGCCGAAGTCGACCCACATCGCCTTGGCGTGGCCGATGTGCAGGTAGCCGTTGGGCTCGGGCGGAAACCGCGTCATGACCCGCCCGCCGTGCTTGCCGCCGTCGACGTCGGCGGCCATCAGCTCGCGGATGAAGTTGGATGGACCCGTGTCTTCGCTCATGACGTCGGCCGGATGGTACCCGATCCGGCCTTCGCGGCGGTGCGTCAGGCCGGGGCCCGGGCGGGCGAATAGCCCGCCTTGCGCACCAAATCGTGGACCGCCGCCTCGTCGATGTCGCCGCGCACCAGCGCGCGGCCGGGCTCGAGCGTCACCTCGCAGCCCACGACCCCGGGCGCGCCGCGCAGGGTGTCCTCGAGGTGGGCCACGCAGCCCTCGCAGTTCATCCCGACCACGCCGACCTCGATCGTCGGCAGCACGGCGACCGCCGGCGTGGCCGCGCGACCGCGTGCCGCCCACCGCCGCACGTCCGCCGCCGCGAACCAGCCGAGCGCCGCGACGAGGACGACCGCGGCCGCGACCTCCCACCACGCGCCCTCTCCGTGGAGGTGGGCGTGGACATGGGCCGCGGCGGTGTGGGCGAGCACCGCGTCGAAGACCCACGCCAGCGCCAACGAGCCGACCACGATCGTCGACAGGTAGATCACCAGGGCGCGGCGGCCGAAGCTGCGGGCGACCGCGCCGATGGTCGCGACGTTGGTCGCGGGCCCGGCCATCAGGAACACCAGCGCGGCGCCGGGCGGGAATCCGCCGGCCACGAGCATCGCGGCGATCGGGACCGAGGCGGTCGCGCACACGTACAGCGGCACGGCGATCGCGAGGGTCGCGAGCATCACGAGCACCGCGGGCAGCTCCGCGACGGCGGCCAGCGACGCCGGTGGCACCCAGGCACCGATCACCGCGGAGACCACGATGCCGAGCGCGATCCAGCGCCAGATCGATCGCACGACCTCGATCGCGTGATCGATCCCCGCCCGCAGGCCCCGCGGTGCCGTCGACGCGACGACCGCGGCCTCGGGCGCCGGCGCCTCGTGCTCGCGCTCGACCAGGAACCCGGCGACGAGCCCCGTGAGCAGGGCGCTGCCCACCTTCCACAGCGCGAACGGCCAGCCCAGCAGGCTCGCGCTGACGAGGATCGAGTCGACGCCGGTCTGCGGGGTCGCGACGAGGAAGCCGATCGCGGCCCCGCGGCTGGCGCCGTCGCGGCGCAGGCCGATCGCCGCGGGGATGACCCCGCACGAGCACAGCGGCAGCGGCACGCCCAGCGCCACCGCCCGCACCACCCCGCCGTAGCCACGGAAGCGGCGGCGGACGAACCCGGGCGGCACCAGCACGTGCAGCACGCCCGCGAGCGCCGCGCCGAGGAGCAGCCACGGCGCGAGCGCGAGCAGGACCGACCAGGCCTCGGAGAGCAGACGCATCGCAGGCACCATGGGGGCTTACCGCGCCGGCGCAACCGATGCACGCGCAACCCCGGCGCCGCCCCCGAGGGCGCGGATCACATGCCGTGGACGGTGATCTTGTTCATCCGGACCGGCGTGCGCGGGCGATCGCCGGCGCCCGTCGGCGTGGTCTCGATCGCCTTGACCACATCCATGCCCGAGATGACCTTGCCGAACACCGGGTGCTTCGACTGACCCGGGGTGAACCAGTCGAGGTAGGCGTTGTGCACGGTGTTGATGAAGAACTGGCAGCTGCCCGAGTTCGGGCCCTTGTTCGCCATCGACAGGGTGCCGGGCTCGTTCGAGATCTTGGCGTCCGGCAGGTGCTCGTCGGGGATCACGCCGTGCGGCGAGTCGCCGGTGCCGGCGCGGCTGCTGTTCGGGTCGCGGCTGTTGGGGCAGCCGAACTGGATCATGAAGTTCGAGATGACGCGGTGGAAGTGGAGCCCGTCGTAGAAGCCGCTGCTGGCGAGCTTGAGGAAGTTGCCGGCGGTGATCGGCATCTTGTCGACGAACAGCTCGATTTCGAAGGTGCCGAGCGAGGTCTCGCAGGTCGCGGTCGGGTTGGCCATGGCGCCTTCTACCCCAGCCGCGGGCCTCATTTCCACCACAGGCTGAACAGGCCCACGCCGGCCCCGAACAGCAGGAACGCGGACAACAGCGGGACGCCGAGCAGGGGCGACACGGGCAGCCCGAGGCCGAGCGAGTACGTCCCACACGCCAGGAACGCCACGGTCACGGCCAGCCGCACCGTGCGCTTCTGGCGGATCTCGCCGAGCCGGTGCTGCTCGGCCAGCGTCTCGGGCGACAGGCTCATCGCGATCTTGCCCGCGCGCAGGTCGTCGATCATCGCCGGCAACGTCCGCGGCAGCGAACGGAACATCCGCGAGATGTTGTTGAAGTCGGCCAGCGCGATCTGCTTGAGGCGATCGGTGCTGTAGCGCTCGGCGACCATCTGCGTGATGAAGGGCCGCGCCAGATCGATCGGGTCGATGTCCGGCGCGATCGACTTCGCCATGCCCTCGGTCGTGATGATGGCCTTGAACATCATCGTGAAGTCGGTCGGCATGCGCACCGCATGGCGGGTGGCGCCGGCCACGATCTCGCCGAACAAGGTGCCGATCTGGATCTCCGACAGGGGGATGCCGACGAGGTAGCGCTCCGAGATCTCGACGACGTCGGCCTCGAACTTCGAGTAGTCGACCGGGCCGGTGCGGATCGACAGATCGTAGAACGTGCGGGCGACGCTCTCGAGATCCTCGTTGAGGATCGCGTACATGATGTCGATGATGCGATCCTTGGCGGCCGGCGAGAGCCGCCCGACCATGCCGCAGTCGAGGATGCCGAGGCGGTTGTCCGCGAGGACCAGCACGTTGCCGGGGTGCAGATCGCCGTGGAAGAAGCCGTCGAAGAACAGCATCTTGTAGGAGACGTTGAAGTACGTCGACACCAGCGGCTTGGTGTCCTCGCCGGCGGCGAGCACCTCGGAGAACTTGCGGCCGTCGAGGAACTCCATGCACAGGACCTCGGCGGTCGAGAGGTCCTCGAACACCCGCGGGAACACCACGGCGGGGTTGTCGGCGAAGTTGCGGCGGAACCGCTCGAGGTTGCGCGCCTCGATGCGAAAGTCGATCTCGGCCGAGATCGATTTGGTGAAGCCGGTGATGATCCCCTGCAGGTCCATCACGCGGGCCTCGTCGATGGCCTCCTCGAGCCAACCCGCGAGGACCATGAGGATGCCGAGGTCGCTCTCGATCTTCGCCTGCACCGCGGGCCGCTGGACCTTGAGCGCGACCTTGGTGCCGTCGACGAGGGTGGCGCGGTGGACCTGGGCGATGCTCGCCGAGGCCAGCGGCTTCTCGTCGAGTTCGGCGAAGTGCTTGCGGAAGTCGGCGCCGAGGTTGCGCACGAGCTGGGCCTCGACCTGGGCGAACGGGAGGCCCTCGACGTTGTCCTGCAGCGCCTCGAGCTCGTGGATCAGCGCCACGGGCAGCAGATCGGTGCGCGTCGACAGGATCTGCCCGAGCTTCACGAACGTGGGCCCGAGCTTCGTCAGCGCGGCGACCAGCCGCTTGCCGGTGTCGGGGTTGGACAGCGCGGCGCGGGTGAGGTCGGCGCCCTCGAACTCGACCTGCAGCTCGCGGCGCAGCTTGAGCTGCGCGACCACCCAGCCGAAGCCGTGGGTGACGAAGACCGAGGAAATCTCGCGGAAGCGGGCAACCTCGCGGGCGCCGGTGATCAGTGCACGGGACGAATTGACGAGCGTGCGAAGGACCGACACGGGACGGCCGCAGCATAACCCACCGGACGACGCCGGCTGCTATCGTCGGGCGCGGTGCGCAGCGGCTCGCAGCGGGACCGGGGTCGGTTCTGGGTCACGGCCCTGCTGTTCGCGGGGGCCTGCCGCGTGGCGGCGCCTGCCAGCGGGCCGCGCACCCACCCGGACGCACCGAGCATGACCGCGCCCCGCCCCTTCGACGCCGCACCGTTCGCGCGCCTGGCCCTCGGCTGCATCGAGCGCGAGTACCCGAACAAGCTCGCCCACGTGCTCGCCGACGCGGGCGACGTCGGCACGCCGCGTCAGCTGACGCCCGCGTTCTACGGGTGCTTCGACTGGCACTCGGCGGTGCACGGGCACTGGCTGCTGGTGCGATTGCTGCGACGCGAGCCGAACGCTCCGTGGGCCGACGCGGCGAGGGCCGCGGTGGCGCGCAACCTGTCGGCGCCGAACCTCGCGGCCGAGCTCGCCTACATGGCTCGCCCCGATCGCGCGGGCTTCGAGCGGCCGTACGGGCTGGCGTGGCTGCTGCAACTCGGCGCCGAGCTGCGCGCGTGGGACGATCCGTCCGCGGCGGCGATGGTGACCGCGATCGCGCCGCTCGAGCGGCTCTCCGCGCAGCGCCTCGTCGAGTGGGCGAGCAAGCTGACGCACCCGGTGCGGACCGGCGAGCACAGCCAGAGCGCGTTCGCCTTCGGGCTCGCGCTCGATTGGGCGCGGGCCACCGGCGACGAGTCGACCGCGTCGGTGATCGAGGCCCGCGCCCGCGCGCTGTACGGGGGCGATCGCGGGTGCAACCTCGCGTTCGAGCCGTCGGGTCAGGACTTCCTGTCGCCGTGTCTGGCGGCGGCGGATCTGCTGCGGCGCGTGATGCCGGCGCAGGAGTTCGCGGCGTGGCTCGGCGCGGCGCTGCCGGGGATCACGGAGCACGATGCGGGGCTCGAGCCGGTGGTGCCCGCGGATCGCAGCGACGGCAAGCTCGCGCACCTCGACGGGCTGAACCTCAGCCGCGCGTGGATGCTCGAGGGGATCGCGGCCGGTCTGCCCGAGGACGACGCGCGACGCGGCGCGCTGCTGCGGACCGCGGGCGCGCATGCGAAGGCCGGGATCGCGGCGACGGACGGGGCGCACTACGAGGGCGCGCACTGGCTGGGGACGTTCGCGGTCTACCTGGTCACGCGGCGCGGGCTCGGGAATTGAAAAAGCCCCCCACGACCGTGGGGGGCTCCTCGCGGGCCGAAGGCCCGACGTGCTCAGGCCGGGGCGCAGGCGCCGGCGACGAGGCCGGCCATCAGGTCGACCATCGGCGGGGTGCAGGTCTCGCCGTCGGCGCAGTCGGTGTCGACGGCGCACGGGCTGCACACGCCGAGCTCGAGCACGCCGAGCACGTCGGCGCCGACGCAGTGGCCCGACATGCACGCGTCGTTGCCGGTGCCTTCGAGGTCACAGCCCGTGCCGTCGGGCACCGAGCCCGCGTCCACGCAGGTCTTGATGCCGCTCAGGTTCGCGACGTCGTAGCTCGGCGAGCACAGGCCGCCGTCACAGTCGGTGTCCTCGATGCACTCGCTGCAGGTCGAGGCGACGAGGATGCCCGGGACGTTGAGGATCTCGGCGCACACGCCCTCGGCGCAGACGTCGTCGGACATGCAGCCGGCGCCGGGCTCACCCATGTTGCACGCGGCGCCCTCGGGCGGCTGCGCGAGCGGGTTGGGGATGCTGCAGCCGCCGCCGGTGGTCCCGGCACAGTCCGCGTCGGTGAGGCAGTCGCCACAGATGCCGCCGAGCGGCCCGACGACGAAGCACATCGCGGAGACGCACTCCTCGTTGGTGTCGCACATTGCGCCGTTGGGCTGCGGCTCCGGATCGCCCGTGGTGGCGGTGTCGGTGACCGAGACGGTGCTCGGGCCGGAGTCGCTGGTGGGGTCGGTCTCGGCCGACGAGGTCTCGCTGTCGGTCACCGTCGCGGAGTTGCCCGACGCGCTGACCGTCGCGCTCGCCGTCGCGCTCGGATCGCCGGTGCTGCCGCCGCTGGTCTCGGCGTTGGTGGGATCGGTGTCGCCCTCGTCCTTCGCACAGCCGGTGGCGGCGAAGCCGATCAAGAGGGACAGGGCGGAGATCAAGGGAAGCTTGTGGGTACGCATGGCTCGAACCGCATCTTGACGGCAGTGCGCGCGGCTCGTCCACCGTGAAAACGCTGCGGCCCCCGGTCGCACGCGCGACCTCACGTGCACGGAGGGTCACCACGACACGGCTGTCATGTGGGCCGCGTCCGCGCGCGCCCGAAATCGGCGCGCCTAGGGCTGCACGAGGCGCGAGAGATCCTTGGCGAGGTTCTTCTGGTGCGCCTCGAGGGTGCCCCCGCCGATCTCGATGAGCTTGGCGTCCCGCCACAGCCGCTCGACCGGGTACTCCTTGCAGTACCCCGCCCCGCCCATCACCTGCATCGCGTAGTCGGCGACCGTCTTGCCGACGGGGCCCGCGAAGAGCTTGGCCGCGTCGGAGCCGACCCGGTTGCGCACGTCGGGCCCGATGTCGCGCGCGACGTTGTAGACGAGCGCCTTGGCCGCCTCGGTCATCGCGAAGCCGTCGGCGAGGTAGCGCTGGATCTGGCCGAAGTCCGCGATCGGCCGCCCGAAGGCCCGGCGCTCGTTCGCGAATCGGACCATGATCTCGACGCAGCGCTCGGCGATGCCGACGCTGATCGCCGCCAGCGTCAGCCGCTCGATCTCGAGGTTGCGCATCATGTGCGTGATGCCGTCTCCCTCGCGCCCGAGCAAGTAGCTCGCGGGCACCCGCGCGTCGTCGAACACGAGCTCGGCCATCGTCGAGCCGCGCATGCCGAGCTTGTCGATGTGGGCCGTCGTCGAGAACCCGGGGCACTCGCGATCGATCACGAACGCGGTGACGCGACCGTTCACCTTCGCGTAGACGAGGAAGCAGAACGCCTCGCACGCGTTGGTGATGTACGTCTTGCTGCCGCGCAGGATGTAGTGCTCGCCCTCGCGCACGGCGGTGGTCGACATGCCGAGCACGTCGGTGCCGGCGCCCGGCTCGGTCATGCCCATGCCCGCGATCCACTCGCCGCTCATCACCTTGGGCAGGAACCGCTTGCGCTGCTCGGCGTTGGAGCAGTGGTAGAAGTTGTTCACGAACAACATCGAGTGGGCGAGGTACGCCAGCGTGAAGCCGGGGTCGTACTTGGCCAGCTCGTGGTGGGCGATCACGGCCGCGACCGTGTCCATGCCCGCGCCGCCGTCGGCCTCGGGCACGGTGATGCCGAGCAGCCCGAGCTCGCCCAGCTTTCGGAACAACGGGACGTTCAGCTCGCCCTTGCGATCGTGCTCGGCGGCCTGCGGGTCGACCTCGCGCCGTGCGAACTCGGCCACCATGTCGCGCAGAAGGACATGCTCGGAGGTCGGCAGAAACAGCGCGCGCGAACCGGTCGACATGGGCACGCCGGAATATCCGGCATACTGGCGGCCGTGGCAACGCAGTCGACTGGAGAAAGCGCAACGCCGGTGAAATCTCCCGTCGTGCATGCGCGTCTGGGCGCCATGCCAGCGAGCCCGTCCGACACCGAGCGGCACGATGACCGCAAGCCGAGCACGGTCGAGCCGAGCGCGGGCAAACCCAAGCGGGCCTTGGCGGTGCTCCTCGCGTTCGCGACCGCGGGCTCCTGTCAGGCGGTCCCGGATGCGCCGTCTCCGGCCGCGGTCGCGACGCCGCTGCCCGGGGCGACCCCGTCGGGTCCCGCCCTCGACTTCCCACCGGCGCAGATCCGTCGCGAGCGTCGACCCCTGCCCCGGACGTTGCGCACGAACGGTACCGACGCCGAGATCGCCATCGTCAGCCCCGAGCTGGACGACGACGGCGCGTTCGAGTTCGCCGGGCAGACCCTGCGCATCTCCTTCAACGCCCCCCTCGGCTTCGACCTCGCCGCCGCGACGCCACCGCTGCAGATCGAGCCGCCCGTGCCCGGCAAGCTCCAGTCCAAGGACGGCCACGCGATCGAGTTCGTCGCCGACGCGCCCTTCGACCCCGAGGCGACCTACACCGCGAGCCTCACGGGTCTGAAGAACGCCGCGGGCCTGCCGGTGTTCGAGGGATGGACCGGCCGCTTCCGCGCCGATCCGCAGGTGTGGATCGGCGGCAAGATGCTGTCGTACCTGCCCAAGCCCGGCGCACCGCGCATCGTGATGATCGCGCCCGACGGCGGCACCGAGCTGGGGGTCAAGCCGAGCTTCGATCTGCTGTTCGATCAGCCGATCGATCCCGCCGCGGCGATCGCCCTGGTCGAGCTGCAGCGCAAGACGGCCGGCGGCAGCAAGCCGGTCGCCCTCAAGGCGCGCCGCGGCAGCAAGGGCGTGTTCGGCGGGGTGAAGGTCGACCGCCGCCACCTCGTGACGCTCAGCCCGCGCGCGCCGCTGGATCCGGGGACGGCGCTCACGCTCGTCCGCCGTGACCCCGACGTCGGCGAGTACGAAGCGAAGACCTCGTACGAGGTCGCCGAGCGCATGGGCATGACCGGCGTCGAGTGCTGGAGCTCGGACTGCTCGTTCGCGAAGGACACCCTGCACCTCTCCGGCGGCAGCTTCTCGATCAACTACACCAACACCGTCGCGGTCGCGGGCAAGGACGCGCTCGGCCTGCTGACCATCACCCCCGAGGTGCCGAACCTCTCGGTCTACAACGACAACTGGTCGACGACCGGACGGCTCAACGTGTCGGGCGGCTTCGCGCCGTCGTCGAGCTACGACGTCACGGTCGTCGGCGTCACCGATCGCTTCGGGCAGAGCACGGGCCCCGTCCACTTCACCATCGAGACGCCGCCGCTCGCCGCCAGCGTCTCGATGGCCGAGAGCGGTCAGGCGCTGGGCGTCGAGGCGGCGGGCAAGTTCGTCGTCAACACGCGCAACGTCGCGAAGGCCCGGCTGAAGCTGTGGAAGGTCGGCGGCACCGCGGCGGCGTGGGACGCCGCGCAGAGCCAGCTCGGCAGCCGCGAGCTCCCGGGCGGCGAGCCCGACCACGTCGTCGAGATCACGCCGCTCTCGACGCTCGACGCGGACGCGGTCACCACCGTCGATCTCACCGACGAGCTCGGCGTCGGCCAGCCCTACCTCGCGGCGCTGTTCCTCGACGCGCCCGCGTTCGGGGCCAAGCCCACCGTGTACCCGGAGTGGAGCTCGGCGTCGCGACCACCGATGGCGATGCTCACCGTCTTCGACGCGACGTCGATGGCGGTGCACACCCAGTCGACGCCCGACGCGACGCTCGTGCACGTCGCCGCGGTCACCACCGGCGAGCCCGTCGTGGGTGCCACCTTCGCGATCGACGGCCGCGATCTGGCCGGCATCGCGACCGACGCCGATGGCATCGCGCTCTTGCCGGTCGGGCGCGCCGACGCCGACAAGACCCTGCTGCACGTCGCGCACGGAGGCGCGCGCACGCAGATCCGCCTCGGCCAGGGCGGCCGCGACGCGCACGCCCTCGCGCCGCAGTACGCGGGCGAGCCCGCCGCGGGCGGGGACGTCCGCGCCATGATCCTCACCGACCGCGGCGTGTACCGCCCGGGCTCGAAGGTCTTCTTCAAGGGCATCGTCCGCACGCGCGACGGCGACGCGCTGCCGCCGTTGGCGCGGTTCCCCGTGCGCATGCGCGTGACTTCGCCGACCGGCGACGAGGCGTTCGCCGTCACGGGCTGGTCGAACGGCGCGGGCTCGTTCTCCGGCGAGTTCGTCAGCGACGCGCACGCCGAGATCGGCCGCTACACCCTGTCGTTCGAGCCGATCGCCGGCGAGGGCGGCCCATGGGCCGAGACGACGGTGCAGATCGCCGAGTTCGAGCCGCCGCGATTCACCGTCGACGTCGCCGCCGAGGGCGACACGAAGCACGTCGCCGCGCAGGTCACCGGCCGCTACCTCTTCGGCGCGAGCATGGACGGCGCCGCGGTGACCTGGACCCTGTCGCGCGCGCCGACCGAGCTGCCCGCGGGCGACATGGTCGGCCGCGGCCTGTCGTTCACGGTCGACGACGGCCGCAGCGACTACGGTTGGGATGGCGATGGGCGCAGCGCCGAGGAACAGTGGAGCCGCAGCGGCGAGGCCACGCTCGACGCGACCGGCAAGCTCGCGGTCGATCAGGCGGTCGAGATGCCGAGCCTCGGCGGGCCGCAGCGCTTCGTGTTCGAGGCGACCGTACAGGACGAGTCGCACCGCACGATCTCCGCGCGCGACGACGTCACGGTGTTCGACGCGCCGCGCTACGCCGGCGTGCGCGTCCCCGATGGCTCGCTCGACCTGCGCCCCGGCGAGGCGACGACCGTTCCGCTCGAGCTCGGCGTCGCCGACCGCGAGGGCAACGCGGTCTCGGGCGCCGAGATCGAGGCGGTGCTCGAGCGCGTCGACTGGGAGCGCACGCGAAAGCCCACCGTCGGCAACGCGTACGACGAACAGTGGCACGAGGTGCGCCGCGAGGTCGGCCGGTGCAAGGCCACGTCGACCAAGACCGTGGTCGACTGCCCGCTGTCGATCACCCGCTCCGGCGACTACGTGGTCACCGCGTGGGTCGACGGCAAGAAGGGCGGCTCGGACACGCTGTGGGCGTGGGGCCACGGCGACGGCGCGCGGCCACAGCGGCCGGGCAACGCGCTCGAGGTCACCGCGGATCGCCGCGAGTACAGGCCCGGCGACACCGCGACGATCGAGATCGTGAGCCCCTTCGCCGAGGCGATCGCGATCGTCACGCTCGAGGGCGCTGGCAAGCGCGTCACCCGATCGCAGCGCATCCGCACCGCGACCGCGACGTTCGAGCTGCCGCTGACCGCCGAGCACGCGCCGTGGGCCCACGCGACCGCGACGGTGCTGCCGATCGACGCCGACCCGCAGACGGCGCTGCAGTGGAAGTTCGGCGCGGTGCGCCTGCCCGTCGCCCTCGACGACGCGCGCGTCGACCTCGCGGTCACCAGCGATCGCCCCGTGTACGCCCCGGGTGATCGGGCCAGCCTCGACGTCGTCGTCACCAAGGGCGGCGCGGCGGTGGCCGGCGCCGAGGTGGCGCTCGCCGTCGTCGACGAGGGCATCCTGCGTCTCACCGACTTCCACGCCCCCGATCCGGTCGCGGCCCTGCGACCCGGTGGTGGCCTGTCGATGCACGTGACCGACAACCGCGACCTGCTCGCGGCGCTGGGCATCCGCGCCCACGTCGCCGGCGACGGCGGCTCCGAGGGCGACGCGTCACTCGTGTCGACCCGCAAGAACTTCGTGCAGACCGCCCTGTGGAAGCCCGACCTCGTCACCGGCGAGGACGGCCACGTGACGGTCGAGCTGCCCCTGCCCGACAACCTCACCAAGTTCCGCATGATGGCCGTGGTCCTCGATCCGACCGGCCGGGGCGCGGTGCACGAGTCGGCGTTCGAGGTCAAGAAGCCGCTGATGGTGATCCCCGCGGTGCCGCGCTTCGCGATCGTCGGCGACCGCTTCGAGGTCGCTGCGGTGGTGCACAACGGCACCGACGCGCCGATGCACGCGACCGTGCGCCTCGGCGACGAGGCCCGCGAGATCGACCTCGCCGCCGCGGGCCACACCCGCGTGGCGTTCGACCTCGCGACCTCGAGCGTCGGCGTGCAGACCCTCGTGTTCGACGCGACCGCCGAGGGCGGCGCCCGCGACCGCGTCGAGGCGGTGGTGCCCGTGCAGGCCCCCGGGATCGACGAGCGCCCGCGCCTGGCGGGTGGCTTCTCGAGCGCGCAGGACATCCGGGTGTCGATCCCCGACGACGTGTTCGTGGACGACGACGCGGACGACCTCGTGGTGACGATGGGGGTCGCGCTGTGGCCCGAGCTCGGCGAGCGCGTCGAGTTCCTCGTCGACTACCCGCACGGCTGCGTCGAGCAGACCACCTCGAGCACACTGCCGCTGCTCGCCGCGCGCGAGCTGCTGCCGCGGCTCGGCTTCCTGCGCTACTCGCAGGCGCAGATCGACGACCGCATCCGCGTCGGCATCGAGCGGCTGGCCTCGATGCGCACCGACAGCGGTGGCCTCGCGTACTGGCCCGGTGACGGCACCCCCAACCCCTACGGCACCGCGTACGCGATGCGGGCGGTCGTCCGCGCCGAGGCGGCCGGCGTCGCCGTACCCGCCGGCATGCGCGAGGCGATGGCGGCGTACCTCGTCGAGCAGCTCTCGAGCTCGAGCATGTACCCCGGCGATCTCGAGGTGCGCGCCGCGATCGCGCTCGCGCTCGCCGAGGCCAAGGCGCTGCCGGCGTCCAGCGCCGACGCGCTGTTCGAGTCCGCGGACAAGCAGGGTCCGTTCGGCCAGGCCACCCTGGCGCTCGCGCTCGTGAGCCTTCCGGGCGAAGAGAAACGCGCGCAGGCGCTGGTCGACATGGTGCTGAAGTCGTTCGACGCCGACGGCAAGCTCACCGCCAAGCCGGTGCAGGGGGAGTTCGCGTACTACGGCTCGCGCGACCGCACCCGCGCCCAGGCGGCGCTCGCCCTGCTGCGGCTGCGGCCCGACGCCCCGATGCTGCCCGCGATGCTCGACGCCCTCGCGGCGCACACCGACAGCTACACCACGCAGTCGACCGCGTTCGGCCTGCTCGCCCTCGCCGAGCACCTCACCAAGGTGACCGCCGAGCCGATCGAGCTCGCGCTGCTCCTCGACGGCGAGGCCGTCGCGCCCGATCCGATCGACTCGCTGCGCCTGGGCACCGGCGCCCTTCGCTACCGCATCCCGCTGTCGCGCCTGCGCGGCGTCGAGGCCCGCCTGCAGCTGCGCGCCGAGGGCGATCGCGCGGTGGGCTTCCTCGTCGAGGCGTCGTGGCGGCGACCGTACGCGGCGACCGGCACCCTCGCGGCCACCTCGGCGAAGCACGGCCCCGATCTGTTCCGCGTCTTCCACGACCCCAAGGGCGGCGAGGTCGACCTCACCAAGGTGCGGCCCGGCCAGCTCGTCCGCGTCACGCTGCTCGCCCGGATGCCCGCGACCGGCGATGGCGACGACGACTTCGATCGCGATCGGCTCGGCTATGTCGCGCTGACCGACGCCATCGGGGCCGGCTTCGAGCCCGTGCAACCCGACCTCGCGACCACGACGACGGTGCCCGATCTGCCGTCTGATCACCCGCTGGCGCAGATGCTCGCGTGGGGCAGCGCCGAGGCCAGTCACAGCGAGCTGCACGACGACCGCGTGAACCTGTACTTCGATCGGGTCTGGGGCGACTGGGTCGCGGGCACGTACCTCGTGCGCGCGACGACCCCGGGCACCTTCGTGGTCGCGCCGGCGCGCGTCGAGCTGATGTACGAGCCCGACAGCCTCGGCTACAGCGACATCGCGATGGTCACGGTGGTGCCGTGACCCGCCGCCGACGCCTGGGGCTCGCGATCGCGGCGCTGGGCGTCGCGGTCGCATGGTTGGGTTGGAGCGCGTGGTGGATGCGACTGCGCGACGACGCGGGTGCGCCGGCCGAGGCCTTCGCGGACACCTGGCACGACGATCGCCGCGTCCTCGATCGCCACGGCGCGCTGCTGCGGGAGATCCCGACCGACAGCGAGGAGGCCGGGCCCCGCCGCGGCCGCGCGCTCGACCTCGACGCGATCGGGCCGCGGCTCGTCACCGCCACCATCGTCAGCGAGGACGCCGACTTCTGGGCCCACGACGGCATCGACCGCGCCGCGATCGCCCGCGCGTTCGAGCAGAACCTCCGCCACACCCGCTTCGTCTCGGGCGCCAGCACGATCACCCAGCAGCTGGTGAAGCTGCTCGACACCGGCGGCGTGCCGGGCGATCGCGATCTCGCGATCAAGCTCCGCGAGGCCGCGCGCGCGCAGAACCTCGAGACCGTCCTCGACAAGCCGACGATCCTCGTCGAGTACCTGAACCGCCTGCCCTACGGCCACGGGCTCATCGGCCCCGAGGCCGCCGCCCAGGCGATGTTCGGCGTCGCCAGCCGCGACCTGTCGTGGGCCCAGGCCGCCCTGCTCGCCGTGCTCCCGCGCGCGCCGTCGCGACTCGATCCCTACGCGCACCTCGAGCGCGTGCGCCTGCGGCAGCGGGCGCTGCTCGAGGCGCTGCACGCCCACGGCGATCTCGACGACGACGCGCTGGCCCGCGCGCTCACCGAGCCGATCGACCTGCGGCCCATCACCCACCCCTTCGTCGCGCCGCACTTCGTCCGGATGCTGCAGGCCGAGCATCACCTCGCGCCGCGCGGCGTGACGCGGACCACCCTGGACGCCCGCCTGCAGGGCGACGTCGAGGGGCTCGTCGACACCCACCTCACCGCGATCGCCGAGCGCGGGGGCCACAACGCCGCGGTGATCGTCGTCGACAACGCCACCGGCGACGTGCTGGCGTGGGTCGGCAGCGCCGATCCCGACGGCCTCGACATCGACGGCCACGTCGACATGGTCCGCGCGCGCCGCCAGCCGGGCTCGACGCTGAAGCCCTTCGTCGTCGCCGCGGCGATTGCCGCCGGTCACACGCCGAGCGAGCTGGTGGCGGACGTCCCGACCGAGTTCCTCGAGCACGGCGGCCAGGCGTACTCGCCGGGCAACTTCCACGGCAGCCACGTCGGGCCGATCTCGCTGCGCGAGGCGCTGGCGGCCAGCCTCAACGTGCCGATGGTCCGGCTCGCCGCCGACGTCGGGCCGACCGCGCTGCTGTCGTCGCTGCACGCGCTCGGCTTCGCG
>LNFB01000265.1 GCA_001464385.1 Deltaproteobacteria bacterium Ga0077550 | reverse complement strand
GCCTACGTCGCCCTCGCCCGCGGCGGCGAGGCGGTGGATCTGCGCGTCGTCGAGGGCGCGCCGATCCTTCCGCGCCGCGTGCTCGATCCCGGGGTCGCCGCGGCGGTCACCGACGCGCTGTCCGATCCGATGGCGCGGCTGCGCCTGCTCGAGGGCCGCAGCCCCTTCGACATCGGCTTCCCGATGGCGCTCAAGACTGGCACGAGCTCGGGCTACCGCGACGCATGGACGGTCGGCTACACCCGCGAGCGCACGGTCGCCGTGTGGATCGGCAACGCCGACGGCACCGCCACGCACGGGCTGACCGGGGCCGGCGGCGCGGGGCCGCTGTTCGCGGACGTGATGCGCCGCGCCATGCTCGACGTGCCCTCGCGCATGCCGCTGCTGGCCGACGGCGCGCTCGAGCGCGTCGAGGTCTGCGCGCTGTCCGGCGAGCGCCCCAACGAGGGCTGCCCCGATCGCGTGCGGCGGGGCTTCGTGCCGGGCGCCGCGCCGAGCACCGCGTGCTCACTGCACGTGCACGCGCGGCCGATCGCGCCGGCGGCCGACGGACGCGCGCGGTGGGCCTGCGATCGCGACGCGGCCGACGTGGTCGTCCGTCTGCCGGACACCTTCACGGCGTGGCTCGCGGCGCTGCCCAACGGGGCGCCTGGCAGCGACGCGCACGGCCTGCCGTGGCTCGCCCACACCGCGGTCACCGGCTGCGATCCCGGCGGCGAGCGCCCCGGCACCATCGCGGTGACGGCCCCGATCGCCGGCTCGGTGTGGCCGCGCGCGACCGCAGGTATCCGCGACGTCGTCGAGCTCGCCGCGCGCATCGACGGCGACCTGCCGACCGACACGCTGACGTTCGTGGTCGACGGCCGCGCCGTCGCGACGGTGAAGGCCCCGTTCGTCGCCCACGTCGCGCTCGCCCCGGGCGATCACGAGGTGTACGCCCGAGCGGCCGACGCCGACGTCGCAGGCACCAGCGACCGCGTGAACTTCAGCGTGCGCTGAGCTCGGCCGCGGGCGCGGGCGCGGGGTAGCGCGCGAAGTACTGCCGCATCAGCCACCGACGGAACCAGTGGTTGATGCGCGGCAGGTCGACGCACAGCGGCCCCCACACGACCAGCGATCGACGGCCGAGGCTCACGCCGTAGGCGAAGCCCGGCCGCAGCGTGTGCGGCTGCAGCGGAGGCACGCCCGTGGGGTAGTCGGCGGCCTGGCCGAGCAGCGTGAGGGCGTTCGCCGCGACCAGCTTCGCCTGCCAGATGCACTCGATCGCGCGCTGCATCGTCGGCCACGGGCCATCACCGCCGACGACCCGCACCGCGTCGCCGCAGGCGAAGACCTCGGCCCGGCCAGCGCCGCCGGGGAAGCACTGCAGCGTCGGCCCGACCGCGAGCCACCCTTCGTCGGTGCGCGGCAGCCCGAGGCCGGCGAGGATCGGTGCGGGCGCGATGCCACCGACCCACAGCGCCAGCGCGCAGTCGACCCGCGACGACGCACCGCCGCGCTCGACCTCGACCCAGCCGTCACCGACCTCGACCACGCGCGTCGCCGTGCGCACGTCGACCTGCTGGGCCGCGAGCGCCCGCTCGGTCCGGGCGCCGACGCCCGGGCGCAGGATCGGAACCAGCCGTGACGAGCCACCGACGAGCGTGACCTCGGGCGGCGTGGGCCACGGACGATCCGCGCGCGTGCGGAGGGCCGCGAGCTCGCCGGCGAGCTCGACCCCGGAGATGCCGCCGCCGATGACGACGATCCGCGGGCGGTCGATGGACCCATCGAGGACGCGGCCCAGCGCGGCGTGCAGCGCATCGAACTGCGCCGGGCTCTTGTGCGCGAGCAGGCGCTCGCCCCCGCGGATCGACGGCGGCGGCTCGAGCACGCTGCCGAGCGCGACGACGAGGATGCGCGCGCCCAGCCGCGTGCCATCGGCGAGATCGACCGTGCGCGCGTCGGGGTCGATCGCCACGATCTCACCCTGCACGAACCGCGCGTGGGGCAGCGACTCCACGTAGCGCGCGGTCTGGAGCTTGCTCGATGCCGCGGGGATCGTCCCGAGCAGGCGCTCCTGCACCAGCGGCAGGTAGCCGTGCTCGCGATCGCGGTCGACGACGACGATCCGCGGCGGCTTCACCGGGGCCTGGCGATGCAGCTGGTACACCACCTCGACGCCTGCGTAGCTGGCCCCGAGCACCAACACGTCGGCGTCGCGCCGCGGGGTGTCAGGCGCCGAAGACATGCACCCGCCCCCGCACCGCCGCCGGGAAGCGCGTCTGCACGACCGCCTCGGCCTCGCGCCGCGTGTGCCGCGGGCTGCGATGCACGAGGACCAGCGCATCGCCCTCGAATCGTTCGGACCAGGCGATCATCTCGTCGACGTGCGTGTGGCCGTAGCCGCGGACCTCGGCCACGCTGCGGCGATCGTCCCACGCGGTGACCTCGTGCACCAGCACCTTGCACCGCAGGAGCCGCGCGTCACTGGCCACCAGGTCGATCTGCGTGTCGCCGGTGACCGCGAGCACGTCCGTGTGGACCGTCTCGGTGACGTCGCGCCCGGCGCGGCGGAGATCGGCGATCTCCGGCCCCGAGCGCGCGGCGAACTCGGGCCGCAGGCGCTCGGTCGCGCGGTTGATGATCCACGTCAGCGCCGGCACCCGATGGACCGCGCGCACGCACGCCGCCCGCAGGCCCCGACCGATGGCGACCTCGTCGCCCGGCAGGTGCGGGACGATCGTCGGCGCGAGGGTGAACGCTTCGATCTCGCTCCACGCGGCGAAGATGCGCCGCAGCGGATCCTCGATCTCCGCCGGCACGTGGACCTCGGGCGCGTCGAGCCCCGCGAGTCGGCGCTGCGACACGAGGTACGGCAGGCCGCCGAGGTGGTCCTGGTGGCCGTGGCTGACGAGGATCCGGTCGTGGCGGAGCTGGCCCGCGACCGCGCCACCGACATCGAACATGAGATCGAGCTCCGGCACCATCAGACACGTCTGGATCCCGCCGCGGGTTACCCCGCGGAGGGTCAGGCCGGCGACGGCGAGCTCGTCGTGTCCCTCGGTCACCGGGGGCGAGGACCTCACGCCACGAAGTTGCGGTTGGGCGTCCAGAGCACCGTCGGCGCGGCGGCCACCGTGCTGCGGCGTTCACCGACGGACGCCGGCGGCGCCGCCCGGCGGATCGCGAGGAGCTCCTTCGCCGCGGCGACGATCTTCTCCGGGGAGAGCACGACCTGCTCCTCGAGGTGGATGTTCTGCGGGATGCCGGGCACGGCGTCCTGGCCGAGCACGCGGGTCACGACCTGCGTGCCGGTCGGATCGAGCGCCTCGATCGTCGCACCTTGGATCTCGCGCCCGAGGCTCGCGAACACCCGATCCTCGTGGGCCACCAGCAGACGGCCCGTGCGCCGCACGCTCGCGAGCACGGCGTCCATGTCGGGCGGGACGATCGTGCGCAGGTCGATGACCTCGGCCTCGATGCCGAGCGCGGCGAGCTTCTCGACGGCCGAGGCGACGAAGATCGTCGCGCGCCCCCACGTGACGATGGTCAGGTCGCGGCCGGCGCGGCGCAGCGCGGCCTTGCCCAGCGGCACTCGGAAGTCGGCCGGGATGTCCGGGGCGAAGCCCTCGAACGCGATGGCTCGCTTGAGCGCGGCGACCTCCTTGGGATCGGTCGGCTCGTTGGCGAACGCGTCGCCGAGGTTCATGCGGTACAAGCCCTTGCTCTCGAAGCACAGCACCGGCCCGGTGTACTCCGCCGCGGTGCGCAGCAGGCCGTACACGTCGCGCGCCGTCGTCGGCGCGACGATCGTCAGGCCCGGAATCGACGCATAGTAGCTCTCCATGCACATCGAGTGATAGACCGCGCCGCCGTGCAGCGGCTCGACCGGCAGGCGCACGACCACGTTGGCGCGCACGGTGCCGCCGGAGGTCCACAGCAGGTTGCCGAGGTAGACCAGCCAGTGCAGCGTGTTGAGGCTGTAGTCCGAGAACTGGATCTCGGGCAGCGCCGTCGCGCCCGTGTGCAGCGCGAAGCCGACCGCGCTGCCGATGATGAACGGCTCGTTGATCGGCGCGTCACGGACCTGGCGGGGGAAGTCGCCCCACAGCCCGCGGGTGGCCTGCATGACGCCGCCCTTCTTGCCGACGTCCTGGCCGTAGATCCACGTCATCGGGTTCTGGGCCAGGATGCCGCGCATCGCCGCCCGCACCGCGCCGTTGATCGACACCACCGTCTGTCGCCCCGTGGTCGGCGGCTCGTGGACGACGGGGAACGGGTCGCGGATGTGGTCGTAGACGGACTGGACGTCGGGCTCGGGCTCGCCCGCCGCGATCTCCATCGTCTGCACGATGTACGCGTCGGCCTCGCCGCCGACCCGACCGAGATCGTGGCGCGCGTAGTAGTCCTTGGTCGCGCCGTCCTTGCGCCGGACGATGTCGTCGGGCGACAGGATGCCGCGTTGGACGAGGGCCTCGCCGAAGTCGAGCAGCGGATCGAACTGATCGAACTTGAAGGTGACGTCGGCGGCCGAGCTGTGATCGTTGAGCCGCGAGAGGTTGCGGACCCACAGCAGCGCCGGGGCCTGCTCGTTGCGGCAGTAGCTCGCCGCGCGGCGCGTGGTGTCGTAGACGTCGAGGAAGTCGTTGCCGTCGGCGGTGTAGTAGGCGAAGCCGAAGGCCTTCGCGTAGCTCTCGAAGTCCTTGATGCCGCGACCATCCTCCGGCGTCACGCTGATCGCGACCTCGTTGTCGGTGATGATGAGCAGCCACGGCAGGCGCAGGATCGACGCGCCGGTCATGCCCTCGTGCACGTCGCCCTCGGCGCACGTGCCGTCGCCGACGACGCAGACCACGAGCGCATCGTCGACGCCCTTGACGCGGTAGCCCTGGGCGTAGCCGACCGACTTCGACACCTGCATGCCGAGCGCCGACTGCACCGGCAGCGCGTTGTGCCGCATGTCGTTGAAGTGCGCGGTCATCTGCCGGCCGTGACTCCACGGGTCGGTCACCTTCGACAGCTGCTGCCGCATGTGATCGAGGTGGAAGTCGCCGTAGCCGCGCAGGCGGGCCCACATCGCGAGCATCGACGCCGAGCGGTAGTGGCCGCAGATCGAGAACTTGTCCGGATCGGCGACGTCGTCGAACGCCAGCGCGCTCGCGGTGCCGTGGACTTCCTCGCCGGGCCCCCAGATCGCGAACTTCACCTGGCCCTTCAAGCACTCCTGCACCACGCGCTCGACGTGGAGCCGTGCCATGCACGCCTCGCGGTACGCGAGGCGCAGGCGCTCGGGCGTGAGCGCGGCGAACTCTGAGAGCCGCGCGAGATCGTATTGGAGCTCGCTCTTGCCGGGTCCAGATGCGTCGGGCATGGCTGTCTCTCTTCTGCGCGCGATCGGGCGTCATTCGCACCGCACGGCGGCCGCAGCCTATGCCAAAGCAGAAGGGGCGACAACGCCGGCGCGCGTGCGCCATCGTCGTCGCCCCTGTCGCGGTTTCGCGTTCGCGAACGCCGCCGGTCGAGCTCGCTACTGGTGCGGATATCCGCCCGGCGGCGGCGGCGGGTAGCCCGGCTGTGGCGGGTATCCAGGCTGCTGCGGCTGCGGCGGGTACCCAGGCTGCGGCGGGTACTGCTGCTGCTGTTGCTGCGGCGGGTACCCAGGCTGCGGCGGGTAGCCGGGCTGCTGCGGCGCCTGTGCCTGCGCAGACTGCCCGACGTTGCCGAGGCTGTCGGGCACGCCCGGGATCGAGGCCGCGCCGGCCTTGATCTGCTCGAGGCGCTGCTTCGCGGCGGGCCGCGGGTCGACGCCCTCGAGCTGCTGACGGACGTCGAAGTACGCGCGGATCGCCACGGCGGCCACCATCGGCACCACCAGCGACGTCGCCACGGCGCCGATCAGGCGGCTGACGCTGAACATGATGCCCCACATGAACCCGCCGGCGTCGAACATGCCGTAGAGGATGGAGCCGACCACGCCGGCGACGACCGAGATGAGCGAGATGATGATCGCGGCGACGAGCGTCCGGACCAGCACGGGGATCCACAGTTCGAAGTTGCGCTTGATCAGGTCGACCCAGAGCTTGTCCTCGAACAGCCAGATCGGGCCGGCCATGAAGCCCAGCGGGATCGCGCCGCACCAGAAGTTCGCGACCTGCAGCCAGCTGCGGCCGATCACCGCCTTGTAGGCGTCGAGCCAGGTGACGCGGTTGCCGAAGTGCGCCTGCGCCATGAAGTAGAACGCGCCCGGCACGGCGATCAGCATCACGAGCTGGCCGACGTTCGCGACGATGTTGCCGATCGAGTACAGCGTGATGAGGTAGAAGACGAACGACAGCGCGGCGAAGCCGACCGCCGGGATGCCGACGACCATGAACGTCGGGATCAGGTTCCCGAGCACCTGGCCCATGGCGAACTTGACGTCGCCCATGAAGCCGCCGCCGCTCGACTCGGCGCCCTCGCCCGGAGCACCGGCCGCCTGCGGATAGCCGGGCTGCTGCGGCGCCGGCGGGTAACCCTGGGCCGCGGGCGGTCCGCCCATCGGCTGCTGCTGCATCTGCTGCTGCTGTGCCTGCTGCATCTGCTGCTGCTGTGCTTGCTGCATCTGCATCTGCTGCTGCTGCATCTGCTGCTGCTGCATCTGCTGCTGCTGCTGCATCTGCTGCTGCTGCATCTGCTGCTGCTGCATCTGCTGCTGCTGCATCTGCTGCTGCTGCTGCTGCTGCGCCTGCTGCTGCGCCTGCTGCTGCGCTTGCTGCTGCGCTTGCTGCTGCGCCTGCGGGTACCCGGGCTGCGGCGGCATCCCTGGTTGCGGCGGATATCCCGGCTGCGGCGGGTAGCCCGGCTGCGGCGGCTGCTGCTGCATCCCTGGCTGCGCCGGGTACCCCGGCTGCGGCTGCGGCGGATACCCCGGCTGCGGCGGATACCCCGGCTGCGGCGGCTGCTGTTGCTGCTGTTGCTGCGGTGGCATCCCCGGCTGCGGTGGGAAGCCCGGCGGCGGGCCCATCGGGGGCGGCTGCGACGGCGCGGACACCTGGCGCTGCACGCCGGGCATCGGAGGCGGCGCGGCGGCCTGCAGCGGTGCGGCCGCCGGCGGTGCACCCGGCGCCGGACGGGCCATGCCCGGGTGGGCGAACATCGTGCGACCGGCCTGGACGGCGCCGGGGAAGTCGATGTGCTGCACCGTGATGATCGACTGCCCGACCCGCACGGCCTGGCCGATGCCGAGCTCGACGGGCTGGTGGATGCGCTCGCCGTTGGGCATGAACGATCCGTTCGTCGATCCGAGATCGCGGAACACCAGCTTGCCGGCGGCGAACCGCACCTCGGCGTGGCGACCGGACACCTGCGGGTCGAACAGCGCGATGTCACCGACGTCTCGCCCGATGATGATGACGTCCTTATCGAATGCTTTGGTCTCGGGGGGCCGTCCAGCGTACTGGACGTACAGAGTGTAGAGCGCCATCGCGGCTCCTGTTCGGGGTAGGCTCGGGGGAGTTTCACAATGCAGCGCGACGAAAGCAACACGGGCGTGGGTAGAACCGGAGGGGCCCACCGTTGGGCCCACGGCGAGCGATGCAGCGCCGGGCCGCATCGGCCCGCCCGGGGCCGAGCGTGGATCCGGCGAGGTAGCGTCGGGTGAGCGCGTCGGCACAGGACGACCCGACACCGCCGCCCTGGGGCGCCCGCGAGCGCCGCAGCCTGCTGCAGCGCCTGACGTCAGAGCGACCGACGTGGGATCTCGTCGTCGTCGGCGCGGGGATCACGGGGGCCGGCATCGCCCGAGACGCGGCCCTTCGCGGCCTGTCCGTCCTCGTGATCGAGGCTCAGGACGTCGCCTTCGGCACCAGCTCCCGATCGACGCGCCTCATCCACGGCGGCGTCCGCTACCTCGAGCAGCGGGAGTTCGGTCTGGTCTATGAGGCGCTTCGCGAGCGCGCCCGACTCTACGAGGCCGCGCCGCACCTGGTCCGCCCCGCGCGCTTCCTGTTCCCCGCATACCGCGGCGACAGGCTCGGGCCGTGGATGCTCCGGCTCGGCCTCACGCTCTACGACACGCTCAACTTCCACCGCGGCCAGGGCCACGACTACCTCGACCCCGAGGCGACGCGGATCGCCGAGCCGATGCTCCGCGCCGAGGGTCTACGCGGTGCGGTGCAGTACGAGGACGCGGTCACCGACGACGCCCGCCTGACGCTGGCGATCCTCTCCGATGCGCGTCGGCACGGCGCCGAGGTGCTCACCTACGCGAAGGTCACGGGCATCGCGGGGCCTCGCGGCGAGCATGTCGTGACGCTGGAGGACGGCACGTCGATCGCCGCGAAGGTCGTCACCATCGCCGCGGGTCCGTGGACCGGGCCTGCGCTGCTGGGCGCGCGCGGCGAGGGATTGTTGTCGCTGTCGAAGGGCACGCACATCGTCGTGCGCAGCGTCGACGCACCCGTGCGACAGCCCCTGGTGATCCAGGCGCCGGAGCAGCGCCGCATCCTGTTCGTCGTGCCGTGGGGAACGCGGACGTACCTCGGCACCACCGACACCGCGTACGAGGGCGACCCCGGGGCGAGCGGCGTCACGACGGAAGACGAGGACGAGATCCTCGACATCACGCGGCGGGTCCTCCCCGGCGCGCGGCTCGACCGTGACGCGATCGTGAGCACGTGGTCCGGCGTGCGCCCGCTGGTGCGGGCCGAGGGCGCCGCGAGCGACGACACCGTGGAGCTCTCCCGCAAGCACCGCATCGTCGAGCGCGACGACGGCGTGCTCGCGATCGTCGGCGGCAAGCTGACGACCTACCGCGCGATGTCCGAGGACATCGTCGACGACGTCGTCGCTCGCCTACTCGTGACGTGGCCGCAGAGCCGACCGAGGCCCGCGGCGTGCTCGACCCACACGCGGCCGCTCGTGCCCGGGCTCCCGCTCGACGCCCACGAGCTCGAGGATCCGCTCCTCGCCGATCTCGTGCCGCGTCACGGCGCCGCCGCGCGGGCCCTGGCGCAGACCGGCCGCGGGACCGAGCGACTCGTCGACGACCTGCCGTATCGCTGGTGCGAGGTCGACCACGCGATCGCCCACGAGGGCGTCTGCCACGTCATCGACCTCGTGCGCCGGCGACTGCCCCTGGTGCTGACCGATCGGGACCAGGGCGCGGGCGTGGTGCGGGAGGTCGCGATGCGCCTGGTCGAGGCCGGCGGCGGAACCCAGGTCGACATCGACGCGGAGCTCGAGCGCTACCGGCACGAGGTCCACGTCGAGACCGGTCGCACCCCCGGGGTCGACGCGCTGCGCTGAACGTCGGTGCCTGCGAGCCGAAGGCCGATCAGAAGATCCCGACGACCCACATCACCGAGCGGGCGAACCACCCGTCCGGGTTGTGGGCGCCGAGGATCACGCCGCCGCCGAAGATGGCGGCGACGACCGAGGCGGGCGCGACGATCCAGCCGAGGATCCACGACAGCCGCGAGGTCGAGGGCTCGGCGGTGGTCGCGATCGCGGCGCCCGCGGACGCCGCAGCGGCGGGCTTGGCCGCAGCGGGCTTCGCTGCGGCGGTCGGGGTCGGCTTGCGGGGCTCGGACATGGCGATCGATCTCTTCGGGTCGGTTGCGCTCGGGTCGGGTCGGTTGCGCTCGGGTCGGGTCGGTTGCGCTCGG
>LNFB01000264.1 GCA_001464385.1 Deltaproteobacteria bacterium Ga0077550 | reverse complement strand
GCGCCGCGGCGGGGCCCGCCTCGGGCGCGAACGGCTTGTCCTTGCGCTCGAGCACGCGCCTGCGGTTCTCCGCGTCGATCCACGGCGCGTGGCCGTCGCGCACCGGCGCGTAGCTCATCCAGCTCGCGGCCTGCCACGCCGGATCGCCGGCGTCGGTGATGTCGAGCGCGCCGAACATGTGGCCGATCTCGTGCAGCAGCGTCCGCAGGTGGGGCTCGCGGGCTCCTGGCACCGCGTAGACGATGCCGTAGGCCCCGTTGAACGCGCTGGTGGGCAGCGGCGTCTCGGCCTCGCCCGAGATCGAGCCGTCGAGGGGCCGCGCGGTCATGCCGACCATCACGTCACAACCATCGCGGCCGTGGGTCTTCAGCTCGCCGAGCAGCTGATCGGCCGAGAGCCCCGCGGTGACGACCGACCAGCGCGTGACGCCGGCGAGTTCGAGGGTGATGCCGAACTGCTGCTCGTAGATCTGCGACGCGGCGGCGACCGTGCGCTGCACGTAGTCGATCCAATCCGGGTGCGCGGCGATGAGCTCGTCGTCGACGGTGACCTTGACCCGGACGCGCACGGGCATCGCGAGGCGTGCGGCGAGGTCCCCGGCGAGGGGATCGGTGGGGGTGACCACCGCGGGCGGCGTGGCCTCCGGCGCGGTGGCCTCGGGCGGCTTGGCCTCCGGCGGTGTGGCCTGGGGCGGCTTGGCCTCGGGCGTCGCGGGCTTCGGCGGCTCGGCCTCCGGCGCCGCGACCTTCGCCTCGGGCTCCTTCGCCTCGGCCGTCGCGACCTTCGCCTCGGCCGCCTTCGACTCGGATGCCTTGGGCACCTCGACGTCGAGGCCGAGGACATCGCGCTCGAAGCCGGTGATCGCCGCGCGGTGGGTGACCCCGCAGTGCACGCCCGCACCGAACAGGGTCAGCACCAACCCGGTGGGGATGCCGAGCAGGAGCAGCAGCTTGCCGATCGCTAGGAGTCTCGCGCGGTTCATCCCTGTCTCGCAGTATAGGACGCGTCCTCGCCGAAGTCGGGCGAACGGCCTGCTATTCCCGCCCTCGGGGCCCGCGAGGCCGTGGCCCGCCGGTGCTGCGGGTCCCCCGCCCGCCCGCGCGATCGGTTTGCCCTACCCGACCCTGCCGCCGTCACGCTCCCGGCACGACCCCGAGCGCCGCGAGGGAGACGCTGCGCGTGCGCGTGACCACGAGGTGATCGAGCAGGGGAATCCCGAGCAGGCGACCGACCTCGGCGAGCCGGCGCGTGAGCTCGACGTCGGCGTGGCTCGGCTCGGGCTCGCCGCTCGGGTGGTTGTGCACCGCGATCGCCGAGTGCATGCCCGCGCGGACCAAGGGGCGGAACACCTCGCGCGGGTGGACGTCCACATGGGACACCGAGCCGATCGCGATCGTCCGGACCAGGCGGACCCGCGCCCGTGCGTCGAGCCCGAGGATCACGAAGGTCTCCTGCGGCGCATCGCCGAAGCTGACCCGCGCGAACCGAGCGACCTCGTCGGGCCCGCGCAGCGTCGTGCTGTAGGGCAGCTCGAGCCGCGCGAACCGCTTCGCCAGCTCGATCGCCGCGGCGATCGCCGTCGCGCCAGCGACCCCGACCCCACGCACCTCGCAGAGCTCGTGGCTGTCCGCCGTGGACAGGCCGAGCAGCCCGCCGCACGCCTCGAACAGCGCGAGGGCCCGGCGCATCGAGCCGCCGCCGCCGAGCACGAGCGCGACGAGCTCGACGTCCCCGAGGGACTCGGCCCCGAATCGCATCAGCCGCTCGCGCGGGCGCTCGTCGGCCGGGATCGACAACACCTCGCATGCACGTTCCCAGGCCATCGTCCCCGGCGCATCTTCACGTTCCGTGCCGCGCGCAACCCGGGCCGGTTCGCGGTGAGACGGCCCGGGTGGCCCGCTGGCGGGACGCCAAATGGCCCGCTGGCGGGACGCGTCGTCCTGCCGGCGGGCCACCGGGTGCGCGGGCCGGGCCCGGACTAGTAGCGGTAGTGATCGGGCTTGTAGGGCCCGCCCACCGGCACGCCGAGGTACTCGGCCTGGGCCGAGCTCAGCGTGGTCAGCTTGGCGCCGAGCTTCGCGAGGTGCAGCCGCGCGACCTCCTCGTCGAGGTGCTTGGGCAGCACGTAGACCTTGCCGCGCTCGTACTTCGAGGGCTCGGTCCACAGGGCGATCTGGGCGAGCACCTGGTTGGTGAAGCTCGACGACATCACGAAGCTCGGGTGACCCGTGGCGCAGCCGAGGTTCACCAGGCGGCCGCGGGCCAGCATGATGATCGCGTGGCCGTCGGGGAACACGAAGCGGTCCACCTGCGGCTTGATGTTGATCTCCTTGATCGACTTGTCGGCCTCGAGCGCGCCGATCTCGATCTCCGAGTCGAAGTGGCCGATGTTGCAGACGATCGCCTCGTCCTTCATCCGCTCCATGTGCGCCTTGGTCAGCACGCCCATGCAGCCCGTGGCCGTGACGACGATGTCGGCCAGCGGCGCGGCCTCGTCCATGGTGAGGACCTGGAAGCCCTCCATCGCGGCCTGCAGCGCGCAGATCGGGTCGATCTCGGTGACGATGACGCGGGCGCCGAAGCCCCGCATCGACTGGGCGCTGCCCTTGCCGACGTCGCCGTAGCCGGCGATGACGACGGTCTTGCCGGCGACCATGATGTCGGTCGCGCGCTTGATGCCGTCGGCGAGGCTCTCCCGGCAGCCGTAGAGGTTGTCGAACTTGCTCTTGGTGACCGAGTCGTTGACGTTGATCGCCGGGATCACCAGCTCGCCGCGCTCGGCCATCTGGTAGAGGCGGTGCACGCCGGTGGTGGTCTCCTCGGAGACGCCGCGGCAGTCGGCCAGCGCGGCCTTGTGGTCGCGGTGCATGACGATGGTGAGGTCACCGCCGTCGTCGAGGAGCAGGTTCGGCAGCGAGCCGTCGGGCCAGCGCACGCTCTGCTCGACGCACCACCAGTACTCCTCCTCGGTCTCGCCCTTCCACGCGAACACCGGGAGCCCGCGCGCCGCGATCGCGGCCGCGGCGTGGTCCTGGGTCGAGAAGATGTTGCACGACGACCAGCGCACGTCCGCGCCGAGATCGACGAGCGTCTCGATGAGCACCGCCGTCTGGATGGTCATGTGCAGGCAGCCGGCGATCCGGGCGCCCTTCAGCGGCTTGCTGGCGCCGTACTTGGCGCGCAGCGCCATGAGACCGGGCATCTCCTTCTCGGCGAGCGCGATCTCCTTGCGGCCCCAGTCGGCCAGCGCCATGTCGGCGACCTTGTAGTCCTGCTTCGTCTTCGTGCTGGTGTCCATGTTCGTGTTCCGTGTCTTGCTTCGTGGGGCGCACGGGGCCATCAAACGCGCTGGTTGGCGCGCTCCTTGGCGCGGTCGCTGGGCTGCCGATAATGCGGAACCCAACCGCTGCTGTCTTTGAAGAGCCGCACGCACCGGATGTGCTTGCGCTCGGTGAGGAAGAATCGGTGGTGGAGGTTGGCAGGCACGACCAGCAGGTCGCCGCGCTCGACGGTCACGCGGATCCAGGCGTCGTCGGTGGAGCGGATGTCGAACACGCCCTCGCCCTCGAGCACGTAGCGGACCTCGTCGTCGGTGTGCAGGTGCTCGTCGGCGAACTTGGCGCAGATGGACTCGAGCCCGACGGTGTCGGGGCGCAGCTCGACGATGTCCTGTTCGACATAACCCCGCTCGCGCTTGAGGACGTCGAGCTGGGGCTGGTAGTCGTCGGGCGTCGCCGGCAGCACTTCGTGCAGCACGCCCACCTGGCGGAGATCCTCGACGCCCGCGGGCGCCCGATCGGAGTCGAGCCAATGCACCTTCATGGGGACCCTCCGGGCGCATCGTACAGGCCCAGGCGGTGCGATTCGACGACTGCGCGGCACAGCCAGTCCAGGCACTCGGCCTGAGTCTTCGCGCGGACCCAGTCGCGGCCCCACACGTAGATGCCGTGACCGGCGACGATCACGGCGTCGACGTCGGGGTGGGCCCGCATCGCCGCCGCCATGCTGTCGGTGAGCTCGGCCTCGCGCGCCGTGTTGGCGATGATCGGGATCGAGACCTCGTCGAAGCAGCCCTTGCCGCGCAGGCCCTTCAACATCTCGAAGCCGCGCAGGCGCAGGACCCCGGGGCCGCCGTCGGGCGAAGCGAGGCGCGCCGCGAGGACCGGCCACAGCGAGTGGCTGTGCAGCGCCGCGCCGGCGTCGCGATCCCGGAACGCGTTGAAGAACAGCGGCTGGCACTCGGAGATCCGCAGCGACGCATCGGCAGGCGCCCGCACCACGCACGCGCGATCGAGCCGGCTCGCGTCGAGCACGAACACGTCGGCGGGTTCGATGCGCTCCTTCTGCACGCCGCTCGGCGCCACGTAGATGCCGTCGGCGCCGCGGATCGAGATGCCCCCGCCCGTCCCCGACGCCCAGCCGAGGGCGTAGAAGTTCCGGCACAACTCGCAGACCAGCTGCGCAATGTCGACGGTCGCGGACACGGAAACGCGGAGCGGAGGGTCACCCACCTCCGCGGGCGGAGTCTAGCAGGCACCGGCAAAGCCGCCGGTGCGCGCGCGTGAGGCCACGGCGCCGCGCTCGCGGGACCACGGCGCGGCCACGCGATCGTGCGTAAGCTCGCGGCTGCCCCCGTGGTGTCCCAGGGCCGATCGCGGCACGAATGCCGGGCCGTGCAACCATCACCGGGCTCGCGCACGCGGGATGGTTCCGTCGGCGACGGCACCGGCGCCCGCGTCTCGGTGGGCGTCCTGCTCTCCGCCGCGAGCGCCATCACCTTCTCGGCGAAGGCGATCTTCGTGAAGCTCGCCTTCGCGGCGGCGCCGGTCGACGCCCTCACGCTGCTCACGCTGCGGATGCTCTACGCCGCGCCGTTCTACGTGGTGCTGTCGTTCTGGGCCGCGCGCCGGGCCACGCGGCCCTGGACGAGCCGCACGCTGCTCGCCGCCCTCGGCCTCGGCTTCGTCGGCTACTACCTCGCGAGCCTGCTCGACTTCCTCGGCCTCGAGCACATCTCGGCCGCGCTCGAGCGGCTGGTGCTCTTCCTCTACCCGACGATCGTCGTGCTCATCTCCGCCGCCCTGCAGCGCCGGCCGATCACGCGCCGCGAGGGGCTCGCGCTGCTCCTGTCCTACGCGGGGATCCTCGTCGTGATGGCGAAGGACGCGACCCCCCGCGGCGACACGGCGAGCCTCTGGATGGGCTGCGGCCTGGTCTTCGCCAGCGCGATCGCCTACGCGATCTACCTCGTCGGCGCGCAGCGCCTGATCGCGGAGGTGGGCTCGATCCGCTTCACGTCGGCCGCGATGCTGGTGTCGAGCACGTGCGCCGCCCTGCACTTCGGTGCCACGCGCAGCCCCGCCGCGCTCGGCCAGCCCGCAGCCGTGCACGGCCTCGCCTTCGCGATGGCCGTGATCTCGACGGTGATCCCGACGCTGCTACTCGGGGCGGCGATAAAGAGGATCGGCTCGGGGCGCACCGCGCTCGTCGGGTCCCTGGGACCTGTCGCCACCATCGCGCTCGGCTACGTCGTGCTCGACGAGCCGATCACCGCGGCGCAGCTGTTCGGCGCGGCGCTCGTGCTCGCCGGCGTGATCGTCGTCAGCGGGGCCCGTCCGAGCGCGGCACCCCCGGTGCGTGTCGCGGACATCGCATGACCGGCAGCCGCGGGTACTTGGGCCAGCTCGGATCGCGATCATGCTCGGTGCAGCGCCAGAACGTCGAGCCACGCGCCGAGGTGACGGCGTGGGCATGCGCGCACGTGCGGCACAGGCCCGGGTCGATCACGGCCGCGGCCCGATGGTGTCGCCCTCGGGCGGGAGCACGAGCTTCTCGGCCTGCGCGACCATGCCGAGGGCGATCGCGACGCGGGCCCCCAACATCGCGCGGCCGGTCGCGAGCCCGCGCCGCAGCTGCCACGCGCCCAGCATCAGGCCCAGGCCCCAGAAGATCGCGCTCACGAACGCGGGCAGGAACCGTCCGGCCGCGAAGCCGAGCAGGCCGAAGCCGATCCAGATCTGCAGCGTGAGCTTGCCGGCCTCGTACACCGGCTTGGTGCCCTCGGTGGCCTTCTTGTGGATGCGCATCACGAAGCGGCCGTCGACGACCTCGACGTCCACGAGATCGGCGGCGACGCCGAGGTAGCGCAGCACGGGCTGCAGCGTCGCGCGCAGCTCGGCCTTCGCGAGCAGCGTGCGGCCGCGGGCCACCAGCGCGCCGTCGAGCGGGTCGTCCATGGTGATGCCCGCCGAGAAGCCCTTCGTGTAGAGATCGAGCGCGACCTCGTCGACCGGCAGGCCCGCCTCGGCCGCGGCCTGCACCTGCAGCTGGTGATCGTCGCCGCGCCACGGTGCGGCCGCGCTCGCCTCGCGGCGCGCGGGCAGTGCGTCCGCGTCGTCGCTCACGACTCGCCGCCCACCCGCACGCGCGCCCGCACTGCCGTCGCGACCACCTGCGACACATAGCGCTCGAAGTCGCCGCCGTGGCCGGCGATCTCTCGGACCAGCGAGCTCGACACGTACATGTGCGAGGCGGGCGGGATGAGGAACACGGTCTCGATCTCCGGCGCGAGGTCGCGGTTGGCCAGGCCCATCTGGAACTCGGGCTCGAAGTCCCCGGTCGCCCGCAGGCCGCGGACCAGCACGCGCGCGCCCTGGACCCGACAGAACTCGACCACCAGCCCCGAGAAGGTGGTGACCGTCGCGTTGGGCACGTGGGCGAGGCTCCGCTCCGCGAGGACGCGGCGCTCGTCCGTCTCGAAGAAGCCGCGCTTGCTGGGATGCCGGCCGATGGCGACGATCACCCGGTCGAACAGCCGCGCCGCCCGCTCGACGATGTCGACGTGGCCCAGGGTGATGGGGTCGAACGAACCGGGGTACACCGCGGTGCGCGATGGGTCTGGCGCGGGGCGATCGGGCACGACGGGCAGCATATCACCGGCGGCTCACCACGCCGCTCGGAGGGCCGCGAGGCGCTGCGCTCGCGTGGCCAGCACCTGGGCGTGCAGCGACCACTGACCCTTGGCGCGGACGAGGTTGTGCTCACCGCGGGCGGGGAACCGCGAGGCGTCCCAGCCGAAGTAGCGCTCGCGCAGGGCATCGGCGGCGAAGCGCGCCGCGAGCTCGAGGGTAATCCACTCGAGCCCGTGGACGAGGGCCTCGCGCTCGGCGTCCGTGGGCGCCGCGCGGGCCGACGCGTAACCCTGCAGCGAGGCCTCGAAGATGCCGAGCTCGAAGGCGGCGCGCCGCTCGTCCTCGCCGCGGAGGTTGCACCACGACCGCCACATGTCGCCGAGCTCGAGGTGCAGCGCACCGGGCCCGGCGGTGTCGAGATCGACCAGGCACACCGGACGCTCGCAGGCGCCGGGCGCCTCGCCCTCGAACAGCACGTTGTTGAACTTGGGGTCGCCGTGCAGGACGCGATCGGGGAGCCCCTCGAGCGCGGGCAGGGCCGCCGCGCCGACGAGGATCGCGTCGGCGAGCTCGGCGACCTCCGCGTGGAGTCGATGACCGGCGTGCTCGGCGACCGCGTCCTCGAGGGCACGCAGGTGGGCTGCGGTGTCGTGCACACCGACGCGCATGCCCACGAATCGGTGCGGCAGATCGACGAGCGCACCGTGGAAGCGCGCGAGCAGGGCCGCCGCGGCGCGGGCCTGCGCGGGCGAGCGCACCGCCGCGAACGCGACGCCGGGCATCCGCGTCATCAGTCGCCACACGCCGTCCGGCTGCTCGGACCACAGGCCGCCCGCCGCCGTGGCGCGCAGCACCGGCGTCGCGATGCCCCGCTCGACCAGGCGAGCGGTGACCGCCGCGATGTTGTCGTGCACCTGCGGCGTGAACACCGGGTGCACGCGCTGGAGCACGAACGCACCCGCGTCGCTGTCGACGGCGAAGGTGTCGTTGATCAGCCCACCGTGGAGGGGTGCCACCGCGACGCCGTGCAGATCCCACGCGCGCAGCGCGAGCTCGGCGTCCGACGTCGTGGCACGCCCGCGCGCCACGTCACTCGCGCTTCTCGCCCGCGGCCGCGGCGTGCGTGCGCTCGTGCACCCACCGCGCGATGGCCCGCAGCGGCTCCGCGCCGGGGCCCATCGACGCGACCAGCTCGATGCAGCTCGACACGAGGACATCGACGCGCGCGACCGCTTGGGCGCGCAGCGCCACCTGATCGTCATCGAGGATGTCGTCGGCGTGCTGGAAGGCGATGCCGAACTGCATGCCCCAGCGATCGAGCCGCCCGACCACGTCGTCGTTGGCGCCGGCGCACAACGCCCCCATCGCGCCGCTCGCCGCGTACAGGGCACCGGTCTTCTTCGCGTGCACGGCCTCGAGCATCTCGAGCTCGCGGACGTTCTGCCCGACCTCGAGATCCATCGCCTGGCCGCCGACCATGCCGTCGATGCCCGCGTAGTGGGCCATCCGCACGACGGCCTCGACGATCCGACCGCCGCGGCCATGGCCCTTGGCCAGGGTCTCGAACGCGATCGTGAGCAGCGCATCGCCGCAGAGGATCGCCTTGTCGTGGCCGAACTCGACGTGGACCGTGGGCTTGCCCCGGCGCACCGAGTCGTTGTCCATCGCGGGGAGGTCGTCGTGGACCAGCGAGTAGGCGTGGATCATCTCGATCGCGCACGCGGCCGGGAGCGCCTGCTCCCAGGTGCCACCGGCGGCCTCGCATGCAGCGACCGTGAGCAGCGGGCGCATGCGCTTGCCGCCGAGCATCACCGCGTAGTGCATCGACTCGCGCAGGCGGCCGGGATCGGAGCCCTCGCGCGGCGGCAGGGCCTCGCCGAGCGCGACGTTCACCTTGGCGCGGCGGTCGTTGATCCAGGCATCGAGATCGAAGGTCGTGGTCATGGTGCGTCCTCGTCATCCCCGGCGTTGGGCATCGGTACGGTCTCGTCGCGATCCGCGAGCAGCATCTCGACGCGCTGCTCGACGCGGTCGAGCAGGTGGTTCCCGCGGCGTGCCAGGTGCACGCCCTGCTCGAACCGCTCGAGCGCGCGCTCGATCGGCAGCTCGCCGCCCTCGAGGTCGCGGACGACCGACTCGAGTCGATCGAGGATCGCATCGATCCCGAGGCCGTCGTCGGCGTCGGGGGTCGTGGCGTCGAGACCGGTGCCTGCGCCGCCCTGCGGGGTCGCGCCGACGGCCGGTGGGGTGGCGCGCTTCTCGGGGGTTCGGGGCATCGCGGGCGCGGAAGGATAGGCAGGCCCCCGGGCGGCGGCAACCCCCGGGACGACCGGGGCGGCATGCGCAACCGCGCGGCCCGTGCTAGCGTCGCGCCGTGCTCGAAGGCGAGAGCGAACCGGCCGCGGTCGACGGCCTGATGGGCCAGTTCCACGCCTATCTGGCGAAGAAGGGGCTGAAGTCGACGCGCCAGCGCGATGTCATCGCGCAGAAGTTCTTCGGCGCCGCGACCCACGTGAGCATCGAGGAGCTGCTCGCGCTCGCCCGCGCAGAGCACCCGAAGGTCGGGTACGCGACCGTGTACCGCACGCTCAAGCTGCTCACCGAGTGCGGTCTCGCGGCCGAGCGCCGCTTCGGCGACGGCCACACCACCTACGAGACCGCCGGCGACAGCGCGCATCACGACCACTTGATCTGCGTCGAGTGTGGCTTCGTGCTCGAGTTCCACAACGAGGAGATCGAGCGGGAGCAGGAGCGGGTCGCGCGGAGCTTCGGCTTCAACGTGATGCGGCATCGCCACGAGCTCTACGGGCTGTGCCCGCGCGCGCGCGGCATCAAGAACGGCTCGTGCCCGCGCCTCGAGCAGGAGGCCCGCGAGCCGGCCCGCGAGGCCCGGGAGAAGCGGCAGTGATCCCGAGCTGGCTGCAGGAGGTCGCCGTCTGGGCGATCCTCGGCGCCGCCGTGTGGGCGCTGGTCCGGCGCTTCGGCCAGCGACGCGCCCGCGCGTGCCCGGGGTGCGCGCCGCCGCGCCGCTCGCCGAGCCCCGGCGTCCGCGCCCGCGGGTTGACGATCCTCCCGTGAGCCGCGAGGCGATGGCGGGGCGATGAGCGGACGCGAGGCCAAGGCGCAGCGACGCCACTCCCTGCGCTTCGAGCTCGCCGCGGCGCTCGCCCTCGTGTTGATGATGGCCGTCGTCTCGTTCGCGCTCGCGGGCGAGTGGCTCGCGGGTCGACGGCACACCGCGCTGGAGAACGAGCGCCTGCGGCAGCACGCCCGCGGCCTCGCGCTGGTCGTGACGCCGATGGTCGCGCAGGGCGCCCCCGCCGAGCGCGGCGACGTCGAGCAGGCGCTGCGACCGAGCATCGGCAGCTCGGGGATCGCGGCCATCGAGGTCTATCGGCTCGACGCCGGCGCGCCCGCGGTGCAGCTCGCCTCGCTCGGCCTCGCCCCCGACGTGCCGCCGCCCGTGGTGCCGGAGGCCGAGGACGCGCTCGGCACCTCCGGCCCGTGGACGATCGTCGACCGATCGCTGCGCACGTTCGGCCCCCGCGACGGTGAGAGCCGGCTGTTGCTCCGCGTCATCGCGCGGAGCTCGACGTGGACCAGCGCCGCGGACTGGCAAGAGATCGCACTGCTCGCGCTGGGCGTCGGCATCCTCTCGTTCGTGCTCGGCGTCGGCCTGCTCGAGCTGCAGGTGCTGCGTCCCCTCGCGGCGCTGCGCGACGGCGTGCGCGACGTCGCGGCGGGCAACATCGCCACGCGCGTCGTCGAGGAGGGACCGACCGAGCTGCGGGCCTTCGCGGGCGCGTTCAACGACATGACGGAGCGGCTGGCGGCGCGGCTGCGAGAGCTCGAGCAGCAGCGCACGGAGCTCGCGCGCGCGGAGCAGCTCGCCGGGCTCGGGCGCATCGCGGCCGGCACCGCCCACGAGGTCGGCAATCCGCTCGCGACGATCCTCGGCTACGTCGAGTTGCTCCTCGATCCGCGCCACGAGCCCGCGCTCGACGCCGCGTCCCGCGAGATGCTGGTCCGCGTGCGCGAGCAGATCGTGCGCATCCAGACCCTCGTCGGACAGCTGCTCGACTACAGCCGCGCGGCGCAGACCCGCATCGAGCGGCTGCCGCTGCGTGGCACCGCCGAGCGCATGGTCGCGTTGCTGCGCCACGATCCTCGCTGCGTCGACGTGCAGTTCTCGGTCGACGGCTCGGAGGTCGAGGTCGACGCCGATGCGGCGAAGCTCGACCAGGTGCTGCAGAACCTGCTGGTGAACGCGGCCCGGGCTGCCCGCAGCGACGCGCAGGCGCCGAGGGTCGCGGTGCGGATCGCGGTCGACGAGGACGCGGCCGCGCTCGAGATCCAGGACAACGGGCCCGGCGTCGCGCCGCAGATCCGCGACCGCTTGTTCCAGCCCTTCGTGACCACGGCCAAGGCCGGCGAGGGGACCGGCCTCGGGCTGGCAATCAGCGCGGGGCTCGTCGAGCGCATGGGCGGGACCCTGACGTGCCTGCCCCAGGGCGCCCGACCACCGCTGGGGCAGAACGACTCGCCTGGGGCCGTGTTTCGTGTGACGCTCCGGGCCGCCTCACGGGGCGCACGGCCGGCGAATGCAACGCCGGACCCCGAAGTCTAAGCCCCGCGATTGTCTTGCCGGTCCACTCCGGATCGGCCCTGCACCCATGGAGCGAACGATGCGTCGTCCGATTGCCCTGCTCTCCTCGTGCCTCTCCCTCGCCCTGCTCGCGGCATCCGGCTGCTCGCCGGCGTACTCGTCTCTGTACAAGGAGACCAACCACAAGCTCCACCCCGCCCCCGTCGCGGCCAAGGACGTCAAGGTCGTCAAGTCGCGCGAGGATCTGAAGCGCGCATGGACCGAGATCGGCGTGTACCGCGGCCACGCGCCGACCGTGAAGGAAGCGATGGAGACCGCCAAGCAGCAGTGCGGGGCCAACGGGGCCAACGTCTACGTGCTGAACACCGCGCCGTTCCAGTCCGAGACCTCGTGGAAGGTCGACGGCGTGTGCGGTCGCTTCGACAAGTGAACTAGCGCGCAGCTCGGGTGTTCGCCGAGTCGCCGGTCCGCTCGAGGCGGGTCCCCCCGGGGCCCGCCTCGCGTTCGTCGGTGCGTCGCGCGTGCTCGAGCAGCAGATACGACAGCGGCGTGGCCTCGCCCTCGGTGACGTCGTGCGCGGCGAACTCGAACTCGCCGTGGGTCCAGCCGAGCATCTCGAACACGCGATCGTGCGGGTGACCGTGACGGCCGATGTTCTCGAGCCCGCACAGCGATCCCTGACTGACGAGCACGGTGCTCACCTCGCCGGCGTGGCGCACGAACAGCGAGCCCGAGCGCCGCTCGGACTCGAGGAACGCCAACACGCTGCCGAGGCGCACGTGCTCGAGATCGCCGCGCAGGCCGTGGCTGCCCTGGCTCGCCGGCAGCTGCCGCCGCCGCGCCACCGCCCCGCGGGCGCGCGCGAGGATCTCGTCGGCGGGCATCTGCTTGGGCAGGTAGTCGTCGACACCGAGGCGATAGCCGCGAAGGCGCGTCGCCTCGTCGGAGAGCCGCGTCAGGAACACGACCGCGACCTGCGTGAACCCGGGCCGCTGTCGGATCGCCCGGAGCAGGCCCCAACCATCCATCTGCGGCATCTCGACATCGGTGAGGATCAGATCGGGCATGCGCTTGAGCGCGCTCGACAGTCCGACCAAGCCGTTGTCGGCCACGCGCACGCGCAGGCCCCGGGCGCGCAGGGCCTCGCCGAGCTCGAGCCGCATCGACACGGAGTCGTCGACCAGCAGCACGCTCAGCATCTCGCCCTCGCCGTCGTCCGCCGTGGCCGGCGTCTCGGCGTCGGCGGGCGCCGTGTCCCCGAGCATCGCGGTCACGCAGGCGTGGAGCCGCGCCTCGTCCGCCTCGGAGAGCGCGGCGAGGCGGATCCACTGGCCCGCGTCGGCCCCGCCCGCGCGCGGCGACTTGATTGCAGACCCGGTGAGGTAGAGCACCATCTCGTCGGGGAGGTGGACGCGCAGGCGCACGAGCGTCCCGACCGCGAACCGCTCCTCGATGGGGAGGACGACCCAACCGTGCCGCAGGCGGTCGGTGTACTCGACGACGAAATCGTCGCGCGACTCGAAACGCAGGGCAAACGTAGGGATCGACACGCCCATGGGTTGCAGGCCGGCGACGGCCGGGCAGTGTCGTACTCTACGGGGTTTCGGTGGCGGATCCAACCGCGACCGGCCGTCGCCCTCGTCACTTGGCGTCGCGTCGGGGCGACGATGTCGGTACACTTCGGCGCGTGGACTTGGATGAGGACGCACTCCCGCCGCGCGGGCACGTGCGCAGGGGTCGAGGGGCGGAACGCGTTGGGGCCGCACGCGTGCGAGGCGACCTGACATCGACCGCGCAGGCGATCGGATCCGCGCTGCTGTGGGTCCTCGTGGCCATGGGATCGTTGGCGACGACGCTGGTCGCCTTCTGGATCGTCCTCGCCCTCGCGAAGGCGGCCCTCGCCCGCGATGCCGCGGTCCTGGCGGGCGGACCGTGGATCTGGTTGCTCGGCCTCGTCGCGACGGTCGGCCTCCCGCTGGCCCTCGCGATGTGGAAGTACCACGGTGAGCCGCGTCGGCTGAGCCGCGCGATGGTGTGGCTGCCCTTCGCCGTGAACGGGTGCGGCCTCGCGCTCGCCTCTCAGGTGATCCCCGACGTGCTCGGTTCCGCGTTGCGCGGTCACGGCGCGTGGGTCGCGGCCGATCGCCTCGGCGACTCGCACGCAGCGACCCGCGTGATGTCGGCCCTCGGACACGACGCCGCCGATCGCCTCGACCCCGCCGGCGTGGTGATGCCCGCGGGCTCGACCCTCGAGGAGTGGACCGCCCAGGCCGACGGCCAGGTCGAGCGCGACAAGGCCCTCGCGGTCCCCTTCACCGAGGAGGGTACGGCGATCCTGATGGACGTCGGCTTCGACGGACCCGGCGGCCGACTCACGCTCCCGTACCTCTTCGACACCGGCGCGTCGTTCACGACGATCAGCAGCGCGACCGCGGCGAAGCTCGGCATCCCCGTGCCCGAGGATGCGCCGATGCTGACGTTCAACACCGCCAGCGGCCCACGCGAGAGCCGGATGGTCTACCTGCCGTCGCTGTGGATCGGCGACGTCCAGATCCGCAGCTTGCTGGTGTCGGTCTGCGACGGCTGCGTCAACGAGCGGCACCACGGCCTGCTCGGGCACAACGTGATGCGCGAGTTCTACGCGCAGATCGACTTCAAGAACCAGCGCATGGTCCTGCTGCCCCGCGTCGCGCAGACCCGGGGCAACCGCGCCTACGACATCGAGCCCGTGGTCGAGCTGAAGGTCGAGGGCACCGCCGAGGTGTGGCTGGGGCGCGTGCGCTGGGTGGTCCGCGTGCACAACCGCGGCAGCGTGCCGATCCGCGACGTCGTGCCGGTCGTGAAGTTCGCCGACGGCCCGGTGCTGCGCGGCAAGCCGATCGACGAGATTGCGCCGGGGGCCGTCGGCCGATCGCTCGTCGAAGGCCGCGCCACCCTCGAGGGCAAGGGCGCGTCGAAGGGGCACTACACGCTCGGCCTCGCCGAGGCGTTCTGGTGACGGCTGCGCCGAGCCGCGACGCGACGGGCGACGACGATCCGTTCGCCGTCTTCGGCGGGCTCGGCCCGCAGCTCGGCCTGATGCTGCTGCTCGCGGCGATCGCCGTGATGGTGGTGTGGCTCTCGCGGCGCGCCGGCAAGGGGCCCCGCGGCCGCGGCAAGCGACGCCCGGGCTGGGCTGATCCCGAGTGGCGCGCCCAGGTCGAGGCGCTGCGCGCCGCGCCGACGAGCATCGCCGCCGCGAAGCCGGGCGACGTGTGCGTGATCGCGACGCTCAGCAGCGCCCCGCTGTCGCTCGGTGGCCCGCCCGAGCGCGCCTGCGTGTGGCGCAACGGCATGGGCGCCGACGCGGCCACGGCCATCGGCGCCGAGCTCGTGTTCGTCGCGGACGACACCGGACGCGCGGCGCTCGAGCACCTCGAACGCGCCCGCGTGATCGCACCGCCGGAATCCGCGCCCGATCGACGCGGCGCCGATCGTGGCGCGCGCGGAGGTAGCGAGCGCTCGCGTCGGGTCGCCGCGCTCTACCTCGGCGACCGCGTCGAGATCTGCGCGCGCTTCGATGTCGACCGCGCCGGCGACGATCCCGATCCGCGCAATCTCGTGTACGGTACGCTCGGAGCCGAGGGGCCGGTCGAGGTCCGCGTGATCGAGCGCCCCGCCCCGCTCTCCGCCCCACCGCCCGAGAACGTCGACGTCCCAGCCGAAGGACCGCCGCCATGAACCGTCGCACCGCACCGCACCGCCGCACCGCCCTCCTGCTCGTCGCGCTCGCGCTGGCGTCGTGCGAGAAGAAGCCCGAGCCGACGGTCGATCCCGGGGCCGCGACCGGCGACACCGATGCGCCCCCGCCGGTGAAGCTCGACGACAGCGTGCCGCAGGAGCCCGATCCCGCCGAGATTGCCCAGGGCCAGCAGAAGTACCTCGTCGGCGAGTACGCCGACGTCATCACGCTGCTGCAGCCGCTCTACGCCGACCTCAAGGAGCGCAAGCAGTACCGCGCCAGCGCGCTGGCCGGCACCTGGCTCGCCCTCGCCCACGCCAAGTCGGTGTTCGAGAACAGCAAGGAGCCCGCCGAGTGGGCGCTGTCGATGGCGGCCAGCACCGCCGACGCCGAGGTCGCCGCCGCCGCCGCGCTGGCGATGGGCGCCTACCAGATCGGCAACGAGGATTTCGACCACGCCATCACCAGCCTCGCCGGTGCGGCCGCGTCTCCGGACGCCGGCACGGCCGCGCTCGGCCACGTGCTCAAGGCCGAGGCCCTCATCGGCGCCGCATTCGGGGGCGGCGAGAGCGAGACGGTGCAGCACCCCGAGAAGTTCGACGAGGCGAAGGCCGAGTACGACGCCGCGGCGGCGAGCGCCAAGGGCCACGCCGCCGAGGACCTCCTGATGGGCCGCATCGAGGAGGGCTACGCCGCGCTCGCCGACTACCGCAAGGACAAGGCCGGCGTGTGCCCCCACGCGCTCGCGGCCCTCTCGGCCTTCTCGCGCGGCGGCGCCAAGCGCCTGCTCGAGGGCCCGGCCGAGCTCGCGCGCGACAACAAGTGCGTGATCCCGGCCGAGCTGGCGGCGCCCGAAGAAGGCTGAGACCCCCGGCCACGCCGAACGGCTTGCCGCGCGGCGGCGATGTGGGCGACAACGCAGGGGCCATGAACGCCCCCGACCGCGACCGCGAGGACCATCTCCACTGGGCCGACGTCGCCGCCGCCAAGACGGTGCAGGCGCACCCCGGCCTCGATCGCATCACGGTCGCCGCCGGCATCACGCCGTCGGGCGTCGTTCACATCGGCAACTTCCGCGAGGTGATCACGGTCGATCTGGTCGCCCGCGCGCTGCGGGATCGCGGCCTCGACGTCCGCTTCGTCTACTCGTGGGACGACTTCGACGTGTTCCGCAAGGTCCCCGCGGACGCGCCACAGCAGGAGCTGCTGCAGCCGCAGCTCGGCCGCAGCATCGCGGACGTCCCCGATCCGTGGGGCGAGCACGACTGCTACGCCTCGCACCACATCGCGGCGTTCGAGGCCAGCATCGCGCCGCTCGGGATCCGCCCCGAGTTCATCCGCCAGAGCCGGGCCTACCGCGCCGGCCGCTACGCCGAGGGGCTGCGGCGCGCGCTCGAGTGCGCCGCGGTCATCCGCAAGATCCTCAACGACGCGCGCACCCGCAACGGCGCACGCTCGCTCCTCCCCGACAGCTGGCTCCCGCTCGCGGGCTTCTGCTCCGTCTGCGGCTACGACGACCTCGCGTTCGCGTGGGACGGTGACTGGACCGTCAACGTCACCTGCGCCCGGTGCCAGCACGTCGACGACGTCGATCTGCGCAAGGGCGGCAGCCTCAAGCTGCCGTGGCGCGTCGACTGGCCGATGCGCTGGTCGGTCGAGCGGGTGTGCTTCGAGCCCGGCGGCAAGGACCACAGCTCGGCCGGCGGCAGCTACGACACCGCGAAGGACATCGTGCGTGAGGTCTATGGCTGGGTCGCCCCGCAGTACGTCGGCTACGACTTCGTGTCGCTGAAGGGCGAGGGCGGCAAGATCTCGAGCAGCAAGGGTGGCGTGGTCACGGTCGCCGACTGCCTCGAGATCTACGAGCCCCAAGTCCTGCGGTGGATGTTCGCCGGCTACCGGCCCAACACCGAGTTCCAGATCTCGTTCGACGTCGACGTGATCAAGATCTACGAGGACTTCGATCGCGCGGTGCGCCAGGCCCACGAGGCGGACGACGGCGGCGCCAAGGACCGCAAGCGCCAGACGGCCCGCCGCACCCTGCAGCTCGCCAGCGTCGACCACACGCCCATCGTCGCGGGGAGCGAGCCGCCGGCGGTGGTCCCGTTCCGTCACCTCGGCGTCGTGCTGCAGATCTTCGACGGCGACATCGAGCGGACGCTCGCGCACCTGGTGGCCACCGGCGAGATCGTCGGAGAGGCCGCCCGGGCCACCGCGAAGGTGCGGACGCAGTGCGCGTGGAACTGGGTGCGGGACTTCGCGCCCGACGACTTCCGCTACCGCATCCGCACCGAGCCCGTGCGTCGTGAGCTCGACGCCGACGACACCGCCTACCTCGGCCAGATCGCGGCGCTCGTCGGCGAGACCGATGCGGCGGGGCTCGAGTCGGCGCTGACCGAGCGATTCAAGCGCTGGGCGGCCGAGGGCGTCGATCTGCGCCGCTTCTACCCGATCGTCTACGACCTGCTGCTGGGCCGCGATCGCGGGCCGAAGCTGACCTCGTTGTTGGCGACGATGGGTCGCGATCGGGTGCTGCCGTTGCTGTCGGCATCGCTGCCCGGGTAGAGTTGCGGCCGTGCCGGACGACCGCCCTCGCGCGGAGCGAAGCAGCACCGTCGCGACCTGGATCGCGGCGGCGTCCACCGCAGCGATCCTGTCTGCGCCCGCTCGCGTGGCCGCGGCCCCGAGCACGGACGCCGCGATGCCCCCGGACGAGTCGGCCGTGTACCGGAGCTCCGCGCCGCCGCCCACGGAGGCGGCGATGCCCCCGGACGCCACGACCCACGCGACCGCCCGGCGGCGCGCCGCGTTGCCGGCGTGGCTGCGCCAACATGCGCCGGGCCCGGACGCGATCGAGCTGTCGCTGGTCGGCGGTGTGTTCGTGCCGTCCGCCGCGCACGAGCTCTACGACGGCCGGGTCGGCTTTCGGCCGCTCGCGCGCGCGGCCCCGTCCGTCGGCGCGCGCATCGACTACTTCGCGCTCCCGTGGTTCGGCTTCGAGCTCGAGGGCACCGCGATGCCGACGCGCATCCGCGGTGGCGGTCGGGCCCTGCTCGCGGGGTTCCGCGGGGGCCTCGTCCTGCGCCTGGCCTGGCGGCTCGCGCCATTCGTCGTCGGCGGCGTCGGTGCGCTCGCGGTGTCGTCCGGCGCAGACGCGCTCGGCGACGATCTCGACGAGTCGTTCCACGTCGGCGGCGGCCTGCAGTTCTTCGTCAATCGGTGGTTCGCGATCCGCCTCGACGGCCGCGATCACATCTCGCATCGCCGCGACGTCGGCGGTGGTCCCACCCACCAACCCGAGGTGCTCGCCGCGGTGACGCTGCGACTCGGCGGCGCGGCGACGAGGGACCGCGCGGCGCCGCCGGATGTGCCGGCCGATCACGACGGCGATCGCCTCGCGGACGCGTACGATCACTGTCCGAACCACCCCGGTCCGCTACCCCACGGTTGCCCGCAGAGCGACCGCGACGATGACGGCGTCGTCGACGACGTGGACGCGTGCGCCGACACGGCCGGCGTGGCCCCCTCGGGTTGCCCGACGCCGACCGACGACGACGGCGACGGGCTCGTCGTCCCCGACGATCGGTGCCCGGCCGTCCGCGGCAGCCCGACCGATGGGTGCCCGATCGAGGCGCCGGTCAGGGTCCACGAGGCGATCTCACCCGCGCTCGCCGACCTCGAGGGCGTGCTCGTGGGCGTGGCGTTCGCCACGGGCGAGGACAAGCTCACCGTGCCCGCCCGCGCCACGCTCTCGAGGGTCGCGGACGCGCTGCAGGCCAACCCGGGGGTGCGCGTCGAGATCGTCGGCCACACCGACGATCGCGGCGACGCGATCACCAATCGCCGCCTCTCGGCCCGTCGCGCCGACGCCGTGGTGCGGGCCCTCGTCGAACGCGGCGTCGCGGCCGAGCGCCTGGTCGCGCGCGGGGCGGGCGGCGACGAGCCGATCGCGACGAACGCGACGGCACAGGGCCGCGCCATCAACCGCCGGGTCGAGCTGACGATCCTCCGCGACTGAGCTGCGGAGCAACGCGAAGCGTTCACCCGCGACGAAGGCAAGGAGCGAAGCCCCATCGCTCGATCGCGGGCAGGCGCGCCCGAGCGGCGCGCCACCCGTTCGCGGATCACGAGCGCTGCGAGCGACGCCGCATCACGGCGAGCCCGAACACCCCGAGGACCGCCCACGCGAGGCCACCGCGGCGCGGCGCGGCCGTGCAGCCACAGCCCGCGCCGTCCTCCCCGTCGAGGCCGGCGCTGTCGGTGTCGCCCTCGGTCGCATCCCCGGCGCTCTCACCGGAGCCGATCCCCGGCCAGCCGTTCGCCTCGTTCCACGACGCGAGCACGAGGTTGATCTGGTCGGTGTTGTCGGTGAGGCGCATGGGCGCACCGTTGGCCGGCACCTCCTCGATGATCTGGGAGAACGGCATCGCCCCGGGCACGCCGTCGGGCTCGTCCGGGAAGTCGGGCCACGCACCGCCGGCCGGCAGGTAGATCTCGCGGCCGTCGGGCAGCGTGAAGACCTGGTCCCCGTTGCACAGCGTCCGCAGCACGCCGTTCAGGAGGTTGGGCACCTCGGGCAGCGAGGAGTTCTCCTGGAACTGCGGATCCTCGGTCATCTCGGCCGGCGAGATCGTCGTGAACATGCGCGTGAGGTACGGGTGCTCCGCGACGAGGTCCGCCGCATGCTGACCCGGCTCGATGACGCGGGCAGTGAGCGCGACCCCGAAGGCGGGCCCGTCCCAGGTCGACAGATCGACGTCGGGCCAGTTGGTCTGGTTCGCCCAGTAGTCGGCCGCGGGGACGTCGGCGGGCAGCGTGACGAACTCGGCCAGGATGCCCTCCATCAGCGGGTGGGTGAACGTGCAGCCGTTGCCGAAGTCGAAGTCGCAGAACAGGAGGCCCTGGTTCTGCAGCTCGGTGCCGACCTCCGTCGCCGCGAGCGCGTCGAAGTTCGCCGCGTTCCACGACGGACTGAACACGCCGAACGTCTGCACGACGTCGCTCGGGCCCGCGTACTCGGTGACGAAGGCGCGGCCGTCCGCGTTCTCCTCGTCCACCGCGAGCGTCACCACCTCGCCGTAGTTGGTCGGGGCGCGCCAGTCGATCTTGAGCGGGTTGACCAGCACGTGCCGGTAGTTGCTCGGGACCATGCGCGCATCCCCGAGGAAGAACGACCGCACGCCCATGTCCTCGACCGCGGCGATCCGCGTGAGGCGCAGCGGCACGCAGGGCTCGCTGCCCTGGAAGCGCAGGACGATCGGGTGGATCTCGTCGACGTCCGCACCACCGGTGAGCTTGACGGCGCCGAAGAGGTGTCCCTCGGCGATGTACTCGTCGAGGATCGGCAGGGCCTCCTCGTCTTGCTGGTACCCGTTGAGTTCGAGCCAGTCGAAGACCTCCTGCCCGCTGCCGCCCTGCAACACGGTGATCTCGAACGCGCCGACGGTCTCGGTGAGCAGGATCTGCGGCCCGCCGCCGCCGTCGGTCGGATCGCCGGCGGTGGCGCTGGCGGAACCGCCGTCATCGCCGGCTCCCGTACCGAACCCGTCGCCGTTGGCCCCCTCGTCGCCGAGCGAGCAGTCGTCGAACGTCTGCGTGAAGCCGTAGGTGGGCACCGACGCGGCGAGCAGCGCCTGGAACAGCGGCTCGGAGCCGACCGAGAATTCCGGCACGCTCTGCAGGGGGATCACCCAGCCGAACTGCGCGGCCTCACCCGTGTACTGGATCTGGATGTGGGCCTCGATCGTGTCGCCCTCCCAGACGAAGAGGATGTTCTCGCCGGTCTGATCGACGGGCATCGGCTGCGGGCCGCCGTCGCAGAACATGCCACCGCACGCGGCGGCATCGCGGGGGTGCATCGCCACCGCGGACGCGATGGAGAGCACGGCCAGGGAACCCAGGGCGAGGGAACGCTTGCTGTTCATCATCATGTGCAACTCCAAACGCGATACCAACGTGGCAGTGATAGCACGGCGATGCCCCATTGAAAAGCCACGCGCCCAACCCGGGCCGCCCTGGGGTTTTTCCGGTGGTCTCGTGCGCTGCATCCCGGCGGGTGCGGGCCGCCCGGCCGGGAGGTAAGGTCGGGCCATGTCGAGCGAGCGCGCCTTCGTACCGGTCAGTGTGGCGATCTTGACCGTGTCCGACACCCGCACCGCCGCGGACGACCGCTCGGGCGACGCGATCGAGTCGCGGCTCTGCGCCGCGGGGCATCGCATCGGCGCCCGCGCGATCGTGACCGACGACCGCGACCGCATCACCGCCGCGCTGCGCGCCCACGTGGACGACCCTGCGATCGACGTGGTGATCGCCACGGGGGGCACGGGCGTCACCGCACGGGACGTGACGCCCGAGGCCCTCGCGCCCCTGGTCGACAAGCCCATCCCCGGGTTCGGCGAGCTGTTCCGCATGCTGAGCTTCGAGCAGATCGGGACCTCGACGATCCAGAGCCGAGCCGAGGCCGCGCTGTGCGGCGGCACGTACGTGTTCCTCCTGCCCGGCTCGCCGCGCGCGGTCGAGCTGGCGATGGATCGGATCCTGCTCGCGCAGCTCGACATCCGCCATCGCCCCTGCAACTTCGTCGAGCTGCTGCCGCGCATCCGCGGTCAGTGAGCGGCACTCGCTGAGCCGCGCGTCGGCGGGGCGACGCTACAGGCGGACGCCGCGGACCAGATCGAACGCGTCGCCCGGCAGCGCGACGCGGAAGCCCAGGGCCTCGGCGCGCTCGCGGTGCAGCTCGAGGTCGTCCTCGTGGTGCATGAGCACCATCTTGCGGCGCACCGCCTCGGGCAGCCGCTCGAGCTGCGCGAAGGCCCCGTGGACCTGCCCCGGGTAGTCGACGAACGTGCAGTCGTGGAAGAACACCGACGTGCGTGGTTCGAGGGCGGTGAGGAACGCCGCGTCGACCGTGCTGTCGCCGCTCCACCACGCGACGCGGTCGCCGGCGCGGTCGAGGGCGATCTCGACGGAGGTCGAGGGCTTGCCGGGCACGTGCACCGTCTCGCGCAGCACGACGCGCAGCTGGCCGCTGACGCACGTCTGCGCGTGGTCCCATGGGTTGCCCTGCGGCGCCTCGCGGGCGACGATCGGCACCGGCTCGAAGTAGCTCTCGAGCGTGCCCATGCCGGTCTCCGGCAGGTCGGGCACGTAGCGCAGGCTCGACGCGAGCGACTCCCACACCTCGCGGCGCACGGCGTCGTGCGCCACCAGCAAGATCCGCGGGCCGCCGCTGCGGATCGAGCCGACCGCGTCGAGGTCGTAGAAGTAGCGGGAGAACGCGAACTCCTCGAGGCCGTAGATGTGATCGCCGTGGACGTGCGTGACGATCTGGCCGTGGATGTCGTGCCACCGCACTCCCGCGGCGTGCAGTTGCTCGGGCGCCTGCCGACCGCAGTCGATCAGCCAGCGCGCGCCGTCGGGCAGCCGCAGCTCCGCGCACGTCGTGCCGTAGCGGCGCGAGAACGCACCACCGGCACCGTGCAGGCGCAACGTGAAGGCGGGTTCGGGCGCGGAGTTCAAGCTGCGGCGGCGCGCCCTTGCACGGCGCGATGCCGGAAAACCCTAGCGCATCCGCGGCCGATTCGGCACGTTCCGGCGGTTTTTCGCGGGGGAGGCCCAAGGGGGCGCGCCGCCGAACGGCCTGCGCTGGCGCGGCCGGGGGCTGGCCGGTCCCGCACCACCTGCTAGCGCGCGAGTCGACCGCGGAGGTACGCGCCCAGGCTCACCAGGTTGAGCCCGACCAGGGCCGCGAGCACCAGCCACGCAGCGCCCGCCATCCAGTGCTTGTCCGGCGTGTCACCCACGACGACGAGGTAGCCCTCGCGATCGAGGGCGATCGGCTGCTCGATCCGCACGACCGAGATCCAGTCGCGGGGAACCACGATGCGCCCCTCGACGTCGGGACGCGCCTGCAGCGACGTTCCGACGACGTCGTACAGCGCGGGTCCACTCTCGCCGGTCCGCGGCAGCGAGAGCGCGTCGCCCTCGACCGCGTAGTCGCCGAGCGCCGCAGAGAAGGCCACGGTCCCGGGCAGGACCACCGCGCCGCGCTTGGGATCCGTGTTGGCCGCGGGCACCTCGATCCCCTCGAGCAGCCGCGCGAGGGCGGCGTCGCGCTCGGCCTCGGGGATGCGCACGACGAACGAGTGGAACGCCTTGCCCTTGCCCGCGGAGACCCACGGGTAGCCGAGCGCCGCGACCCTGCGCTCGGCGTCCTCGGCCTTGGGGAACGAGCTCAGGCCGAGCTGCACGCGGGCGTCGGGCGGATGCACGACCACGCGCACGCGCTCGCCGACACCGACCTCGACCTTGCCCTCGGCGGACGCGAAGGGGCGGCGATCGCCGCGACCACCGATCGCGGCGACGAGCGCGGCGACGTCGGCGTCCACCGTGCGCACGATGTTCTCGTCGCGGAGGTACTGCTCGATCCAGTCGGCCCCCGCGTCGCGATCGAGCCGCAGCATGCGGCCCTCGAACGTGCCCTCGAACTCGTCGCGCACCGGCTCGTCCTTGCCGCGGGGGATCGCGGCGAAGAGGCTGCCTCCGCCCTCGGTGATCCGCAGGTAGCCCACGTACCCGGCGCGCGTCGTCATGCGGGCGGCGTGACGGACGTCCGGAGTGCCCGAGATCCGCACGTAGTGATCGTGCAGCCCCGGCGGCATGCGCCCCGCGACGGCGATGTCCGCGGCCTGCCCGAGCTCCTCGGGCTCGCGGCTGCGCAGCCAGTAACGGAAGTCGCTGAACATCGTGGTGAGCAGGTAGATCCCGGCGCCGGCGACGAGCACCGAGAGGAACGGCGTCCGGCCCTTGCGCACGCGGCGGGCCGGCGCATCGACGGGCGCGTCGTCCCCCTTGCGCAGCTCGGCGACCATGCCGTCGACGCCGAGGGCGTCGAGATCGCCGAGGTCCATGGCGTCTTCGTCGACGGGGGGCTTGCCCGCGGCGGGCGGGCGCCCAGGGGCCGGGGCGCTCGGTTCGTCGTGTTCGTCGGCTCCGCTCACGTTGCCTCGCTATACCACGCTGTTCGGGGACTGACCGCAGCCCGGCCCAAAGGTTCCCGCGACCGCGAGCGCGGAGCAACCTCCGTGGCGCCCGTGACGCTCCGGGCCGCCCCGCGGGCGGCCGGATTCGAGCCGGCGCTCAAGCCCGCCGACCACCGCGGCGATGCTCTGACCGAGGTGGAGTCCGCCCGCATCCGTCGTCCGTTCGCCGCGATCGCGGTGCTGATGGCCGGCCTCGCCGCCAACACGCCGCGCGACGTCGCGGCCGCGGACTCGCCGATCTCGAACGCACGCGTGTCGGCGAGCCCCGAGGGGGCGATCGCCACCGAGTCGAGCCAGGTGTTGCCCAAGTGGACACCCGCAGCGTCGCTGACGTTGTCGCACGAGGCCGGCCTCGATCGTCCTGGCGCCGCCGATCTGCGCGCGCGCACCGGGGCCGATCTGGCGATCGCGTTCGGCATGTTCGATTGGATCGAGCTCTCGGGCCAGCTGCCCCTGGTGCTGCGTCAACGGGTCGCCAGCGGCGACGGGCGGACGGCCAACGGCGGCCTGGGCGATGTGCGTGCGGGACTCAAGGGCACGATCCTCCGGTTGCCGCGGCGCGGCGTCGGCCTCGGGCTGATGTTCGACGTCACGGCGCCGACCGGCAGCGCGACGCGACACCTGGGCCTCGGCGCGCCGAGCTACGCACCGCAGGTGCTGTTCGAGGTCCGGGGCGCGCGGGCGATCCGGGCCGCGTTCGCGGTCGGCTACCTCGCGCGCCGCGACGTCACGTGGCAGGGACGCACCGCCGGCGACGCGATCACGGCCCGCAGCGGCGTGCGCGTGCCGTTGTCGCCGACGCGCGCCATCGCGTTGGTCGGCGAGCTCGACGGTCGCATCGCGCTGGTCCGCGGCGCCGAACATGCGCTCGTCGGACGCTTCGGCCTGCGCGGCCAGACGCGCGCCGGCATCGTCATCGGGGCCTACGCGACCGCGGCCACGCCGACCGCGTTCGGCACCGGCGAGGTGGGCGGCGTGTTCTCCTTCGCGTGGAGTCCCCCCGGCCGCGCCGGCACGGAGCGCGCCTTCGATGGCAGCGAGCGACCGCGGGCGACCGCGCTCGCGCTGCGCCACGACGCCTTGGCGCGCCGCACCCCGGCACCGAGCGGACCCGCCGATCCCCGCGATCCCGACGGCGATCGCGTCGTCGCCAACGATGCTTGTCCGTCGGCCGCAGAGGATCGGGACGGCTTCGAGGACGGCGACGGTTGCCCGGAGCTCGACGACGATCACGACGCGATCGCCGACGCCTTCGATCTCTGCCCGCGCGCGCCGGAGGTCGTCAACGGGGCGCTGGACGTCGACGGCTGCCCCGATCGCCGCGACGCGTCGGGCGCCGTCGAGACCCTCACCGCGGTCGACTGGTCGGCGATCACCCCGACGCTGGTGTTCGCGCCCGGCACCAACACGCTCAGCGCCGAGAGCATCGCCTCACTCGACGCGTGGATCGAGCTGGCGCGGCTCAACCCGTGGATCACTCGGCTGGAGATCGGCGTGTACATCCACGTCGGCACGAGCACCGACGCCGACGCCACCCTGCGCGACCGCGGCCGCGCCCAGGCCCGCGCCGACGAGATCGTCGGCCGCGTGCGCGCGGCGGGGCTCGAGCCCTGGCGCGTCGAGATCCGCGAGCTCGGCGCGGTGCCGGCTGCGGTCGACGAGCGCACGCGGGTCGCGGTCATCGGCGCCACGTCGAGCAGCGCGGCGCTTTCCCCCGATCCTGCAGCGCTGCGCCGATGGATCGCGAGCGAGCAGGCCTCCGCGCCCGCGGAGATCGACTACGCCGCGCAGGGTCCTGCCGCCGGTCACTCGCGATAGACCCAGAGATCGCGGCGGTGCATCACCTTCGCCCCATCGCGGGCGAGCACGCTGATGCGGTTGCCGCCGGGCTCGAGCGGGACCTCGGCGCGGAACGCCAGGGCGCGGGCCAGCGCCCCATCGGTGGCGTCGTTGGCCAGGTAGAACACCTTGCGGTCGGTGCGATCGACCCCGGGCGGGCGCACGAGCACGACGACGTCGCGCGCGCGCTCGACGTGGCGGACGGTGCCTTCGATCGCGATGCTCGTCGCCGTGGTCGTCCGCGGCGTCGCCTCGAGCTCGACGGTCGGCGGCAGCACCTGGATGCGCCGCGCCGGCCCGAGCTTGGTGTTGCGTGGACCCGCGACCGCGAGGCCGTCGAGGTCCGCGGGCAGGAACATGCGCCGGCCCAGACCGCCGCCGTCGATGACGTGGAACCCACCCTGCTCGGCGATGACGTCGAGCTGGACACCCGCGGTCGCGGTCGCGACCACCGTGCTCGACGCGTGGGCTCCGGCGTAGAGTCGCGCCGACGTGGCGCCGACCTGCACCCGCTTCTTGGTCGGCGTCGCGGCCGGAGACTCGGCGAGCACGCGGAAGCGCAGGCGATCCTGCGTGCTCGTGCGCAGGTGGGCGTCGCCGAGGACCAGCTCGAGCTCGAGGGGCACGCTGGGGTCGGCCTCCTCGCGCATCGTCAGGCCGAACGCGCCGGCGCGCGACGCCCCCGCGGGGAGGTTGCCCAGGGCGTAGAAGCCCTCCTCGAGCAGCCCCTGGCGCCCGCTCAGGTTGCGCAGCAGGGCCCGGACGTCGGCGCTGTCACCGGGCCCGTCGTTGTGGGCGACGAAGGCGAGGAGCACCGACTCGCCGGGCTGCAGCACGCCGTCGCCGTTGCCCGCGATCGTCATCGGCGTCGGCGGGGCGCCGCCCTCCCCGACCGGTCGCGCCGGCGCGACGGCAGCGAGCGCGGGGTCGTCGATGATCCAGTACTCGTACGAGAGCGCGGGCCGGCGGGTCCCCGCGATCTCGAAGCGCGTCTGCACCGACGCGTCGGGCGCGTCGTCCGGCAGACCCGCGTGCACGCCGACCGTGAGCGCGTCGGTGAAATCGGCGTGCCACGGCATGACGTGGAGCTTGACGGTCTGGGTGACGGTGGCGCCGGCGGGGATCTTCCCGATCATCACCTCGATGCCGTCGAGCTCGTCGTGCACGCAGTCGGTGATCGCGTGCACGCGGTAGGCGGGTGAGCTGCCCGTGTTCTCGACCGCGATCTGCAGGCCGAACGGCGCGCCCGCGGTGACGGGCTGGGCGCCGACGATCGACGCGGTGACCGCCAGCGTCGGCGCCGGAGCGTCCGCGGGGGCCCCCGCCCAGTCGACCCGCTGGGCGCCGAGCGCCGTGGCGATGCGGGCGTCCTCCTCGACCCCGATGCGCGCCGCCGTCGCGGCGAGCGTCGTCCCCCGCCGCGCGGGGTCGGGCTCGGCCGCGAGCGCGCGGCCGACCTCGAACGCGATGCGCACCTCGGGATCGCTGAGGTCGGGGGGCAGCGGCGGGGTGGTGCCCGCGCTCGTCGATGTCGGGATGTCGGGCGTCGCGAGGTACTGCACCCGCGCCGGCTCCCTCGCCGCGGCCGACGGCGCGAGCTCGTGCTTCGCCGACGGCAGGTGGGCCACGCGTGCCCGCTCGCGCGCCCGCTCGAACCGCTCCTCGTCGAAGTAGCGGACCACGCCGGGCACGCCGGACATCTCGACGGGCGCGAGCACGAGGTCGGGCACCACGCCGAGGCTCTGGATGCGGCGGCCACCCGCGACCATCCACTCGGCGAGCGTCAGCTTGAGCGCGAGCTCCTGGCCGTACGGCGCCGCGGCGCGGACCATCTGCACCGTGCCCTTGCCGAAGCTCGTGCGACCGAGGACCACCGCGCGCCCCAGGGCCTGCAGGCCACCACCGACGATCTCCGCGGCGCTCGCCGACTCCTCGTCGACCAGCACGACCACCGGGACCTCGGGGGCGACGGCGACCTCGGGCTCGGCCTCGGCGGTCTCGCTGCCCGCGGCGCTGCGCACGACGACCAGCTCGCCCCGCGACACGAACGCGTCGATCAGGTCACCGGCCTGCGTGAGCACGCCGCCGCTGTTGCCGCGGAGATCGAGGATCACGGCCTTGGGCGGCTGCAGCCCGTCGAGCGCCTTGCGGGCCTCCTGGGCGGTCTGCTCCTGGAACGCCGCGATGTCGAGGTACGCCACGGCGCCGGGGAGCTGCACCGCGCGCACGCTCTCGATGCGGATCGTCTGCCGCTCGACCTCGGCGCGGACCTTCGCGCCCTTGCGCTCGAGCACGAGCACGACCTTCGAGCCCACCGGCCCGCGCAGCTTCTGTTGGGCCTCCTCGGCCGACATGTTCACGGTCGATTCGCCGTCGATCGTCATGATCACGTCGCCGGCGAGGACGCCGGCCTTCTCGGCGGGCATGCCCGGTAGCACGGCGACGATGACGATGCGTCGCGCCTCGGGCCGGATCTGCGCCCCGACGCCGCCGAACTCGCCCTTGGTGCGGACGCCGAGATCGGCGTGTTGCTCGGGGGTCAGCAAGATGGTGTGCGGATCGAGCGGGCCGAACAGCCCGTTGATCGCGGCGTACTCGAGCTCGTGCAGCGGCGCGGGCTCGAGGTCCAGCACCGACTGCGTGAAGGTGAGGACCTCCTCGAGCCTCGTCGCGGCGCCGACGAGCGTCGTGACGTCGGCGAGCGCGAAGCTCTCGGTGGTCGATCGGACGCGCACGCGCAGCGCGTCGCCGACGACCTCCGCGAAGAACTCCGGCGTGTGCTCGCCGAGCGCCTCCGCGGCGGCGACGAGCTGGCCGCGGGGATCGATGCGCGCGGGATCGAAGTAGTCGGTCTGGACCTCGAAGGCCGACCACACCAGCAGGGGGAACGCGTGCTGCGACAGATCCGGCGGCGTCGGGCCCTCGGGCACCGCCTCATCCATGGCGGCCGCATCCTCTTGTGGGCGCGCCTCGGTGGGGTCCGCGTCCTTGCGACACCCGAGGAACACGACGAGCGCCAGCAGTGCGCGACGGAACGGTGAGGTCATTCGAGCTCGGCGGAGCATACCCCGCGGGGAGTGCGGGTCCCGATCGCGGCAAACCCGCTGTCCGATCCAGCCGGCGATCTCCAGGGGGCGGAATCTATGATGCGTCGCATACGTGCTGTCATTCGTCGCACTGACCCGGAGAGATCCCCAGGAAGCCCCCGACATCGCGTCCGGCGCCCCCTGGCACGGGATCTGTAGACGGGGTCGGCTACCGTGCGAGCAACGCGTCCCCTGTTCTCCATGGCCTTCGTGGCTGCCCTGACGACCGGCTGTGCCGACGCGCCCATCACCCCCGATCAGCTCGAGGCCGATGGCGTGCTCCGTGGCGCCCGCGCCCAGGCGAGCTTCTCGGTGGGCCGCGGGGCGATGCAGCAGGCGAACGTGGTGCAGCTCTCGAGCGTGCTCGCCACCCAACAGGAGGGCGCGCTGGAGGACCGTGACGTGTTCTCGGCGAGCGTGGGGACGATTCATCTGCACGTGCGGGCCGACGGCATCGACACGCCCCGACCGGTCTCGTTCCGCTGGATCCACGGCGACCAGGCGATCGTCGTCCCGGGCACGCTGTCGCCCGCCGGCGCCCTGCGACACGGCGCGAGCGTCGACGTGCAGCCGCACCAGGTCGGCCCGTGGCGGGTCGAGGTCGCCACCGAGGGCAGCGCCGGCGAGCCGCCCGAGGTCATCTACACCCGCGAGTTCACCCTCGAGTGACGCGAAGGGCGCGGGTCGGCCCCGCGCAGGCGCGAAGATCGGGTAGGCTCGGTCGCCATGGCGACTGCCGACACGGGTCTGAACCACGACACCATCGAGGCCTTCGCACGCGGCCTCTACTACGTCGCCGCGGTCGACGGGCTCGAGCCCCGCGAGACCGACCTACTGGAGAACCTGCTCCGCGAGACCGAGTCGCCGCTGAAGCTGGCGGACCTCTCGAGCCGTGACTTCGGTCCGCTCGACGTCGCCCAGGCGCTCGAGACCACGTTCCTGCGCCGCGTGTTCATCCGCGCCGCGGTCGCGATGATCAAGGCCGATGGTCGCTTCACCGACGGCGAGCGCCGCGCGCTCGGCGAGATCGCCGACGCCTTCGGGATGAGCAACGCCGAGTTCGGCGAGCTCGAGCAGGACGCCGCGCGCGTCCAGCTGTAGGGAGACGCGGCGCACGCCGGGGCGGCGGGAATGGGCCCGCGCCGCCTCCAGTCTGTCCACGCACCTTCGGGCCCCCCCAGCTCGCGAGTCGTTTCGCGATCGTCAGTTCGTCAGGAGAGCGCATGGGCATCATCAGCTTCATCAAGAGTCAGCTCATCGACATCATCGAGTGGCTCGACGACACGAACTACACGCTCGTCTGGCGGTTCCCCGACGAGGACCACGAGGTCAAGAACGGCGCCAAGCTGATCTGTCGCCCAGGCCAAGCCGCCATCCTCGTCAACGAGGGCAAGGCCGCCGACGTGTTCGGGCCGGGCACGCACACCCTGTCGACGCAGAACGTCCCGATCCTGTCGACGCTGCGCGGGTGGAAGTACGGCTTCGAGAGCCCGTTCAAGGTCGAGATCTACTTCATCAACCTGCGGCAGTACCTCGATCAGAAGTGGGGCACCGCCAACCCGGTCCTCGTGCGCGACCCGGAGTTCGCGATCGCGGGTCGTCCCGGGCGGGTCCGCATCCGCGCCTACGGCTCCTACAACTTCAAGATCACCGAGCCGCGGCTGTTCTTCGACGAGATCGTCGGCACGCAGGGTCTGGTGTCCACCGACGAGATCGAGGCGTACCTCAAGCCGCGCATGGTCTCCGCGTTCTCGCAGGCCGCCGGCAAGAGCGAGCTCTCCGTCGCCGACATGGCCGCGAACTACGACGTCCTCGCGACCGGCGTGCGCGGCACGATCGAGGAGGACTTCAAGAAGCTCGGCATCTCGCTGACGAGCTTCCTCGTCGAGAACATCTCGCTGCCGCCCGAGGTCGAGAAGGCCCTCGACGCCGCGGCTGCGCAATCGGCCCGCGGTGTCGACAACACGATGGCGTGGGAGGGCATGCAGGCGGTCCGTGACGCGGCACGCACGCCCGGCGCCGCGAGCGGGGTGATGCAGGCGGGCATGGGCATGGGCATGGGCGTGGGCATGGGTCAGATCATGGCCGGCACCATGGGCCAGGCGATGCCGTATCCCCCGGGCTATCCGCCGCCGGGGTACCCGCCCCCGGGCTATCCGCCGCCGGGGTACCCGCCCCCGCCCGGCTACCCGCCCCCGCCCGGCGCCCAGCCGGCCGCTGCGCCGCCGGCCGCCGCTGCGCCGACGTCGCTCGAGGACAAGCTCCGCGCCCTCAAGGGCGCGTTCGATGCCGGGCTGCTCACCGAGGACGAGTACAAGAACAAGCGCGCGCAGCTGCTCGGCAGCCTGTGAGTCGCGCGGAGTGCTCGAGCGCGCCGCGAGCCCGCGGCGCGCGACTTCAGCGACGCGCCGACGTCACGCGCCGCGCCCACGCGACGACGTCGGTGATGAACGTCGTGTCGACGCGACGGTCCTCGCGGTAGCGCTCGGGCGTCGAGAGCCCGGACTCGGGCTTGAACAGGTGATCGAGCCCCTCGTAGCGGCGGACCTCGAGCTTCACCCTGGCCTTCTTCGCGGCGCGCACGAGCGGGTCGACGTCGGCGATCGGGTCGACCTCGAAGTCCTTGCCGCCCTGCGCGAGCAGGACGGGCACCCGCAGCCGCGCGAGCAGCTCGGCCGGGCGCACGGCGAAGATCTCGCGCAGCCACTGGGCCTGCGGCTCGAGCTCCGGCGGCACCCTGCGGCCACGCACGAGGTCATCGAGCATCTGCTTCTGCTGCGCCCGCGCCTGCTCGCGGACGTCGGGCGGCAGCTCCTCGAGCCGCGCGGCGGCCTGCGCCCGGAGCACCTGCTCGTAGGGCCGCCCCGGCGCTGCGAGCAGGGCCACCGCGTGCACGTCGGCGGCGCGCTCGCTCGCCAGCACCATCGCCCGCAGCCCGCCCTCGCCGTGACCGATCACCAAGATGCGATCCGGATCGACCTCGGGCTGCACCGAGAGCGTCGCGAGGGCCCGACGCGCGTCGCCGACCTGCGCGAGGAAGCCGACCTCCCCAGGCGCACTCGCACCGCGGCCACGCTCGTCGTAGCGCAGCACGGCGAAGCCGGCCTCGGCGAGGGCGTCCGTGAGTTCGTGGCTGCCGAGATCCACCGGCGGCGGTCCGGCGAAGCCATGGCGATCCTCTTGGCCCGTCGCCGACAGGAACAGCACGCCGGGGACCGGACCCGGGCCCGCCGGCACCAGCAGCTCGCCGGCGAGCGTCGGCTCGTCGGGCTTTCCGGGCAGCTCGAGCTCGCGCACGGTGAAGCGCGCGTTCGCGGGCAGTGTCCACGTCAGCCGGCGTGGCCCTCGGATCTCGAAGGCCGGCCACGCCGGCTCGAGCGACGCCACGATGCTCAGATCATTGGCGGCCACCACCAGGTTCTCGATGCGACCATGGGTCAGGGTCACCGTCTCGCCGAGGCTCGTGTCGAGCTGCAGGCGATCACCGCCGTCGCTGGACTCGACGACGCGACCGGTCCACTCGATCGGCGCGCCGCCCGACAGCGACAGCAGTCGCCACTGCATCGGCTCGGTGCCCAGATCGCGCAGCGCGAACATCAGCTCGGCATGCAGGATCGCGGAGTGGGCCATGAACGCCGTGTCGACGCGATCGGGCTCGTATGCCACCTCGTCGACGCGCTCCCCGTCCGTCATGACGACGACGTCGCCGCGTCGCTCGTAGCGGAGCTCCGCGGCGTCGCTGCGCTCGAAGCCCCGCACGAGGCGACCGCGGCCGTCGAGCACGAGCTCGCCAGCGCTGCGGGCCGGCGCGCGCCCGGTGATGCGCAGCTCGATGCGGGTCTCGAAGCGGTGGTTGCCATCGGCGTCGGGCCCGACGTAGCGCCCCCACGAGGTGCCGATCGACTGCCCGGCCTGACGCAGCTCGAACTGCCGCACCTCGCCGACCGCGTAGATCCGCGCCACGTCGGTGGCGGCGCGCAGGCGTCTCGCCCCGGCCTCGCCGTCCTCGGGCGTCTGCGCGTCGGGCACGGCCGGCGGCGGCGTGATGCAGGCCGCGCCCGCGAGGGCGAGGAGCAGCCCGGGCACGCGCGCGAGGCCAATCAGCGGGCAGAGGGAAGGACGCAGCATCGGCGCCACGCTAGCGCGAATCCTCGAGCACGCACCGCGCTCGGGGATCGCCTCTCCTCCGGCTCGCCCGCGGGAGATCGCCTGCACCGACTCGCGCCCACGGGGACGTGCGCGCCTCCCACGGGCGCGCCGCGGAGATCGAGAACACCTCGTAGATGGCCATGGCGCCACTTCTGGGGCATTTTCGACGGACACGTCGATCAGGGCTTCCCATCCGAGGAAAATCGTCTATAAGTAGCGCCCTCGACGGGCTCGTAGCTCAATTGGTAGAGCAGCGGACTCTTAATCCGCGGGTTGTAGGTTCGATTCCTACCGGGCTCACTTCGACGAGGCGATGGCGGCGGTTCTCGACAGACCCCGCCACCTCCTCGGGCGAAGGGGCGTTCAGAAGTCGGCGTCGAGGCGGAGGATGAAGTTCGCGGCCACGAGCGCCGCGAGCAGGATCCCCGTGATCCAGTACAGGCGCTTGTAGCCCGGCGTGAGCAGCTCGTGCCGCGGTGGCGCGTGCGGGCGATGCGGCCCCATGGGCGGCGGAGCGTCGTCGGGACGCCGGCGGGGCGCGGCCGCGACGTCGGTCACCCGTTCGCCGCGCGACACGGCGCGGAGCTGCCGCTGGGCATCCACGAGGCGAGGATCGAGCTCGAGCGCGCGGCGGAACGCACCCGCGGCCTCGTTCGACTTGCCCAACCAGCCCAGCACGCAGCCGCGGTAGTAGTGCCCCGCTGCGACGTCGGGGTGCACCGCGAGCGTGCGATCGAGCGCCGCCAGGGCGCGGCGCAGCTCCGGCTCCGCGCGGCCTTGCGTCTGCAGCTGTCCCCAGAGCACCGCACACTCGATCTCGGGGCCGGTCGCGCCGAGCGACACCGCCTCCTCGAGCAGGGCGAGGCTGCGCGCGAACTTCCCCTCACCCATGAGGCGCAGCCCGGCGATCTCGGTGAGTGCGAGTCGGCGGCGCCGCGCCGCCGCGCGGACATCGTCGAGGGCCGAAGACACGTCCTGCACGCGCGAGCGGAGGTCGTCGTCGACATCGTCGCCGAGCGCCCGCGGATCGAATCGGGCAGCCAGCTGCAGCCACGCCGAGTCGATCGCGCTCGCCGTCGCGTCGCCGTCGACACCGATGATCGCCGTCGGATCTTGATTGGCGCGCAGGCGGGTCTCCATCGACTCGAGGTCGGCGAGGAAACGCTCGAGATCGTCGACGACGATCTCCGAGGTCGGCTCGAGCATCTGGCAATGCCACAGCACCGCGACGATCTGGGCGGCGCGCGCCTCGGAGGCGTCCGGCATCGCCGCGAGCTCGGCGATGCTGGCCTCGGCGCCGCTGGCGAGGTACCCGAGCAGCGAGCCGTCCTCGGGGCGGAAGCGGAACTGCTCGACGTAGCGTTCGAGCGCCGCGTTTGCCCGAAAGCGTCCGCCCCAGGCCGCGCCGAGATCGCGGCGCAACCGCGTCGCGTCGTAGCGAGAGGTGACGCCACGGTGGATCAGCTCGAGCACATTGACGGGCAACATCCCCGGGTGGTCGTCGGCTTCGGCGACGAGCGTGATCGTGCCGCGCTCGAGCGCGAAGAGGTCGAGCAAGCGACGGCTGCACTGCGCGCGTAGCAACGCGGCGAGCTTGTCGGGCGTCAGCGCGCCGTCCTCGACGAGGATCTGCCCGAGCGGACGACGTCCGTCCAGCTTGGTGAGCGCCGCGTCGATCGCCGCGCGACCGACCTGCGCCTGCGCGACGGCGAGCTCGCCGAGGCGGGATCCGTCCTGCTCCCAGTCCGTCCACATCGGCATGCCGCCGCGGAATCGGACGCAGCGGCGCGCGCCGGTGGCCGTCTGATCGAGCTCGAGTCGCCCGCTGAACCGCTGCGACAGCAGGCCGAAGAACAGCGACGGTGGCGGCACGTTGGCCAGCTCGACGGTGGTTTGGAGCTGTTCGACGTCGTTCACCGCGGGGAGCGAGCGGCAGGATACCAGCTCGGCCGCGGAGGCGAGCACGGACCGCGCGTGCGATCGAATGGCCCACGGTGGGCCGACGGACGTCGCGCGGGGTCGCGCACGCCGGAGAACCCACGGTGCCGCAGGTCGTCACCGGTGCCGTGAAATGTCACCGCGGTCGGAGACGCGACGCACGCGGACGTGCACCCTGATGCAGATCATTGTCGTTTTCACCTGCTTCCGGGCGGCAAGCCCTCTGCACGGCAGCACCCCGCCCCCATGCCTCGTGTGCCCCATTTCCGCCCCTGCGCGCGCCGTCCTGCCGGCGCGCGATCTTCGGTCCGCGGCGCGGCCGGGTTCACCCTCATCGAGCTGATGGTGGTGTCGACGATCATCGGCATCCTCGCCGCGGTCGCGATCCCGGCGGTCTCGGCCTACTTCCGCCGGGCGAAGACCGCGGAGGCGCGGATCCAGCTGGCGAAGATCTTCGACGCCTCGGCCGCGTTCTTCAACGCCGAGCACGTGGACCGCGGCGACGTCACCACGCTGTCGTCAGGCGGAGGCATCTCGGACGCCGCGACCCACCGGTGCCCCTACCCCGCCGGGTCCCCCGCCGGCGGCACCGCCGGGTTCACACCGGCGGTGAACTGCAACGCGGGCCCGGGTGGCCGGTGCGTCCCGGCCGGCGGCGGCGGTGGCGGAGCGGGCTACTACGACATCACCGACTGGACCGACAACGAGGTCTGGAACTCGCTCAATTTCCAGATCGAGCAGGCCCACTTCTTCCACTACGACTTCGCTTCGGCCAACGACCTCGTCGGCTTCGGCAGCTGCCGGTTCACGGCGCAGGCGTTCGGCGATCTCGACGGCGACCTCACCTACTCGACGTTCGAGCGCACTGGCGCCGCTGACCGCAACGGCGTGAACGGGGCGGCCGGCCTCTACATCAACCTCGTGATCGAGTGACGCCGTCGGGCGACCGGGTGACACGGGGGCGGCCGCTGTCGTAGGCTCCCGCCCGCCATGGACCTGTCGTTCTCGCCCGACGATCTCCGCTTCCGCGACGAGGTGCGCTCCTGGCTCGGCGACGCGATGCCCGCGGGCATCCGCGCCAAGGCCGAGGTCGACGCGCACTTCGAGATGGAGGAGGTGATGCAGTGGCATCGCATCCTCTACGGCAAGGGTTGGGTCGCGCCCCACTGGCCGACGAAGTTCGGCGGACCCGGCCTCTCCGCCACGCAGCGCTTCATCCTCACCGAGGAGCTGGAGCTCGCGGGCGCGCCGTCGCTGAGCCCCTTCGGCCTGTCGATGGTCGGCCCCGCGATCATGCAGTTCGGCACGCCCGAGCAGCAGCAGCGCTTCCTGCCCAAGATCCTGAGCGGCGACGAGGTCTGGTGCCAGGGCTACTCCGAGCCGGGCGCCGGCAGCGACCTCGCGTCCCTGCGCACGACCGCGACCGACGACGGCGACGCCTTCGTCCTCAACGGCCAGAAGACGTGGACCACGTACGCGCAGTACGCCGACTGGATCTTCTGCCTCGTGCGCACCGACGGCTCGGTGAAGAAACAAGCCGGCATCTCCTTCGTGCTCGTGGACATGCGCACGCCGGGCGTCGAGGCCCGGCCGATGCTCACCATCGGGCACACGCCGGCGTTCTGCGACACGTTCTTCGAGAACGTGCGCGTCCCCAAGACCCAGGTGGTCGGGCCGCTGCACGGCGGCTGGACGGTCGCCAAGGCGCTGCTCGGGCACGAGCGCACGCTCATCGCCGCGGTCGGGCACTCGCAGCGCGCGATCCGACGGGTCAAGCGCATCGCCGCGGCCCACGGGCTGCTGGACGATCTCGCGTGGCGCAGCCGCATCGCCCGGCTCGAGATCCAGCTCGAGGCGCTGCAGATGGCGAACTACCGCACGCTCGCCGGCGCCGCCCTCGGCCATGCCCCGGGCCCCGAGTCGTCGATCCTCAAGCTGCGCGGCTCCGAGATCTTCCAGCGGGCGTTCGAGCTCGCGATGGACGTGATGGGGCCCGACGCGCTGGCCTGGTTCAACCAACCCGGCGTGGTCTCCGAGCTCGAGCAGTCGGTCGCCTCGACGTACTGCTACAACCGCGCGACCACCATCTACGGCGGTTCGAGCGAGATCCAGAAGAACATCATCGCCAAGCTGATCCTCGGCTTGCCGGGAGCGTAGGACCATGGACTTCCAGCTCAGCGACGAACAGAAGCTCCTGCGCGACTCGGTGCGCACGTTCACCAAGCAGCGCTCGCCCGTGACGCGCTTCCGCAAGCTCCGTGATCACGCGGGCGTCACCGGCGACGGCTGGGACCGCGGGCTCTGGCGCGAGATGGGCGAGCTCGGCTGGCTCTCGCTGCCGTTCCCGGAGGCCGCGGGTGGCTTCGGCGGCACACTCGTCGACGTCGGCCTCCTGCTCGAGGCCTTCGGCGCGGCCCTGGTGCCCGAGCCGTACCTCGCGAGCGTGATCCATGCCGGCCTCGCGCTGCTGCGCGCGGGCTCGGCGGAGCAGCACGCGCGCTGGCTCGCGCCGCTCATCGACGGCCGCTCGAGCCTCGCGCTGGCCCACGCCGAGGCCGGCCACCGCTTTGATCCCCAGCCGCGCTCGACCACCGCGACCCGCGACGGCGCCGCGTGGCGCGTCCGCGGGGCCAAGCAGTTCGTCGCCCACGGGCAGCACGCCGACGTCCTCGTGGTCTCGGCGACCGACGGCGAGCAGACGCAGCTGTTCGCGTTGCCGCGGGACCACGCGGCGCTCCGCATCGACCGCGTGCAGACCATCGACGGCCTCGGCGCGGCGTCGGTCCACATCGACGGCGTCGTCGACGACGAGCACCGCCTCGCCGGGGGCGACGCTGCACTCGCGCTGGACCGGGCCCACGACGCCGCGGCCGCGATGGCGGTCTCCGAGGGTCTCGGGATCTGCCAGGCGGTGCTCGAGCTCACCGTCGGCCACCTTCGCACGCGCGAACAGTTCGGCGTCGCGATCGGATCGTTCCAGGCGCTGCAGCACCGCGCCGTCGAGATGTTCGTCGAGGTCGAGCTCGTGCGCTCGGTCGCCGTGCTCGCGGCCGTGCGCGCCGACGAGGAGAACGACGATCTGCGCCGGCGTGCGGTGAGCGTGGCGAAGGCACAGCTCGCCACCGGCGGTCGCTTCGTGACGCAGCAGGCGATCCAGCTGCACGGCGGCATCGGCATCACCGACGAGCACGACGTCGGTCTGTACTTCAAGCGGATGCACGCGCTCGGCGTGATGTTCGGCGACGAGGAGCACCACGTGCGTCGCTTCGCCGCGAGCCCGAGCTTCGCCCCCGCGCCGTAGCGCGACGGCGCGATTGCGACCCGCGACGGCCGGGATCACCTCCGCGAGATCGTGGCGGCGGTCGCTCGCCGCCGCGCCGCACGACGTGTGGCGTTGCCCACATCCGCGTCCTCGACACGAGCCCCGCCCACGCGATCGGGGCCGCATGCGTGTCGGCTCGACTACAGAACCGACGCGGATCTGCGAGGTGGTGTCCCACATGATCGCAACCCGCGGCACAGGGTCCGACCAGAATGCGCCCGAACCGCCGGCGAACGATGTTTGACGGACCGAATCGTGTAGCGTGGACCCATGGTGTCGCGCATCGCTCGCCCCCCCGCGATCACGATCCTCTCCGGTGTCCGCTCCCGCGTCCGCGGGCTCGGTCTGCTCGGTCTGCTCGGCGTCGCGGCCTGCGAGAAGGACGTCGCGAGCGTCGACCCGTGCAGCAACGGTGCGTGTGCTCCCGTCGCGGACTGCGAGCTCGGCGACTGCGTCGATGGCCTGCCGACGCTCGCGTCGTCGCACAGCCCGATCGCCGGCACCGAGGTCGAGGAGGGCGCGACGTGCCCCTACCTCGACGGCGCGCTGCCGGCGAAGGACACGCTCCTCGACACCAAGGACATCCCCGAGTTCAAGAAGGGTCGCTCGCGCCGCACGAACATGGACACTGGCGAGGGCACGCCGCAGAACATCGACCTGCACGCGCAGCTGATGCCGGTGCAGGGCCGCATCTTCGAGTGCATCGACATCGCAGCCTGCTACTCGAGCAGCATGGACCCGTTCGTCAGCGGCGACCTCGAGTTCCAGTTCGAGCTCGAGTCCGACGGCCGCATCAGCGCGGTGTCGGTGCTGCCGTCGTCGACGCTTTCGGACCCGCTCGTCAGCGCGTGCGCCCGACGTTCGCTGTTCGAGTACAAGCTCCCCGAGTACGACGGCGCCCGCATGACCGTCAGCTACCGCGTCGAGATCGGTGAGGGCTGACGCGAGCCTCGACCGCCCCGTCGAACGTCAGTCCTCGAGCTCGGCCTGGAACGGCCAGCCCATGGGATCGGTGACGAACAGCCGCCCTGGCGCCCGCGCGAACTCCCAGGCGCCGTACCCCTGCACCAGCGCCCCGGCCACGACGAGCAGCTGGAACCGCCGTCGCGAGGCCGCGCCCGCGAAGCCCATCGCGAGCAGCACCATCGGCAACCAGTCGACGGCGAAGCGGTAGCTGAACTGCATCTGTCCGCTGTTCTGGTACGCCAACGATGGCAGCGCCGATCCGAGGACTGCGAGCCAGAGCGCGCCGCGGCCGACGAAGGCCTGGCGATGCAGCGGCGCGAGCAGCAGGTAGGGAGAGCCGATCCACAGCGCCGCGCCGTGGATGGACACGCGCAGGTGCGGCGCCGCGGCGGACCACTGCGGCAGCAGCGTGAGCAGGCACTGCAGGTTGCGCGGCACGTAGCTCGCGCTGAACAGGCCGAGCTCCTGGATGCGCGTCTGCCAGCGGGTCTCGAGGAAGCGATGGCCGAATTCCAACGGATCCTCGAAGCGCACCCAGTTGAACCATGCCAGCGAGAGGCCGATGATCACCAACGGCACGGCGAAGCGGACGAGCGCCCCGCGATCGCGGCCGGCGTGCCACCACCAGAACCCGAACACGATCACCGCCGGTAGGTGGTTGATCGGCCGGCACGCGATGGCCAGGCCCAGCCAGATCGCGGCCCACACCGGCTGGCGCGCGCGCCAGCTCGCGGCGAGGTACAGCGCCGATGCCAGCGCGCCGACGATCTGCCCGGTGAACCACACGCGCCCGTTCGCGGCGAGCAGCGCCGCGGGGCTCGCCAGCGTCCACGCCACCGCGATCCAGACGTGCTCCCGGCCGCGACCGTCGGCACGCGTGCGCTCGCGGTCGAGCATCCGCACGAGCACCACGGGGATCAACGCGCCGAGCAGCAGCGTCAGCAGCACGTCGGGCGTCCGCAACCCGAACGCAGCGACCGCGGGCAGGAACACCACGGCAGGACCGGGCGGGAAGCTGACGTACCACGTCTCCTGTCGCCGGACGATCTCGCCGGGCGCGAAGTCCATCCAGCCGGCGCCGAGGACCCACCACCGCTCGACGCGGGTCTGCCGGCGCGTGTCGGCGCACGCGTGCGTGCGGCACGGGAACCCGCGGACGCTGCTGCCGTCGGCGCGCTCGAGCGTGGTGACGACCGCCCAGTCGTCGAAGCGATGGCCGCTGCATGCCTTCGCCGCGCGGGCTTTGGCGTCACAGTAGCCGGGCGGTCGACCCTCGAGCGCCAGCTCGCCGTGCAGCCACCCCGCTGCCATGTGCACGAAATGGTTGTCCCGGCTGGCGCCCTTCCACTGGGCCCCCGAGAGCACCGCGAGCGCGGCGAACGCCGCGAGATAGACCGCGAGCGAGCGCAGCCAGGGCCAGCGCTCGAACCACGCGAGCACCCGCTCTCGCGGACGCGCCCCCCTGCTCGACGCGGTGCTCACGGTGCCCGCGGAAGTGTACCAAGTCGGGCGCCGGGCCCGGGCTCAGCCGCCGCACGCATCGGCGAGGTTGTTCACGACGCTGACCCCACCACCGACCATCACGTGGACCAGCACCGCGATCGCCTGGCACGTCGGGAGCTGGGGATTGTCATGGACGCGGAAGTCGAGCGAGACGGACCCCAGCGCGCCCAGGCCGGTCAGGGAGGCGAGCACAGGGTTGTCGCGGATGGTCAGGTTGCCGCCGACGGCCAACAGCGACGGCGCCACCGCGATCGACGTCAGCGACGCGTTCTCCGAGAAGTGGAAGTAGTCGCCCACGGTGAGCAGGTTCGGCAGGCCGGTGACGCTGCCGAGCGCCGCGCACTCACGGACCTGGAAGCCGCCCCCGACCGTCACCAACGACGGCATGTCGACGCCGACGAGGCTGTCGTCGTTCTGGATCACCACGTCGGTCCCGACGGTCTGCACGCCGGCGAGCCCGGCGAGGCTGACGAGGCCTTGGTTGTTGCGAACGACGAGCTGCCCGCCGACCGACGTGAGCCCGGCGAGGCCGTCGAGGTCCTGCAGCAGGTCGTTGTCCTCGATCCGCAGATCCGAGGGCACGGCCCCGAGACCGGCCAAGCCGTCGATGTTCTGCAGCGAGTTGTTGGCGAGCACGCGCAGCAGATCGCCGACCTGGTCCAGGTTCGCGAGGCCGTCGATGTTCTGCAGCGACGCATTGCCCGAGATCGACATCACCCCGCCGATGGCCTGCAGGCCGCTCAGCCCGTCGAGCGTCGCGAGCGAGGCGTTGTCGTGGATCCACAGCGAGTTCCCGATCGACTGCACCGACACGAGTCCGTCGATGTCGGTGAGGACCGCGTTGTTCTCGAGCACGAGGAAGTTGCCGATCGCGTCGAGCGAGGCCAGCGCGTCGACGTTCTGGAGGGCGCCGTTGTCGAACACGATCACGTTGCCGCCCACCGCGTCGATGCCCTCGAGTCCGAGGAGCGACGTCAGCAGGAGATTGCTCTGGATCGTGACGGAGCCCGCCACCAGACCAAGCGCGCTCAGGCCGGTCAGGCTGCCCAGCGCCGAGTTGCCTTCGATGCGGACGTCGCCGGTGGCCTCGGTGAGCCCGCTGAGGCCCGCCAGCGACGACATCGCTGCGTTGCGGATCACGAACAGCGTGCGCACGTCGCCCTGCAGGCCGATGAGCCCGAGGATGTCGGTCAGCGCCGGGTTGTCGCTGACGAGGATGTCACCCGTGACGCCGTCGAGCCCGGCGAGCCCGTCGATGTTGTCGAGCGACGCGTTGTCGCCGATCTCGACGCCGCCGACGACCCCACCCACGTTCGCGAGCGGGGCGACGTTCTGGAGGCTGTCGAGGTTCCACAGCCGGATGCGACCAGCGACGCTCGTCAACGACTGCAGGCCGTCGAGGGACGACAAACCGCCGATGTCGGTGACGAACAGGAAGTCGCCGATGCTCGACAGCGACGCCAACGCGCCGATCGACTCGAGCTGGGGGCTGGTGGTGACGTACAGGTAGCCACCGATGCTCTGGAGATCATCGAGCCCGGCGAGGTCGCGCAGGCCCGGGTTGTCGCGGATATCGACCGCGCCCGCCACGGCGCGCAGGCAGTGCAGCTCCGGCAACGACGGTTCGCCGTACGACTGCACGAAGAGGCTGCCGGAAATCTCGTCGAAGCCCTCGAGCGCGGCCGCGTCGTCGGCGTCGCGGATCACCGCGTCGCCCACGAACGTCCCCATGCCGCACAGCGGGTTGCCGGTCGAGCTCGACGACTCCGACGACGAGCTCGAGGATGACTCCGACGACGACGAGTCGACCGCGGTCGACTCGCTGCTCGTGTCGGTGATCGTCACCGTCGGCGTACCGGTGGTGTCGACACTCGTCGGATCGCCCGAACTCGACGACGAGTCCTCGACCGACGCTCCGCTCGACGAGCTCCCGTCGGTACCGACACCATCGAGCCCGAAGTCGCTGCGACCGCAGCCGAGCGTCGTCGCGAGCGTCGCTGCGGCGACACTGCGGATGGCGACAGGACCCCAGACGAACCGCGTGGCGGACGGCAGCACGGGGGGCAGTGTGGGACGTCGGTGGGAAAACTGTCAAACCCAACGGGACGGCGTCGTGCCCGCCCCCACGGCCCGGCGCGGCCGGTGGCGACGGCGCCGAGCTTTGCGATATCGTGGTGCGCCCCGAGGTCCGCCGTTCGCATGGAATTCGCGTTCCGCTCGAAGCTCCCCGAGCCCCGCCAGCGGTTCCTCGCCCAGGTCGTGGAGCACGGCCTCGCGACCGGGCTGCGCACGCCGGCCGAGTTCCTCCGCCACTTCTCGCCGCTGACGATCATGCACGCGCTGGCCGAGGAGCCGGCGCGCCGCGCCCGGATCCTCGAGGCCACCGTGGGCACCCGGCCCCGCATCGCCCTGAAGAAGAGCCCGGAGAGCTCCGGCGAGGATCTCGTCATCGCCCTCGAGGAGGGCGAGACCGACGCCGCCACCGTCGTCGCGACCTTCGAGCCCGACGATCGGATCCGCTTCCTCGATCCGCAGTACCTGTGGGCGTTCGTCGTCGAGCCCCGGTTCTGGCTGCACACGGCGACATCGACCGAGCGCGTGCTCGCGATCCGAGCGCACACCACCTACGTGGTCGAGTGCGCGATGGAGGAGGGGCTGGTCAACCACCGCGACGTGGTGCGCGCCCTCAGCGTGCCGACCCTCGTCGAGTTCCTCCCCCGCGACGAGATCACGAACATCCTCGAGCGCGCCCTGCTCGACGGTCGCGATCGCATGCCGTTCTCCGAGAAGACCATGCTCGAGGTCGTCGGCCTGCGCGCGCTGTTCGACCACATCCCGCTGTCGACCGTGTGGGAGTGGGTGATCGGGGCGAAGATCGCCGCGCCGCTCGGGCTGATGCCCGACACCGAGCCGCTGTTCGACGAGCGCGAGGCCCACCCCGACGCGCCCCACGAGGAGACGGTGATCGTCGGCGGCATGCCCGAGCCCTCCGCGCCGGTCCTCACGGCGAAGCGGGCGTGACTCACCGGTCGTCGCGCGCCCACGCCCGCCGCCACCGCGCCAGCTGGGCGTCGATCTCGGCGACCTCTTCGGCGCGGTAGGGACCGAGCTCCGCGTAGAGCGCTCGGGCCTGACGCGCGAGGCCCAGCACCAGCGCGGGCGCGGCGTCGTCCTCGGCGAGGGCGCGGGCGAGGGCGAAGCGCGGCTCGGCCCGCAGCTCGTCGGGCGCCCCGCCGCGGTCCGCCAGCGCCACCGCGTGCCGCAGGACCACCGATGCGTCGACCGCCCCGCCCATCGCCAGCAACGCGCGCCCGATGCCGGTCATCGCGTTGGTGACGTAGGGGTGCCCGAGCTCGAGCGTGCGCCGGAGCTGGGCATACGAGCGGCGATACGCGGACAGGGCCGCGGCCGGATCGCCGCGCGACAGGTCGCCCTGCGCCAGGTTGGCCAGGGCGACCGCGGCCATGGGGTCCTCGCCCTCGAGCCCGCGCCACAGCTCGAGCGCGCGCCGCGAGTACTCGCGGGCCTCCGCGTTGCGCCCCAGCTCGAGCAGGATCACCGCGATGTTGTTGAGCACCACACGCGCGCTCGGGTCGTCGCGGCCGCGCGCGCCCTCGAGGATCGCCAGCGCTCGGCGGTTGTGATCGAGCGCGAGCTCGGCGTGACCGAGGTGGAGCAGCACGTTCCCCCAGTTGATGAGCACGTCCGCGACCGCGGGGTGCTCGGGGCCCGCCAGGGACACGCGCAAGAGGTAGCCGTGGAGGAACCACACCGCGGCCTCGCCGTACTCGCCGCGCGACAGGTGGAGGCTGCCGATGTTGTTGAACAGCACGGCGAGCGTGTCGTCGATGACGAGCTCGCCTCGATTCCACGCCGCGAGGGCGCCGCGGTAGGTGGCGAGCGACTCGTCGTAGCGCCCCTCGTCCGCGAACACGACCGCCTCGTTGAGCAGCAGGACCGTCGCCCGTGAGGGTGGCTCGCCGAGCCGCACGAGGAGCGCGCGGGCGAGGTTCGCGAACCAGTGGGCGCGCTTCGGATCGCCCCCGACGTGCCCCGCGACGTAGACGAGATCGGTGAGCCCGGCGACGCGCTCGTCGTCGGCCCCCGCGGCATCGGCGGTGCGGACCCCGAGCTCGAGGAGCGCCTGCGCGTCCTTGGCCCGACCCAAGCGCCCCGCCGCGTGACCCCCGAGCAGGTAGGCGCGGGCCTCGACGACGGGCAACGCGGCGCGCTTGGCCTCCTCGGCGACCTGGGCCGCGACCTCCATCGCAGCCTCGAAGCGCGACGCCTCGCCCAACGCCCACGCCTCGGCGAGCTGGCGGCCGAGCTCGTCGGTGAGCTCGAGATCACCGACGCCAGCCCCCGCGATCTCGGCGTCGTCCAGGCAGCGCCCCGAGGCCGGGAGCGCCCGTGCGGCCGAGGCGGCGCTCTCGACGATGCTGGCGTCGGCGCGCTCGAACAGGCCGAGCAGCGCCGCGACCTCGTCGCGCCGGGCGGCGAGGCACGATCGCGAGCGCTCGAACGCGGCGACCGGTCGTGCGCCCTGCTCGTGCGTCGCGACGCAGTTCTCGTGATCCGTCCCGCGCCACTCGGCCACCCGGCGTTCGAGCTCGTGTTCCGCGGACGTCCACGCCGCGTCGGCGTAGGGCAGCCCGGTCGCCGCGAACGCCTCGGCGATCGCGTGCGCGCGCGCGTCGTTCCACGTCTCGGCGATCGCGTCGCCGGCACGTGCGCACGGCGAGGCATCACGCCCCGTGCCCCACGCGAGCGCAGCGGCCACGGCCGCGCTCACCCCCACGCCGAGGGCGAGCTTGCGCGCGGGCGTCCACGGGGACGCCGCGGCGGCGAGCGCCCGCAGGAGCGCCTCCATGTCGGCGAGGCGCGATGCGGGGCGCCGCGACAGTCCGACGCGCAACACGGCGAGCACGCGCGGAGAGACCGGCCTCCCCTCGCCGAGCGTCGGCACCTCGTCGAGCACGGCGCGCTCGTACTCGCGGCGCGTCCGCCCGGCGAAGGGCCGCACCCCCGTGAGGGCCTCCCATGCCGTCACGCAGAAGCTGAACTGATCGGTGCGCGCGTCGGGCGGGTGACCGAGGAACTGCTCGGGTGCGATGTACCCGAGCGTGCCGACCACGCGCGCGCGGGCCCCCTCTGCGCTCGACGTCGTGAGCTCCGCCGAGGTCGCCCCGGAGGCCGCCCGCGCGAGGCCGAAGTCCACCACCCGGACCACCCCGTCGTCACCGATGAGGATGTTCGACGGCTTGATGTCGAGGTGGACCATCTGCGCGCGATGGGCCGCCGCGACGCCGCGCCCGGCGTCGACGAGGACCTCGAGGATCTCCCGGGGCGTTCGCGTGGTCGCGCGCAGCCACGCGTCGAGCGTGCGCCCCTCGACGTACTCGAGCGCGACGTACACCCGGTCGCCCCAGCGGCCGACGTCGTAGACCTGGATGACGTTCGGGTGCGAGAGCTTCGCGAGCGCGCGCGCCTCGGCGACCAACGCGTCGGGTTCGTCGGCCCGCGCGCGGCGCCGCGGCAGCACGAGCTTCAGCGCCACGTTGCGATCGAGCTCGGGATCGAACGCGAGGTACACCACGCCCATCCCCCCGGTGGCCAGCGGCCGCAGCAGCACGTAGCGGCCGATCTCCGCGCCGGAGACGAGGCCGCCGTCCTCCTGCGCTGCCTCGACGCTCGGTGCGGCGGGCGGGTCCGCGTCGGATGGACTCGTCGACGACTCGGAATCCGACACGCCGATCCGAGGATATCAGCCGCCGCGCTCAGCCGCGCTCGCGGACACAGATGACGCGCCCACCGTCCCAGCCCGCCGGGATCGGGCTGATGCGCTCGCGCTTCACCACCAGCACGAGACGAAGGTCGCCGAACGTGTCGCCCTTGGTCGAGCTCCAATACGAGCCCTTGCGCAGCATCTTCGCCCGCGACATCGAGATCAACTCGCCGATCTCGGGGAGACGCCATTGGTCGATGCCGGCGACCTTCAGCCCGGCGCACAGCGCCGAGGCGCGGGCGAAGTCGGCGGGCTTCTTGGACTCGGGGGCCACGACGAAGACGTCGAGCGCCCGGATCTCCCGCTTGCGCAGGGCGTCGACGATCACGTCGGAGTCCTCGATTGCCGGCGCAGCGGCGGGCTCGGCCGCCGGCGCGGCCACGGCCGGGGACGGAGACGCCGCGGCGGTGCGGCTCGGAGCCGGGACCGCCGAGGCATCGGCGACCGGGGGTGCGGCATCGATCGGCGCGACGGCGGGGGTCGACGACGGCAGCGCCCACCACAGCAGCACCGCCACCGAGGCGAGCGCCGTGGCGACGAGCGCGACGCGACGCCGGGGCGCAACGGCGGGGTTCCCCGCGTCCACCGCGAGCGCCGCGGAGTGCAGGATGCCAGGTGCCGTCGGGCTCCCGGCGCGACCATCCGCGTCGAACGACGGGGGCACCGCCGCGTAGGTCATCGGGGCGGTGGCGCTGATCTCGGCGGCCCGCTCGGGGGCAGGCGCGGTCCGGATCGCCGCGTCGCTGGGCGTCGGAGTGGCCGCCGCCCGCGGCGCTGGCGGCGGGAGCATGCGGCCCGTCTCGGTCCCCGACGTGATCCGACGCAGCACGTTGACGACGCGGTCGACGAACGACGCGGCCCCCGTGGCGTCGAGGGCGAGCACCAGGGAGCGCGACATCGGCACCCCGAGGTCGCGGAGGACCGCGCGCAGCGACTCCGCGCGGCTGGCCGCGAAGCCGCCGCCGCGGGCGATGACGAACAACCCGCGGCCCCCGAGCTTGGCGCACGCCTCGAGCAGCGGCGCGTCGGAGTCGACGATCGCCACGGGGAGCACCGCCTGCCTCCGCCGGGCGAACTCGTCCACCAACGCCGCGGCCGCCGCCGCATCCGCCGGGCCGTAGGCCAGCACCACCGTGAACTCCCGTGAACCCTCGGCCATGATCGTGCGCCGACGTCGGCGCCCTCCGATCCAATTCTGTGCATCGTTATGGGGCGCGACGCAACAACACGTACCGTCCGATGCCCCCGCGCACCACCCGGACCCGGACGCCGCGTGCGTAGTCGGCCTTGTCGAGCAGCTTCTTGGCCTGCGCAGCGGATTGCACTGGCGCGTCGCCGACCTCGCTGAGGACGTCGCCGGGCTGCACCTCCCGCTCGGCGACGGACCGGGGCGCAACATCCGTCACCACTGCTCCCTTGCGCACGTCGATGCGCCAGCGCGCACGCACCTCGTCGGTGGGCTCCGCGAGTTGGAGTCCATGCGCGCTCGCGGCGGCAGGGACCGGCTTGGCCTTCCCCGCGCCGGGTCTGCGGCCCTTGGCCTCACCCTGCCCTGGGAGCGCGCCGAGCTGGAGGTCGATCGTGCGCGTCGACCCATCACGGAACACCTGGACCTCGACCTTGGTGCCTGGCCGCCGCTGGGCCACCCCGTTGCGCAGGGCGACCATGTCGCGCAGGGCCTTGCCGTCGAGGTGGGTCACGATGTCGCCCGCGCGGACGCCCGCCGCGGCCGCCGGACCCTTGGGATCGACGTCATCGACCAGCACGCCGTCGCCCCCCGCGTAGCCGAAGCTCTGCGCGAGCGCGGGCGTCAGCCGGCCCATGACGATGCCGAGCCAGCCGCGCTCGACCGAGCCGTGCGCGATGAGCTGCGCCATCACGACCCGCGCGATGTCGGACGGGATCGCGAAGCCGACGCCGTTGCTGCCGCCGGTCTGCGACGCGATGGCCGTGTTGATCCCGATCACGCGGCCGCGCAGATCGATGAGCGGACCACCCGAGTTCCCCTGGTTGATCGCGGCGTCGGTCTGGATGAAGTCACCGTAGTCGGCGATGCCCATGCCGCCGCGCCCGAGCGCGCTGACGATGCCCGCGCTCACGCTCTTCGACAGCCCGAACGGGCTGCCGGCGGCCATCACCCACTGCCCGACGCGCACCGCGTCGGAGCTCGCGGTCTGGGCCGGGACGAGGCCATCGGCGTCGATGCGCACGACCGCGAGATCGGTCTTCGGGTCGGTGCCGACGACATCGGCCTCGAACTCGCGCTCGTCGAACAGGCGAACCCGGAGCACGCTCGCGCCGTCGACCACGTGGTTGTTGGTGAGGATGTACCCCTTGGCGTCGAGGATGACGCCGCTGCCGAGCCCGCGGACGGTGCCGTCGGGCGGCCCGAAGGGGCGCAGGAACGCGGGGATCTCTGCTTGATCGACGGCGCGCTCGCTGATGATCGAGACCACCGACGGCGCGATCATCTGCGCCGCGCCCTCGAACGCACGCTCGAGTTCGTGGACGCCGACGACGTCGGGCGGCGCCTCGGCCCGCGCGGGCGCGACCACGCCGGGTGCGACGGTCACCTGTGACGGCGTGCGGACCGCGACGACGCCGGGCTCGCCGGGCTTGCATCCGCCGCCGAGCATCGCGGCGAGCAGGAGCGGCGCAGCCACCCGAAGAGGTGCCACCGCCGCACGATCGCGGTTCCGGAGCCGAAGCCTCACGCGTGTCGATTCGTTCTGCATGACGCCCGGCGGAGTATAGCCGCAGGACCCCTGGGAGCCACGCGCCCCACCCGTCGGGACGCGAGCGGGCCGCGTCGAATCGACACGACCCGCGGGATCCAGCGACCGCGACGTTCAGGCCTCGGGCGCCTTGTTCACGGCCTTCACCGCGATCGTGCGCGGGCGATCGCTCGCGCGCTTGGGCAGGCGCACCGAGAGCACCCCGGCGTCGAGCTTGGCCTCGACCTCGGTCACGTCGATGCCGCGCGGCAGCTGCAACACGCGCTCGAACGAGTACTCGGTCCGCTCGCGACGCAGCGTGCCGTTGTCCTTGGCCGCCTTGCGGGAGCCCTTGATCGTCAGGCGCTCGGGCGTCGCGACGATCTCGAGATCCTCGGGGAGCAACCCCGGGACGTCCGCCTCGACCATGAAGTGGTCCTCCTCTTCACGGACGTCGATCGGGACGCGCACCGGCGTGGGACGGGCGTCGGGCTGACCGAACAGCCGACGGCTGAGTTGGTTGAGCTCGTTGTACGGATCGTAGTGGAGAAGATGGGCGATCATGACGGCGTTCCTTTGCTTCGCCACCGCGGCCCGTGGACCTCCACGGACACGCGACGCGTCGACGACTGGGTTGGATCACCGCCCCCTGGTGTTGGTCTTGCCGCCGCGTCGCTCGCGGCGTCATGGGGGCGGCCGGTTGTTCGCCAGATTGGCTACGGCCCGATGCCCGTCAAGGGGGCTCGCCGATCACGACGCGATCGACGACGTCGCCGGTGACCTCCCCGCCCCAGACGACGGCGCGCTCGACCCGGGCGCCCGCGCGCACGTGCGTCCCTGCGCCGAGCTGGGCGTGGGGTCCCACGCGCGCCCCGGCGTCGACGCGCGCGCCGTCGCCGATCCACACCGGCTCGGTCACGATCGCCCCGGGCTCGACGATCGCGTCCTTCGCCACGCCGCGCACGGGCCCCGGCGCGTACGGCAACGGCACGCGACCGTCGAGCGCGTTGCAGACCCCCTGCAGGTAGCGCTCGGCCGTCGAGTGCTCCCACCAGTACGCGCGCGTGACGAAGCCGTGCAGGCCGCGGCCCTCGTCGAAGAGCGATCGGTACGCGGTTCGGATCACGCACTGCTCGCCCTCGGGTGGGATCCGATCGAGGAAGCGCGGCGTGACCAGGTGGATGCCGGTGAACATCATCGGCTCCGACACGGGCTCGGGTGCCTGTGCAGCCGGCTCGCGACCGAGCAACCGCACGATGCGGCCGTCCGCAGCGAGCTGCTGGCTGCCCCAGCGCGCGGCGTCGGCGTCGGGACGCACGACCATCGTCGCCTCGGCATCCGCCGCGCGATGACTCGCGAGCACCGCCTCGAGATCGAGATCGACGAGGAGCTTGGCGTTCATCACGACCAGCGGCACGTCGGCGCCATCGTCGAAGAGGTGACGCGCGTGGCGGAGCCCACCGCCCGTGCCGAGGATGTGCCCGTGCTCGCGCGAGTAGACGATCGAGACGCCGTCTCGCGTGCCGTCGCCGAGCTCGTCCTCGATCTGCTCGCCGAGGTGATGCAGGTTGATCACGATCTCGCGGATGCCGTGGTGCCGCAGGTAGCGGACCGCCCAGCGCACCAGCGGCACGCCGAGGACCGGCAGCATCGGCTTGGGGCGCGCGCGGCCCAGATCACCCAGGCGGGACCCGAAACCAGCGGCGAGGATCATGGCCCGAACGGCGCGTGGCATCGCCCCGAGATGTAGCAGGTCGGGCTCAGAAGACCCAAACGATGCGCTCGAGGATGAACATCGTCAGGGCGATGCCGCCCACCATGATGCCGATCACCGCGAAGCCGCGCAGGATGCCCGCGCGCGCGGCCTGCCGGACCTGCGCCTCGAGCTTGGCCTGCACCGCCGGATCGCCGTCGACCTCGCGACGAAGCTCCTCGAGCGTCACCGCGGCCGCGCGATGATGGCTGCGGATCATTCCGACTGCCATCGCGCCGAGGAACAGCGCGCCGCCCCCGAGGAGGAAGACGCGCATGGCGATGCGCGCCCGGCCCTGGGTCTGCGCGAGCTCCTCCTCGAGCCGCGGCCGGGTCACCAGGGCGACCGGCGGACCGTACACCGTGGCGGGCAGCGTCCCGAGCAGCAGCCGTCGCGCGCCCTCGACCTCGAGCGGCGTCAGCGAGGCGCGCTCCAACCAGTCGAGGTACGCCCGCTCGAGCGCGTCGTCGTAGTCGCGCTCGATTCGGGGCGCGTCGACGACCTCGCGGTGCGCCGCCACGAGGGGGCGCAGGCTCGTCGCCGTCGTCGCGTCCATCGCAGTGACCTGGACGCGGGCGATCGCGGTCGACTCGCCCGGCGCCGTCACGTGGTTGTGGGCCTCGATCTGCAGCAGGCCCTCCGCGGCGTTCGTCGGCACCGACCACGGCCGCGGCGGCTCGCGCCCGACGACCGGGGGGAACATCACGTCGGCCAGCGCACCGTCTGCGCCGTGGATGTCCACGTGGATCGGCACCTTGTCCGAGAGGCCCCACGCCTTGACCTCCAACGCGTCGCCCGGCGCCACGGCGGCGGGCGACGCCACCACGTCGACCGCGCCCGCGAAGCTCACCATGCGAAGCCGGCGCGTGCGGGGCTTGCCGTCGGCTCCGGTGGCGCGGACCTCGATGCGCACCACGTCGCTCGCGAGCGGCCCGTAGAGGCGCACGACCCCGAGGGCGTCGGGGCTCCCCGAGAACAGGACCGGCGGACGATCGCCATCGCCGGCGTGGCCCATGAACTCACCGTCGACGAGCACGACGTCGACGGACGAGCGCACCGGCGCGCCGGCGGGGTCGGTGACGCGGACGAAGATCTCGTTGTCGAACCCCGCGAGCAGCCGTCCCGCGGGGCGCATGACGATCCGCAGGCCCTCGGGCTGCGCGTCGCTGTCGTCACCGTACTGCAACGTCGAGCCCGATACGACCCGCTGACCGACCACGGGCGAGCGGGCCGTCGCGACCTCGATCGCGATGGGCTCGTCGATCGGGTCGACGCCGACGCCGCTCACCCGCACCCGCAGCGTCGCGGCCCCCGGCTCGAGCGGCGGCACCTCGAACGCGACCTCCGCGATCGACCCATTCGCGGTGATCCCGGCGGCGGGCAACGGGTGGGGCGCCCGACCCGCCTGCTGGATCTCGGCCTCGACGACGGCGTCCTCAATTGGGCCCGGTCTCGTGGCCACGACCGCGACCCGCATGCCGAGGCGCTCCCCCGCGATCCAGGTGCGCTCGACCTGGACGAGGACGCTATGGCGCACGTGCATCGTGGAGACCCAGAGGCTGGCCACGAGGGCGATGGCGAGCCCGATGGGCCCCGCGAGCACGAACCCTCGACCGAACCGCACGCGTCGCAGGGGCGACGACAGCAGGTCGAACTCGTCGTCCCCGTCACGCCCCGTGGCCTCGCCCTTGGAATCGTCCGCGTCGCTCATGCCGGCCCCGCTGGCACCCCCAAGTCGATTGTCGTATGCTCGCCGCCCTCCATGAAGGTCAGTGTCATTGGCACAGGGTACGTGGGTCTCGTCGCCGCCGCAGGTTTCGCGGAGCACGGCAACGATGTGATCTGCGCCGACATCGACGAAGAGAAGATCGCACGGCTGCGCCGCGGCGAGATTCCGATCTTCGAGCCGGGTCTGGACGTCCTCGTGGAGCGCAATGCGGCGGCGGGCCGGCTGCGGTTCACCACCAGCAACGCCGAGGCTGCGGCCCACGGCGAGGTCATCATCATGGCCGTCGGCACGCCGTCGGCACCGGATGGCTCGGCCAACCTCGCGTACCTGTTCGAGGCGGCGCGGGACATCGCGCGGCACCTCACGCACAGCGTCGTGGTGGTCAACAAGAGCACGGTGCCGGTGGGCACCGCCGAACGCGTCGCCCGGATCATGTCCGAGCTCACCACGCACCCGATCGTGGTCGCGTCGAACCCGGAGTTCCTCAAGGAGGGCACCGCGGTCGACGACTTCCTGTACCCCGATCGCGTCGTGATCGGCACCGACGACGAGGCGGCCCGCGACCTGCTCACGCGGCTGTACCGGCCGTTCCTGCGCCAGAGCGAGCGCATCGTGTACATGGACGCGCGCTCCGCCGAGGTCACCAAGTACGCCTGCAACGCGTACCTCGCCACGCGCGTGTCGTTCGTGAACGACATCGCGAACCTCTGCGATCTGGTCGGCGCCGACGTCGAGAAGGTCCGCACGGGCATGGGCACTGACCCCCGGATCGGCAACAAGTTCCTGTACCCCGGCGTCGGCTACGGCGGCTCGTGCTTCCCCAAAGACACCCGCGCCCTGCTCGACACGGCGCGGGCCCACGGCCTCTCCCTGAGCCTGGTGGCCGCGGCCGAGCGCATCAACGAGGCGCAGAAGCTACTGCTGGTCCGCAAGGCCCGACAGATGTGCGGCGACTTCGCCGGCAAGACGTTCACGCTGTGGGGCCTCGCGTTCAAGCCCAACACCGACGACGTCCGCGAGGCGCCGGCGCTCCGCATCGCGCGGGCGTTGCTCACCGACGGCGCGCAGCTCCGCGTCCACGACCCCGAGGGCGGCCCGAACTTCCTGGCCGAGCTCGGCACGACGGACGGCATCACCCTCGTCGACGACATGTACGAGGCCGCCCGGGGCGCCCACGCGCTCCTGCTCGTCACCGAGTGGCGGCAGTTCCGGTCGCCCGACTTCGATCGACTCCGCGAGCTGATGGCGGAGCCCGTGCTCCTCGACGGGCGCAATCAATGGGATCGCGCCCAGGTCGAGGCCGCCGGCTTCCGTTACACCGGCGTCGGCCGCTAGGAGCGTGACCCCGTGAGGGGTCTCGCTCCTCCGTGCCCGTGCCCGCCGGAGCCCTTCAGCTCTCTTCCCACTCCGACCCGGCGTCGAGCTCCGTCGAGAAGTCGACGATGCGCGGCGCCCCGTCGTAGGTGGGGAACGGCGCCTTGTCGACCGCCTGCTTGAGGCACGTCTTCAGCTCGTCGTCCTTGTCGTGCTTGCCCGAGATCGAGGCGTTGATCCCGAGGGGCTGCGAGTCCTTCGGGTTCAGCTTCACGCTGATCGAGATCTCGCCGTCGAGCTGCTTCTCCGCCGACATGCCCTTGCGCTCCTTGTACGAGGCGACGCAGGCGTCCATGCCCTCGAACGAGTTGTTGAACGCCATGCGGATCGCGTAGTCGTCGGGCATCTCGCCGCCCCCACCACCGTCCCCGAAGTCGAAGCCGATGTCGGCGTTCGGGTCGAAGGCCTGGATGCTCGCCTTCACGGTGCGGTCGCTCTTGCGCCCCTTCTCCACGCCCTTGCAGCCGACCGCGGCGGTCGCCACCAGCATGCCGAGGGTCATCGCACCGAGGGTTCGAAGGGTCTTGCGCGGGTTCATCGTGGGGGTCGCCTCTCGCCAGTTTCGAATGGTAGCGTACCGCTGGGGCCGCGGTGGTTTCCTCGGACGACGCCCGTCCGGTGATTATTCCGTGGGGTCCGTCCTCCGGATATGATCGGGGCCACCTTGTCCGACCTGCACCCCGAACTCTCGGCCCAGTGCCCGACCTGCCGGCTCCACGAGCTCGTCGTGGTCCCGCTCCGCAAGGGCGCCGACGGGAACTGGGTGCAGACCGACCAGAAGCGGTGGTTCCGGCGCCCTGCGCCGGAGGATACGGAGGCGCAGCGGGTCCAGATCGACGCCTGTCCCGTGTGCTTCGGGGCCTGGTTCGACCCGGGCGAGCTCGACACCCTGGCCGGCGCCCTCGAGGGGGTCGAGAAGGTGCTCGAACCCGCCCGGGGCGTGAGCGCCCGGGGCTGCGTCCACGGCCACGGGCCGATGAACGAGCACGAGCTGCCCGGCGTGATCTCGACCCCGGTCGAGCGGTGCGCGACCTGCGGCGGGCTCTGGCTCGACGGCAACGAGCGCCGCAAGCTCGCGGCCGCCTCGACGAGCGAGGGTCAGGGCACGAAGACCGAGCGGTGGTTCAAGCGCGGCGCGATCTGGGCGGCCCAGGTCCTCACGCACCTCCCCGTCGAGGTCGACAACCCCGCGCGCGGCACCCCGTGGATGGTGTTCCTCGCCCTCGCCGTGTTCGTCGGCATCTTCGCCGGTCAGCAGCTCGAGCTCATCGACACCGAGTACTACGGGATCATCCCCGGTCGGCTGAAGATCGAGCACGACTACTGGACCCTGGCGACGTACATGTTCCTGCACGGCAGCTGGGCGCACCTGCTGGGCAACGCGTACTTCCTCTACACGTTCGGCGACAACATCGAGCACCTGTTCGGTCGCGTCCGCTTCGCGATCTTCTTCGTCGTCACCGGCATCATCGCCGGGGCCGTCCACGTGTGGCTGACCAAGAAGACCGCGACGCCGATCGTCGGCGCGTCGGGCTCGATCGCCGGCGTGCTCGCGGCGTACCTGTGGGCGTTCCCGAGGCAGCGGCTCTTCCAGGTCATCCTTTGGATCCAGCTCAAGATCCCGGTGTGGGCCTACCTCATCGTCTGGGTCGGCTTCCACATCCTGATGGGGTTCTGGGGCAAGGGCACCGGGGCGGAGGGGGTCGCGTGGTTCGCCCACCTCGGTGGGTTCCTCGTCGGCATCGCCGTCGCGCCGCTGATGCTGAAGCTGCGGCGACGCGAGGTCGCTCGCAGCGTCCGCGTGCCCGCCCTGCCCTGAAGACGACAGCGGGCGGCGTCAGCCGTTCTCGTTCGAGTCGGTCGGCTTGGGCTCGGTCGGGCGCCACGCCGTCGACGCGAGCTCGCCCTCGTCGAAGCCGAAGTACACCCGCATCTGCGCGCGCAGGAACTCGCGGCCCTTCTCGGTCTGCAGATCGACGGCGTACGTGTTGATGTACCGCGGCGATTCCTTCAGCCACATCTGCCAGGCCTGGAGGCTCACGTTGTCGTAGAGTTCCTGGCCGAACGCGTCGGTGAAGGGACGAAACGGCAGGCCCGGCAGCTCCTGCTTGAGCTTCTTGCAGAACACCGTGCGCGACTGGTTCATGGGTTCACCCGGGCGCGAGGATACGCCCGGCCCCGGGGCCTGGCAACGCTCACGCGTCGGCGAGGGCCTGCCGGACGACGTCGAGCGCGGTGCTGATGGGGATGCGCACCTGGCTGCGGTCGTCGCGGTTGCGCAGCGTGACCGTGCGGTCCTCGAGCGTCTGCGTGTCGACGGTGATGGCGTACGGCGTGCCGATCTCGTCGTGCCGCGCGTAGCGCTTCCCGATCGCGTGCTGCTCGTCGTACTTGGCGTTCACGCCGGCGGCGAGGAAGGTCTTCACGATCTCGCGGGCGAGCTCGGGCATGCCGTCCTTCTTCACCAGCGGCAAGATGGCGGCCTTGATCGGCGCCAGCCGCGGGTGCAGCCGCAGCACGGTGCGCGCGCCCTTGCCCTCGGCGTCGGCGGGCTCCTCGTCGTAGGCGTCGCACAGCACCGCGAGCAGACCCCGCGTCGCGCCCGCGGCGGGCTCGATCACGTGCGGCATCATGTGCCAGCCGGTCTTGCCGGTCGCGGGGTCGGTCGCCTCCTGATCGAAGAAGGTGAGCTTCTTGCCCGACTCGCGGCTGTGCGCGTTCAGGTCGTAGTCGGTGCGGCTGGCGATGCCCTCGAGCTCGTCCCAGCCCCACGGGAACAGGTACTCGACGTCGTAGCAGCCGTCGCTGTAGTGGGCGAGCTCGTCGGGCCCGTGCGCGCGCAGCCGCAGGTTCTCTGGGCGAAGGCCGAGCGACGTCCACCAGCGCATGCGCTCGTTCTTCCAGTACTCGAGCCACTTGGGGCCCTCGCCGGGGACGACGAAGTACTCCATCTCCATCTGCTCGAACTCGCAGGAGCGGAAGATGAACTTCTCGACCTTGACCTCGTTGCGGAAGCTCTTGCCCATCTGGGCGATGCCGAACGGCGGCTTCATGCCCATGCTCTGCTGCACGTTCAGGAAGTTCACGAACATCGCCTGCGCGGTCTCGGGGCGCAGGTACACCGCGCTGTCGGCGATCGAGGCCTCGACGCGCGCGCGGATCGCCGCGTCGTCTTCGCCCTCGGCGAGGGCCTTGCGGACGACGTCGACGACGTCGCCCACCGGATCGACCGGGCCGAGGTTGGTGCGGAACATCAGGTTGAACTGGCGCTCCTCGCTCATGAACGGCGAGCCGCAGTTGGGGCACACGTAGCCGCGGTCGCCTGCGGTCGCGCCGAGCAGCGACTTGCCATCGCGGGTGAGCGTGACACCGAGGGACTTCTCGGCGCGCTCGAGGGCGGCCTTGGCCCGCTCCTTGTCGGCCAGTGTGATCGGGGCGGGTTCGCCGGCCGCGAGGCGCGGGGCCTTGTCGGCACGGAACCGATCGCCGCACAGCTTGCAGTCGACCAGCGGGTCCGCGAAGTTGGCGAGGTGGCCGCTGGCCTGCCACACGCGCGGGTGCATGATGATCGACGCGTCGATGCCGACGATGTCCTCGCGCGCGTGGACCATCGTGCGCCACCACTCGGCCATCAGATTGCGCTTGAGCTCGGCGCC